>CAYSSO010000001.1:0-2085 GCA_964433875.1 uncultured Mesoaciditoga sp.
CAGGATCTTCGGGGTTAAATCCATCTATTGCCTTAACGTCTGCGGTTACAGGATCGGTCCATTCATTACCATCTGAAGAGACCGGTTCATTCACTCCTTCTTCCCACAACCCTATGTGGGAATGGGCATCTATGAAACCCGGGACTAAATACTTTCCATCAAGATCTATTACTTCTGCATCTTTGTCCCTTTTTATCGATTCGCCGATTTTGTATATTTTAGAGTCTTTGACAAGTACGTCTCCTTTGAATGGTTTAGATGTAATTGGAAAAACAGTTGCGTTTTTGAATAAAATTTTCACCGCGATCATCCCAACTTTGATAAGATATTTTCGATTTCTGTATAATTTGGCTCTTTGCCCGGATCTTCAGATACCCATGTGTAGGCTATCTTTCCATTCTTATCGATAACAAAAACAGATCTTTTAGCGACGGAATAACCTTTGATGCCGACAAAATTTTCATGAAGACCACCGTAAACCTTTGATACCTTTCTTTCAAAGTCGCATAAAATGGGAAAATTAATCATATTCTGTTGTGCAAATGCCTTGTTTGAAAATGGGCCGTCAACGCTTATGCCTACCACCTGCGCGTTGAATTTGTTGAACTTTGAAAGGCTGTCGCGTAACGTGCACATCTCTTTCTGGCATACGCTTGTGAACGCGCCGGGATAAAAGGCAAGAACCACATTTTTACCGGCAAATTCTTTCAAGGATCTGACTTTTAGATCGGTATCGTAAAGTTCAAAATCTACGGCTCTATCTCCCACCTTCATTTAGAAGCCTCCTTCATTTTGAAAATCTTTTGCGATTTTGTACATCATTTCTATTCTATCAGATATTTCTGCAAAAAGGCTAACGATTTTGGGATCGAACTGGGTACCTGCGTTTTTCATCAGTTCTCCTATTGACTCTTGAATACTCCTTTCGGATTTGTAAGGCCTTTTTGAAACCATCGCATCGAATGAATCGACGACTGTAACTATTCTTGCCTCTAAAGGTATTTCTTCTCCCTTTATACCTGTTGGATAACCTTTTCCATCGTACCTTTCATGATGAAATAGCGCTATGTTTTTTGCGAATATCAACACATCATCATTTCCGTCGAGTATTTCAGATCCTATTTTGGTATGAGTTCTCATTATTTTCCATTCTTCTTCGTCGAGAGGTCCCTTTTTAAAAAGAATGGAATCGGGTATTCCTATCTTCCCTATATCGTGCAAAGGTGCGGTCATACGCACTTTGAATATGTCTTCCACATTCATTCCGAGTTTTTCTGCCAAAAGCATTGAAAGTTCTCCAACCCTTTGAGTGTGGCCATGGGTATCATTGTCCCTTATCGAGGCTATCTTATCAAGTTTTTGAAGTAATTCTATCGAGAAATTCTCAGATCTTTTTATCTTCGAATAAAATTCGTCTATCGTCGAAAAGAAAAGATCGAAACTTCCCGAATAGTCTTTTGAAAGATCCGGAAATGCAAGGAAAAACTTGATCTTGAAAGATAGATCTGCGAAATCTACCGGCTCTTCAAGCACGAGATCGGCCATCATTTTTAAATCGTGATCAGGTATAGACTTTCTCGGTACTATAAGGATAAAAAGGTTTTTGATCTGCCTTCTTAAATCTTTAATTCTTTCGATATCCGAATCTTTTAAAGCGCAAAAGATGAATATGTCTTTTAAGTCCTTTATCTTTTGGTCCTCAGATAAGGGAAAATCCTTTAAATTCGATTTCACTACATTTTTTAAAAATTCATCTTCGCATATTATTTTTATCTCGCTCAATGATACCCTCGCCTTCTAAGTTCTCTTACAAGAAAACTCGCAACATCTGCACCGTGTGTCCCTCTTCCAAATCCGGCATCCATACCGGCTGACTTTGCAAGATCGTTTGTTATTTGCGTACCTCCAGCCACGAGGATCATTTTATCTCTTGCGCCCTTTTCTATCGCAAGATCGTTCAATTTTTTCATATTGTGAATGTGCACATCGTTATGGGTTATTATCATCGATGCCAGGATCGCCACAGAGTTTGTTTCAACTGCCGCGTCTATCAACTTCTCAACCGGCACGCTTGTTCCAAGATAG
>CAYSSO010000001.1:2095-7469 GCA_964433875.1 uncultured Mesoaciditoga sp.
CATACTTTATTCCATATTTTTCTATTCCACCGTGCTTTATGTCGAGTATCTCTCTCAATCCAACTGAATGTTCATCATTTCCAACTGTGCCGGCAACAACGCTAACGGGGTATCTTTTGAAAAAGTCTATTATCTCTTCATCCGGTAATTGCTCTATCTTTTCCGGCAATTTAAGATTCTTAAGGTTTATTGAGAATGGAACTCTTCCCTTTATTTCGACATAGGTGCCTTCGGCGGGATGAAGTACGGTTTTATGAATTACATTTACATCCGTAAGGCCAAACTTTTTCGCCACTTCCATAGCCGCGGCTTCCGCGAGGTCTGGAGAGGTTGGAAAGGTCATGTCAATCTGGACAACTCCATCATTTGACCATTCAACTTCAGGCTTTATCTCATCTTTTTCGATCTTTTGCAACCTCAAATTCACATTGTCACTCTCATCGAGTTCGTCTATGTACTTTATCTTTTCTGGCTTGCAAAGTGTGCATCCGCCTATCAAATCACATGGCTTCTCTATTCCAGATGGAAGGTTGTTGTATCCAAAATGTTCGCAAACGGGCGCCATGTAATCTTTGTCTCTCGGTACCACAGTCCCCGCCGCGATCTCTCCATCTTTCTTTCTTTTTATGCCATCTCCAATTCTTTCAGGATAGTATCCGTTATCGACAAAGAACCCTCTTTCTACGGCTTCAAAATAACCACCAACTTCTATTATCTCTTCGAGCATTAGGATCGCTCTCATCTTTAATTCTCTTACCTTTTCGTTTATTCTCTCTCTGTCTATTTTGACGTAATCTGTAAGTCCGTCTAAGGCTATAAGGGCATGTTTGGCAGTTTCAACGCCGCGAATCGAATTTATGTGCCACGGTACATTTCTTCCCTCATCTGGAGTTATTGTGGACTGGAGATGGGCGCCGGTTAACCTTGTTATAAAGGCATCTATCATATGCATTCTCGTCGCATCGAATAGATCCGATTCTATATACTTTGTATTCATCTGGGCCCGGAACCTATAACCTTTAAAAAGTTCCCTGACTGCAACTGCATAAGGAAGATTTATTCTCATAGCCGGGGTTGGCGCTGCCGTTGGTGGAACGGTAGATAAGGCTATATTTTCAGGCTTCATTCCAACTTTGACCGAATAGAGCGAATTTATGCCGTGCTGAACGAGCAACTCTGGCATAACCTTCCACGATACTCTCGCAGAGGCATTTGCATTATGCGCGCCATCTATTTGAAGCATATTTGCCCATGCCATTATGCGTTTTGCAACTGCAGCATCAACAAAGGATCTCACGGGATTTATGCCTCTGTATAGGACATTGTATTGAGGATCCTGATGAGCACCGTTGACTCCTTCTTCTGCAAAGAGGACGGCTATCTCGGGCCCTGCGACACCGCTAACGTAGGAATGAAGATTTATTGGCCTTCCGACTTCTTCCTCTATCATGTCGAGGGCTTTTCTCGTGGCTCTCAATTGCTTTCTTGTTATGGGTATTCCACCTATTCCCTCTGGAGTTCCTTCCATAAGGCCATCTATGTGCGATTGCCCAAGCGTTCTTATAACCATTATGTGATCTGCGCCGTGCCAGGCGGCCATTCTCATTCTTCTTATGTCGTCTTCAAATCTTCCAGATGCTATTTCGCTCGTTATGACAAGGTCTGGTTGAGGATCTATGTTATCGAAATAATGCGCGGCCGGAAGCGGAACAGAATTTTTGAGAGGCTCGCTTATCTGTTTGTATTCGTATCCATCCATCATGCCGTGATATGGTTTTCTCCACGTCCATCCACGTCTCTTTGGCCTGTAATGTTCGAGATCTTTGAGTATTTCATTTATATCTATTTTTTTGTTAACGTCCATCTTTATCAACCCCAAAAAGTGATCTTACCTCATCCCAGTGATCTTCTTTTACAAGCAACTGACCCGCGTCAAGGTAATCCATCTTTTTTGCCTTCGCAAATCTGTAAACTACATTTCCGGCACCCTTACCGAGTAAATGCTGTTCGAAGATCTTGTCAACAAGATTTTTGGCAGTTATACTGTCAAATCCCATTCTCAGCAAAACTGATCTCTCGATCGAAGGCGATGTATGAGTCTTTGCAAGTTCTACCAGAGGATCGACGACTTTCTCGACAAGTTCCCAGAATCTCCTGTCGAGTTCTTCATCGCTTAATCCTTTAAGATGCGCGCTTCTCTCCTCAAAATCATCTGATCTTGTCATTATTTAACACCTCTAATCTCTCTTTTATCTCTTCAATCGTTGATTGGGTATCCTCGGCCATGAATTCGATTTCTGCATCAGAAAAATCTTTCTTATCGTATATCTTCATGGCTTCTTTTAAATAAGATCTTTTTAAATTTTCGAGAGGGTATTCTATAACGCCTATCTGGTCTAAACTTTCAGGTATCGCTATAACCTTTCCCGGTATATCTTCTTTGAGTGAATCTCCATTTTTAACCGTTATTCCCATTTTTTTGGCAAAGGTCAGTTGTGCGCTCGGCAATTTCCCCGCGCCTGTGTATTCCGTCTCCTGAACGACTAAAATCTCATCTTCATCCATTTCTTTGGCAATTCCTATCGCGGCCGCGAGAGAAGTGTTTCCTGCCGGCCCTCTCATCATACCCTCAACCTGTGCAAGCGCCTCGGTAGTGAAGAAGACTTCTCCTTGTGTCACGAGGACGTACCTATCGAGATATCTAAGAGACCTTGCGGCATTTCTCGGCACATCTACCCTGTCCGGGTAGGCCGCAAATGGTATTCCAAAGCCCGTATGACCGGTTGTAAAGGATTTTCTGTTGAAATCGTGATCGCTTGCCATGTGAAGACCTCTTAAGTCTACGCTCGCTCCTATGACCTTTGTATTGACCGCTCCGGCCATCTTTAACCCTCTTGCCGTACCCGTGACATTTCCTCCGCCAGCATGTGTGATTACAACGGCTTCTGGAAACTTACCTGTTTTTTCTTTAACCTGCATTGCAACTTCATATCCGAGAGTCTCAATTCCTGCGATTCCAAATGGAGTGTACAAAGACGCATCAAAAAAGCCAGTTTCATCAAGTAGTTTGAGAGTATAATAAAATAATTCGGGTCCGACGGTTAACTGAACAACCTCTGCGCCATAACCTTCGCATGCACGTCCCTTTTCGAGGATCTCTGGCTGTCCTATATGCTTGCTGTCAAAGGTTTCCTGCACTATTATGGCACGCAAATTGTACTTCGCAGATTGCGAAGCAACTGCCGCTCCGTAATTGCCAGAAGTGGCCGCTATGACGCCTTTATACCCGTGTGTTTTTGCGTGGTAGACGGATACAGATGCTCTTCTGTCTTTAAAACTGCCAGAAGGATTTGCAGCCTCATCTTTTAAAAATATGCGTGCGCCCTTTCCTTTTTTAGAATACATTCTTACAAGTTTGGTAAGATTTTTAAGTTCGACAAGCGGTGTATTTCCAACCTGCGTTTCCGACTGTATCTTTTTTATCTCATCAAAGGTATATGAGACTTCTTTCATCATTCTCTCGTAATCAAAGGCTATGCCCTCGATTTCGAACTTTGAATAATCTATACCGACGGCTTTTTTTATTATCTCGTTCTTCCTTTTTATGATCTCTTCATACATTAGGCATCACCTTTTTCAAGTATGCTTTTCAAAGCAGGGCCTATTTTCAAAAGTTCCGGTAAGGGTTCTCCGAAATCGTGCGTATATCGAGGGTTAACCTCAACAAGAATTCCTTCGACCTTTCTGCCGCTTAAGGTCGTAATCTCAACCCTTTCTCCTATGTTAGCGTCATGATTCAAAAATCCATTTACCCACATCTCAAAGGGAACTTGTTTTGTATCGTTCGGCAAAGACGAGGCACGATCAGATGGACTTAGAATTACATCGTGAATTTTGACCCATTCTCCTTTTTTGGCCATGGCACTCACCTTGATATATCACTTATTATTCCGTAAGGTATTTGCAAATCCTTCATCGTTATAAGGCCGGGCTTCGATTCTATAACCTTTGGTATCATATTGGTAGCCATTGCTATTGTACCTTTTCCGCCAGGAATTTCTGGTTTTATTTCCAAAGATATATTAGGCTCTCCTTCTATTTGAATGAAATCTCCGGTCTTTACTTCTTCGAGTTCAGGGTGAATCTGTTGTGGATGAACAAGTTCGATTTTAACCTCGCCATTTACGAATCCGCGGCCTATGTGCTTGCATCCGGCAACGTAACCAGGTTTAACCTTAACGTAAGGTGTTTCGCGATATACCTTTGAAACGATTGGCTCTCTTTCTTCTTCGATCTTTTCGATCTTCCATCCAAGGGCATCTGCTATCATATAAATCGATTGCCTAAAGCCGATATGGCCAACGATTTTACCACTTTTTATGCCTTCATAAAATTCTTCAACGCTTGTCCCAACTCCTTGTGTTCTCATGACCTCATTTCCAAACGGTGAAAGATCATTTATGCGCTGGGCCTTTATCTTTTTGACGTCTAAGCATACACCGGTAAGGGACAATACCAAAGTATCGAGGACAAAGCCCGGATTTATACCAGTTCCAAGGACAGAAACGTTATGTTTTTTGGCCATCGAATCTATTCTGTGCGAAAGTTCGGGATAATCTATCCAAGGATAGGCCATCTCTTCGGCGAGAGTTATAACGTTTACCGAATTTTCCACTGCCAATTTTATCATCGGGAAAACTACCGGAACGAAAGAAGCCGTCGCTATAACTATTAGGTCGGGATCAAGATCTGAAATGACTTTTTGTGGATCAGAGGATACCAGAATATCACTTTCGATCCCAAAAGATTTTAATGGTTTACCTTCGAGATCTTTTCTGAAGGTTTCGATGACTCCGACAAGTTCGAGATTACGCTTTTGGAGAATGTTTTTGATAATGCCACTTCCCATGGCACCCATTCCCCATACCATGATTCTGTACATTTTATCTTCCTCCTCACAAAGATTGAATTTTTTTGCTGTAATCTATGAACTGATTACCAATCTTCGCTATAACATTAAAATCATAGGTACCCGTTGATGGGAAAGTGATAGTCTGCCATGATTTAGAATCAAGGAGCAACCTTACGCCACCAGGATTTATGATTATGTTATGGGACCTGTCATTGTAAAATCTGTAAAGTTCTACATTGCCCTGTTTTACTATAACAGTAAGAGAGTTAAGCACAACGTATTTTTTGCTGAAAAGATCGTTATTTACAAGGGATATCGAAAAGGAAACAGGCACACTTTTATTCACGTATAAGGGAATATCAGAAATTATCTTTATGCCAGAAGTGTCGCTGAGATCTGATCTGTTTATAACTGAAATTAAAGATGTGGCAGATAGATCCTGAGATCCAGATATAGCGGCGC
>CAYSSO010000001.1:7495-137004 GCA_964433875.1 uncultured Mesoaciditoga sp.
TTCCGGCATTAAGCGGGATGGTTTTGTAATCGTAGATTAAGGCTTGCTGACCAGGCTGGATGGGAAAAGAGGAATTAATGGCGATATCTTGAGAATTGAAGACTTTTTTGTCTGAATTAAGAAGGGTAAAGGAGATATCGTTGACATTTAGATTGACGGTATTCGGTGTGTTGTTTTGAACGTAAAGACTTAAATCCGCGCTTTGGCCTTGGATAAAGAAATCATTTGGAGAAGTTATTGATGCGAAGATCACCGAAGAGTACTTGAATGTTTTCTCTATAGATACTATCTTTCCGTCGAAGTTCATGAGTATTTTCGCTGTGTATTCGCCCGGTTTAAGGTTTGAAAGATTTGTATCTTTTTTCAACTCGTAAAGTAAAATCGTACTGTTAGGCCCTATTTCCGATTTTATGACGTCTGAGGTGTTAAATAGGTAGACAGGAGTTGAATTGCCCGTTATTTTAAGGCTAAAGGAATATATATCAAAATTCTTTGAGGAAGAGGATAAATTTGAAAGATAAACGTAAAAATTAAGAGGTTCTCCCGAAAGATAATTCTCCTTTGGAGAGGTAATGTAGATCTGAAAATCACCAACTTTTGCAAGTGAATTAACATTAACGGTATTTGATCCGCTAAAACCAAAATAGATCAAAAAAATGGCTAAAATTGCGGCAAAATTTATTCCAAGAATAAAATTAACCCTTCCGAAAGGCCTTTTGGGCTTTTTCGGATTTTTCTGGCTGTCTATCTTTTCCCACTCTTGAGGGGAATGAGAATAATATTTGTATCCATCTGAATTCATGCACTCCTCACCACACGGTTAACTTCTTCGTAAGAAGTTATACCTCTCAGTATCTTTTCCACACCATCTTCGAACATCGTTCTCATGCCTTCACGTATGGCCATTTCTCTAAGTTCGTTGTCCGATGCTCCCTGATAAATAAGTTCTCTCAATTTAGCAGTAACTATCATAACCTCATTTATCGCCGTTCTTCCCTTATAGCCTTCATTGCAATTTCTACATCCAACAGCCTGATACATGACGGGTTTAATCTCTGGATAAAATGTTTTAGCCACTTTCAATACATCATCATTTACCATTGTTTCGATCTTACAATCGTTACAAAGTTTTCTAACGAGTCTCTGCCCAACCACTCCAATAAGAGCAACTCCAAGCATATGCGGATCTATTCCAAGATTTATGAGTCTTGAAATGGCAGAAGGAGCATCATTCGTGTGAAGCGTGCTAAAGACAAGATGGCCGGTCATCGACGCCTCGACTGCCAGTTGTGCCGTATCTTTATCTCTTATTTCTCCTATCATTATTATATCAGGATCTTGACGGAGCACCGATCTTAAAAATCTCGGATATGTAAGGCCCGCTTCAATATTCACCTGACATTGATTTACTCCTTCTATGTTGTACTCAACAGGATCTTCTATTGTGACTATATTTTTACTTACATCCTTTATTTCGTTTATGGCCGCGACAAGGGTTGTCGATTTTCCACTTCCGGTCGGACCTGTTAAAAGAATTATCCCGTAAGGATAATTTATGAGTTCTCTGAATCTCTTAAGGTTGTACTCACTGAATCCAAGATCCGAGACCTTTTGTTCCGAAGAAGAGACTTTCAATATCCTCAAGACAGCCTTTTCACCGTATATAGTGGGCATCGTCGACACACGAAAATCGTATTGTTCGTTTAGATATTTCATGAAGAATTTTCCATCCTGCGGTACACGTTTTTCGGCGATATCAAGGCCTGACATTATCTTTATCCTCGATATAACTGAGGCATGCATTGATTTGGGATACGATGTAACCTTTCTAAGGACGCCATCGACCCTGTATCTTACATTTACACCTTGATGGGTTGGCTCTATGTGTATATCGCTCGCGTTCTGAACTATCCCATTTTCAACGAGCGTTTTTGCAAGTTTGACAGCGGGGGCTTCTTCAGATTCAATGAATTCTTCTTTTACCTCTTCTTCTTTGACGGTTTCAACGTTTGAAATTATCTCCGATGTGTCAACTTGAGATCCAAATATGTACTGGTAAGCCGTATCGTATATATCTTTGGAAGCAACGGCTATTTTTGGATAAAGATTCGTAAGAAACCTCACTTCTCTTATTATTTGAGTATAATTCAGAACATTATCGGTGGCAAGCCATAAATTATTTCCATCTTTTCTGTACGGAATTATCCTGTAGGTATCTATGAGGTTTTTAGGTATTAAACTTACTACCTCTGCGGGAATATTAGAAGGAAGATCCTGAATTCTCGGCAAATTGTACTGTGCCGCAAGCGCGTCTGCAATATCATTCCAGGTTACGAAATGATTTTCAACAAGCACTTCTCCAAGCATCTTACCGCTCTTTTGCGATATCTCAAGAGCCTTATCGAGCGTTTGCTGGGTTATATATCCCATAGAAACAAGTATCTCGCCTATTTTTTTGTAAGGCGTTGCCAAAATAAATCCTCCACTCTTACCTTAAGAAATCATCAAGGCCCGACCTGTATATTGCTGGTATATCACTATCTGTAAAGAGTAATTTGTCTGCCTCTTCAAACCCGGTTGCTATGAGAGTAACTCGCATTTCATCTTCTGGAACGGAATCGTCTATTATAAGTCCGAATTTGACATCCGCTTCTTCGCTGCATCCCTGTCTTATAACGGAGGCCGCGGCATGCATTTCTTTCATCGTTACATTCTTTGGGGCAGAAACGTTCAAGATAATTGAAGAAGCATTTTTAACTGGTTGTTCGAGAAGTTTAGAATCCATAGCCATTCTCGCAGCATCTTCTGCTCTGTTCTGGCCTTTTCCTATTCCTATTCCAAGCATGGCAGGTCCAGCATTTCTCATTACAGCCTCGACATCTGCAAAGTCGAGATTTATATATCCTCTTTTTGTTATAAGTTCGGATATTCCCTTTACTCCCTGGTGAAGGGTTTCATCAGCCTTAAGAAAGGCTTCGGGTATTGTCGTTTCCGGTGGAAGTTCTTCGAGCAATTTGTTGTTTGAAATTCTTATGAGCGTGTCAACATTTGAATGCAATTTTTTGAGGCCTTCAGTTGCTATTCTCCATCTGTTGTTTCCCTCAAAATAGAAAGGCGTTGTCACGATCGCAACCGTTAGGATCTGCATCTCCTTTGCGATCCTCGCTATCACCGGTGTGGCTCCAGTACCAGTTCCTCCACCCATACCACAAGTCAGAAAGAGTAGATCGGTACCATCGAGTATTTCTTGAATTGCGGGCTTGCTTTCTTCTGCGGCCTTTTCGCCAATCTCAGGATATCCTCCCGCTCCAAGCCCCCTTGTTGTTTCGGCGCCAAGTTGAATGGTAACATCGGCCTGACTCGCTTCGAGCACCTGCAAATCGGTATTAGCGGCAACAAAAACTACATCTTTTATCCCCGCTTCTATCATTCTCGTTATAGCGTTATTTCCCGCTCCGCCCACTCCCATGACCTTTATTACCGGAACTCTTTTTATCTTTCTTTCTTTATTTGTGTCTTCTGTGATCTCAAAAGGCATTTATTATACCTCCTTCAGGAGAGATCATACCAATTTTTTCAAAAAATCCCATAATTTTTTAAATGTTCCGTTTTGAGTGCTTTCTCTTTCTTCTTCTGTTGACTGTTGAATATTTTGCACGCTTGCGGCAGGGGCAGAGACCTGCTGAACGGGCCTGGTTTCCAATCTTCCGTATTTGTAGGTGTATATGTATGCTCCGAATAGAGGTCCATAAGCCGGTACACCCATTACATCTTCTGCTCCCGTAACTATGACGTTATTCGATGAGATGTAATTTCCATTTCTTGCGGAAAGGTTGAGGATCGCACTCGCAACTGAAGATACACCAGGTATAGATGCTCCTCCCCCTGTAATGACTATTCCTATAGGGTTAAAGGATGGATTCGCGTTGAGAATTTCGCTCAAACTTCTTCTTGAGAGGCTTAACATTTCTTTGGTTCTTGCGTATGCCGCCATGGATATAGATCTCTTCTTAACGCTTTTTTTAGTCTTGCTAAAATCGACAACCTCAACCATATCATTTTCATTTAACTTCTCATAATCAAGATTGGAATGATAAAATAGAACTCTCTCGGCTTCTGGATATGAAACTTTGAAGACTGTCGCTATATCTTTTATTATCTTTTCTATACCCAAAGGGATAAATTTATACCCAATCGGCATTCCATCCATGTAAGCGCTTATCTTGAAAGTAGAATACCCAAAATCAAGGCATATTACTCCCCGATTCTTTTCGTTTTCGGTAAGCACGCCTTCCCCGGCGACAAGGCCAGGATGTAATATGTTTATGGAATCGAATACATAGCCTTGAAAGAGGTTTATCAGTTCATTTTTGTGAAGCGGGTCCATTTTGATCTTGACAATATCGGCAGCAATCTTAGAGGTGGCCATGGAAAGAGGATTTATAACCCTTCTTCCATCATCTAAGGTATAACGTACCGGTATTACGTCTATTATGTCAGGACTCTTGACAGCCTCTTTTCTTATTTCTTGAATTTGTCCAGGAGAGATCGTTTCAAGTTTTGAGAATTCTTTGTTGATTTTGGCAGATTCAAGAGAGAAAAAGTTCTCTGAGACCGTTACCACGAGATGTCCACCGAGAGATTTTTTCATCAACTGTGTTTGAAGTTCGCTTAAAGCCTCGCCAACACTTGCCTTAAGGCTCAAAGCATCGACTATCTGTCCCCCATACAGGCCATTGGATTTGACGCTCGTATAACTTAGGATTTTAAATCCATCCGCGACTCTTTCGGCAAATGCAGATTTTATATTGTAAGAACCTATATCAACTACCGTTACTCCCCCTACTTTAGCCATAAAATAGGGCACCTCCTTCATGGAGTTTTACAAATTATAACACTTTAACGATAAAATTTTCACACTTTAAAATTCTCTTTTATTTTTTCAATTATAACACGAAATAATCGCTCTTGTTCCATTCTACCGTCTACTTTGATGAATCTTGAAGAGGTAGATATCTGATTATAGCCTTCTATAACTTTTCTTATGAATTCGATCCCTGCCGATTCAATTCTATCCTTTTTCTCCTTTTTCCTCTCTTCAAAAGTCTTCTCGTCTATTTCTATGTAAAAAGTGAGATCGGGGTATGTAATGTCGGTGGCAAATTCATTTATGAAGGTTACGATCTTTTTTCCGAGTCCTCTTCCAAATCCCTGGTAGGCAACTGAAGAATCTATGTATCTATCCAAAATGACAAATTCGCCGGCCCTTATTCTCGGCTTTATCTCCTCAGAAACAAGTTGGGCCCTTGATGCTGCAAAGAGCAAAAATTCAGTCTTTGGATCCATCGGTAAGTCTGCGTTATCAAGAAGAATTTTTCTTATTTCTTCTCCTATCTTTGTTCCTCCCGGTTCCCTAAAAACATAGCATTTTATACCTTTTCTTTCAAAATATTCCTTGAGCATCAAAATCTGGGTCGATTTTCCACATCCGTCTATTCCTTCAAAGGTTATGAGCGGCACATTTCACCTCCATCAATGCATTAAATCCTTTTCCGTAAAGAGCGCGTAATTGGGTAAAAAACTTATTTTTATACTTCCTATAGGCCCATTCCTTTGCTTTCCAATGATTATTTCTGCTTCTTTTGGATTGTCGGCGTCTTCTTTTTGATCTTTTTCTTCTTCTTTTTTGGCTTTGTAATAATCCTCTCTGTGAATGAAAAGCACAACATCCGCATCCTGTTCGATCGCACCAGATTCCCTCAAATCGCTAAGTCTCGGCCTTTTTTCGTCCCTTTGTTCGACGGCTCTCGAAAGTTGCGAAAGAGCCACAACGCAAACATCTAACTCTCTTGCCAAAAGTTTCATGGCTCTTGATATATCAGATATCTCCTGTTGCCTGTTGTCTCTCTTCTCTCTCGATCGGATCAACTGGAGGTAATCTATAAAGACAATATCGAGGCCGAACTCTTTTTTTATCTTTCTTGCTTTTGTTCTTATCTTCAAAACGTCTACAAGCGGATCGTCATCTATTATTATCGGCAGATCCCTTAATCTACTTGCAGAGTTGGTCAATCTTTTCCAGTCATCCGTTGAGATAACACCGCTTCTTAAACTCTGAAGGTTTACAAATCCGTCTGCGCAGAGCATTCTCTGGGCGAGTTGATCCGCGCTCATTTCGAGGCTGAAGATCGCAACCTTTTTTTGATAAAGAAAGGCCATATTTTTTGCCATCGTCAATGCCAGGGCCGTCTTTCCCAAGGAAGGCCTTGCGGCAATTATGACAAGATCTGATTTGTGAAATCCCGCCGTCATGGCATCGAGTGTTCTAAAACCCGTCGGAAGGCCTGAGACAAGAATTCCACTTTCGGGAGATTCCTTTTCTATCTTTAATTTTTCTATCTTTTCGAAAGTCGAATTTATGATCTCTCTTATGGGCATGTAAGTTCTCGAATTCTCTTCTTCCGCTATTTTAAAGATCATGTTCTCCGCTTCGTTGAGTATGTCTTCGGGATCCCTTTGATCGTAGGCCGCATCTATTATCTTTCCAGAGACGGATATTAACTGCCTTAGCAACGACTTTTCTTTTATTATCTTTGAATAATACTCCACATTTCCAAGAACCGGTACTGAATCGGCAAAGTGAACGATATTGACCTCTCCGCCGACAAGATCGAGTTGCTTTTTTGCGCTCAAAAGATCGGTAACCGAAAGCACATCTATAGGTTTATTACTTTGAAATAACTCTTCCATGGCCTGAAAGATGAGTTTGGTAGGGGTAAAGTAAAAATCATCATGTTTAAGGATTTCAAAGACCTGATCTGCACTCTCGGGATTTATGAAGATGGCGCCTATCACGGCCTCCTCGGCTTCTTTGCTTTGAGGGATCAATTTCAAATTTTCCATAAGATCACCTCATTAAAATATAGAAAAATTGAAGTTGTTGGTTACCGGATCGTAAGAAATATATTTTTCCGGGAATTGAACTATGAAAAGGGTTAAAGTAAATTGGGAAAAGTTAAATCCATTCTGGGTGTTAAAGGCAATCGTACCTTTTAGGCCAAGACACTGTGATCCAGTTGTAAAATTAATGGCCATAGACTGAACCTGATAGTTTGAAATATTTCCCTGAGCCGAAATTCCAAGATTCAAATCGGGTACATTCGCTGACAGAGTTATCGGCACGGGCCAGTTAAAGGAGATATTTGGAAAGATATTCATCGAAAATTGAGAAGAAAATCGCAAATCAGTTATAAATCCGAGATTTCCTATGTTGGCATTTATTTGATTCGCAAGAGTTAGAGGAGAATTAGATGTGTAATTCGTTCCGTAGTTGTAAAGCGTCTGTCCCTGATAGGAAAGACCGCCATAATTCGAATTCAACGTTATCTGGGTGTTTATCGGTTTTAGAGAAGGAGAGATTATAGAACTCGTATTTAAAACATTTTGAACACCGAAAATATTGAATTTTGAAGAAGTCGTAAGTGTAATGTTTGACCATGGAGAGATAGGATTGTTAAAATCGTAAGTTATCTGACCTTGTGCACTCAAAGGGATAATCGGAAAGGTATAATTTGCCGTCAGACCAATGTTGTTCTGAAAACTATTTGTGTCGAACGCTGAAAGGTTCTGACCCGCAACCTGCGTGTAATTGTAAAGGGCCGATAATCCCACTCCAAAAAGGTTGTAAGATGCCTTCGTATTGGTTATCAGCGCCAATCTGTCTCCGAATTGGCTCGCATTTGAGATCGAAAAGCCACTTTTTGCTCCATAAGAAAAATTCAAACCCAGTCCATAAAAATTGTAATTGAGGGCGTTAAAAGCGTACGATGCGTCCATAAATGTCGAATAAGAAAGAGGCTGACTTGTGCCGACTCCAAAGGCGGCAGAATAAGATCCCGTTATGGAATTCAGGGTTAAAAATTTAAGCGGCCATGAAAAGTTCCCTGACAAAGAATGAGAGGTTGAGAAAGCATTTGCCGGGAGTGCAAAACTGCTATTTCCGCTTAAAGTGCCGGTAACATTGACAGATCCAATTTTTGTATTGATATTTTGAATCTGGTACGGAAGGGTATAACTTTGATTCGATCCGGAAACCGCCTGTATAAGTTTTGCGGACATACTCCCTCCAAGTACATTCCCAGAAAAAGATAAGGTCGAATTCTCACTCGATGTATTTCCACTTATCTGATCTTGATAACTGAAAGCGGCATTGAATAGGTTGAAAAGTGTTCCGGAAACTCCGAATTGAACTATTTGTGACGTTATAAGACCGCCTGTTTGAGTATTTGAATAAGAAAAAAGATAAGGAACGTTAACGGCCGTACCGGCAAGATCTATCCCGTATGTCGAGGGGCCATTGGTGTAAGAGTTGGCGTAAACGTCTCCATTCAAATTTTTTGTGGCCGCAAAATTGAATTTAATGGCCGTATACCATCCTTGCGAGCCCGCATAATTTATCGAAAATTCCATCGGTTGTTTTCCTCCGGCCAATGAATAATAATATTGTGGGAAATAAAAGATCGGAACTCCCAAAAGGTACATGACTACGTTATCGGCTATCAAATGATCGCCCGGGACAAGGTATATCTTTGATGCGGCAAATTCGTAATGCGGCGGACTCGCGGTACACGTTGTGATATACCCATTGTATATTGTCGTCGTACCTGTATTTGTATTGTAGTAAGCATTCGATCCGAAAAAATAAATATTTTGAGGGGTACCAGCGGCGTTTTTTACGCTTACACTCCCTCGGAGATCGATGAGAAAGGAAGTGCTTTGATCGAGAATCACAGTCATTTGAGACGCGTATATCGTGTTTTTGCCTTGAATGTAGACCACATTCCCTGAAAAGATTGCCTTTATCGCCTGGCGCTGATCGTTAAAAAATATCTCAACGCTTGAGGCCGAGATCGTGTACTGTGAAGAGGTAAGTTTAACACCTCCGGTATATTCGACCTGAGTTGCGGAGATCAGGTTAAGTTCCCCAGCGCTTATCTTGACCGTATCACCAAATGCATGGCCAGACACGGCTACAAAAAGCAGAAAAACAACCGCAAAAGGCATTATTCTAACGAGAATTTCTTTTATCCTAAAGATGATTTTACTGTCGAGTAAGATGAAAAAGGCAAGACCAACAATTCCAAACAATATGTCCGGCAGCCATGCCGCAAGTACAGGATCTATCAACCCGCTTTTACCCATAGCACTTAACCACGCGCCGGAACCTTGATACAAAACGACAAGCACAAAGGTTATTATCGCACTCCATGCCTTGCTTTTTATCCCAAAAAACAAAGAGAATGGAACGCCAAAAAATGCTATTATAAGCGCCCCCAAAGCATTCGCATATCTTGAATAAAGTTCAACTATGAAAGGCTTTGCGTCAAGTCCAAGTTTTTGAAAAAGTTTTATTCTATCGATAAGTTCGGATGAACTCATCTCTTGGGCACTTTTTTGAGACCTCAGAAATTGAACTATGTCTTGGTTTATATCCAGTTTCATGGTACTAAAGGACATATCGAAAGTCAAAAGGTTATTTTTGAGAGTGTAAATTCTTCCATCTATCAAATACCATTTTTCATCTTTGAAATAGGCGCTTTGGGCGTAGGTTACCGTCACTTCATCACCCGAAAGATGCGTTATCATAACAGATCCAAACTGCTCGGTTTTTGGATTGAAATTGCTCACGTAAAAATAATTGTCCCCGGCCCTGAAAAAAGTATTTGTCTGTATATTCGGAAAATTCGATCTGTAAACGGATTTTTGGAGATAATTCGAAGCCTGTTCTGTAAAGGACGGTACAACGTAATTAGAAACTAAATATGTCAAAAAACTCAAAATGGCTGAAAGGATCAAAAATGGAATCACAATACGCTTTAAATTTATTCCGTGAACCTGAAAGGCCATCATTTCCCTGCGGGTATAAAAGTTCGAGAGTACCCAAAAGATGGAAAGCAAAACTCCTACCGGTACCCCCATCCCCACAAATTGAGGAATATAATAGTAAAGCAGCACGAATAAATTCAATATACTGACATGGTTTTGAACTATTATGTCCGATAATTGGTACAAGACTTCCACGCTCACGAAGATTATGAAAACGATAAGGCCAGCAAAAAATGGAAAGACAAACTCTTTGGCGACGTATTTGTAAAGAGTTTTCACAAATTACCTCCCGTCGAATAGAGGAAGGCGATCTTAAGAGATAGATCTGCTATTTCCTCTATACGTTGTGAAATCATCATCAGTCTTAAAGCCCTCGAAACATTTTTTGGCGATTCCATCATGTAAAGTTTTAATTCGTCTTCCACTATTTCAGAAATTTTATCAACCTCATTTTCGCTTTTAATCATTTCTTCTAACACTTTATAATTGCCATTCGAATATGTCAACATACTTTTTCTTAACAATTCTTCTGTTATCTTCGCCATCTTCGGCAAATCAACGAGCGGTTTGAGCACAGGCTCTTTTATGAGTTCTATCGTCTGAAGGGAAATTTTTCTCGCATTATCCCCTATCATCTCAAGAAAGTTGGCTATCAATATGCCATTTCTTATTTCGACCAAAGAGCGACCTATCGGAGCATACTCTCCAATTATGAGAGTACCCTTTTCAACTATCGTGTCTCTCATATTGTCTGCAAGTTTATCGTCTTCGATGACCTTTTTTGCGATATCGAGATCTCTGTTTATAAGAGCATAAACGGACTTATCCAAAAGATCCGTGACAAGGATGCCCATCTTCATCAAAGACTCTTTATACTCTTCCACGACGCTTAAAGGTATCACATGACCACCCTTGGTGTATTATATCATTAGAAGATTAATTTTTGGAGGTTAAAAGATGAAAGCCTTTAACATAACTGAGTTGTTGATTGAAGCGTACAAAATGAATGCCTCGGATGTTCACTTGAGTGTCGACACACCGCCAGTCTTTAGGATTTACGGCGATCTTGTTCCGCAAGTAAAGTACGAGCCCTACAAATCCGAAGAATTATTGAAACTAATAAGTGAACTTTTAAAGTCTGTCAACATTCCATTCAACAAAAAAGAAATTGATTTTTCCTTTGGGCTTGAAAATGTTGCGAGGGTAAGGGCAAATGTTTTTTTGGAAAGGGGAAATATAGCGGCAGCCTTCAGAATAATAACTTACAAGATAAGAAATTTCACAGAACTCGGCCTTCCTCCCATACTTTCTGAATTTGCAAACCACGCAAGCGGAATAGTTTTGATAGCCGGTCCTACGGGGTCTGGGAAATCAACGACTCTTGCTGCCATGATAGATAAAATAAACCAAGAAAGGCCCGTCCATATAATCACAATAGAAGACCCTATAGAATACATATTTCAGAACAAACAGGCCTTGATACATCAAAGGCAACTTGGAAATGACACCGATTCCTTTGCGGATGGCCTAAAATACGCTCTCAGGCAAGATCCGGATGTAATTCTCGTCGGAGAAATGAGAGACATCGAGACGATGAGACTCGCCTTAACCGCCGCAGAAACAGGCCACCTTGTCTTTTCGACTATACACACTAATTCGGCCGGATCGGCACCAGAAAGGATAATAGACGTCTTTCCCGAACATCAGCAAAAGCAGATTGCAATCCAACTTTCAAACACCCTTGTTGGCATAGCATACCAGAGACTTTTGCCATCGGCAAATGGGAAAGGTTATGTTCCAATAGTCGAAATTCTCGTTGGAACAGTCGCCGTTAGAAACTTAATACGCGAAAATAAGTTGCATCAGATAGATTCGATGATAGAGACCGGAAGCAAATTTGGAATGATAACCTTTGATGAGGCTTTAAAGAGGGCGATATCTTTGAATAAAATAAAAAAGAACGATGCGATCCTTTACGCAAAGGATCCATCAAGTCTTTGAAAAGGCTTAGCCGTACGTTCCGATAAGGTATTCTTCTGTCAACTTTTCCGCTGGATTGTTCAGGACCTTTTCGGCCTTTCCAAATTCAACGAGTCTGCCCATGTAAAAAAAGGCTACGTAATCGGCTATCCTCGCCGCCTGCTGTATGTTGTGCGTAACTATGACTATCGTTATATCTTTTTTTATATTCTTGAGCACATTCTCGATCTGTTTTGTCGCTATTGGATCCACGGCAGAGGTTGGTTCGTCGAGAAGCAGTATTTTAGGACTCACTGCGAGCGCTCTTGCAATGCAAAGCCTCTGTTGTTGACCCCCTGAAAGTTTGAAAGCATTTGCAAAAAGTCTATCTTTCACCTCTTCGTAAAGCGACGCTGCCATTAAGGAATGATTTACCTTTTCATCCAAAATCTTTTTGTCTTTGATGCCATTTATCTTAAGCCCAAAAACGACATTTTCGTATATCGACTTGGGAAATGGATTTGGCTTTTGAAAGACCATACCGATCTCTCTTCTTAATTCTTCGACGGGATAATCTCTTGTATCCCGCCCTTTAAAAAAGATATTTCCAGTTGAATAGAAATCATCGAACCTATCATTCATTCTATTTATCGTCCTTATAAAAGTTGATTTGCCGCAACCGGAAGGTCCCATTATCGCCACTATGGATTTTGATGGGATCTTGAGAGAAATGGAATCCAGTATTTTCTTTTGCCCGAAGTAAACGGATAAATCTTCAACCTTTAAATCTATATCCATTTTAACCCCTCCTTAGATTTTTCTTTTTGCCGATCTGAAGATAACAACGGCGATATTCATAAATGTGATCAATGCGATGAGAACAAAGGCTATACCATAGGCGAAGTTGGTACTCGCCTCTATATTGATACTTGTTGTCATAAGGCCATATATAGTGTAGGGAAGAGCCATGAATTGCTGATTTAACGCCGTTGGAAAATGTGCGAGATAAAGCGTCGCACCGGTAAAAAGTATTGGAGCGGTTTCACCCGCTATCCTTGCGCTTGCGAGAATAACACCCGTTAGCACTTTGGGAAGAGCAACCGGAAAAGCCACGAGCAAGGCACTCTGCCATCTTTTCGATCCAAGAGCAAATGCGCCCTCTCTTAACTCATTTGGGACATCGCGCATCGCATTTTCGGTTGCCATTATTATGATTGGAAGAGCAAGTATCGAAAGCGTAAGGGCAGAACTCAAAATTGAAAAGCCAAATCTAAAAAATACAACAAATACTGCCAAACCGAAAAGGCCATGAACCACGGAAGGGACTCCTGCAAGATTCGCGACCATCATTCTAAGAACGTTAAACAATTTACCCTTGCTTCTGTATTCAGAAAGATATATACCCGAAAGCGTACCTATAGGAACCGCAAAGGCAAGTCCAAGGCCGGTAACGATGAAAGTGCCCGCTATCGCAGGGCCTACCCCTCCATGTGGCATTCCTTTAAAATCGAAAGAAGTTATTGAGGTCAAAAATTTCCAGTTCAAAAGTCTAAATCCGTTGATGAATATGATCGCAAAGATCGATCCCATTGCAATGAGAATTCCAACTGAAATGATAGATAAAATTAAAAAGGCGATCCGTTGCTTTAGCATACGACTTTTTATCATTTCATCATCTGCCTTTCGTATCTGAGCCTTATCACTTCTCCAGCAACATTTATAATGAAGGTTATGATAAAAAGGATAGCCCCTATCCCAAACAACGCGTAAAAATGAGGGGTTCCAACGGGTGTTTCTCCCATTTCCGCGGCTATCGTTGAAGAAAGAGTCCTTGCAGGTTGAAAGATACTTGAAGGAAAGATCGCGGCATTTCCGGCAACCATAAGTACTATCATCGTTTCTCCAAAGATTCTTCCGAGAGAAAGCATCGTTATAGACGCAAAAGGACCTTTAAGACCAGGAATGATAACTCTTGTCAGAGTTTCGAATTCATTCGCTCCTAAAGCCTGGGCTCCTTCTTTCTGATCTGGAGAGAAGGAACTTATGAAATCTTCCATCATCGAGGCCGGCGTCGGTATTGTGATAAGCGAGAGCATTATGGCGGCATTTAAAATATTTTGGCCTGTATCCATGTTTAAAACATCTTGAAAGTAAGGCGCGACTATGCTAAGGCCTATAAGACCAAGTATTACAGATGGGATGCTCGAAAAAATCTCCAAAAAACTTTTTAAGATGTAACGAAACTTTTTTGGAACGATATACGTAATGAAGATCGCAAGAACAAAAGCCGAAGGAATAGTTATAAAGATTGCGAGCCCAGAAATCCATAAGGTCGCGTCCAAAAGAGGAAGGATGCCGTAAAATGGTGGAATAGAGGTCGGATACCACAAAGTACCAAAAAAGAAACCAACAGGCTCAACCGTTTCAAAAAGAGGTATCCAGTTGTAAAGCAAAAAGAAAGTGATCGCCACAATGATGGCGATCGAAGTTAAGCCAGATACGGAGATAAGGCGATCTATCGTACTTTTCATTCTCCCCTATTTCACCTCATAAATTGGCACAAATCCAACCTCGGCAACTATCTTCTGTCCTGCCGGAGAGAGACCAAAGTTTATAAACTGAGCAATTACTCCCGAGGGTATACCGTTTGCTATCATGAAAAGTGGCCTTGCAAGTGGGTATGAACCTGAACGAGCGGCCTCAATATTTGCCTTCATACCGCTTATTGCCACCTCAGATATATCTGGACTGCTTTCAAGATAGGCGAGTCCCACATATCCTATCGCTTTTTTGTTACCCGCAACGGATCTGACAACCTCGGCATTTGAAGCGACCGTTAAAGCACCTGGCTTGACCAATGCACCCCTCATAACCTTTTCGGCCCATACTTCAAAGGTACCGGAACTGTTGTCTCTTGTTACAACCACAATCGGCATATCAAGGCCTCCAACCTGGGACCAATTGGTTATCTTTCCATCGTATATCTGCTGGAGTTGATCGAGAGATAAATTTCTTACAGGATTGTTAGAATTGACTATCGGTGCTATAGCATCGTAAGAAACTACTATTGGAAATGGAAAGAAGCCCTTTGAAATGGCTGATTTTATTTCGGTATCGCTCATCCATCTTGAAGAATCGGCGATATCAGCAAGGCCGTCGAGAAGGGCCTTTATGCCATTTCCAGAACCATTTCCAACGACTGAAATGTTGACGTCCGGATTGAGTTTCATAAAAGCCTGCGCCCACTGTTGGGCTATAGGAAGCACAGTTGTAGATCCGACAATTACGATCTTTGTCAACGCAAAAGCAGAAAAAGCAAGCATGGAAACTAAAAGCATGAGTAAAACCTTTTTCATTTTGAAATCCCTCCTTTTTTATCTGATTCGATTCTAAGTCCAAAGTTTTATCCCAATTTTATCTGGATTTAAATTCTTTCAAAAATATGACAGAAGGTGGTTGGAGTCCAAATAAAATATGGACAAAATATCGTCGTAAATATGATGAAGTTTTAAAGTGGGAAAATAAAATATGATCACGCAAAGGATCATCAGACGTCAATCATTTTTAACTTTTTTCGTGTCGAGGCCAATTTTTCTATCATAGACAACAAAATTAACCCTTCTCCGACTGCAAACATGTACCAATTGTAATTTAAAATCGGCCTTTTTACCGTTACAAAAGTCACAAAAATTACAACACCACCGCATAGGCCGATCAAAATTTGGACGAAATCGAAGTTTTCTTTCTTCAAAATCATGATAACGCCATAAGATATAAAGGTCAAAGAAACTATGACCGGCGCAAGTACCGGGCCGAGCCATACGGTTGGTACGAGAAATAATATATCCCATGTCAGAATGGAAGGAGGCCAGTTCAAAAGTATTTTCAATCCAACATAATAAAAGATATCCCATACTCCAAAAAGATAAATGAAATAGTAAAACCTTCTGAATTTATCTTCTCCGGCAAGTGTTGCCACGACTACGAGCATCACTATCGTCATGATCTCACGAAACATCTCTATGTGAACTATATGGGATGGAATAGCCAGATGTACTCTAAAATCGTAAGGGTAATAGAGTTTTCTCAGATAAACCACAACGACAGATTCGAGAAAACCCATGGCAATGCCAAAAATAAATACAAACGCTAATCTTACATTTTCTCTGTAATTCATCAGAAATTAGTATATCACAATTCTCAACTCAACTTTGATTGTTTTAGTGTTTTTTGCGGATTGATTCCAATCTTTCTTTTTCTCTTACAATTTCACCGGTTTTTGGATTTACAACCTCGCATGCTCCGTTTATTATAGCCGTGGATATAACTCCCTTTGCCACCTTGGAACCTATGAAGTTTGGAGCGTCCAAATACCCCAATTTGACGGCCGAATCGTATGTTTGAGGATCTAAGAATGGATCTTCACTTTTCGAAAGTAGACTCATCGCATCCAAAAGAATCTTTGCCTCCGATGTTTTCTCTGACGGCTTCCACAAACTTTCTGTCACTTCTTCCATCTAATTCGTTGTACCACGAAAGCGGAATGGCAGCCCACGCATTATTCACAGTTCTTTGAAGCAATTCGGCCATCTTTATCAAGTGGGTTGTGCCGGAATAAACTCTAATCAATGGGTAATTTCCTCTTCTCGTTGCGTTGTAAATTTTTTCAAAGTCTTTTTCACTTCTTACCGGCACACCACCGGCACCATCCAAAGCGTTGTTCATCTTATCCGGTTCGAAGAAGAATTGCTGGGTGTTTTGATCTGGAGCAAGAGATATGACGTCAACAGTTTTAGAATCAGATATCTTTTCTATTCCTTCAATGGTTTTTTCAAGCGAAGATAGACCGAAATGGTGCCTTATCAAAGGATAGGGGTCATTTTCTTTTATTCTTTCTATAAGGTTTTGTGCTGGGATACGAGAAGTTTGTTTTTCATCTGTACCTTTAAGATATTTGATTATTTCTCTTTGCCCTTCAGTAGAAAAGACCCTGTCAAAGAATTTGAATTCTCTTGCAACCTGTGCAACTGCTGGCGTTCCTCCGAAGATAAATTTCCTATTCTCAAGGCCGTATTTGGGAATCTCTTCTTCGATTTGTTTGAAAATTTTCCTCGCAACAGAAGGCGTTAGACGGTAACTCACGGCTATGATCGAGTATACCTGCAATATGTACGCAATTTTCAACCGCCGCTCCTACTATCTTCATGATCAATTGCCATTCGTAACATAGTCAATTATCTGCTGGACATCCATGCTCGCTATTCCCATATCATTCAAGTCTCGTCCAAGAGAAATAACATCTATACCCAAAAGGTGACCTATGAGATTTGTCAAATTTTCAGTTATAGGCAACCCGATGCCGCACTTCCTCGCAAGATGGACAAATGGTACAAGGCCGTTGAGGGTATCCTCCACTATGTACCTGTGTTGTAATGTATCCGGTCCGAGTATTTTATGGTAAGCATGCGTGTTTTGCAACAATTTGTAAAGATTATCACCCTTCGAGCCATAAGTGTCAGAAAGCCAAACGTTGATAGGCTTTAGCCTTATTTTGAAATATTTTCCGAGAGTTATCCTTTCAGAATCTAATTTTTCAAGAAAGTTTGCGATTGAAGGTGTTATACCTTCTATGTAATGGGCATAAGTAAGCCCATTCTCTATTCTTCCCACGTTAAAAAGGGTAGGAGCCGGGTGAAGTATGGCTCCATAATTGCTCAAAGAAGTGTAGAGTACGTTCGGATAAGTCTCGATTTGCGGAAAAATGTTTTTTATACTGAACCAATTTCAAATTCCGAATCATCGCTGCGGCAGGTGCCCCCCTCGATGTCTGGTCCTCGCGCTGCTGCGGAGGCCATCTCGGAGGCATCTTGCCCTCCGCTTAAAGTAAATGAGTATTCGGCTTTTAAGGTATAGTCATCTTTGGAAGATCGCTTGTTAACGGGTCAAGACCTGGCATAGAATTGATTTCGATCACGTATGGCATCCCGTTGACTATTCTCATATCTATTCTTATGTAGTCACGCGCTTTGACGGCTTTAAATGATTTAACGGCAGTTTCACGAATGCGATCGCGTATCTTTTCATCTAAATTGGATGGGCATCTGTAAATAGTTTGGGCGCCGAAATCTTCTTTTACCCTTTGGCTGTAATACCTTTCTACGCCTTCTGGCAGATTAGAAAAATCTATTTCCAGTTCTGGCAGAACTATCAAATCATTCCCAAATCCGATGACTCCGACCGTAACCTCTGGGCCGTCCAAAAATTGTTCTACCAGAAATGGCTCACCAAATTTTTCAAATCTATCAATAACACGTTCCCGAATTTCATCTGCATCGTAACACAAACTTTTGTCATCTATTCCTATGCCCGATCCTTCGGCAACAGGTTTTATTATCGCTGGTATCGGCAATTTACCGCTAAAGGTCTTCCCGTCAAATAAAATTCCATTTGGAGTTTTTATCCTGTAGGCTTTGAGAATTTGCTTGGCCGTGAATTTGTCCAAGCACAAATAATGGGTGTACGGTGGCGATCCTACATATTCGTTACCGAATATCTGGCACAATGCAGCTATATCTCCCTGCAAAAAATCATTTCTTTTGCCTATCGCAAGGTTAAGAACAATGTCGCCTTTTATTAAAGACCGTGCCAGGTTATCAACCGGCACGATCTCTGTATCTGCCAATTTGTGCAATACATCGTAAACAGCATTAACACTACGAGATCTTTGAATGTCTGCAATTGAATCTTTAACTATTAAAAATCTCAACTTAACATCTCTGAAATTATTATATCACAATTATTCTATACATAATCTATTGATTGTGTCAAGTATTTTTATTTTTTCCCAACAATTACGCAAGTTATTCCAAAATTCAGAGGATCATACCTGACGTTTTTAAATCCGCTCTTTTCCAAAATGACTTTGAATTTTTCAAAGTCAAAATGCTCTATGCTCGATATGAGCCATTCGTAGGATTCTTTGTCTATAAAATGTCCCAAAAAACGGATTATATGAAAATAAAATTCGAAAAACATGCGCTGGTATTTCCTTTTGGGCAAAGCCATATCAATTATTACAAAGAAGCCGTTTGGTTTGAGTATTCTCATCAATTCGCTTGAAAAAACTTTTAGATCGTCAAAATTTCTTGTGCCGAACCCAACACTTACGGCATCAAAAAAGTTTTCTGGATATGGTATTTTCAACGCATCACCGCGCATAACACTTATTTTTTTATTTCCGAATTTTTTCTTCGCGATCTCTATCATTTCCTCATTCATGTCCATCGCGTACAATTCGATTTTTTTGTTTGCATTTTGGGCCGAATTGTAAATAGCAAGCGCTAAATCTCCGGTACCCGTCGCTATATCCAAAACCTTTGAATTTTGCCCGATACCTTCGACAACCATTTTGGCCGCGATCTTTCTCCATCTTATATCGATGCCAAAACTCATGATTCTGTTCATCATGTCATAACTTTTGTGTATTTTCGAAAAGATGGAGTTTATTCTTTCGCTCACCTTTTGTACCAGTCTCTCCAGATAATCCTGTAAACTTTGACCCACTTGGGAATTTTGTTCAAAATAGGAATAAAAGGCAAGAACAAGAGCACCAAAAATATGCCTATCATTATAATTCCAACTTCCAAATCACCGTTTGGAGAAGTTGACATGGGAGGAATCTGGTAAAAGAAAGTGTATGGCCATAACCACCATGCACCGGGATAATTTCCCGTTTCATTTGCAATCCCCCAATCTTCTCCAAGCATATTCAAAGATTTTGCCACACTATGGTACACCTTGCCTTGAAACAAAAGCAGAGGTTTTGTGTAGTCCAAATTGTAAAAATCGTAAGATGATTCGTTCTTTTGAAGGGCTCCTTCTAAAAGCCCGGATTTGCCAAGCAAAAGCAAGCCATTCATCATCACGGGCAAAGGTCCGTAATCTCCATTTACGATTTGAACTTTTCCATTCACGGCAGTTGCATTGTCGAGCGCTTTTGAATAATTCTCAATCCAAACTTGGCGTTGCTGAGGTGAGGCATTTTCGAATTGTTCAAGAGATATCTGAACATTTTTATCTATAACGGCAAGACGGCTGAGAGGCCCTATTACAAAATCATTCACGGCATTTATAGGTATAGTTGTCCCTAAAATTGCGGCAGGTGCTATTCCGAAAAGGCTTTGGGTATTTTTAACATCGTTATCGTATGGCGGACCGTAGTTAACTATCTCACTTTTACCTAAAAGTATGTCGGTAAATGTTTTTAAATAGGATATCGGTTCATAGGTTGCAATTTGTTTGTCTGTAACTGTCGGGTAATCTGGAGAACTGAAGATTATCGCAAGAACTATTATCAATGCAGATACAACTCCAAAGACAATTAATCCTTCTTTTATAAGATCGTAAGATTTCATCGGAACGTCTTTAAAATACTCATCTGTTTTTCGGCTCATTTTTTTCGCCTCGAATCTTTTTCTTCTAATGGTTTTACAGGTCCATCGCTTCTGACGACGATAAGATGAATGAGCACAAAGGCGACAAGTATAAGTGGAATGACGGCAACGTGCAATGTTAAAATTTGACCTGTGTTCATAGTGTTAAAAAATCCTCCTGCGCCAAGGGCATTCATGGCATCCTTGGCCTGAACCGCAATCCATTGAGAATCCCAGTTTGTCTGCGAAAGATATCCTGTATAGGCTTCGAAAATCGACAGCGCAAATGCAAACATGCCTATAATCCATGTTCTCCATCGTCCATCTCTCCATGCCGCCATGAAAAACTTTGTGAGTAAATGCGCAAGAAGGGCTGAAAAAAAGACTTGTACTCCCCAAAAGTGCAAAGAATTGACAAAATGACCGGCATTAGAAAAATGATACCATTGAGGGCCAAAGGCTGCAAGAATTATTCCAGTTATCACCACAAATCCAAGCGCTGAAAGCGTTATGACTCCAAAAATGTAGGCAAACGAGTTAACGTATATTGGCATCTTTGTCGGCAGTGCATCCTCCATCGACATCTTATCTCTTATTATTTCTTGAGTTTTTCTTGTCAGGTTCATTTTGATTCTCCCTCCCTTCAAAGATCTTAGGTAACCTTAACCACGCCGCAAGGAAAAACCCACCTATTACGATTATCCATGCGATCAAATCTGGAATTGAAAGATTGAAGATCCCAAAGATCAAGTGAGGCACAGCCGGCAATTGCTGAGTTGGTATCACTTCGATCACCTCTTTTCCATTTCCGGTTATTCTTCTTGGCATAGACTTGTAGGATTTACAATAAGTTTTTTACATTATAGCACATTATTGGTAGACTTTAAGACAAAATTTTTATGTACAGTCCTATTCTGAGATCCACTAAAGAAAAAATTCGAAAAACGAAGGTTAAATTGTTAAAAAGAGTTAAATCGCCGAATTTGAACTTAAAAGATATTTTTTCGCCATTTTTTGACTTTGCATTTAATAGATATTTAATTATATATTATGAAAGGTGATTCATATATCTTATGAAAAATGATTCATATTACACAGGAGCATAAAAATGCATGTTGGTATAAGCGGAATAGGAATTTACATTCCAAATAATTTTTGGGATTCTCAAAAGATAGCCGAACTTTCCGATTTACCCAAATGGGTCGTTGAAGACAAACTTGGAATAAAAAGAAAGGTTATGCCAGGAGCCGATGATCACACCGGCTCGATGGGAGTGAAAGCGGCCATTCGGGCAATGAAAATGGCAGAATGTGATCCATCGGAAATAGATGTCGTGATATGGAATGGATCACAGCACAAAGATTATCCGATATGGCTTGCTGGAACATATGTAGCAGAAAAGATTGGGGCAAAAAATGCGTGGTCTTTTGACATGGAGGCCGAATGTGGAAGTATGATGGTTGGAATGAAAATCGCAAAAAGTTTGATCATGTCAGATCAAAAACTAAATACAGTGTTATTGGTAAGCGGGTACAGAAATTGTGATTTTGTCAATTACAAAAATCCAAAGACGAGATTTATGTACGATCTGGGAGCAGGAGGGGCTGCAGCGATCGTAAAAAGAGATGCACCAAATATTATCCTTGAAACTGTCACAATTACAGATGGAAGTTTTTCGGAAGACGTTGTGGTTCCGATGGGTGGCACGAGAGAACCAATAAATTGTGAAGGACTCTTAAGTGGGCGTGGATATCTGGATGTGATCAATCCCGATTCTATGAAAGAAAAACTTGACGATCTTTCAGTGAAGAATTTTGAAAAGGCTATACGTCTCTCCGTTGAACAGAGCGGATATACCGTCGAAGATATAGATTATCTTGCCATTCTTCATATGAAAAGATCCGCACATCAGGAAGTTTTAAAAAGATTAAATCTTTCAGAAGATAAGACAATATACCTTGAAAATTATGGCCACATAGGACAAAATGATCAGATACTTTCAATTTCACTTGCTCTCGAAAGTGGAAAGATAAAAGATGGAGATATTGTCGTGCTCGTTGGAGCCGGAATTGGTTATATATGGTCTGCTACAACGGTACTTTGGGGGAAATAAGATGCAAAGAATACCGGTATCTCAAAAGGGGCAGGAAACGTATAAAAAGATAATTCAAAAATCGATTGAATTATTCAGCAAAAAAGGGTATCAGGAAGTTTCAGCAGCGATGATCTCAAAAAGTTGTGGCATAGGAAATGCCTCCTTTTATCAGTATTTCTCTTCCAAAGAGGAAGTACTTTACGAAATAGTGAGAGAATTAACAGAATCAATAAAGAAGAATATAAACAAATCGATGAATTCAAAAATCGAGATCCTCGAAGAAAGATTAAGGATATTCATAGAATCATTCACAGATCTTATTGTTAAAGACATCGATGCCTACACATCCTTCAGAAATGCAGAATTTCTCTTTCCCTCAATCTCAAAAGGATTGTATGAAGAAATATATTCGATCCTATCTCATGAATTTTTAAAAGGCAAAGACGAAACAACCAAAAGGGTCTTTTACATCTTTGTCATGGGAACAATAAACTTTGTCGTCAACGAATACGCTTTTTGCGAGAATAGAAAGGTAGATCAAAAAGTTATCGATTCGATCGTTGATCTTATCCTTTACGGTATCGATCCGGACGCACACCAAGTTAGTAAAGAAGCCTTTATTTTTCTTCCAAGATTCGAGAATAAAAAGATAGAACTTCATTCTCAATGGTCTCTAACCCACAAAAAGATACTTAAGGCCTCCGAATATCTTTTTGGCAATAAAGGATATTCTAACTCAAAGATATCGGATATAGCAACTATTGCAGAAGTAGGACTTGGGACCTTTTACGTACATTTTGATTCCAAAATAGAGGCTTTAAGAGAACTCGTCGCCTCAACTCTTGAGGATCTTAAGTCAAATCTCAGAAGATATGTGTGGAGATTCACAGACAGAAGAGATGCCGAAATAGCCGGATATGCCGGGTTCATAGATTTTTTCAGAGATCACAGAGAGATGTATTCGATAATAAGAGAAATGGAATTTGTAGATTCAAAAATCGAAATCTTCTATTACTCTGAAATTTCCAAATCTTACATAAAAGCGCTCGAGAAGGCCTTCAAAAATAGCGAATACAGAGAATTTGATCCTGTATTACTTTCTTACATGTTAATGGGAATAGGTCACCAGTTGGGTCTTGAACTGTTAATCGGGCGCGAATTCGATGAAAATAAATGTGTGGAATATCTGAAAATTTTGTCTGAATTTCTCATGCATGGTCTTAAGGGAATGGAGGGGTAAAATGGATTACAAAGAAATTTACAGATCGACGGTTATAGATGCAGAAACGCTGATGAAAAAAATTTTGAAGGGTGATAAAACTGTCGTGCTTGGAATGGCGGCTATGGAACCCCAAGCATTTCTTAACAACCTTAAGGACTGTGAATTTGATAATTTACGTATCTTTTCATGTTTGGATGTTGTCGATTTCCCCGTCCAAAAGGATCCAAAATTCTCTTCAAAGTTTCTCAATGAGTCATGGTTTTACAGCAATCCTACACGCGAGGCCGCAAATATAGGTATAGGCACGGTAACCTATATACCTAATAATTTGCATTTAGCCGGTACCGATAAGATTCAAAATGATAAACCTGATATTTACTGGGGGGTAGCCTCTCCGATGGATAAGCATGGATATCTGACATTGTCTTTGAGTGTTGTTTACGAAAAGGACATGATAGAAAGTGTGGATAAAGTAGTGCTTGAGGTAAATCCAAATGCACCGAGGACACATGGAGACACACAAATCCATATTTCCGAAGTTGATCACATAATAGAGGTTGACTATCCCATTCCAACGATAAAAAATGCAACACCGACAAAAGAAGACGAACTTATAGCTGGATACATAGCAGATCTTGTAGAAGATGGTGCCACGATTCAACTTGGAATTGGAGGAATTCCAAATGCAGTCGCGTCCTTTTTAGAGCACAAACACGATCTTGGAATTCACACTGAAATGCTAACCCAGGGCATGATCGAACTTTTAAATAAAGGCGTAATAACAAATAAGAAAAAGACACTCTGGCCCGGAAAGATGGTGTGCACCTTCGGACTTGGAGAGAAAAGCATGTACGATTTCGTCGATGACAATCCCGGCATTCTCTTTTTGAGAGGCAAATATGTCAACGATCCTTACGTGATAGCTCAGAATGAGAAGATGGTTAGCATTAACACGGCTTTGATGGTCGATCTTACCGGACAGGTTGCATCCGAAAGCATAGGATTCATACATTACAGCGGTACCGGAGGCCAACTCGACACACATCGCGGCGCTTCAATGGCAAAGAATGGTAAAGGTATAATAGCACTCCATTCTACGGCAAAAGATGGAAAAATTTCGAAAATAGTCCCATTTTTGCCAGAAGGTACCGGAGTAACCGTTCCGCGCCAGGACGTGGACTGGGTTGTGACCGAATATGGGGCTGTTCATTTAAAAGGAAAAAGCGTCCGTGAGAGGGCAAAATTACTCATCTCGATAGCAGATCCGACATTCAGAGAAGAATTGAAAAAATTTGCCATATCAAACCATATATACTGAATTCACTTTAAAAGTCGAATAGTCATAAGCGGAGGGCAGGATGCCTCCGAGATGGCCTCCGCAGCGTAGCGAGGACCAGACATCGAGTGAGGTACCTGCCGGAGCGACGATTGAAAATTGTTAATTTTGAGTGAGGAGGTCAAATATGAGGTTAAAGGGAAAAGTGGCGATTATAACGGGGGCGGCAAGTGGAATCGGATTGGAGACTTCCAAGTTGTTCATAAAAGAAGGCGCAATCGTTGCCGCGTGTGATTACAATGAGGAGGCTTTGCAAAAGGCAAAGTCTGAAGTGGGAGACTCTTACAGGGTATACAAAATAGATGTTTCAAAGCATGATGAAGTCAAGGCGATAGTCGACAAGATCTTTTCAGATCTTGGGCACATCGATATCCTTGTAAACAATGCCGGCATAACAAAAGATAATTTTCTTGTCAAAATGCCAGAATCGGATTTTGATGCTGTGATTTCTGTGAATCTTAAAGGAGTCTACAATGTAACTCAAGCCGTGATTCCTTACATGATGAATCAAAGAAATGGAGTCATATTGAACGCGTCTTCGGTCGTTGGAATATACGGCAATATAGGGCAGACCAATTACGCCGCCGCTAAAGCCGGTCTGATTGGAATGACCAAAACGTGGGCAAAAGAATTTGCGAGGTACAACATACGTGCAAATGCCGTTGCACCCGGATTTATAAAGACGCCAATGACTGAAAAGGTGCCGGAAAAGGTTATAGAGCAAATGAAAGCGAAAACTCCTCTCGGAAAGATGGGAGAGGCCATAGATGTTGCGAATGCCTATCTCTTTTTGGCCTCCGATGAAGCAAGTTACATAACAGGTCAGGTGCTCGGTGTTGATGGGGGACTGGTCTTTTAGAATGGAAAATTGATAATTAAAAATTGAAAATTGTCAGTTATAAATTATCAATTTTGAATTGAGGAGGCGCAAAATGAAGGTTTACATAATAGGTGCAAAAAGAACGGCGATAGGTGTTTTTGGTGGAAGTCTGAAAGACATTCCCGCGACGAAACTTGGATCTATAGCGATAAAGGGTGCCATGGAACAGGCGCGCGTTGATCCAAAAGAAATCGATGAAGTCATCATGGGGAATGTGCTTATGGCCGGCGAAGGCATGGGCCCTGCGAGGCAATCCTCTATATACGCGGGGATTCCCGTTGAAGTCCCTGCATTTACCGTTAACATGGTATGTGGAAGCGGAATGAAGGCGATAATGGTTGGCGCAACTGATATCGCCATCGGGAATGCCGATTTGGTCGTTGCAGGTGGTATGGAAAATATGTCTCAGGCACCATTTCTTCTGAATTACAAGACAAGATTTGGCGCGAAGTTTGGAAATATGGATGTTATCGATCACATGGTCTACGATGGCCTTACAGATGTCTTCAATCAGGTTCACATGGGAATCACTGCCGAAGAAATTGCAAAACGTCTCAACATCTCAAGGGTTGAACAGGATGAATACGCGCTCGAAAGCCAGAAAAGAGCAAGAGAGGCTATATCTCACGGAAAGTTCAAAGACGAAATAATCCCAGTAGAGGTAAAAGATAAGAAGGAAACTAAAATTTTTGATACAGATGAAGGGCCCAGAGAAACAAATATGGAGGCTCTTTTGCGCTTAAGGCCGGCGTTTAAAGAAGGAGGAACTGTGACGGCAGGAAATTCGTCCGGAATAAATGATGGCGCAAGCGCAATGATTCTCGCAAGCGAGAAGTACGTATCGACCCACGATGTAAAGCCTCTGGCCGAGATAATCGGATGGGGTCAGGGCGGAGTCGATCCAATTGTGATGGGACTTGGACCTGTTCCGGCGACTGAAAATGCGTTAAAGATGGCACATCTTTCTTTTAACGACGTCGAACTGATAGAAGGCAATGAGGCATTTGCAGTTCAAACCCTCGGCGTAATAAAGCAATGGACTGAAAAGTACGGAGTTTCAAAGGATCATATACTCGAAAAGACGAATTTGAACGGTGGAGCAATAGCGCTTGGCCATCCTATAGGGTGCTCTGGAAACAGAATAACCGTGACACTTTTGTACGGAATGATGAAGAAAAAGGCCGAAATCGGTCTTGCAACGCTTTGCATAGGTGGAGGAATGGGCACTACCGTTGTGATAAAAAAGGTTTGATTTTGAAAGGGGATCGTGGTATGAAGAAATTTTCTGTTTTTTCGGTGATTTTGGGTTTGTTTCTGACTTTTGCCTTCGCGGCAGACACGTCATCTTTTGGAGTTTACCCCGATAAGGTCGTTATCGGAACATTTCAGGCACTATCGGGACCTTACGCCATAATCGGACAGGGTATGCTCAAAGGCATGAAAGCCTACTTCAATTGGATAAACGATCAGGGTGGAATCAACGGAAGAAAGATCGATCTTTTGGTCTACGACGATCAACTCAATCCGGCCTTAACCGTTACCGATGTAAAAAGAATGGTCGAACAGGACCATGTCTTTGCGGTCGTTGGTGGTCTTGGCACGCCAGGATGTCTTGCCGTTATGGGTTATCTTAACGATAACGGTGTACCATTTGTTTATCAGGGAAGTGGTGCACCACAGTTATCGAATCCCCCAAAAGAGTACGTATTCCCAGTTCAGCCAAACTACGATCTCGAAGGACATTTGATAGCGAGATTTCTCGTGCAAAATGAGCATAAGTCTAAGATAGCGGTCATGTACATGAACAACGACATAGGTCAGCAGGAACTTGACGGCATTCAAAAGCAACTTGCCGATTTCAACATGAAGCCATACATAACGATAGCGTACAATCCATCAAGCGCAGATTTCAGTTCTGACATAATCAAACTCATGTCCGCAAATCCCAACTCTTTAGTTATCGCAGGTCTTATCACGGACACGATAAGAATAGTGACGCAGTTAAAGCAATATGGCATGAACATACCGATTGTAACGATATATCCGAATGCCGATCCGGCATTTATACAACTTGGGGGTAAGGCAGTTGAAGGTGTTATTCTGACTGGATGGGTACCGATACCGACAAAAGATAATCCAGATTTTACGGCAAAATTCGATCAATATCTCAAAATATACCAAAAATCGTATCCAAACGAAATTCCGAGTTCTTACGCGGCCGCAGGCTTTATAGCCGCAGAAGTCTTTTCGCACGCGCTTGAACTTGCCGGTCCGAATCCCACAAGAGACGGCCTTGTAAAGGCACTTGATACCTTTGATAACTGGAATGGCATTCTTGCCCAGGGAATAACCTTCACACCAACAGACAGGGAAGGAAAGACTTCCATGTATTTCATGAAGATAGAGAATGGCACCTTTGTACCTATATCAGGGTGGATAACTTTGAAATGATTCTATCGATAAAGACACTTTCGGTAAAATTCAAAGGATTAATAGCGGTAAATAATTTTTCGATGGACGTCGAAAAGGGAAGTTTTCATTCTTTGATAGGACCAAATGGGGCAGGAAAAACAACCGTTGTAAATGCCTTAACCCGGGTTGTGCCGTCAACCGGCACAGCCCTTTTTGAAGGCATAGATCTTTTGAAGATGCCTGCTCACAAGATAATAAATGCCGGGGTGGCAAGAACTTTTCAAAATTTAGAACTTTTTAAAAATTTAACGGTTACGGCTAATCTTTTTATTGGTGCGATACACAAGATAAATTACAATTTCCTTGATGAAGTTTTTAACACGAAATCTTACAAATTTGAGCAGTCAAAAACTTTTACAAGCATAATGGAAATTGCCGATATGCTCGATATAAAAAGATATTTAAATATGCAAGTTTCATCTCTTCCGTACGGCACCCAAAAACTCATTGAAATAGGGCGGGCTGTAATATCAAGACCAAAATTGCTTATTTTAGACGAGCCTTTTGCGGGTTTAAACGATCAGGAATCCGAAAAATTAAAAGAAGAAATTTTGAGAATAAAAGATCTTTACGCTTTAACGATTCTCATGATAGAGCATGACATGAAGATTGTTATGTCTGTCTCTGACAAAATAACCGTTATGAATTTCGGCGAAAAAATAGCCGAAGGAAGTCCATCAGAAATAATTCAGGATAGAAAGGTGGCCGAAGCCTATCTTGGAGACACGTATTCTCGAAGTTGAAAATCTTACAGTTAAATATGGCCCAATAGAAGCCGTAAAAGGGACAAACTTTTTCGTCGATAATCAAGAAGTGGTTTCGATACTCGGTGCAAATGGTGCCGGAAAGAGTTCTACCTTGAAGGCTCTTGCTGGCTTGATTTCACACGAAGGAAGGATAACATTCCTGTCGAGGGACATATCAAAAATGGAGCCTTACAAAATACCGTATTTGGGTCTTACACTCTGCCCGGAAAGGAGAGGCATCTTCCCGGACTTAAGCGTCGAGGATAATCTCTTATTGGGCGCATATACGATAAGAAAGAACAAAAATTTGATAAAGGAAAATATCAAAAAAGTTTACGCGCTTTTTCAAAGATTGGAAGAGAGAAAACGGCAACTTGCGGGAACACTTTCTGGAGGAGAGCAGCAGATGCTCGCAATAGGGCGTGCCTTGATGAACGAGCCCAAACTTTTGATGTTGGATGAGCCTTCTTTGGGTCTTTCACCAAAATTGGTCGATTTTATCTTTGATTCACTAAAAACGATAAATAAATCTGGTACCGCCATATTACTTGTAGAGCAAAATGCCATGATAGCGATGGAAATATCTAACAGGATTTACGTCATGCAAAATGGAAAGTTTGCAATCTCCGGAAATACGAAAGATGTTGATTTTCAAACTTTAAAAATGAAATACTTAGGGGTGTGAAATGGTATTTCAACAAATAATTGCCGGCACAATAACAGGATCTCTTTATGCAATAGTGGCGTTGGGACTTGTCATAGCATATAAGGTTACCGGAGTTATGAATTTCGCTTACGGCTATATGGGGATGATCTCGGCTTACATCTTCTTTACATGCTTTTCGATGATAGGCATGAATTACATTTTGTCGTTCTTTATCGCCATCGCATTTGGATCTTTTGTCGGTTACGCCGTTGAACGTGGCCTTTTAAGGCCTGTCAGAAATATTTCTCCGGCTTCTATGGTGATAATAACGTTAGGTTTACTTTTGGTGCTTGAGGGCTTGGCTCTTCAAATATGGGGAAACAATTACCAGCAAATACCAAATCTTTTAAATGGTCTTCCTTTGATATTGAGATTCGGAGGCGGCATCATAGTCATACCGCAGCAAAATCTTTTGATTTTGGGAGTTGTGACGGCCGTAATAATTGCGCTTATCCTGTATCTGAATCTCACATTTCAAGGAAAAGCCATGAAAGCAGTCGCACAAAACGAAGAGATCGCAAAACTAATGGGAATAAATTCTGGTTTTATGATGTCGATTTCGTGGATCATTTCCGGATCAATAGGTGCACTCGCGGGGTTGCTCGTAGCTCCACAGACATTTATTTACCCGGACATGATGCTAAACCTTCAAATAATGGGCTTTACAGCCGCAGTTCTTGGCGGATTTGAAAGTATTCCGGGATCGATAATAGGCGGAATATCAATAGGTATCATTGAGAACCTTGTAGGGACTTACATATCAACGAATCTCAAGACGACCTTTTCACTTGCGATAATAGTAGCGATTCTTATCGTAAAGCCTGAAGGATTGCTCGGAAGCGCAAAAGCGAGGCGAGTTTGATGAAAAAATACCTCTGGTTTATACCTTTTGTGCTTGTTCCTCTGCCATTTTTGGGATATCCTTTTTTACTTTCCATCTTCGTCTTGATTGGCATATACACAATAGCGGCCATAGGAATGGATGTATTAACAACATGGGCAGGCCAGATCTCGATAGGAAACGCGGCATTCTTTGCCGTCGGCGCTTACACATCGGCAATTTTAGTCGTAGATTTTCACGTACCATTTTTGATCGCTTTTTTGCTTTCTGGCTTTTTCGCCATGATAATAGGCATTGTTGTAGGTCTTCCGGCTCTTAGAGTTTCTGGATTTTACCTTGCTGTTGTTACAATGGCCTTTGGCATAGCCGTTCAGCAGATCATAGGCGTATTTCAAATAACGGGAGGTTACAACGGTATAAGAAATATACCTGTTCCATCTTTTTGGATCTTTAAAGCCTCGCCGATCTATCAGTATTACGTGGTGCTAACGATAATATTTTTGATTTTTATCGTACTTTCAAGAATTTCATTTTCAAAAAGTGGACTTTCACTTTTTGCGATGAGAGACAGCGAAATAGCGGCAAGAGCATTCGGAATTAATTTACTCAAATACAAACTCGCAGCCTTCGCCGCAAGTGCAACTCTTACTGGTCTTGCAGGTAGTCTTTACGCATCGGCAATAGGGTTTATATCTCCATCACAGTTCGACCTGACCCTTTCACTTGATCTGCTTGCGATTGTAATAGTTGGTGGTGCGGGCAGTGTGATGGGCGTTATGATAGGTGCGGCCTTCTTTGTGGGATTACCTTTTTTACTTTCTGGATACAACATCTCGATAACGATAATTCAAGGCGTTGCCCTTATAGTGATCCTTTTATTTTTACCAAAGGGACTTTTACAAATCTTTAAAATCAGGGCTTTTTTCAAGAAAAAAGTGATTTAGTACAAAACCAGTGATCAGTGATAGGTGAAGAGTAAACAGTAAAAGGTAAGAAGTGAACAGTTTTTCTGATTACGGATCACGCATTGTGCGTCACAAATTTTTCTAATGTCTGATCTCTAATCTCCGTTTTTACTACGTGCTACGAGCCATGTGCTACGCGCTAATTGATGGATATGAAAGTGCGGGAGGATTGAAATGTTTGTTCAAATCCAAAATGTAAAGATTTTTTACGAAACAAATGGTGATGGAATTCCCGTTGTTTACGTTCACGGAAATTTTGCATCGTCGAAATGGTTCGAAGAGGTTATGAAAATCGATGGAATAAAGACATATGCGCTCGATCTGCCCAATTTTGGAAATTCAGATAGGATAGATTCCATCTCGATAGAAATGTACGTAGACTATCTGTGGAACTTTGTAGAATCGATAAAAATTTCAAAGCCCATCCTTGTAGGTCATTCACTCGGTGGAGCCGTAACCTTGAAATGTGTCATAGATCATCCAAATGAATTTTCTGGATTAATTCTTGTTGATCCCGCCCCCGCCGATGGATTAAAAACGCCCGAAAATCTTTATCCTGTCTTGGAAAGTTTCAAGACTCATCCTGAACTGCTTGAATTATCACTCGCAAGCACTATGCCAAAAAGAAAAGAGAAGGCAAAAGCATTTGTCAAAGAGGCGTTAAAAATGAATCCAAAGGCTTTCAGCGAAAATGCACGTGCTCTTGAAAGGTACGATTATTCGAAACTATTGGGGGAAATAAAAATACCTGTCAAAATCCTATGGGGAAATTTAGATCCAATAGTTTCAAAAGAAAGTCTCGAAGAAATGGCAAGAAAGATTCCAAACTGTCAATTCGAGATCCTTGATGGCATTGGTCATAGTGCTATTGTTGAAAGTCCGGAAAAGTTTATTGAAATACTGGTGAGGTTCAAAGATGCCTTACACGAATAATGGAATATATTTCGAAAGCAATGGTCATGGAGAGCCTCTTATATTGCTTAACGGTATAATGATGTCGACCATCAGTTGGTCTTACCACGTCGAAAGGCTAAAAAATGATTTTAACGTTATAACATTTGATTTCAAAGATCAAGGAAAGTCTCGCCATGAAGATAGGGATTATCACATTTTTGACAGATCAAATGATATTGGAGATCTAATAGAATATCTAAAGATCGGAAGTTCCCACCTTGTTGGTGTCTCTTACGGTGCACATGTCGCAGAGTATTTTGCGGCAAAATTTCCTTCAAAGGTTAAGGGTCTCGTTCTATCAAATGCAACCTTTAGAGTTCAAAATCATCTCAGAGAGATAGGAAAGAGTTGGGAATCTGCTGCGAGTACTTATGATCCTGAACTCCTTTTCAGAGTTTCATTTCCATTTATTTACTCTCGGACATTTTACAATTCCAACCCAGAATGGATAGAAAGACGCATAAAAATATCTTCTGCCTCAACAACAAAAGAATGGATGAATGGATTTATAAGGCTTTCGAAATCTTCCCGTGATTTTGATCTTTCAAAAGAGGTAAGACAAATAAAGTCCCCTACTCTTATCATATCCGCAACAGAAGATTTATTGATCCCTACAAATGAAATGAAAGAAATGGCTGCCTTGATTGAAAATTCAAAATTCTTGAGGGTGCAAAGGACCGGCCATGCTTTTTTTCTTGAAAGACCAGAATTCTTTTGCAACGCAATCAAGAAATTTCTAACATCACTGGTAGTATAATAATTTCGTGCAGAAAAAGATCAAATATGAAATCTTAACAGCCGTTTTAGTAGGTGTTTTTGTTTCCGGAATGGATCAAAACGTTGTTGGAACTGCAATGCCACGAATAATAGCAGATTTGGGTGGTATGGATCTTTATTCGTGGGTATTTACGGCATACATGCTCTCATCAACGATCTTCATTCCAATCTTCGGAAAACTTTCAGATATCTTCGGAAGAAAGTATTTTTACATGACAGGAATGGGGGTTTTCATAATTTTTTCATTTTTCTCGGGCCTTTCTCCGACGATGTACTGGCTAATCGCATCGAGGGCATTGCAAGGGGTGGGGGCTGCTATGATAACGGCACTTGGTCCTGTCATAATAGGAGATATTTTCACGACAAAAGAACGGGGAAAGTATCAGGGAGTATTTGGAGCAGTCTTTGCAATAGCGAGCATTGTAGGACCGCTTATAGGAGGTTTTTTAACCGATAATGTTAACTGGCACTGGGTCTTTTACGTCAATATTCCGATCGGGATAATAGCCATTGTTTTAACGTATATTTTTATGCCAAAGAATCTCGGATCAAATGCTCTTAACGTTAGAGTAGATTATCTTGGATCATTTTTAATAGGAGTTTCAATCTTCCTATTTCTTTTGGGTACTTCCTACGCTTCGATAGACAATTCTTGGGTAGAAAGAAAAGTTGTAATACTCTTCATCGCTTCTGCAATAGCGCTATCCTTCTTCTACATTGTCGAAAGAAAAGCACCAGAACCTATATTCGAATTGAAACTTTTTAGAAACAAGATCTTTTCCTTATCGAGTGCCATAAATTTTATAACCGGTTTTACCCTTTTTGCGCTGCTTGTGTACATACCTTTGTTTTTTCAGGCGGCCCAGGGACAAAACGCCACGAATTCGGGGCTTATATTGATGCCTGCAATGGTTACCGGAGGAATAGCGAGCATCATTGGAGGATTCTACATCTCAAGAACTGGAAGGTACAAACTCGCTTTCATATTAAGCGCAATCATATCCTCTTATGGTCTCTACAGGATGATCTCTTTGACATCTACTTCTCCTGTCTTAGAGATAAACATAGATATGATGATTGCTGGATTTGGTGCCGGTGTTAGCATGGGAATGATGTTTGTGGTAATTCAAGGAACTGTTGAAAAAAGATATTCAGGTATTGCCCTATCATCGATAACATTCTTCAGGAACATAGGTGGCACAATAGGCACGGCAATTCTTGGAACTGTAGTTAACGATTACTACATTTCTCAGTTGCAAAAAATACCAAAGATAGTGAATCTTATCCTCCCGAAGGATCTTATCTCTTTTATGAACAACCCACAATTCTTGATGAACAAATCAGACATTCTTTCAAAGGTTTCTCCGACTTTCAAGGCCATCTTAAATGGCATATTCGCAGATATGGCCGGGTACCTTGCAAGGGCGATAGATAGAGCCTTCTTTCTTTCCATGATAATGGCGATGATCGCTCTGATACTTTCTATTCTACTTCCACGGCAAAAAATATTATAAATATCAAAGTCATATCAGTTTGCCAAATAATTGAAGTGGGAAGATGCCGGATTCTGTGTTATAATAAACCCACAAAGATAGGAGGGGATTTCTCATGAAAGGTTTGGCTGTTTTGTTAGCACTTTTGGTCTTTCTTTTTTCAATTGTTGGTGCCTACACTTTAACAATCCTCGAGACTACGGATCTCCACGGTCACATCTACCCAGTCGATTACTCAAATAACGCCACAACAAATTACGGTCTTGCTCGTCTTGCAACGTTGATTCAGAAAATCAAGGCACAAAATCCAAATGTCTTGCTCTTCGATGATGGAGATCTCATCCAAGGTTCGCCTCTCGAGTATTACCACGCAGCAATAGACAACTCTGGAATCGATCCGATGATAGCCGTCATGAATTACCTTGGCTACGATGCTATGACTCTGGGAAATCACGAATTCAACTACGGACAGTCTGTTTTGAGAAAAGTCATAAGTGAGGCTAAATTCCCAATTACTTCTGCAAACATAGTCAATTCGGAAACTATGAAGCCAGAATACGGTAACGGTTACGTCATATTCAACATGAAAGACGGTCCAAAGGTAGGTTATATAGCACTGACAACAAAGTACATACCAAACTGGGAAGAACCCAGTCATATAAAAGGTCTTGAATTTCTTGATGCCGTTGAGACTGCTCAAAAATACGTCGATTTGTTGAAGTCTCAAGGTGTGGACGTGATAATAATTGGTTATCACGGAGGGCTCGAGAGGAATCCTTCAAATGGCCAGCCGACTGAAGAATTAACCGGAGAAAATCAAGGATATGCCATAGCAACTCAGGTAAAAGGAATCTCCGCACTTTTGCTTGGCCATCAGCATCTATCCTACGCTTTAAAGATAGGAAATCTTCCAGTGGTGATGGCGTCTTACTGGGGAAGGGCTCTTGGGAAGATAACGCTGAATCTTGACAATTCAAACGGTAAATGGGTGGTAGTCTCAAGTGAGGCTACTTTGATCTCCGCAAGTAATGTAACGCCTGATGCAACTGTTATGAAACTTGTTCAGAAAGACGAAGACGCGACTCAAAAATGGCTTGATCAGCCTTTGGGAAAATCTCTCGGAGACTTTTACGTGTCAGATCCAATGTATGCAAGAATGAGAGACAATCCTTTGATCCAGTTTGTGAATACCGTCCAGATGTACTATACGGGCGCAAAGATTTCCTCTACGGCGTTGTTTAACAATGATGTTCGCGGATGGAAAAAAGGACCTGTAACGATGAGAGATGTTATGGCCGTCTACATATATCCAAATACTCTTAACGTAATAGAGGTCAGCGGAAAGGACCTAAAGGATGCTCTCGAACAGAGCGCCTCTTACTTTACCTTTGACAATGGTAAGGTTGGAGTTTCAAAGATGCCCGGATATAATTACGATATGTATGAAGGAATATCGTACATAATAGATCTCACAAAGCCTGTCGGTAGTAGAATCGTATGGCTTGCCTACGATGGGAAACCAATCTCTTATTCTGCAACTTACGATGTAGTTCTTAACAATTACAGATCAGGTGGCGGTGGAAATTACATGATGTTCAAAGGGAAGCCCGTCGTTAAATCGGTTATGATGGAGGTCTCGGAATTAATGGCCGATTACATAAGAAATAACGGATACATCTGCCCTGCCGTTGATCAAAACTGGGAAGTTATTACAAAGCCATTCGATGATCTCTTTGATAAATATACAGTTTCTAACGGGGAAACTCTCCAAAGTATAGCGCTGAAATTCAACACCACAGCCCAAACTTTAGCGGGATTGAATGCCTTGAACGGAGACCCATTACCCGGTAGCACGATAATAGTGCCAAAGATGTAAGGATTTTCAAAAGGGCGGGATATCCCGCCCTTTTATTATGAGACTTTGTGACAAAAATCACAGTTTTTTTCGCCGAAAAGAGGTAAAATTATCATGTGAAATCAAGGAGGTGTTATGAAATGTTTTGCTATCAATGCGAAGAAACTCTTAATGGAAAAGGCTGCACAAAAGTTGGCGTGTGCGGTAAAAAAGATGACGTTGCAACCTTACAGGATCTCCTTATATACACTCTAAAGGGCATATCTTTTTGGGCTGTGAGAGCGAGAAAATTAGGTCTCACGGACGAAAGAGCAGATCTGGCCATCATAAAAGGACTTTTTGCAACGGTGACAAATGTCAACTTTGATCCTTCGAGATTCATAGAATACATAAAAGCAGATCTCGAAATAAGGGATAATTTAAGGGAAAGATTCCTTAATGCCTACAAAAAGAGGTACTCGAAGGATTTCAAAGAAGATGTACCGGATTGTGCTGAATGGAAGGCAGTCAATTTTTCAAAAGAAAATCTTCTTTCAAAGGGCGCAAAGGTTGGAATCCTCTCTGACGAAATAGACGAAGATGTCAGATCGCTAAGGGAATTTATGATAATAAGTCTTAAAGGTATGGCCGCCTACATGGATCACGCCTACATTCTTGGCTTCAAAGATGATGAACTTTTCGCATTTGTCGAAGAGGCTTTAGAGGCAAGCGTAAGGGTAAAAGATGTCGGAACGATGTTCGATTATGTTGTAAAAACAGGGAAAGTCGGACTTAAAGCAATGGAATTGTTAGACAGGGCAAATACTTCACATTACGGCAATCCAGAGCCTACAATGGTGAACATAGGAGTAAAGCCCGGTCCCGCGATACTCATAAGCGGTCACGACCTAAAGGACCTCGAAGATCTGCTCGAACAAACTAAGGGAACCGGTGTTAATGTCTACACGCACGGAGAAATGCTTCCGGCAAATGCCTATCCTTATTTCAAAAAATACGATAACCTCGTTGGAAATTACGGAAATTCATGGTGGATGCAAAATAAAGAATTTGAAAGTTTCAATGGCCCCATAATAATGACGACAAACTGCTTGACACCGCCTTCTGAAAGTTATAAATGGCGTGTTTTCACAACGGGCCTTGTTGGATGGCCGGATGTCAAACATATACCTGACAGAACAGGCAATCAAAAAGATTTCTCTCCCGTTATAAAGATGGCACTCGAGATTGGTAAAGGTCCTGTTCAGATCGAGAGCGGTAAGATTCCGATAGGATACGCGAGAAATACTGTCCTTGAAGCGGCAGACACAATTGCGAAGATGGTAAAAGATGGAAAGATAAAGAGATTTTTTGTCCTTTCCGGATGCGACGGGAGATTCAAATCACGTGAGTATTACACGACGCTTGCGACGAAACTTCCAAAAGATACGGTAATTCTTACATCTGGATGCGCGAAATACAGATACAACAAACTCGATCTCGGACAAATAGAAGGACTTCCAAGGATTTTAGATGCGGGCCAGTGCAATGATTCCTACACTTGGATAGCAACGGCCTCTAAACTTGCAGAGATCTTTGGGGCCGAAAGCGTCAACGATCTCCCAATTTCTTTCGATCTCGCATGGTACGAACAAAAGGCTGCGTTTATTTTGAATGTACTGCTTTCTCTCGGCGTTAAAAATATACGTCTGGGTCCAACATTGCCAGCCTTCGTTTCACCGAATATTCTGAATGTGCTCGTCGAAAAATTCCAAATAAAGCCGAACGGCAATGTCAATTCGGACCTTGAAATGATGATGCAGGGAAAATGAGAAGGGCTTTCGCCCTTCTCATGTTTTCATCGCTATTTCTTTCAATTTATCGATATCGAGTATCGTTACATGATCTTTGTTCAAAGAAATGAGATTTTGGCCTTTGAAATATTTCAAAGTTCTCTCCACGTTTTCTCTTGAAAGATTAAGCATATTTCCTATCATTTCTCTGTTCATATCAAGAGTTATTTTGACACTTTTTCCTTCTTTTATCCCGCCTGAATAGGCAAGATCTAAAAGAAAGAAGGCCATTTTTATGACTGAATTTCCTATTATTAGATTTTCAAAGCGCTGTGAAAGGTAAGAAAGTCTAAAAGTTACATTTTTTATAACTTCTATGGCCATAGAATTATCATTCATCAAGAGATCTTCAAATCGATTCACATCGATCGCGAGAACTTTTGAATTCTCGATCGCTCCTGAACTTGCCGGATAAAATTTTTCTTTCTTAAATAATAGAGACTCGGCAAATAATTCTCCCGGCCTCAATATTTTTATGACGAATTCTTTTCCAGATGTGCTCAATTTGAAGATCTTTACCTTACCGCTTAAAACCATGTAGATATTTTTTCCCTTCTCATCCTGAGAAAAAAGCATCTCACCTTTTTTTATCTCTACAACTTGAGAGATGCCAAGCAATTTTCCGATCATTTCGACATCGAAGTTGGAAAAGTAATCGGATTTTTGAATTATCGTTGATATATTCATCAAAACCCTCCTCTTTTAGATCTTATCATATCTGATGGTTTTGTTAATGATTTCGCTTTTGAAAAAAATTTGTTATATAATTGATTGAGGTGGTAGAGTGAGTGTGAGCAAAAATGCGATCATAGGAAATGGAGTATCCATAGGAGAAAATGTCGTGATAGAAGACGATGTTGTGATAGGAAGTAATGTTTCGATAGGACATAACGTCATTATCCATTCAGGCGTTAGAATAGATGACAATGTCGTGATCTGTGATGGCACGATCCTTGGAAAGGCACCTCTCAAAGCCTCTACAAGTGCGACAACGAAGTTAAAAGTCTTGCCACCTTTGGAGATAAAAAAGGGTGTGATAATAGGAGCGGGATGTATCATCTACAAGGGATCTCTCATAGGCGAGAACACATTCATAGGGGACAGCGCCACAGTAAGAGAAGAGGTCGAGATTGGTAAGCACACGATCATTGGCAGAGGAGTTTCGATTGAAAACCAAACAAAGATCGGCGATTATGTCAAAATAGAAACTGAGGCCTATATAACTGCGATGTCAGTTATAGAAGATCATTGTTTTATAGCGCCGGAAGTTTCATTTTCGAATGATAATTATTTAGGAAGAACGCAAGAAAGATTCAAACATTTCAAGGGCCCAACACTCAAAAGAGGGGCGAGGATAGGTGTTAACGCGACGATTTTACCAAACATAACGATAGGAGAAGACGCAGTCGTTGCGGCGGGTGCAGTTGTAACAAAGGATGTGCCGGCCCGTGTTATTGTTGCCGGTGTTCCGGCGAGGTATCTTAAGAATGTTCCTGAGGATCAATTGCTCGATAAAGGAGGGAATTGAATGACTTGGAAAGGATGGACAGCGGTTGTGGCTGGAATATGGCTTATAATAGCGGGTTTTGTTCCGCTCGGCGTTACGGGAAATATGGCAAATGACGTAATAGTCGGAATAATCGTTGCGATAGTTGGATTTATGATGCTTCCGCAGGGATCGGCGTGGCAGGGATGGATCATAGGCCTTATTGGTGGAATATGGATGATAATAGCGGCTTTTATTCCCTACGTCAGCGATCCAAAGATCCACCATCTTCACAACATAGCAAATGATGTGGTAGTCGGCGTAATAATATTGATAGTTGCCTTTTTCGAAAGGAGGCCGAAAGAAAAGAAGAGTTGATTTACATCGTCACATCGTTTTGACGTATGAGATCTTCGATGCGGAAATTTCCGCAGGCTTTTTTTACGTTTTCTTTTAGCCTTACCATAGGGGGTGGAAGAAGGCCATACATGGTAAGATCCTCTTCAAGAAAAGAACTGACGTGCCCATCGAACACAATCTTCCCATTGAAAATGACAAGGGCCCTATCAAAATTGTAAAGTGCTTCTTCCACAGAATGTGTAACAATTATGACACTTTTCCCGTTGCTTTTAAGTGCCTTAACAATTTCAAAAAAATTCTTTGTGCTTGAAGGATCCAAAGAAGATGTCGGCTCGTCAAAGACGAGATATTTCGGATCGCACGCTATTATCGAGGCGATGGCAACCTTTCTTTTTTCTCCCCCCGAGAGGGCAAATGGAGACCTTGAGAGAATGTCCCACCTAAGATCGACTATCCTTATTGCTTCTTTAACTGCTTTATCGGCATCCATGCCGAAATTTTTTGGACCAAATGCTATTTCCTGATACACGGTGTCTGCAAAGAACTGGTGCTCCGGGTTTTGAAAGACGAGCCCGACTCTCTTTCTTATCTCGAAGATCTTGTCTTTATCAGTCGTCACCATACCGTCAACGATGACCCTTCCAGATGATGGCTTTATTATACCGTTCATGAGTTGAAGAATAGTTGATTTTCCGGATCCCGTTTTTCCAAGAATCGAAAGAGACTCTCCATCTTCTATTTTGAAGGAGATCTCGCTTACCGCTTCCTTTTCAAATGGAGTTTTTTTATCGTATACGTAACTTACCCTTTCGAATTCGATTGACAATACTCAATCAGCCTTCTTTCTAATTTTGAGATACTCATGAATTCTTTTATTATTCCAGATCTGTAAAGTTTTATCTCGAAATCTATCAATTCTGAACTGCCGAAATCGTCCCTTATTTCATTTATTACATCTACAGTCTTCCCATCAAAGAGCAAGTTGCCACTCTTCAAATAAATTATCCTTTTTGCGTTGACAATTTCATCAAGGAGATGGGTTGAAAAGATTATTGTATGGCCATTTTCGTGAAGTTTTGAAAGTATTTCAAAGATCGTCTCTCTGCTTACCGGATCCATCATCGAGGTAGGTTCGTCCATGACTATATATTTAGGTCCCATCGCAAGAATATCGGCAATGCAAAGTAGTTGCTTTTGTCCTCCAGAAAGTCTGTGTGGTTCGACATTTTTGAGATCGTAAAGTCCTACGAATTTAAGTACTTCTTCTATTTTCTTTATCATTTCCTCTCGTGGAACACCCAAATTCTCAAGTCCAAAGGCTACATCCTCTTCTACTGTGGTGCCCACAATCTGATTTTCTGGATTTTGAAAGACAACGCCAACGTCTCTTCTTATTTCCCATATTCGCTTCTCGTCTCTTGTGCTCATTCCGTCGACTAACACCTCTCCGGCAGTTGGTAAAAGTAAACCATTCATCAACTTAAAAAGAGAGGTCTTTCCAGATCCGTTCAGACCAAGAACGGCAATAAACTCAGATTCCTTGATTTTGAAATTCAAATTCGAAAAGATACTTACATCTTCATAATCGAACTTTACATTTTTGAATTCTATCATTTTTCAGAGCAATAAACTCTTATTCCTCCATCCTTTACTATGGTAAATACATTACCAAAAACTCTCTTCATTTCTCTTTCTATTGCACTTCCACCCTTATTGTGAAATCCTACGCAAAAGAGTAATCCTTTCTCTCTAAGATGAGACTTTGATTCTTCTATTAATTTTACCCAAACATTTTTCCCGGCCGCCATCGGAGGATTAAAAACCACAAAGTCGAATTCCATCTCGTTCCATATTTCAAAACCGTCTCCACTTTTTATAATTGCCGATATGTTGTTGTTCTTTGCATTGATCTTTGCATATTCAACGGCTCTTTCATTTATATCGCTCATGAATAAATTCAGATCGGGATTTTTAGCCTTTAGAGAGATTCCAATAAAGCCATATCCACATCCAAGATCGAGTAGATCACCTTTTGATTCGGGAAAATTCCTCACAAGTACTACAGACGCCGCATCTGGAGTACCAAACGCAAAAACACCGCTAACGGTTTTGAAGCGCAACTTTTGTTTTCCAACGTTGAACTCAAAATCCTTTTCTATAATTTTGCTTGAAGGGTTTTGAGAATAGTAATGTTCAAACATTCTGTTCACCGTATTCGCACATATCTATCAAAGGACACATCCGGCAGATAGGCTTACTCCTACAATGCATTTTTGAATGCTGAACGATGAGAGCATGGAATTCACCGAGAACCTTGGGATCGTCAAAGGCTCCCTCGATCTGAATCGATTTGATTCCCAGCCTTTCGGTTAACCTTTTAAAATAAGCGTCATAAACAAAGACCGGCCTGTTAAATATGTAAAGCAAGATCGAGTTTGCGGTTTCATGGCCTATACCGTTGACACCAATCAACATGTCGTAAAGGTCTTTTGTGTCAAATTTTTCGAGTTTATCAAAATCGAAAGAAAACTTTGAAAAAAAAGCAAGGAAATTTTTCAATCTCATCGCCTTTAGTTTTGGAAAACCCGAAGGCCTTATAAAGTTTGAAAGTTTCTCGATGGGCGTTATGTACATTCTGTAAGGTTCGAGAAGGCCGACATTTTCAAGATTTTTTATCGAAAGCACCACATTTCTCCACATCGTGTTCTGTGTTAAAATGGCACCTACCGCTATTTCGAATTTCGTATCGGCAGGCCACCAGTTTTGAGGTCCATAGTTGTTGTAAAGGCGTTCAAAAATCTCTTTGAAATCCTTCAAATTACCACACCCTTCAAGTATAGTATACCATTGAAATAAAAAGTTAGTATGAATTGAAAATTGGCAATTGAAAATGGAAAATTGAAGTTGCTCACTGCTCACTCTTGATTACTCACTCTTTACTTTTTTATTCTCCTATATTATATATACCCACCAAGATTATTTTATTTTTATGATATAATAAATACTCAGATTGAGTGGAGATGATTGAAATGTTTGTAAAACTTGAAGAGATAGTCGAAAGAATAAAAAAAAGCAAAAAAGTACTCATAATAGGTCACATCAAACCCGATGGAGATGATATAAGTTCCGTGGCAACCTTAACGCTTGCTTTGAGAAAGTACGGAATAGAGGCCGAAGGGTGCATAGCAGATCGCATTCCGTGGTTTTACAAAGATATAAATGGAGTGTCAGAGATAAAAGATCTTGAAGCATTAAAAAATTACGATTACGATACTTCAATAATCGTCGATGCTTCTGAGATATCGAGAATAGGGGATTTGGCATTAATTCTAAAGAAAAAGCCTGATATAACTCTCGATCATCACAAGACAAATGAAGGATTTGGAGAACTTGATTTTTGCGATCCATCTTATGCCGCCACGGCAGTTATAGTCTACGAAATAATAAACAAACTTGGAATAGAGTACGATCCAGTCCTTGCTGAGATAAATCTTTTGGGTATAGCTACTGATACCGGATTTTTCAAATATTCGAATACAGACGCAAAGGTATTCAACTACTCTGCCATTTTGGTTGAGAAAGGCGCAAATATTCAAAGAATAGCGTCTGCCGTTTTAGAGCATAAGACTTTAAAAGAATTAAAACTCTTCTCTGAAACGCTTAACACTCTTTCAGTCGAAGAGAACGGGAAACTTGCATGGGCCTACGTTTCTTACGACATGCTCGAAAGAAATAATTGTACCGATGAGGAAACAGGGGGGTTTGTAGGAGAAATAAGATCTATATACGGAGTCGAAGTGGCGATTCTTTTCATAGAATGGCCAAAAAATCAGGTTAACATTTCCTTTAGATCAAAAAACTACGTTGACGTAAGCGAGATTGCGAAACATTTTGGCGGAGGGGGTCACATTCGCGCCTCGGGATGCAGCATAAAAGACGCGAATTTAATGGATGTCATTCATAAAGTCATCGATAAATCAAAAGAAGCACTGAAGGCAAAGGTTAAAGATCCATGAAGGTAGTAACGACAAATTCAAAGGCGAGAAGAGATTATGAAATCTTAGACAAATTTGAAGCCGGTATAGAATTGAAGGGCACGGAAGTAAAATCTCTTCGAAATGGTAGCGCAAATATAAATGATGCTTACTGCATAATAAGGAATGGAGAGATCTACATAGAAAATATGCACATATCTCCTTACTCTGGAGGAAACCTCTTCAATCATGATCCGCTAAGAAGAAGAAAACTCTTGATGCATAAAAGGGAGATAGTACGGCTCGATTCAAAAGTAGATCAAAAGGGATTGACCATCATACCTTTGAGAGTTTATTTCAATGACAAAGGAAAGGCAAAGGTTGAAATAGCCCTCGCGCGAGGTAAGCATCTTTACGATAAAAGAGAGGAAATAGCAAAAAAGGAGATGGAAAAGAACTTAAGAAAAAAGATGAAATACGAGTGAGGAGGTCGAGCATGGCTTATCCGAGATTGATTGCAAATTTGGAGTCGATAAAATACAACACCAAACAAATTTCAAAGATGTGCCATGAAAATGGAATAGAACTTGTCGGCGTTGTCAAAGTCGCAAGAGGAGAGCCCTTACTTGCGCGCGTCTTTCTTGAAAATGGAGTGGACATAATAGGAGATTCGAGAATTCAAAATATCAAAAGAATGCGCAAAAGTGGGATAGAAGGCCCTTTTATGCTCCTTAGGATACCTATGATGAGCGAGTTAGAGGATGTCATTGAGAATGTTGACATAGTTCTTATCTCGGAATTAGAGACGGCTAAGAAAATTGGAGATATTGCAATCTCGCGCGGAAAAAGGCAGAAAGTAATATACATGGTCGATGTCGGCGATCTAAGAGAAGGGGTATGGTTTACAAAGGCCGTCGATGAGGTCGTTGAATCTGCGAAAATAAGTGGAATAGAACTTTACGGAATAGGCACGAATCTCGGCTGTTACGGAGGCGTTGTGCCAGATCCCGATAACATGAATTTGCTTGCAGAGATCGGTCATAAGATAAGAGAAAGAGGCGTTAAATTCAATGTTATAAGCGGAGGAAATACGGCGGCGCTTTACATGGTAGAAAATAAAACCATACCGCGATTGATAAACGAGTACAGACTTGGAGAATCGTTAATTCTCGGTACCGATACGACAAACAACATTTCATTTAAATTCTTAAAGCAGGATACATTTACCCTCGAGGCAGAAATAATAGAGTTGAAAATCAAGCCATCGGTCCCTTACGGCAGAATAGGAAGGGATGCGATGGGAAGGATACCGGTCTTCGAGGATCTTGGAAATAGACTTAAGGCCATAATAGCCATAGGAGAGCAGGATGTCGATCCGGCCGGTTTGATCCCTCTCGATAAAGGGATCAAAGTGCTTCATGCCTCAAGCGATCATACGGTTCTTGACGTAAATGATTTTGATGGGAATCTAAAGATAGGAGGCATTTTGAAATTTCGCCTAACGTACAGCGCGCTCCTAAGGGCCATGACATCTGAATATGTGGAAAAGGTGTGGTAGAATTATTTCTTTGGAATTACAACGGTGAAGGTAGAACCAAATGTGTACTTTGAATTAACCTCTATTTTGGCATTTATTATCTTTGCAAGGTGCTTGACGAGCGAAAGGCCCAATCCCATTCCTTTGGCACCGGCCTCGGAAGCATTTGAGGCTCTGTAAAACCTTTCAAAAATTCTCGGTATTTCTTCACTTTTTATGCCTATGCCGTGATCCTCAACCGAGATCCTTACGAATTTTTCATCTTCTTTTGCGTTTATTTTCACCGAAGAATTCTTCCACGAATATTTTATCGCATTGGAAAGTAAATTCGTGGTTATTCTGTAAAGGGCCGTTCCATCTGTTTTTACAAAAAGATTTTGTGGAATCTCTATCTCAACATTTATGTTCTTTGCCTTACACCTGTAAGCCATTTCTTCTTTTGCTTCTTCGACCATTTGATAAAGGTTAACGACTGAAAATTTTGGAATGTAGGTCTCCATTTCGAGAGCGCTCAAAGCCAGCAACTGATCAACGAGTTTTTCAAGTCTTTTTAATTGGTTTTCTGCTCTTTCGAGATATTTTTCCTTTGATTTTTCATCGACTTTTGGATCCTTTATGATTTCAAGAAAGCCTTCTATTATACCAAGAGGGGTCATGAATTCGTGGGAAACAGCGGAGACGAAATCTGCTTTTGCACTTTCAAGTATTTTAACATCGTCCAAATTCTTGAAAATCCATCTTATCAAAGAACCTTCTGCAAAAACGATAATCTTGCACTCTATCTTTTTTGTGCCGAAAAAAACGGGCAATTGTTCTGAAAATACAGATCCACTTAAGGAAGTTTGAAGTGCTTCATTCATCTTTGAAAATGAAATAACATCTGTAAGTTTAACGGCCCTCTGAAAGGAAATTTCAAAGATCGTTGAAATCGTATCGTTGTGATCGACTATATTCAAATTTTTGTCTGTAGAGACTATTCCCTCGCTTACGAAATCAATTATCCTCATTCAAAAGATCACCGAGTTTGTAACCAACTCCTCTAACTGTTTTTATAACGGATTCTCCAAGTTTTTCACGTATCTTGCTGACGTGGACATCTACAGTGCGAAATTCTCCGAAAAAGTCCAAGCCCCAGATTTTGTCGAGTATTTCTTCTCTTGTAAAAACCTTAAGCGGATTTGAAAGAAACAATTTCAAAAGTTCAAATTCTTTGTTGGTAAAATCTATCACATTTCCATTCTCATCCACCGCAGAATACGAATCAAGATTTACCGTCTTTCCGTTGAATTTAAAGATCTTTGCGGGAGTTTTGTCAAAACCAGTTCTTCTCAAGACGGCCTTTATTCTCGCAACGAGTTCGTACTGGTTAAATGGCTTTGTTATGTAATCGTCCGCACCCATCTCAAGGCCAAGTACTTTATCTATATCTGTTCTCCTTGCCGTCAAAATTATTACAGGAGTTTGTATATTCTTGTTTTTCATCATCTTTAAAGCATCTATACCGGACCCGTCTGGAAGCCCTATATCGAGGAGTATTAAATCAAAGTTGTTCTTCGACACTTTATCCCACATATCTGAGATATTAAGGGCCTTATCAAATGCAAATCCGCCATTTTTTAAAGCATAAGATATGACATCGATCATATCCTCATCGTCTTCAATTATAAGGATCGAATTCATCCTTCACCTCCGAGCAAGGTGTAAAGTTCTTTTCCAAGGATCATGTAAGTCGTTTCCTCGCATATATTCGTGGAATGATCCGCAACCCTCTCAATGGCTCTCGAAACGAGAATTAGTCTTTCTGCTTGTGCTATTCTATCTTTTGAACAATGTTTTTCGACAATTTCTTCCAAATCGCTGACTACCTTTCTATCAAGTTCGTCAACCTGATCATCCATAAGCCAAATCTTTTTTGCGAGTTCGATATTTTCATCGAAATACGCTTTCATCGCTCCGCGAAGCATCTCTATTGCCACTTGAGCCATCTTGGGTATATCGATCAATGGTTTTATAAGGGTTCTGCCTTCCAAAAATTGAGTAACCTGCGCTATATTCACCCCCTGATCTGCAATACGCTCGAGTTCTCCCGTTATCTTCATCGCCATTATTATGCGCCTTAGATCCTGCGACAGCGGTCTGTATTTCAACAGTATCTCATAGACAATCTCTTCAATTTCCCTTTTGAGGGCATCTATTTCATCGTCCTGCTTTATGACCATCTCGGCAATTTTCGTGTCCACATTTTCAAGAGATTTTATCGAAGAATCGAATGAATCGAGAGATAAACTAAAGATTTCATTCAATTTCATCCTCAAAAGGTTCATTGAATGTTCATAACTCGATAAGGCGAATTTGTCCATCTGGCTTCCTCCAAATTGCTCTTGTGCTTTATTATATCACACAATTTTTGCTAGAACTGCATTAAAAAAGGCCGCTTAAGCGGCCTATTGTATTTTGAACTTTTTCACGCTTTCATCGAGCATTTGAGAAGTTGCCGCAAGTTCTTCAGCCGTATTGGCTATATTCGTTATCGCATTTCCGCTTTCATTTAGACTTTCAGATATAGAATCTAACATGCGCATCATCTCCTCAAAGAGTTTGGCTCTTTCTTGAGAATCCGCGCTTACCTCGGCCATTTCTATACCATTTGATTTTATAACTTTACTTATCTCCTCGACATCTTTTCTTATCTGATCAAATGTGGATATCATATTTCTGACCATTTCAGCCATCTTTCCAGCCTCGGACGATATTTTTTCTATGGATGATGCTCCAGATTCTATTTCTGATGCGGTTTTTTGAACGTCTTCTTGGAGATGCTTTATTTCATTTCTTATTTCTTCTGCAGCCTTGTTTGACTCTTCTGCAAGGTTTCTTATCTCTGACGCAACAACTGCAAATCCCTTTCCAGCCTCTCCGGCCCGAGCCGCCTCTATGGCGGCATTAAGAGCCAAAAGGTTAGTTTGCTCGGCTATCGATTCAATCGTTTCTATGAATTTCGAAATCGAGACATACGAAGCCTTTAGGCTCTCGACGGATTTTGATCCTTGAAGAATTCTATCCTTTGTTGTCAACAAATTGCCAACGAGATGCTCTACCTCTTTTTGGGTACTGCTTGCAGCCTTCATCGATTCGTCCGAAGAATTTTTTATATTCTCCGCGTTATCAACTGTACGCCTTTCAGATTCTTCAAGTTTTTCGAATCTGCTTACCATCTCTCTTAAACCATCAACGGAAGACCTTGTTGAATTCTTTATCTTGTCAAGATTTGCACTTATTTCCTCTATCGTGGCAGAATTTTCCTCTATGGCCGCACTCAAATTCTGAGAGCCGCCGTTGACATCAGACGCAGATTGTCTTACGTGACTTATTATCTCTCTGAGAGAATTAACCATTTCATGGAATGCATTCTGAAGGGCTCCAAATTCATCTTTTCGCTTTGTTTTTTCAAGGCTAACGGTTAGATCGCCTTCGCTTATCTTTGAGGCAGCATCTTCAAGTTTCTTTAAAATTCTTGTGAAATTGAATATGAGGAAGATGCCAAGCAAAACTATGCCTATTCCAGAGATTACGACTATAACAACGGAGATGAAGATAAGAGAATTGAAAGAATCTGAAACGAATTTGGATGACTTGTTAACATTTTGTATGGCGTCTTGAACATTTGAATTTGCCCTGTCAAAGAGGGTCGAAAGATTGGCATTTATTGTGTCGAAATATTGTTTTGTGCTGTTGGTAAGAAGGTTCGCTATTAAATTTCTCTGGGTCGATATCTGCTGATTATACCCGTCGACGACAGTTGAGATAGATTGAACGTTGAATTGATCATTCTGGGCCGTCATCACGAGATCTCCGAATTTTTTCGCAAGGTTATAATAAGTATCGAGCAAAATATTTCCGTAATAAACTCCTACATTATTAAGGGCTCCCATGCTCATTCCGGTCTTGAAGGATTGAATATAAGTCTTCATCATCGTAAGTTGGGTATTTATCTGATCTTGAGAGGTCGCAAGACTTATATTTCTAACGGCGAGTTCCATAGAAGAAAGCATTCCTTGCGCCTGAGAAGTTCCAACAAGAATTGCAAGGTTGCTAAGCAATTCCTCAACATCTGCGATTGAGAGGGTATTTATTGGAAATTTTGAGATCTCGGATTCGAGTTTTTTCTGGAGTATCTGGGCTTCCGTCGCCGGAAGAGAATAAAGGTTATTCGCACTTGCCGATATCGTGTTAAAACTTGCTTCTATCGTCTGCGTAAGATTTTTATGAAGGATCATTAAATTGGATATTTGGCTTTGGATTTGAGTGTATTGACTCTGGGCAGCGGACAAATTCGACTGTGCCTGCTTCAATTTGTCTTGATAATTTATAAGCATCCCGGTCTGGACAAGCGCGAGATCTCCAACGCTTTTCATCCTTTTTAGATTCGCGCTTATTTGGGACGCCTCATTCGATGCGGGCAAATTTTGGACCGCAGAAAGAGCGTCATTTATTTCGCTGTCAAAGAGGTTAGTCTGGACCTTTAGGGTCGATGTAGATGCACTGAATGCTCCCAAATTGAGATCGGACAGCGCTTTTGTTACCGTAAATCTTAGATTTGCAAGTTGGGTTGTGGAATTATAAGTGTTATTTACATCTTCTATCGCTTTATTCGTATTTGACAGGGCATTCCTTACCCCGAAACTTTCAAAGTAAATAACCCCGGCAATTATCGAAAGCACTACAACCATTACAACGGCAAAAAGTATTATCTTCGCTCCAACTTTCATCCATATCCCTCCAAAATTCAAAAGATGCGGGAAACTATTTTATTATAACTTAAAATTAAAAGAATAAATCGAACTTTACATTGAAAAAAAGATATTGATTCGTTAATATTGTAAGATGCATCTTTACGCTTTAGAATCGACTATTATCGTAACCGGACCGTCATTTACAATGTAGACCTCCATCTTTGCCTGAAAGATGCCTCTTTCTACCTTCAAAGAAGGATAAATCAACGAAAGATCGTCGCAAAATCTCAAATAAAACTCTTTCGCTACATCTGGAGTGGCTGCTTGAGAGAAGGAAGGCCTTCTTCCGTGCGAAGCGTCACCGTAAAGTGTGAATTGAGAGATCACAAGCATTTCTCCACCGACATCGATTAACGATCTGTTCATTTTATCATTTTCGTCTTCAAAAATCCTGAGATTTGGAATCTTATCTTCCATCCATTTAAGATCTTTATCCGTGTCTTCTCTTCCTATTCCGAGAAGTACCAAAAGACCTTTTCCGATCCTTCCGACCGTCTCTCCGTCGACTTTTACGTAAGATTCTTTAACTCTTTGAACCACGGCTCTCAAGGCTATTTCCTCTTTCCCTGTAAACCTTACTTATGCCCTTTTCTTTTTTGAGATGATTTATGAGATCGTTCAACTGAATGAGATTTGCAACATTAACTCTCACGATGATGTGCGCGATTCTTACGTCATCGACCCATGAGGTCACACCAACTATTTGAATATGCTTTTCTTTTATTCTATTCATTATATCATTTAAAAGTCCATCCCTATCGTCGCCTTCGAGGACTATATTTGCACCAAAAAGTTCATTCGAATTTCCCCACGAGACCTTTACGAGTTTGTTTTTATCGATATTTTTTAAATTAAGGCAGTCGGCAGTGTGGATGCTTATTCCATTTTTGGTCACAAAGCCTACGATCTGATCGCCCGGAACTGGATTGCAGCACTTAGCAAACCTTACCTCTATGCCTTTCAAATCATCGACGACTATCTCAGTTCCTTCAGGCCCACTGATTTCATGTTGGAACTCAGGCTTGGAAATTTGACCGAGGAATTTTTCTATTTGATAAGCCTTTATCGCTCCCGAGCCGAGCCTTAATTCCAGTTCATCTTCTTTTTCTATATTTCTGTCTTTTAGATACGCTTTTATTTCTGGTTTATTTAAAATCTCATCAACTGTGAGGTGGTATTTCTTGGACATCTCTTTTAATATTTCCTTACCCTTTTCCTGGTATTCATTTGCGAATTTGTCTCTGAGGAATTTTTTTATCTTGGCCCTTGTGTGGACGCTATGAGCATATTTAAGCCAACTCGCGTTTGGCCCTTCACTGTTTCTGTCGACTATTATCTGAACTCTGTCTCCATCTTTCAGTTGGTATCCCATCGGAACGAGCCTTCCATTAACAGAGGCGCCGGCGTAATGGTTCCCTATATCCGTATGAATCGAATATGCGAAATCTATCGGTGTGGAACCTTTTGTAAGATGCTTTACCTCGCCAGTTGGAGTGAAGACAAAGACCTCATCAAGGCTCATCTCCGTTGCCATTTCTTTCCATCCTACAAGGCCCTTTGAGTAGTCTTTTTGCCATTCAAGCAATTTGTCTATGAATTCACTTTTTTGGATATTTCCCTCTTTGTATTTCCAGTGGGCCGCCATTCCATACTCGGCCTCATGGTTCATTTGCTCGTCTTTTATCTGAATTTCGAGGAATTCTCCCCTGTCTGTTACAACGGTATTGTGAAGAGCCCTGTAACCGTTAGACTTAGGAGCGGCTATGTAATCTTTAAATCTTCCCGGTACCGGTGTCCATAAACTGTGAATAACACCGAGGGTTTCATAACACATCGGAATGTTTTTCACAACAATTCTTATGGCAAAAAGGTCGTAGATCTCGTCGAAAGATTTGTTCTTTTCTTTCATTTTCATCCAGATGCTGTAAAAATGTTTTGCGCGCCCGCTTATTTCTACGTATTCTATCCCGTTTTGATCGAGAACTCCGGCGATCTGAGACTTGTAATACTCTATCTCTTGACTTCTTTCTTGAAGTTTCTTATCGACGAGTTTCTTTATCTCTATGTATTCCTGTGGATATAACTCTTTGAATGAAAGATCTTCGAGTTCCCTTTTTATCGTGTATATTCCAAGCCTGTTGGCGATAGGGGCATACACTTCGAGGGTTTGACGGGCCTTTTCCTTTCTTTTAGATGACTCGGCAAAGCCTTCTATCGTTCTCATGTTGTGAAGCCTGTCGGCGAGTTTTATGAGAACAACGCGCATGTCTTGGGCCATTGCGAAGATCATCTTTCTTATGGTTTCTATCTCTGAAAATTTTATGTCTTCCTTTTCAAGGGTCTTTATCTTTGTAAGGCCATTAACCATATTCGCGATCTCAGATCCAAAGTGCTTCTCGATTTCTTCGATTGGAATATCCGTGTCTTCGGCCACATCGTGCAGAAGGGCCGTACATATTGAAGGTATATCCATTCCCATGTCGTAGACTATCTTCGCAACCTGGACTGGATGCGAAATGTATAACTCTCCCGAAGCGCGCGTTTGATTTTTGTGCGCTTCTTTTGCAAACTCATACACTTTTTTGACTAAATCAATCTCCTCAGGAGAGTGATCTTTTTTTAACGACTCGATTATTCTCGAGATAACAACCTTGTAATTCTCTTCACTTTCCATTTTTTCCTCTCATCATAAAAATTCCAAAATAGATCGAAATAAAAGCACCAACAAAAATCAGAATTAAGAATAGTATAACATTCCCAAAAGTGTAAGATGATCTCTGAAATGGCCATATAAAAAAGATCAATGATATTACGAGGCCGATTATAAAAGAAAAAGTTTGAGAGTGGTATTTTTCAAGTAGAATTGCGACTATCTTTATAAAAATCCAGAATCCTGTCAGGTAACCGGCGGCAAAGGTTAGAATCGTTAATAAATCGAAATTCTTGACCGCCAAGAGTAAATGCTCATAATTCCCAAGAAGCATAAAGGTTATAGAATCCCCTATGGCCGGCAATGAGGTCGATGCTATTAATCCCGCAAAGAAGTCTATAATTCTTATTCCCATATGTTTTTGAAAAAAGGCGATATTACCAATCCGTCCAAAGAACATGGGCAAAATTACCGAGATTCCAGCAAGAAACCATATCAACTCATGAATACTTTTCCTTTTTATTTTTTTGTAGATAAAGTAAAGAGTTCCTATTATCAGGCCTATAAAGATTGAATAAACGCCGAATCTAAAACTCATCAATAATTTCAAAATGAAATAGGATGTTAGAAAGAGTGAGGGTACAACGCCAGTTAACAATAATAACAGCAAAACAAGATCACCTTTATCCATCTTTTGAAATGAAATCAATTTATTCAAAGTAAAGATAATAGGCTCGTAAATTCCGATCATTATTGCCACAACTGGCCAACTTATTCCCGGTAGAATCATTCCGATTCCCATAAAAAAACCGCTTATTATTATCCTGACATGAAAGACATATTTCTTTGTCAATTGAATACACCTTAATTATTATGATATCATATAATCGTATAAATCAAGAAAGGAAGTTATGCATGAGGTTATTGATGATAACGCAGCATTATCCACCCGATCTCGGTGCTTCTGCGTTCAGGCTTAAAGCGCTTTCAAATGAACTTACAAAAAGAGGGCATGAAGTCATCGTACTTACCGCGACTCCCAACAGATATTCATCCTTTAAGGCGTCAGAAGAGGCAGGGAGTAAAGAACAGATAATAAGGATAAATGTCAAAAGTGGAAATAATTCTGCCCTCGCGCAGATATTAAGACAGTTGAATTTCTATTTAAAAATGAAAAGCAAGGCAAAGAAGATATGCAAATTAAACAAAATAGACATTGCAATTGTATCGAGCCCTCCATTTTTTATAGGCATGTCAGGAATCTCGCTAAAAAAGAAGGTAAAACATTTAATTGTCGAAATAAGAGATCTCTGGCCGGACACCATCGTGGAACTTGGAAAGGCAAAAGAGAACAATCCGGTAATAAAGATCATGAGACATTATGAAATGAAGATGTACAAAACTGCTGAAAAAATAGTTACAGTCTTGCCTTTTATGAATGAGAGAATATCCTCGAGGGGCATTTCAAAGGATAAACTTGTAACATTTTCAAATGGATTGGATTCATACCTTTTAGATGAAATATCGGAATGGAGCGATAAAAAATTAGAGGCAAGAAAGTTCTTATCAATAGATGAGAAAGAATTTGTGATCTCTTACGTTGGAAATATCGGATTAGGTCAAAGTCTTGAAGTTTTTGTCAAGGCGGCGAAGGCGTTAAGGGATGTCAAATTCATGATAGTTGGCGATGGATCCGACAAAGAAAGACTGCTATCTATTTCAAAAGGAATCAATAATCTTCACTTTGTTCCACCAGTTCCGAGAGAGCATGTTCCAATCTACTACGCTGCCAGTGATGTTCTTTTCATTCACCTTGCAAACGCGAAGTTGTTCTCAGACTCTCTTCCCTCAAAGACCTTTGAGTATGCTGTCGCCAACAGGCCTGTCATATACGGTCTTGATGGTTTATCGGCCGATATCTTCGATAAGTCAAGATCTGGAATAAGAGTCCACAGAGAAAATACCGAAGAGATAATAGAGGCGATAAAGAAAATAAGGGCAAATTACGATCTCTACTATCGAAATGCGATCGAGGGAAAGGAATACGTGATAAAAAATTACTTAAGAGAAGAAATAATGAAAAAATATGTTGATTTCCTTGAAAGTCTGAAATGAAAGGAGAGGTTAAAAATGCCGGAGTTTGGAAATTCATTTTCTGGGCTTGCGAATGAAAGAAAACTTTCTCACGAAGAACTTGTAAGGGCGATAAGATTTATGATAGCGGCTGAATACGAAGCGATACAATTGTATACCCAACTTGCTGAATCGACAGACGATGAGGTGGCAAAGGCCGTCCTCGAGGATATATCGGACGAAGAAAGGGTCCATGCCGGGGAGTTTTTGAAACTCTTGAAATATTTAGATTCGAAAGAAGAGAAGTTTTACGAGGACGGAGCGCGAGAAGTCGAAGAGATAATCGAAAAAATAAAAGGTCAAAGATCGAGAAAGAAAAGATAAATGCTTGTAAATGAATATATATCCAAAATAGAAGAAAAATTCCCGCTTTTCCTCCAGCAAAGTTACGATAACAGTGGCATCCAAATCGAAGGCCCCAACGTTGAACTTCGCAATGTGGTAATAACGCTTGACGTTACCGAGCAGACCATAGAAAGGGCCATTCAGACGGATGCCCAGATGATCTTGAGCCATCACCCGATCTTCTTTCATCCGCTGAAATCTATAAGATCTGATAATTTTATCGGGAGAATGGTATATGCGGCTATAATGAATTCCTTAACGATTTATTCTTGCCACACAAATTACGATGCGGCCGTCGGAGGTTTGAATGATATTCTCGCAAGACGCCTTGAGATGAAAGAATGCCGTCCACTCGTAAAAATAGACGAATATGGCAATGGGATAGGCAGAATAGGATTTGTCAAAAAAAGACCTATCGAAGAGTTTGTCAACTTTTTAAGAGAAAAACTCGAGGTGGATCACGTGAAATTCGCTCCCGTTGGCAATGTTGAGATCGAAAAAATAGCGATATGTTCTGGCTCCGGAAGAGATTTTTTAAAAAATGCAATTGATTCAAATGTAGATCTGTACATAACTGGTGATCTATCGTATCATGAAATATCTCAGGCAGTCCAATCAGGCCTTTCCATCATAGTTGTTGACCACGACGAGAGTGAAAAATTCTTTGAAGACGGCATGATCGATTTTTCAAGCGATTTCGGATTTAAAATCACAAGATACCACGAGCGATTTTACTGGACCTTGTGATTTTGTCATATGATACTTTCCCAGTAAACATTCAATACCTTTTTTATTTCGTAATTTATTAGTGCACGAGGATCTTTGTCCAGTTCCTTTTCCCTTATTTTTTCATATTGTTCTGGAAGGTACTGATGAATTAAATTCATGGGTATATCTTTAAGATTTTCAATAAGACGATTCGTAGATTTCTCAACTTCTTCGAATGGCCAATAATATCTAATTCTATCGAAATAACTGTACATTTGGTCTAACCTAAGTTTCTTTCCTCTGCCTTTATAATAATCTTGCCAGTATTTTGGATGATCATTCATTACTTTAATTAACTTTTCGATCAATCCAGACTGTTTTTCTTCATTTATTAATTCCTTTTCTATGAAGTTCAAAGCAAATAAACTTCTTCTGTAAGCATCTGTTAATGCCGGTCCAACCTTTAATATCCTTATACCGTCTTTGACCATTTGCTTTAGCGATTTAGCAGTTTGGTAATCTGTCGAATGTGCCTCGAAATATACAGATGGATAATATTGGCCCAAATGGTTACACAGCGCTTTTGTCTTTTCACTATCATATTCGGATATGCTGTCCCCAAATCCTATTCCTAACCTTACGACTATTGCTATGACTCTGTCCCAGGCACCTTTTAGGCCGAACCTTTCAAATGATTTTTGAAGTTCTTCGATTGTTTTATCCAATTCTTCAATAGAAGTTACCTCCGGGATTTCCTTCGTGCTTCCACCTGGAGCCGGTACTTCGGTGCCGACAACGTAAACGGGTCTATTCCCGCCATATTTTTCATAAGTATCTTCCGCTACGGCGCACAATTCTGCTTCACGATCTGCAACTAAAGTTGTCGAAAAACAATTGTCCCCTTTCAATGGCATGCTACAATCCAGATGAATCTTTCCAAAACCATTTTTTACAAACTCAATTACAAGTTGTTTTGCCTTATCCATGGCGATATCTGAGTATTCATTTTTCCATGGATCTGGACCGAGGTGGTCTCCTCCAAGTAAGAGTTTTTCAGGGTTTAATTTCATTTCTTTAACCTTTTTAAAGATCTTTTTGCTGAAAATTTCTGGCGTCATATTGGTATATCCACCAAATTGATTGATCTGATGGCACGTTGCCTCGATAAGTAAAACATCATCTTTTTCTCTGGCGAATTCTATAGAAGCATCCAAAACATTTTCATTTGAACTGCATACAGAATATATTCCCCTATTTTTTAAGAAAGCACTATCAAGCCACATAATCTATCACCTTTTTATTGGAATGGCACAAATAATGATGTGATCTTCAAAATCCAAATTTATAAATCTTTCTCCACTTTTAATGATCCCAATCCTATCATTACTTTCACAGTTAAATATTTCATATGCTTTTGATTTGCTTAACCCTCTTAGTTCAAATTGACCCGAAAACTTATTCGCGAAGATTGAATAGTATAATCTTTTCTTCTTTCTTACAACGTGAGTTTCTGGACGATCAAAGATCATGTCATAAAGGTTAAGATACTCTCCCTCAGAAAGCCTAAGTTTATTGTAGATATCTATCCATTTTTTTATATTTTTTTCTTTGTGGTTTGTAAGAGGATAGCCTCCACTTCCTTTCATTGTAAACATAGAGCCGGGAACGCCTCCTATACCTATAGTCGAGGCGAAATCTTCGCCGCTTTCTGTTAATTCAACGTAATCTCCAAAATATGGAACATTTCTTCCCATAAAGGCTTTAAATACTTTACCTCTGTGCCTTATCTGAAATGAACTTTTAGGATCAGAGGCAACCGGCAGATCACAAGACGGCATATTATATATGGAAGCGCAAGAGCCACATGGGCAAACCTCTATCACCGCATTTCTTTTTATAGAATGTGATATATCGTATATTTTCTTTATCAATTTTGGAGAATTTTCGTATGAGTCAAATTCATTTTTGTGATTATGTGATTTATTGAAACAAGGTGGCACTGCGTTTATATGTTGACCATCCACCTTTAGGCCATCAAAGTCGTAATTTGAAATCAATCGTTTTACAAGATCTGTGGTAACTTTTTTCGTACCGGTCGTTAAAGGGCAAATGTAGTAAGAGTTCCAAAAATCAATCTCTATTGGATTTAAATTTTTGTCCAATACCGGCAATTCTTTTTGAATTCTTAACAACTTTGAATCCTTAGAAGCGGCAAGAGGTATAAACCATATTCCAGCCTTTAAATTTTTTTCATGAATTTTTTTCACCGTCTCGATGAGATCATCTTCTCCATTTTTAAAGGCCAATCTGTTTATTCCCCAATCACCGTATTTGTCCTGCCACCCATCATCTATTACAACCCATCCAAATCCAAGTTCTTTTACCTTATCGATTGTTTTAAGAATTTCTTCCATGTACTGACCATCGTAAGAAAAATCCCTGCCGTATCCCCATGCACACCATTGGGGTAGATAAGCGTCTTTAGGGTATTTATTCCTTCTAATTCTAAGGCCTAATTTTGTTAAAACCTTCGAATATCGTTCCAAAGGATCGAAGAAATCTCCATGATGTGGCAACAAGACGGTGGTATAGCCTCTGTGTTCTTGATTCTTGGTTAGAAATATCTTTCTATTTTCGAGGATCTTGAAATGAATACTCTCCTTATCGTTAACAAGCGGAATTGAAACAGGATAGGGCTTTTTTTCGAGGACTCCTATGGCCACCCCACCGTCTTTTGACCATACGTCCACAATTGGAATTCCTCCACCGTAGTCATTTGAATTCATGCCCATGTAATTTTCTCTGCGGTAATTTTGAGTTATGGGAAGAATCCAATCGGGCCTTTCAGGATAACTCGCACCCTGAAAAGCCCAAAAGATCCTGGAATTATCGGCCTGTATTTCATTTCTTATTATATTTTCTATTTCCATTCTTCCATCGTTCAAATGATATTTGACATCCAACAAAAAGACATCTTCATCATCTGGAATTGTAATGTAGAGATATTTTTTTAGTTCAAAATCTCTGACTTTAAAGACGCCTTCAAAAACGTACTTTTTGTAATTTCCAAACATGCTTTTACCTTTAAAAATTCTGACATTTTTTAGAGAAAACCCATCAATTCTTTCTTCCGTTCCTACAAGATAATCGCTGATGCCTTCTAATGTTATCCAATTTTTTGAAGAAGCATCAAGAATTTTAAATTTAAAATCCTTATACATCAAGATTTGAAAATTACGAGATGAGATCTTATACGTGCTCTGTGACATGCTCCCACCACTTATAGAAGTAGAAAATTCTTGCTTAAAAGGGCGTTAAAAATTAACCGTCGTTGTATTTACACCCGTATCAAATTCTTTATTTTCACCTGGGTTAATGATTATTTTAAGAGGACTGAAAGATTTATTTACCTCAACTGACACTTTATAGTCCTCATTTGGGCCAAGTTGATCGACAGTTATGTCTTTTATCAATTCTCCTTTGCCATTGTACACAAGTATCTCGAATTGCTTTGAGGGGTTGACTCCAACATTTCTGACTGTAAATGTTATTCTGTTATTCCGGTAACCGAAATTCCCGAGTGCAAACTCCATCCTATGTATGCAACCCTTCCTCCCTTAAATCCAAGTTTTTCTTGAATTCCAGGAATTTTTGAATCTACATCGTAAAGATATTTTTTATCTATATTCACCAAAGTCGCTTTGGGCATATTATCGTTTCCTATCGGAATTGAGGCTATCATAGGCCAGTTTTTACCATCGTAAGCCGAAATCTGGAGGGCGAAATCATTTAACCCACCATCGAAATATATGACCAAAAAAGAAGAGTTCTCTGTCGCATCAAATGTTAAAACCGCACCCGCATCCCATCCTTCGCACTTTCTATACCATATGCCAGTAATACTTTCCGGACTGCTCCAACCAGGTCCATATATATAGGCCATAGAACTTTCTGATGTTTTTGGATTAAAATAAATCTCTGAAGAAACATTGGTAGAACTATAAGTTAAAATTGGAATTTTCATGCCGGGCTTGTAGGTGTATATTGAATTGATGTAAAGATTTGTTATAGATCCAAGTACATCATATTTTTTATACATAGAAAAGATGTAATCCATGAGATTATAATCATTTTCTCCCGCATAACTTAGAGCCAGAATTTTGTATCCAAATTTTTTAGAAAGGTTAACCTGCTGTTCTACTTCAACTGGATTTATCTCCACCTTCTCATAAGTACCATTCATAAAATTGTATTTTGAAGCAAAATCTTCCCACAAAACACCGTCTATATAAGGCCCTGTTTTGCTTAGAAGTGAAAAACCTCTATTTTGTATTATTATCATATCAGGATATTTTTCTCTTATTTCCCTTATGAGAGAGACCATTGCATCGGCAGTTTGAGGAAATTGAACTGCGGTATCGACTGTGTCAAGGAAGAAACCGTTATATCCCATATCCTTTATTTTTTTTGCCAGTACATTGATTATGTAATCTCTCCAGCCTTGTTTTCTAACATCTATCATATAAGAGTTCCAATTCTCATTCTTTGCGAGTATCCACGATGGATCTACATTTTTGTTATCAGATTCTCCTATGCTCATATAAGCGATCAATTTAGTATGAGACTCTATCTCTTTAATTTCACTTGTAGAATAAGCATCTGGCTGAACAACTGCAAGATCATATTGAGAGAGTTGATTCACATCGTCCTTTCCATAATAGAAAACAAAATTTTTTATGCCATCAAGCGGGTTAGCAAATAAAAAACTCGCGAATGCAAAGGTTAGAACGACAAACACGAGGATCCTTTTCATTTTTCCCTCCTCCTCATTTTAACGATTACCGAAAATGTGAGGGTATCATCAATGATACCCTCACATTTGAGTTTAAAATTTATTCAATGGATCTATCAGGAAAAGGTTACCGAAGAATTGTGGATTTCCCCAATTATTTGGCGATTTGGGAGAAGAACTTATCATGACATCCTGCGAAAGTGTATCTGGCTTATTGGTAAAACTCGGAGATACTACAAAGCCCATTAGCATACCCGGATGAGGGTCAACATTTAACAGTTTCCACGGAATTGCGACTTCGAAATCATAACCGGTCGAAGTTTGAATAGCCGCTAACTTGCATTTCGCAACCTCACTTGCCAAAACTGGTGGAGTCCAAACGTATATTTCGGGCTTTATGAAGTCAAAGTTTCCCGGGCTTATCCCTATTTGGAATATGGCCTTGTTAGGCTGTGTGAGAGCGAAATCTTCCTGCATCTGTGTATCAAACCACAATTCAACATGATCGCCCTGCCACATGTTGGAACCAACTGCCATCTGAACTACAGGCGTAGCATTAACTTCCATTGCCATGTAAAAGTAATTTTGATCCCATCCCATATAATAAACGGCAGATTGCTTTTCCTGACCTTCCCAGTTTTCAGGCTGGTAGCCAACATCGACCGGCAATCCTAAATAGTATCTTGGGCTTAAATACCACTCATCGCTGAGATTTATCTTTCCGTCTATAACCGGTGGCTTTGGGAAATAAGGGGCATACTGGGTCCATGTTTCTGTCCTCAATTTCAAAGTCTGGGTGCTTGCAGGAGAACTGCTTGCGACGCTTAAATTCACAGAATCCGCAAATGCCAAGGATCCTAAAATTACCAAGGCTAAAATCGACAAAACCAAAAGTGTCCTTCTCACAACTTATCACCTCTCCTTTTTTAAAATTAGTGAATTATTTTTTCAAAGCCCTATCTAATATTTTTTGACAACTTTGCTGTGCTATCGAAGCGGCCTTTTCAGGACTCATTGTGTTGGTCCAGGCATATTCTAATGTACTTTCCAACATGTTTTCCCATTCATACCAAGAAAGTGTGAATGGAATATCGCGTAAAATTGATGGATCTTCATTACTCTTGTTCAATATGTCCAAAAGACCTGTTGCCTGAGGAAAATTTTCAAAATAAACTGGAACTACACTTTTTAATGCAGGAATAGCCTGACCATTTTCAGCCATTATCTTTTGCCCCTCAGGCCCTATTAAAAATTTTATAAATTCCCAGTCAGCCTGAATATGCTTCGATTGGGCTGATATAACGTAAGATAGTTGGTTCAAACTCATATATCTTCCAGCAGGTCCCTTTGGAATAGGCGCAATGCCCCATTTGAATGGAAGGCTTTTGTACCCAACTATGCTTGATGAAATGCCGAGGACGGTACCAAAGTTTCCGGTCATAAATGGATCAGAAAGACCTTGCATGTAAGATTCAGAAGGATTGACGTAATACTTATACCTGACATCGTACATGAATTGAAGCCCCTTTAAAGTGTCTGGATTTGTAAGAGTGAACTGGGTCTTGCTACTATTTAAAATATCCCCTCCTGCTTCCCATATTATCTGGTAAAGGCCTCCCTCGCCGTAGGTGGGTATATACATTCCCCACTTATTTGCATCAATATTCGTTAATTTCTTAGCCGCGTTAAGCCAATCCTGCCATGTCCAATCCCAATTCGGGTAAGAGAGTCCTGCTTTGTCAAATAAATTTTTGTTGTAGTAAAGAATTCCACCTATAGTTATATCTTTAGGTGCCCCGTAAAAGATACCGTTGTACTCACAAACTGCCGGTTCAAAATAGTACTCGTTAAGATCTATACTTTTCATGAGATCTGTTAGATTGTAAAACACACCTTCTTTGGCGAAATTGTCAAAATAGGCACCATCCATTACAAAAACATCTGGTGCATTATTTGCTGCAATCCTATTTTGTAGTGTTTGGAAGTAGGCTCCCCATGATGTAGATTGAAGAGACACAAACACGCTATTTTGAGATTGATTGAATTTGTCTACCATTTTCTGATAAGCCTGAATTTCAAAGATATTTCCCCATACCATGAAGGTTATATTCGTCTTTCCAAGAGCCGTTAAAGACAAGGCAAAAGAAAGCAAGACGACTAAAAAGATCGGAATAAACTTGAATTTCATCTTAATCCCCTCCATTCTTTAACATTCATTTAATTCCTCCTTGAAGTTCTATGCCACTTATGATCCATTTTTGGGCTATTAAAAACAGAATTATCACCGGTAATATGGCCAGAGTAGATCCGGCCATTATGTAATTCCAGTATCCAAGGGCCTGGCCGCTTAGAAAACTTAAACCTGAGACTATCGTCATTTTCGATGGGGTATTTAGATATATCAAGGGCCCTAAAAAGTAATTCCATGTATTTATAAAAGTCAGCAAACCCACGGTAACAAGCACAGGATATGAGAGTGGAATGAATATCTTATAAAAGATCTGCCAGTAGTTAGCACCATCGACCTTTGCCGCATCTATATAACTTATAGATATGGTCTTAAAAAACTGCCTTACGAAAAAGATCATGTAAGCGGCTCCAAAAAAAGATGGTACCCACAATGGATATAAAGTATTTATCCATCCAAAAAAGTTAAACAAAATGTACTGCGGTATCATAACGGCCTCGAATGGGATCATCATGGTCACAAGCAAGACGGTAAACAAAAAATCTTTCAGTTTGAAATTCAAAGTCACAAAGCCAAAGGCTACGAGCGAAGAAGAAACTATAACGCCTATGGAGTTCATAACCGATAAGAAAATCGAATTTAAAAACCAATCTTTTATCGGCACAAGATTAAAGAGTTCCGTGTAATTTTCCCATCTTGGAGTTCTTGGGAAAAAATCTGGCGGAAAAACCATTGTATCGCTAAGAGACTTTAAAGAAGTAGAGATCATCCACACAAAGGGCAAGATCATTGGGATGGATCCTATCAAGATTATTATGAATGCAATTAAAGTTATTAATTTCGATTTCTTCATATTTTTCTCCTCTTATTGGTAGAAGACAAACTTTTTTTCAGCCTGCAATTCGAGCAAGGTGATCAAAAATATAATCCCTGTTAATATCCACGCCAGCGCCGAGGCTTCTCCTATGTGAAAATACTGAAAGCCGAGTTGATAAATGTACTGAACCAAGGTTATATTGTAGTAAGAAGTAACACCGTTGTTTGTCATATAGGCAAGATCAAAGACTTGAAATGACCATATAACAGATGTGACGGTAACAAAAAAGATAGTTGGAGAAATAAGAGGAACTGTGATTCTAAAAAAAGTTGAAACTGGATTCGAACCATCTATATACGCCGCTTCATATATACTCTTGTCAATTGATTTCAACCCGGCCGTAAACAAAATAGAATTGTATCCAATACTTCCCCAGATGCTTATCATCATCAAAGTTGGAATGTAAAGATTTGGATCTGAAAACCATCCTGGGCCTTGTATGTTAAACCAGTTTTTTAAAGCATTGTCTACAACACCGTAAGAAGGTTGCAAAAGCCATATCCATACAGCGGCATTTGCAACAGCAGGCGTTACAGAAGGAAGAAAGTATATCAGCCTAAAAACAGATGATCCTGGTATTCTATTCATCAAAACGGCAACTATTAAGGATAGGATCACGGAGATCGGAACATACAAGGTAAAAAATGCCGTGTTTTTAAGTGCTGAATAGAAAAACGCCGAATGAAGGATGTTCGAAATATTTTCAAGACCGACAAATTTCAAAGGACCAATTAGATTCCAACTTGAGAATACCAAAATAAAGGAAAAAATAATAGGTCCTATGGTAAAAACTAAAAGCCCTACGATCCATGGAGATATGAAAATATAACCAAATAATCCTTCTTTTTTATTCACGATGACTCTCCAAAAAACTTTTTTGATACTCTATCTATATTTTTAGTTCTATATTTATCCATGTCTATGACGGTATTGTCTAATCTTGCATCCTCTGCAGCCCATGCCATGATATGGCTCTCAAGAGAATCCTCGGCAGAAGTTGAGATGTTTTTGTAATTCGGATCTGATAGCATCTTGGCAAACTCATCAAGCATAACGAAATCACCTCCGCCATGACCGAAAGAATCTAAATCTTCATTTTTGACATCTATTTTTACCTTTTCATTTCCAAATAGCAAAAGTTCTATTTCTTCCTTGCCAAAATGGCCATTTATTTCTCCTTTTGATCCAAAAATTCTTATTCTTCGATCTATATCGTTTGTAAAGGCTTGCATTGTGAAATTCACCGTTATATCTTCAAATTGCATTGAAACAATTTGATGATCAACCACATTGTTGTCACATGCGTAAACGCACCTTCCGTATGGTCCTTCTCTTAAAGCCTTTAGTCTTCCCTTGTAGGAGAGATCTTCTGAAATTACATTTTGGGGCCATCCGTCTTTGTTGTTAAGGTAAAGTTTTAAGGCAGAATAAGGACAATCCTTCTCGACCGAACAATCCAAGCAATATTCGGCGGCACCTTTAGGCATATTTTCTCTCTTGAAGTACGCTAAACTTCCAAAAGAAGATATCTTAGAGCACTTTTTTCCGATAAGCCAATAAATTATGTCCATATCGTGACAGGATTTCGTCAAAATCATCGGAGCAGTTTCATCTGTTCTTCTCCAATTTCCTCTTACAAAACTATGAGCCATGTGCCAGTATCCAACATCTTCTTTGTGCTCTATTCCAATCAATTCGCCTATTATCTTTGAATCAATCAATTCCTTGATCTTTCTAAAGAATTTTGTGTATCTCAGCACGTGAGAGACCATAACACGTCTTTTGTATTTTTGAGAAGTTAGGGTTATTTTTATCGCTCCATCGAGAGTCCTATCCATAGGTTTTTCAAGCAAAATATCGTATCCAGCTTTCATGAATTCAATAGATGGTTCAACGTGTAAATTGTCCATAGTTGCTATTATTGCCCCATCGGCTACTTTCCCCAAAGACAAAAGTTCCTTCCAATCTTTAAAACGTCTATTTTGAGGTATACGCAATTTATCTGCGACCAAATTTCTTCTTTGATCGTTGGGCTCAGCCACAGCAACTATATTCAATTTTTCAGTTTCGAAGGCGTAGGCAGCATAAACATCTCTTCCTCTGCTTCCAGCACCAATTAAGATAACCTTAGGAACTGCCATTTTTTCTCTCCTTTGAATTTAAATAATTTCTATTCTGACATTTAAATGCTTGATTTCATTCATAAATTCTTTAGAAACTGAATCCGTTATTATTCCATCGATCTCGTTGAACTCAAAAGTTCTTATGTGCTTAACAATTCCGAATTTAGTGTGATCCGCTATAACGTAAGTTTTGTGACTATGTGAATGCACCTCTTTGGCTATTTCGGCCTCTTCCATATTGGAAAAGGTTATTCCATCATCGATCGAGATTCCGTTTACCCCAACGAAAAACTTATCTATGTTGAAATTTCTAATCGTTCTTAGAGCTATTTCACCAATACATTCGTAAGTACCTTTTCTTGGCATACCTCCTGTTAAAATAAGCCTGAAATTTTTTGTGCTTTCAATGATAAGGGTAGATATATTCACAGAATTCGTAAGTATTGTTAAGTCTCCTAACGAAGAACTTATTATCTCACGAGCGAGCATGTAAGACGTCGTTCCACCGCTTAGCGCTATAAAGTCATTATCTTTTATCAATTTAATGGCCTTTCTTGCGATCAACTGCTTTTCATTTTTCATGAAATTGTAGTTGACTATAAAATTTCCTTCCGTGTATGGTGTATTTACGATAGCCCCACTATGGGTTCTTCTGATAAGTTGCTTGTTTGCAAGGTATTCAAGATCTCTTCTTATCGTGCTGCCAGAAGCATTGAATTTTTCTATTAATTCCTCTGTCGTCGCACTTGTTTTGCTTTTAAGGTATTCGAATATCTTCATTCTTCTTTCTTCAGAAAGCATTTTCCTCTCCTAAATGATCTCTATGTTTTCAACGCCGTTAAAATAAGGAACGTTAAAAAATGGTACGGACTTTTCTGAAGAATGTTTTATCAAGTTCAGGTTATAAGTGCCAGTGTGTTTTAGATGTAAATCCATTTTTTCTGTATCATCAACACCTGATACCACTTTTTTCCATATTGCTCTACCGGCCAAAAATCCAGAAGCGCCGAGGTTACAATTCAACTCCAAAACTTCTGCGAATTTTTCGGCGTCCATACCTTCGCTTAAGACAACCCATGGTTTGCCTCTTGTTGCCTTATAAATATCATCACGTTTTAGATTAACAGTGTCTGTAACTATTGGCTCTATTTTGAACAGATCTACTCCGTACTTTTCTTCGCTAAAGATCTCCAACGCTTTCAATATGGCATCAGATCTGTCACCATTCACATTGTAAGTTAGAATCTCAAGAATATACAGAATATCGCTTTTTTCGCATTCTTTTCCAAGTTCTTCGACGAGTTTCATCTGATGCGACTTCGTGCTCTCGGAGGAATTTTCAGACCAGTATACAAGCAGTTTAACGGCATCCAATCCCGCATCTTTTGCCAGACTTGCGACCCCATTGCGATACAAAGAACTTAGCCTATCACCGGGATGAGAAGGATCTGTTGAATACCCGCTCTTTTCGGCTGATAAAATTATTCCAGAGTTTCTCGGTATGTATTTGAGATTCTGAGGAAATCCATATTCTCCATCCACGAGGACCGCTGTAACCTTATCTGATAAATTCTTCAATATAGATCTTTTTATCCTTACAAGATCTTCCGGATTTACATTTCCTTTTACATCTTTGACCATCTTCTCGACAGAATTTCTTTGATCGAGAGCCAGCATCTGAAACTGACCCATTTCATTCGAAATTCTCACAAATCCTCTGTATTTTCCAGATTTTATTTTCATTGAATCAACAACTCCTTATCGTTTTTGCTTAAACCATCGTAGAAATTCAAAAATTCATCTTGGTTCAAAGTAATTCTGGCGGCCATAATTAAAGATCCAACGTACGGAGGAAATTCAGGCCTGACTATCTCAATTCCTTGAACTTCTTTCATTTTAGAGATGAATTCATTCTTAAAATAATCACAGTTGAAAAGTCCCCCTGCGTAGGCGAGAGGAACGGGTTTGAAATCGAGTTTATCCAAGAGCGCCTTTACACTTCTTTTTAATTCTTGAATAGCAATAGAGATTACTTCTGACGCCGTATAAATCCCTTCTGTGGCCCCAAGGCACGCAATTTTAGAAAAATTAGCTATGTATGTTCTCGCATTTTGACCTTTGCATCTTGTTAAAATCTCTCTTAAATCCGACACATTGGCAAAATCCTTGACTATCTTCAAAAGGGGACTCTCTTCCCTTCTCCCGTCATATTCTTCAAAAGTCCTTTGAAGTATCATCCGCCCGATGAAGTACCCGCTTCCAAGATCTCCAACATATTCTCCCCAGCCGTCCACCCTAAAAATCTTTTCTTCTTTATCTTTAGCCATTGCCATCGATCCTGTACCTGCAAGTAATATCATCCCAGGAGAGTTTGGAAGAGCACCCTCAAGTGCCGCTCTTACATCGTTAACAACAAGACTTTTTGCGAGAATACCTTTTACCATTTTTTCAATTTCTTTCTCCGTTCCCGGAACATCTCCGAAAGTCGACATCCCAAAACATGAAAAAGAAATATCTTCAATCCCTATAGCGGCTTGAGACAGGGATTCACCTATAGCTTTTTTCAGTTTCTTTTTCACTTCTTCCTGAGGGACATTTAAAACATCTACAGAATCTGTCTTTGACAAGCCCATTATCTTGCCTGATTCATTTGCTATTGCAACAATGGTCTTTGTGCCTCCGCCGTCTACTCCAAGCAAGAATTTCATTCAGAATTTCACGACCTTCGTGAGATTTTTTGGCTCATCCGGTAATAGTCCTTTTTTTAAAGATTTTCTTACGCCTATTATTTGCAAAGGTATCACTCTAACAAACCAATCGCTGAAATCTCCGAAAGGAAAGACTAAATTGTTTTTCATATTACTTTCTTTCGATACGAAAATCACATTTCCTCCAAGTTGTTCTATTTCTTTTGCCATTTTTTCTTCTTGAGACCTCATGAAATCATTTGACAGAATCACTGCCAGTGTTTTATCACTCACCTTTGATTTTGGTCCATGACGGTATTCGAGAGTCTGGTAAGCCTCGGCCGGCGTAAGAGAGGTTTCGGAAACCTTTATAACTCCTTCCATTGATGAAGCGAAATATTCATCATACCCAAGAAAAACGAAATGTTCATAATTTTCAGGCTTTACTTTATCAAACAAATTTTTAGCATTCTCCAAAATATTACTGGAAATATCTGGAATAGATTTCATGTAGTCTTTTAAATCATGATCGAAAATATTTCTTATTATAGAGGTTCCCAAAAATGCCATAGAGGTGAATGATTGTGTCATGACAACCGATTCTTCATTTACAAAATCGAGATTTGCAGAGATGTCCGCAATACTGGCTAACGCACTTTTTGAATTACAAGTAATGGCGCAGGTGCTGACGGCATCTTCTTTGGCCTTTTTCAGAGCCAAAACTGTTTCTGAGGATTCTCCAGATCTTGATATTCCTATTAAAACAGCATTTTGCGGGAAATGCCTAAGACCAAATGCGACTTCAGAACCACTAAAATATTTGGAAATAACTTTTCCCTTTGATAGACGATTAAAATGAAATGACAGTCCCATCGCCAGGTAATAAGAAGAGCCACATCCGACAAAATCTATCTCGGAAAAATCTTCGATATTCTTCAAAAACAATAAAAGATCATGTGAGATAGTATTATACTCTTTTACAATTCTTCCAAATTTTTCAGGCTGCTCGTTGATTTCTTTTTCAGTTTTAGTCGTCAAAGATCTCACTCCTTAATCACATATAATCACATTTAATCATTTAAAATGAGTATATATAATTATACATAAAAAATCAACCTCTAAAAACAGGCTAATTTCCCAATTAAATGGGAAATTCCGTCGTTATTCTATTTTAAAGTCTTTGATCTCGAAATATCTCTTTTTATTTTCTGCTTTTAATATTTTCTTGTGTTTAAAGTTCGGAGTTTCTGAAATGAAGGTATTGAAGTACAAATATGGCAGCGGCAATTATCAAAAGGATGATAAAGGTTATTCCTATCGATTGATTGGTAAGCACATCCTGACCTGTCATGTATTCGAGAAAATCCAAAAATTTAGTTTGTTTGAATACGCCGGCCGTTATAAGTCCAGCATAGATTGCTATATCTAAAAGGATAGGCTTAACCTGCCCCGAAAAGATCATCGATGTATACGCACCTATTTGGAAAAACAACAGAGATCCTGCTGTAACTCTCAAAGTCCATATCAGGACCATATTGAGGTTCAGAGAAAAGCCCATTATCCTCGAGAAGAGGTAATAAAACAATCCTCCAGTAACTACAGTTATGGCTGTTAATATGTACCCTGAGATGACCTTGGACGAAAAGATCTCCCATCTCGTTCTTCTTCCGGTTATGAGATATATCGTTTTGCGCTCTTTCTCTCTTGCAAAGATTGGAAAACTAATCACTATGGCCGCAATTATAGAAAGTAAGTTATAATTTCCACCGTACCATTCGGCGTAAGAATAAAAAGTGTAATTGGAAAAAATGGCATTAAAGCCTTCCCGGCCTAAGGGGTTGTTTTTTAGATTTTCTTGGATTTGTGGAGAGTTAAAAATGTCTGTCACAAAGTTGTGACTTAAAATTGGAACTATAGAGAGTCCGACCATTATGGCAATCAAAATTATCGATCTGAAGAGATTCATCTTCAATTCAAGAGTCATATTCTCCCTCTTTTCTCATCATGTCGAGAAATATATTAGAAAAATTCTTTTCATTTCCTTCTTTTAATCCATTCAAAGTGCCGGTATAAATGGCTCTTCCATCTTTCAAGATCAAAAGGTTATCACACACCTCTTCAACTTCTGAGAGGATATGAGATGAATATACGACAGTCTTACCTTCTTTTGCTATTTCATTCACAAGACCGAGCACTTCATTTCTTACGATTGGATCAAGGCCCCATGTCGGTTCATCAAGTACATAGATTTTAACATCCTGAGATAGGGCAAGAGAAAGGTAGAGTTTTGTTCTGTTTCCCTGAGAAAGTGATCTTACCTTCCTTTTATAAGTTAGATCAAGCCTTTTTGAAATTTTTTCGAATTTTTCTTCTGAAAAATGCGGGGCAAATTTAGAAAAATATGCCTTCATCTTTGATACGGTCAGCCAGTCGTACAAATTTTTCTCTTCTGGAACAAAAGAAATCTCCTTGTTTCCATCCGGAAATGGAGAACGACCAAAGACACTTACATCTCCTGCCGTTGCCCTTATGAATCCCATCATGATCTTCAAAGTTGTCGTTTTTCCGGCTCCATTAGGCCCGAGAATTGCAAAGACAGATCCAGCCGGTATTTCAAATGACACGTTATCGAGAGCCTTGATCCTTCCCGAATAAATCTTTGTGACCCTTTCGAATTTAACAAATGAGTCCATATTCTCCTCCAGTCCAAAAAGAGTTTAAAATATTATACTATTTATACTATGCATAACAAACTTTAACAAAACGTGTGTACATTCATGCTATAATTTTGGATGTTAATATGGAGGTTGTATGCTAATTGTTGTAATTTTGATGGTTATTTTCGGATTCATAATATTTTTTGAGATAACGATGTACAGGCCTCCCAAAGTTCAGGAAATCAAAGTTTTGCGTGAAATTGAAGGTGAAGAATTTCGAACTGAGTTTTCGATCTTAACGTGGAATATAGGCTACGGCGGTCTTGGAAAGAGTGCCGATTTTTTTATGAGCGGAGGCAAGAGGTCAAAGCCGGCAAGTAAAAAGATCGTCAAAGAGAATATCAATGCGGTGCTTTCTTTTATTCAAAACTTTGATTGTGTTCTTTTACAGGAAGTCGATCTAATGTCGTCGAGGACTTATAAAATAAATGAAGTTGAACTGTTCTCAAGATTACCTTACTTTTCTTACTTTGCGATGAATTACAACGTGAAATTTGTACCTGTACCATTGTTTTCTCCGATTGGAAGGGTAAAATCTGGAATTATGACACTTTCAAGATTTCGGCCATATAAAGTTGAACGGTATTCTTTGCCCGGTGATTTGGAATGGCCAAGAAAACTTTTTGAACTCAAAAGGGCTTTTTTACTTGCAAGATACCGTGTAGATTCACATGATTTGCTGATACTGAATTTACATCTTTCTGCCTTTGACAATGGCAAATTGAGAATGAAAGAACTCGAATACTTAAAGAATTTTATTTTAAATGAGTATGAAAGGGGCAATTACATAATAGTTGGTGGAGACTGGAATTTGATAATGCCGGGTCTTTCGAAAAAGCACTTTCAATTCACAACTGCGGAAAAATATCTGAGAAATTATCTTGAATTTCCTCTTAACTGGACGCCACCTGAATGGCAGTGGGCATTTGATTCCAATACGCCTACTAACAGATCAAATGAAAAGCCATTCGTAAAGGGAGAAAATTTTTTAACTGTCATAGACGGATTTTTAACCTCTCCAAATATCGAAATAATTTCTGTGAAGGGAATAGATCTAGAATTTGAAAATAGCGATCACAATCCTGTACAATTAAAAATTAAACTGAGAGGAGACGTATGGAAGAAAGGACTAAGCAAAGTCTGAAGGCTGTAAAGGTCGGAATTTACGGTAATGCGATACTTGCGGTATTCAAAGTACTTCTTGGAATCATAAGTGGATCTATCGCTTTGATAAGCGATGGAATAGACACAATTATGGACGTTGCAAAGTCTATCCTTTCCTATCAGGGCATAAGGATCGCTGGCCGCCCGCCAGATGTGGACCACCCTTATGGTCATGGCAGAGCCGAAACTATAGTTGCAAATATAATCGGAATTTCTGTCATATTTGCAGGCTTTATAATCGTCCAGGAATCTTTCATTGATCTTGGCCATCACGATGTTATCGCAACGGTAATGATCGTAGGCGCATCTCTTAGCATAGTGGGAAAATTCTTACTCAGTTATTACATGTTCAGAATGGGCAAGAAATTTTCAAATCAAGCCGTGATCGCAGACGCAAAGGATTACATGAGCGATGTCTTTGCTTCAGTCGCTGTTCTTGTGGGTGGAGTTCTTGTCATGTTAACTGGAATGACGATCTTCGATCCGATCGCATCCATAGTTGTTGCAGTACTTATAGTTTGGATGGGCGTAGACGTGATAAAGGCAGGCCTTCCAGAACTTATGGAAAAACAGGATCCGGCCATGACTGCGTTGATAGAAGAGATCGTCAAAAAGCAAGAGTATGTCTTTAATCCTCACCTTATAAGAGTTAGAAAACTCGGATCTTACTACATAGTGGACATGCACGTCGAGATTCCAGGCAAGATGCGCCTCCAGCATGTTCACAGCATAATGACATCTATCGAGGACGAAATAAAGAAAAAATTACCTCAGGTAAAGGAAGTCACTATCCACGCCGAACCGATTGGTGGCGGGGAAGACGAATGGCCAGATATAAAAGAGTGATGTAAATGGAAGAAGATCTAAAAAGTAGAATAAGACATGCTATTCTGGCAATTTCTCTCGTTGCCGGAGTATTCATCTTCGGCGTTCTCGGATACATGATAATAGAAAAATGGGACGTAGTAGATGCCCTTTTTATGACAGCGATGACTTTGTCAACGGTAGGATATGGACTTCCAAAGCCTCTCGATTATAACGGTTATCTTTTCACAACGATCCTTATAGTTATAGGAATATCTACATACCTTTACGCAATAGGGGTTGTTACTTCCTTTTTTTTAGATGGCGATTTAAGAAAATACATGAAATTAAGAAGGATGATGCGTATGATAGAAAAAATGGAAGGGCATTGTATAGTGATGGGTGGAAGCGAGATAGGAAAGTATGTCGTAAGACAACTCGCAATTAGAAAATATCCATTCGTATTTGCAACGCCAACTCCTTCAAGGGTTGATGAGGTAAAAAATATGATTTCCGATATCATGAAAGAAGAAGATTTCATGTACGTTGTGGGAGATGCGATGGACGAGCAAACCCTTGTAAAGGCAGGTATAAACAAAGCCTCAACATTGGTCGTTACGCTTTCTGACGACTCTCTTAACGTTTACGTCTCTTTGATGGCGAGAAATATGAGCAAGGGATTAAAGATCATAAGCGAGGCCGATAATATAACTGCCATAAAGAGATTGAGATACGCCGGCGTCGATAATGTGCTTTCGGCAACTGAGATTGTCGGATCGAGAATGGCCTCTCTTGTGATCAATCCCGCTCTTCAATCCTTCATGGACATAATCCACCGGTCAAACAACATTAACCTTAAAATGGAAGAGATCCTTGTCAATGTTAAAAGCCCGTTGGTGGGTAAGACCTTAAAAGAGGCCCAGATAAGAGAAAAAACCGGTCTTCTCGTTGTCGCAATTCAAAGCGGGACTGAATTCAAATTCAATCCTACATCTGATACAGTCATAAATTCCGGAGACATTCTTGTCGTTATAGAAAGCAGTGAAAATCAATCAAGAAAGTTGAGAGAAATAGCGGAAGGATGAATCATGGAATGTAGGGCTTGATTTCTATCTTGTCATTTGAAATCTTTACAATCGATGGTCCAAACTCCTTATCAATTATCATTCTTCTTCCACCGATTATTATTTCGGTAGATGAATGGATTTTCGACATTGCTATTATAATGCTATCGTTAGCATAGGTAGAGATATTTTCTTCGAGCGCTTTAACCTCTGCTATCATCTGAGAAAGGCTTTTGTATATCTCAAGCCTCGATGACTTCGCCTGATCGTATTTTTCGGCTTTGTCCGCTGGTAGAAAGCCGTTGTTCTTTTTTTTGGTGTCTTCGAGTAGTTTTATGAGGTTAGAAAGTTTCTCGAGGTTTTGCTTTTGAACGTATATCTGGGAAGATAACATCTTTATCCTGTCCTTTATTTTTGGATTGACCCCGACTTCTATTCTCGTTGTTACTGCCATCTCGCTTCCTATTTCCTTTGCAATGACGATCAAACCGGCCATGACATTGGATCCAACTATTTGGCCTACATTCCCGGTAACTTCGACCTTTCTTCCAGATCTCACCTTGCTGTTGACTATTGATCCATCAACGTAGAGATCGCCATCACATTCGACTATTGCGTTTTCAAGAAACTTTACCTTTATATTCCCTTTTGCCGTAATAAGACCTTTCCCACGCCCTTTTACGCCGAGACATTCTATATTTCCACCGGCACTCACATCGGCAGCCTCTATAACTCCTTTTATTTTTATACTTCCTGTTGCCTTAACATAGAATGTCGGAGAGACGCCTCCTCTTATCTCAACATCGCCGGGAAAATCTATATTCCCCGTTGAATAGTCCACATCCCCCTTTATCTCGAGTAGTTGACTTACCTCGAGAATGCCGTCGTGGATTAGAGGAATTCCGTCTTTATCGGCTATTGCTTTAGTTCCATCTTCCGAGATCGAAACATTTTTTCCGACTATCAACCTTACATCTTTCCCATTCTTTGCAAGTATTTCATTCCCGAAAACATCGCGTCCACTCCTTCCTTTGGTGGGAGGAGTCTTTATCGCAAGGACATCTCCGGCCTTGACTATTTTGAAGACCTTTACGTCTTTATAATCAACGGTGCCATCATCGAGTACCAAAGGCCTTCTTTCCTGAATCCCTTCTTCGAGTTTGTATTCTATCTTTGCATCTTCCCCATCGACTGGCGGCACTCCACTGGCCACGAGCAACGGTTCTTTTAAAATGGGATTTTTGACTATCTCCTTTATTTTTGCGTCGGCGATCCCGAACTTTATGCCTCCATTATCGAGAACGAATTTTATCTCGCTTTCAGATACATCTTTATCGTTTAGAACGATAAACGCATTCAGTTTATCGGCATCAACTTTTAATTCTATCTTTGTATCCATCATCATCTCCGATCAAAACGAATTTCATTCCAACCTTTTGGCATGCACCATCAAGCACAAGATCATTTCCTATCATAGTACAATTTACGGGATCTACCTTTATCTTTGAGGCTATCTCCATAAAATACTTCGGGTTTGGCTTTAGATAATGGGAATTTTCCATGTATGTTATCAGATCGAATTCATCTTCTCTTAATCCAGCCCAATTCATCCTTTCTTTTATCGCGATCTCAGGGAAAAGAGGATTTGTCGCGAGTACCTTTATCCCGTCTAAATTTCTCATTTTCTCTATCAAATCATGATTTGGCAATGTCAGAGATTTCAAAAGTTTGAATTTTCCCGTGTAGAAATCCACAAACCTTTTTTCGAACTCAGAAGGATCTTTTTTAAACCTTAACCCTATCTTTTCCATGAACTTATGGTAATTGTCCATCGCATCATCCTCAACGGTCATCTCTTTTATTATCTCATTTATGGCCCTTACAAACTCATTTGGATCGAATTCAGGAAATTCCGAAGAGACGAGTTTAAAATAATTTCCATAAAAGACATCCTCATCTGAAAGAAGAAGCGTTCCATCGAGATCAAACAAAAAAGCCTTCATCTTAATGACTCCTCGAGAATCTTTTCTATCTTTCCCATATCTGCCTTACCATTCCACCCTCCCTGGGCCATTTCTCCCTTCCCACCGCCTTTGCCGCCAAAATGCCTGGATATATTAGAAGCGATTTCATTTGCATTGTTAAGAGTCGATTTTACAATTAAGGTTACCTTCTCCCCATGCTCCTGCAATATTGTTACAACACCCTTTCCAAAAATCCTTAAAGCGTCATCGGCTACATCTCTTAAGTCCGAAGAATTTAGACTTTCTACCTTTATAACTACGAATTTCTTACCGTTTTTTCTCGCGCTTTCACACGATTCTCTAACATTTTGAAGAATCAAACTCTTTCTAAGATCGCTATTTTCACGGATCAATTCCTGATTTTGATCTATCAAGGCTTTAACTTTATTTTCTATCTCTTCTTTCTGACAGGACAACTTTAAGGAAAGATTTTCTACCATTTTAGATTGATCGAGAAAGATTTTCAAAACGTTAGTTCCAGTGGTTGCTTCTATACGTCTGACTCCTGCTGAGACGCCTCTTTCGCTTGTTATAATGAAAATTCCTATCTCTCCAGTATTTGAAACGTGCGTTCCTCCACACAATTCTTTGCTAAAATCGTCAACGAATACAACCCTCACCATGTCTGAATATTTTTCTCCAAACAAAGCCATCGCGCCGATTTTCTTTGCCTCTTCCAATGGCATGATCCTTATTTTGACTTCAATGGCCTTCAATATCTCATTGTTGACCATCATAACGATTTTCTCTATCTCGTCAGATGTTAAAGGAGCATTGTGCGTAAAATCAAATCTTAATTTTTCAGGTCCGACGTAAGATCCAAATTGTCTCACATGATCACCGAGAACCTTTTGCAAAGCGGCCTGAAGTAAATGCGTTGCGGTGTGATTTCTTGCTATTGATTTCCTTCTCTTTTCATCAACGATCAGTTTGACATTCATCCCAATCCTTAAGATGCCACTTTCAACTTTTACTTTGTGTATGTGAAGATTTGCCCTTTGGTAGGTATCAATTACGCTGGCATATCCTCCCGAGAATTCGCACCTTCCGCTATCGCCTACCTGCCCACCCATCTCGGCATAGAATGGACTTTTATCGAAGATAACCTCGGCCTCATTTTCACTCAGGACACTGCCAACTTCCTCTCCGTTGGCAATCATGGCAACAACCTTGGATTCCGATTCAAGGCTTTCGTATCCGACGAATTTCGTTTTGAAATTTGAAATCGATTCGTAGATGCTATCAACGAAAGACTGAACCCCGAGGCTCTCTCTTGATCTGCGTTTTTGTTCTTCCATGAGTTTGTTAAATCCTTCAACGTCAACATAAACATGCTTTTCATTTGATATATCTAACAAGATATCGAGAGGCATTCCATAGGTATCGTAAAGTTTGAAAGCCTCTTCGCCAGATATATTTTTGGACGCAGAGATGATCTTTTCGACCATGGCAAGACCCTGATCGAGAGTCTTTAAAAACCTCTCTTCTTCGCTTCTTATCGTTTCGACTATAAAAGCAGATCTTTCAATTATTTCTGGATAACTCTTTCCCATTATTTCTTGAACCGTTGAAACATATTTATAAAGGAAAGGCTCATTCGCTCCCATTAATTTCCCATATCTAACAGCCCTTCTTATCAAACGTCTAAGCACATATCCGCGTTCTGTATTAGAAGGAGAAACTCCATCGGCTATGAGGAAGGTTGCGGCCCTTGCGTGATCTGCGATTATTCTCATCGAGATATCTGTACTCTCTTGGGATCCATATTTTATCGAAAAGATATCTTCGGATTTGCGAATCAAGGGCATAAACAGGTCTGTCTCAAAATTACTTTTTACTCCCTGTAAAACGGAAGCGATCCTTTCAAGGCCCATTCCCGTATCGATATTTTTCCTCTCAAGTTCGCCGAGATTTCCATTTTCATCCTGATAAAGGCCGGTAAATACAAGATTCCATATCTCCAAAAATCTATTGCAGCCACAGGCCGGGGTACATTCGTCCGATGAGCATTCTTTAGTAGGCCCGAGATCGTAAAATATTTCCGAATCAGGTCCGCAAGGGCCACTGGGTCCTACAGGTCCCCAGAAATTGTCTTCTTTCCCCATCCTGACGATTTTTTTGGGATCAAGTCCTATATCCTTTGTCCATATTTCAAAGGCCTCATCATCATCTTTGTATATGGATACCCACAATTTTGACGGATCGATTTCAAGTCTTTGAGTGAGAAATTCCCACGCGTACTCTATAGCCTCTTTTTTGAAATAATCTCCAAAAGAAAAATTCCCAAGCATTTCGAAAAATGTGTGATGCCTTGGAGTTCTTCCAACATTTTCTATGTCATTCGTTCTTATACACTTCTGAACAGTTGCAACCCGTGGATATTTTGGATCTTCTAATCCCCAGAAGATCTTCTTGAAAGGTACCATCCCCGCAACTGTGAATAAAAGTTGAGGATCATCGGGTATTAAAGAGATACTCGGTAGAATTTCGTGACCTTTTGATTTAAAGAAATCGAGAAATTCCTTTCTTATTTGTTCAGAGGAAAGATTTTTCACAATTGTTTCTCCTTTCAAAATCTACTTTAGATAGGCAGTCTCCGTTAGATTATTCATAACTATCTTTAACGTGTGATCTCTTGAAAAAGGAACGACGATGTAAAAATCTGGCGATCTACCGTAAATTTGCGTTGGAATCCCATCAATGTATGCAGATATATTGTTTATTTGAGGAAACGCAGAAGCAAAAAATGGAACTATCGTCGTCGCGGAGAGGCTCACTGGAGGAATATAAACAACCCCAGTCGATCCTTTCGAAGCAACAAGGAATGACTTGGTTATAATCTCAGAATTTCCTACTCCATCGACAAATGTACAGGTCGCAGTGTAGAGACCGCTTTTAATTTGAGGGACTTTGAAATTAAAAGTGTAGGTATTACTCGCATTTGGGCCTATGGTTTCTTCTACACCGGCGAAATCAAAATCCACCTTTTTAATCCCATTTGGAGAATAAGCGTAAAAAGTTACCGTTGAATCCGATCCGGCCATGAAAAGTTTAGGATAGTTAAGAATTTGAACGTAAGGCATAGCGTTAGAAGGTTTCACAACGTCTATGTTAAACGTGGGGGTTGCTATTAAACCCTGACCGTTTACAGCCGTTATCGTTATCTCTTTTATACCTGTGTGCTGAAAGGAAAGTTCAAAAATATTAGAATTAAAAGGAATATTTTTACCATCTATGCTCATGGAAATAGATTGTATTCCGCTTTCTGGATCGTAAACATCTATTTTAACCGGAAAGACGACTCCCTGCGCTATTGTTGATGGATAAAGGGCCTTTACGATTGGAGGAGTAGAATCCTTAACAAAGAAAGTGTCTGTCTTTGTTGCGACCATTCCTCCGGGATTAACTGCAAAGACCGTTATTTTATGTTTACCGTAAACGCCAATCCAGTTTGCAACGTATAGAGACGTTCCAACAAGAGTTGTCGGCAAAGGAGAATTGTCAAGATCGAATACGACTTGAGGCGACTGGCCTTCAGACAAAACCTTTGCAGAAAACTCTATGTTATAGCCAGAAAGTAATGTTGCCGACTTAGAAAGATCAAGTATCATAGGCTTCGAAGAGCCTTTTATAAGCATACAAGAAGAAAGTATCAAGATCAATACAAGAATCGAAAAAATGAATAAAAATCTTTTCATTTAAAATGCCAGTCCCAGTCCAAATCTCCACTCTTTTATATTTGAAAAGGATGTTATGCTGGTTATATTGTAAATACCCTGTCCTTCTGCAAAGGCAGAAAGAGGACCAAAAAACATATCAATTCCCAGATGGTAGTAAAGTGGCGTAAGTGAAACAGGGCCAAATCCACTACCTGGAGAAAATGTTGTCATTATACCAAGACCGGCATATGGCCTTATTTCTCCGGTTGGCAGCGATACAAGAAGCGTTGGATAAAGATACCATGTCGATATATTTCCTATCTGGGAAAGATCCATCAAATTATTGACAGTGCCCTCCACCGTGAGTTCAAATCCAATGGTGCCTATGGATTTAAAGGTCAATCCAACATCATATCCATTGGAAGGCAAACCAACGCTTCCATTTACAGAAGTAATTGCAAATGAGGAAATTGTCAAAATCATTATTAAAGTCAAAAACAGAATCGATATTTTCATATCTTCCTCCTTTATTTCAAGAATGTAAGCAAAATTGCTCCCAAAGTGAAAGCCAAAATAACCAGTGGGATTATAAATGATTGGTTATTTTGAACTACAAAACTGTAAACCTTTGACATTCCAGAAGCATCTGAAACATTCACTTCGAAAACTTTAGATCCTGCGAATTCGTTAATCGTGAATTTTGCCTCTCCATCTTTGGCCGGTAAAGTCGATAAAAACGTCGTTTCATTCCCGCTTTTAACGTAAAGCGAAATATCTTTCAATGGAATAGCACATGTCGCTTTTACCGTTATCTCGTACTTTCCACTTAAAAAAATATCTTTTCCTATGAATGATACCACTTTCGGGCCATTATTGTCGATACCTATGTAAGCATTTGAATCAAGAGACTGACCTGTTATAAGGTTTTCTCGCGCTGAGAAGAGATGAATTCCGTCCTTTAAATTTTTAGTGTCAAGATTAAATTCAAATACCTTCGGAGAATTATCAAAAGGAGAGATCTGCCATTCAAAGAGTCTATTGTTATCGACAAAGATGGAAAGATTTTCTCTTCCATATTCCGGTTGCGAAACGACGTAAATGTACTCATTTCCTCTCATGTAGCCATTGTAAGACGGTGAAAAATAAAGATTCGTATCGCTTTTTTGCAAATTGTAAGAGATCACAAGAGCAGTTGCAACAGATGTGAGATATCCCGCCCGACTTTTGAAAGTAACGTATGCGTAAGGCATTGTAGACGGAAGAGTAAAAGTAAAGGTCCACTGCCTGTCTACCGTGTTCTTTACTTCGCCGTTGAAATACGCGCTAAGCGTTATAGGGCTACCGTCTTCTGAAAAACCGCCAACTTGAAATTGACCGTCCCGACCGGCAACAATTACATCGGGAGATATCTCGAAGGCTGGTCCGCTCCCGAAGGAACGGACCACACCCGCCTGTGCCAGGCTTACGGCAAAAAGCAAGAAAAGCACAAAGAAAAACTTTGACATGATTTTAGAACTCCCATATCGAGCAATTATTCATGAGAGGATTACCATCGTTGTCTGTTATACCATTTACAATTACGTTGTAAGGACCGTAAGGAACGCTAACATTGTTTATAACGATAGCATTTGAAGAAACGTTCGCTTTCCCAAGATCGAATACCGCTCCATTGAGATTTTCGATTTTTACATATGGCGTGCCTTGAATTTCTTTGTCAAAGGAGATCTTTAGCATACCATTTACGATTCTGACATTCGTTATCCTTGGACCAACTGTATCAACGTAGATCGTGTTGGTAAGTGAATTGATATTTCCTGCCATATCGACTGCTTTCAATTCGACATTGACATCTTTCCCCTCTAAGCCGGCAAAGAACTTCCTGAGAGAGAGCGTATACGTTCCATTTTCATCGAAAATTCTGAAGTAAAGTGGATGATCGCCTAAAGTCATGCTAAGGATGGCATACCTTAAATCCTTTCCATTCACGTTGAGCGTGAAAGTTGCATATGATGTCATATTCACATTGGAAGGTCCGTAAAATTCAAGTTCGGGAGATCTGGGATCAACGAAGATCGCAACTTTTGCCTCAAATGTGGAGGTTTTATTATTTGCAAGGTTAACAGCCTTTACATTTAAAATGCCTATTCCGACAAATTTTAACTCGTTGGATACTTTTTCGTTGTTGATGTATACTTCGACATTCGAATTTCCGCCATCGGTAATGGCCTTCACCAAAATCGTTGGAGTAGCCTTTTCAAACCTGTAAAATTCTGAGTTATTCGAGATTGGATGGCCATTAAGGTAAACCTTTATGACGGGAGGCTGAGTATCGACAAAGTAATTCTTGGTAACCGATGTCGACTGATCCAGCCAGTTGACAGCCTTTACTGTAAGAGTCGCATTTCCGCTCTTCTCAAGATTTGCGCTTACAACAGTCGCATTCCATGTGCCATTTTCAAATTTGGCAGTTTTACCATTCACGTAAACGTCCTTTACACCGGGACCGGACACATCCTCAACTTTAACCTTCACATTCAAAACCATTCTAGGACCTATAACGGACGGACTTGGAATGACATCTGTTATTTTGGGACCGATCTTATCAAAGGCAAATCTGAATGTGGCCGAGACATTCGTGCCGAATTTATTTACAGGATTTCTTGAAAGCACCTCTACAGAGTAAGTGCCGTTTTTATCTACAGTTATTGTAGTTGAAGATGAAGTCATGTCAAAGGATTTCCCGTTCACAGTCACAAAACTCTCAGGAATGACCTTTGAATCCGTAGTTGCCGAGATCTCTATGTAGGATCTATCTTTGCCCCAGTAAACGCCGTCCTTAAAGAGTGTGGAAACTGGTGTTATCTTTACATGAGGAGGCTTTGCGTCGACGAAGAAATGCTGAACTTTCGCAGAGGACAGACCAAGCAGATCTGTCGCAGTAGCGATTATAGAGAATTTTTTACTTTCCTGCGTATCTGGCGATATCAACGTAGCAACCCATGTTTTTGAATCGGTCGTGAAGGCCTTAATACCATTGACAAAGACATCCTTTATACCCGGGCCAAACTCATCGTTGATTCTGACCTTTACCGTAAAAGATGTTGAAGGTCCCGTTAAAGATGGGAAATCAATTCCCGTTATCTCGGGATTTTGGAGATCAAATTTAACTCGGTAGGTTGCGTTCACGCTCTTAGAAAAGCCATTAACGGTATTCGTTGATATTACCGTTATGGTGTAGGTACCGGCAGTGGTTAGCTCTATCGAGATGAAGTTCTTTCCATTGTAAACTTGAGGATCTTGATTGACTATGACCTTTGTAAATACAGGATTGCCAGAATCTGTCTTTACGTTTATATTCACCCTGAATATATTCCTGCTCCAGTATATTCCATTGTGATAAAGCGAAGCGACAGGGGTTATCGAAATGTATGGAGGATTTATATCCACGTAGTAACTGAAGGTGGCCGAAGACGATTTACCAAAATAATCGTACGCCGTGATGGTAAAATTCTGATAGCCACTCACATCGGGACTCGGGCTCTTTATATCGGCAACCCACCTTCCACTTACTTCCTTGGCCTTAACGTTGTTGACAAAGACATTTTCGATTCCTACTCCATCGCCATCTGTAGCCACCACTGATACTGTCATCGTGCTGTCAGGTCCGATGTACTTTGGATAATAAACTGATTTTATTTCTGGAGCCAGATTACGATACGCTACAGAGACATTCGTTGAAAAAGCAGTTGAAAGTTTATTCACGGGATCTATAATTTTCAATGCTATCGTATAACTCCCGCTCGAAGGGAATTCAAAGGTTAAAATTCTGGCAGTGTAGCCGTTATATTGGCCGACTAAATTTTTTGAAGGTTCATATCCATACACGGTAATTTCAGGTGTCAAATCACGACATGCCGTTGTAGCGACAAAGGTAAGGGATGGAATTGCATATTTTCCCCACAGAACGTTGTTTTTAATCAACGAGGCATCTTGGGTAATTAGCATATAAGAAGGACTCTTTCCATCGGAAAAAGCCTTAAAAGATGCGTATCCCTTGTTAGTGGCCGCATCGATGGCTGTGGCTTCTATTTGAAATGGCCCTGTGAAATCCGGTGTCAGAATCGTGGCCTGCCACGTTGAATTTTTCAAAAATTCGGCCTGGATTCCATTTACAATGATGTTAGATATCCCGCTTATAGTCGATACGGCCGTTACTTTTACAGGAATGTAAGTATTCGCCGGCAGGCACTTTTCTAAATCCACAAAATTCACAGTAGGAGTTCCAATATCTATAATGTACGCGGAAATGGATGAGAAGATCTCTCCGGCTATGTTGACGGCCTTAACCGAAAATATGTGCCATCCGTTTTTTAAATGCGTTATATCGATATCAAATGTTCTCGAAAGGTAAACGGTTGCGGCAGGACTCACATTTATTACAGAGGCCACATTCGTATCAACCATGAATTCGATCTTTTCAAGGCCAAGGCCTCCGTAAACTTTTACCGGTACTCTTACAACTTTTGTATTCCCTATGTAAGAGTTGTTCGATGGTATGGGTTTTCCTATTTGTATAACTGGATTTGCGTTGATCGAAACAGTTATGGTCGACTCTTTACTGAAAGTTTCACCACTCTGTGATCTGGCAACTATAGAGATCGGGAAATTTTGAACTGCCTGCGTTATGGAAGGAGCGATGAAATCGAACGAGGCTGTGGAGCCCGTGGCCTTTAAAGTAAATCCATTAAAAGTAGCCGTTATGAAGGAAATAGGTTCTCCCGAAGTCGAATATGCGCTTACAAAAACTTTAAATGGGGCATTTGCGAGGACCTGCTGGGGATAAACCTGTACCTGCATCTGAATGATTTGGGCCATTCCGGATAGGCCTATTATCATAAAAATCGCAAAAATGAATATAAACCTTTTCACAATCTTACCCCCTTCACAGTCATGTACAATTTATTATTATACATCAAATTTTATTTTTAATGTTAAAAGTGTGCATGTGTAGGGAAACAAAGTGAGTAGTGAAGAGTGAGAAGTGAGCAGTTTTAATTTTCCATTTTCAATTGTCAATTTTCAATTCATGTGCCACAAGCCACATGCTAAGAGCCAATTATACGCACTCTATTTTCGGGCTTGATTTTTATCTTCAAATGTATTAGAATATAAATCGTTATGCGGGGTCGTGGCGCAGCTGGGAGCGCGCTTGCATGGCATGCAAGAGGTCGTGGGTTCAAATCCCATCGGCTCCACAGAAAAAAATAAAAGGGCGAAATCGCCCTTTTTATATTTGATAAAGCGTGACAAGCGGCTGGTCTATTTCAACTTGCTGGCCTTCCTTGACAAGGATTGATCTTATTTTGCAATTAAAGGGAGCAAGAATTTCATTTTCCATCTTCATGGCCTCAAGCGTTAAAATCGTCTGTCCGTCCTTTACAGTTTCTCCAACGTTAACTTTTATTTTCACGATCGTGCCAGACATTGGAGCGCGCAATATTTCTTCGTTAGAAGAAGCCCTTTCTTCCGGTTCGCTATTAACCTCTTCGACCTTCTTGGTCTCATGATGGATTTCTTTTACATGGCTCTCTTCTGTACGCGGCTTTGGAATATAAGAATTTTCTTGTTGATTTTGAACCTCTTCAACCTCAACCTCATAACTTTTTCCGTTAACCTTCACAATGTATTTTTTCATCACTTTACCCCTTTCTCACTCTCCAGAAAACGTAAGGCGCATGGGCAATCCATCTCGAACATGGAATTTCTCTAACGCTTACAATTCTTAGATTCGTTCGCCTTTCGTAAGACATTATCGCGGAAATTATGATGGCAACGATCTCTTCATCCATGGCATTCTCCTACAATGGTATATTCCCGTGTTTTTTTGCCGGTTTTCCTTCAACCTTCGAAGAGAGGATCTCAAGCGCGCGTATAATCCTTTCTCTTGTCTCAGACGGAAGAATTACGGTGTCAACGTATCCTCTCGATGCCGCAACGTACGGGTTAGAAAATGTTTCCGCGTATTCTTTTATCTTTTCCGATCTTGTCTTTTCTGGGTCGGGAGAATTCTTTATCTCATTTCTGAAGATCACATTTGCGGCGCCATCTGCCCCCATGACTGCTATTTCGGCCATTACAAGATCCGATCCAAGATGCTGGCTTCCCATCGCTATATAAGCACCGCCATAATCTCTTCTGGTTATTACCGTTATTTTCGGAACGGAAGCCTCGCTGTAAGCAAAGAGCAATTTTGCTCCATGCCTTATTATTCCGCCGTATTCCTGAGAAGTTCCAGGCAGAAACCCCGGAGTATCTGCAAAAGTAAGAACGGGTATGTTAAATGCATCTAAAAACCTTATGAATCTTGCCGCCTTATCTGATGAATCTATATCAAGCACACCGGCAAGCACTTGGCTGATTGGCTACTATTCCAACTACTCTTCCATTTATTCTCGCAAAACCGGTGATCATGGATCTCGCAAATTTCTGGTGAACCTCAAGGAAGGTGCCCGGATCCACAATTCTGTTTATTATATCGATCATATCGTAAGGCTTATTTGAACTCTCCGGAATGATAGAATCAATCGTTTGATCCACCGGCAGATCTACGGGAGGAGCAATGGGGGGAGTTTCCATGTTATTTGAAGGCAAATATGAAAGCATCTTTTTAACTATCTCCATCGCATCTTTATCGTCTTTGGCTATAAAATGAGCAACGCCACTCTTTGAGTTGTGAATTTCTGCTCCACCTAAATTCTCCTGTGTCACATCCTCGCCGGTAACGGCTTTTATAACCTCCGGTCCGGTTATGAACATTTTCGAGGTTTTATCAACCATAATAACAAAATCTGTAATCGCCGGAGAATATACTGCACCTCCAGCGCACGGACCTGCAATGACGGTAATCTGTGGAATCACACCGGAGGCAAGCGTATTTCTGTAAAATATCTCACCGTAGCCATAAAGCGCGTCTACACCTTCTTGAATTCTTGCACCGCCAGAGTCATTTATACCGATAAGCGGTATCCCCATCTTAATGGCAAGATCCTGAATTTTGACTATCTTCTTTGCGTGCATTTCTCCAACAGATCCACCCTGAACGGTAAAATCTTGAGAAAAGATCGCAACTTCACGTCCGTTGACCTTACCTATTCCGGTAACAACGCCATCTGCTGGAAAGTACTTCTGATCGAGTCCAAAATATGTGGACCTGTGCCTTATATGATCATCTACTTCAAAAAAGGTCCCCTCATCTACCAGAAGATCTATTCTTTCTCTGGCAGTTAACTTTCCCTCCTCGTGCTGTTTTTTTATCCTTTCCGATCCTCCACCGGCCCTTATTATTTCACGCCTTTGAAGTAAATCTTTGTTTTTGTCCAATTCAATCTTTCCTCCTTTCAACAAGTTCTATCATAACACCATTTGCATCTTTTGGATGCACGAAGGTTACAATCGTGTTGTCTGCACCGGCTGAAGGCTCGGATGTTATTCTATAACCCTGTGCTTTTAGACTTTGAACGGTTTCGTAAATGTCATCAACCTCGAAGGCTATGTGATTCAATCCCTCACCGCGTTTTTCTATGAACTTGGATATCGTGCCTTCAGGATCCTGATCCTCAAGCAATTCTATTCTTGTATCTCCTACCCTTATCATCATAACTTTCAGTTTCCTGTCCTCAAGGATCTCTTCCTTTCCCTCGAGAGAAAATGGACCTGTGTACAATTTAGAGGCTTGAGAAATTGATTTTACCGCTACACCAATATGATCAATTTTCTTCACCTTCACAAGTTTTCCTCCTCCTTTAGAGAACTTGCATTTTTGTAATGTTTAAGGTAAAGGTTCTGGACGATCTTCTTCAGGCTGTTTATATTTTCTATACCCATTGAGCCTTTCCACCAGTAATGGATAAGCGCGCCCTTTAATATAAGCGGATCAACATCTGATGGTATTTGATGCTTTTCAACGGCATCCTTCCAATCTAAAGATCCGGGTATGAGAGTGTATTCGTTCAAAAAAGGTTTCACGCCGAGACTTTCTATTCTCTCGATGTCTTCAAGGGCAGATTCAAAGGTCTGGCCGGGCAAGCCTATTATGAGATAAACTCCCAAATTATCATAAGTAAAGCCGGCATTCTTTAGAATTTCAACGGCTCTTTCGAATATTTGATTTGTAACTTTCCCTCCGGTCTTCTTTTGAAGGTACGGATCTCCGGTTTCGTAACCTATCCTTACCGTCTTGAATTGTTTTTTAATCATCAAAGAGGCTATCTCTTCATCAACATATGCGGCGTGAATTCCGTTCGGAAGATGGTATCTGATCCCATCGGGAAGATTTTTCAAGATATCCTTAAATCTCTCTTTGTTAAAAAGAATGGCGTCGTCATAGAATGCTATGTCTTTGACATTCATCTTTTTTAAAGAAAGAATTTCTTCTATTACAGATTCGACGCTTCTTGACTTAAAGCCCTTTTGCCACGCTATGCAATAAGTACATCTAAAAGGACAGCCGTAAGTCGTATGGACAACGGCAGAATCAAGTTCTTTATAAAAAGAATAATCTGGCGTTATCTTTTCAAACCAGTCTTCACCAACGACTCTGTCTATCTTTTTGCCTGTCAATTTTTCTACGACTTCGTAAATTTTCGGAATCCCATCGCCCGCCACTACAAGATCGGCACCTGAATTCTTGGCATGATCGAAGAGCAATGTTGGATAATTTCCTCCAAGGACAACCGGGGCTTTGAATTTTGCTTTCAATATCCTTATCGTTTCAAAGACGCCACCATACCAGTATGTCATCATCGAAGTAACCAAAATCACGTCTGGATCGAAGTTTAGATCTTCTATGACTTTTAAAGGCGCGCCGTACCTTTTGACGCGTCTTGGTATTCCGTATTTTTTTAAATTTCCTATCACCTCATAATGAAATTTGCCCGTTCCATACATCCCTTCATGTGAATTGTTGTCGGGCAACTTTCTATCTAAAAGATCGATCAATTTTACCTCAGCCCCGGCCATCTTAAGGGCTTTTGCAATGTACAAAAGTCCAACAGGCTTAAGCCAAAAATCGTAGGCCGATACGTCGTGAATATACGGGTTAACAAGAAGAACTTTCATTCTTATGAGAATAAAAAACAGATATTCCTCGTAAAGTTAGATCGGGTTCATATTCTTCTATTTTAGTTGAACTTTTTGATATCTCGGATCCATAGCCGCCCGTAGAGATAACTTTGAATTTTGTCGAGAACTCGTCTTCAAAAAGAGAAACAAAACCGTCTATCGCAAACATGGTACCCATCATGATGCCGGCCTGAATATTTGTAATTGTGTCCTTCCCAACCGGAGAATCTGGAAATTTAGCCTCAACAGTTGGGAGTTTTGCCGTATTCGTAAATAGAGAATGAATGGCCGTTCTAGGTCCGGGCAGAATAACGCCGCCTTCATACCTGTCAGTTAGAATATCTATTGTTATTGCCGTGCCAAAATCTACGACTATGACATTTTTATTGTAAATTTCTTTGGCGGCGACAACGTTCGCTATTCTATCGGCGCCAAGTTCATTTGGAGTCCAGACATTCCATTCTATCCAGTTAGCATCCTTTATCTTAACAAAGGTTGGAATTTTGTTCATGTATTTTTTGCCGTAATATTTGAATACTTCATTCAAACTTGGAACAACTGAAGCCACGCATATATCCTCTATAATCGAAAATTTATACCCTGAAAAATCGAGAAAATTTTTTATATGGACCAAAAACTCATCTTCTGTCGATATATTCTTCGTACTTATTCTCCATGTGTAAAATGATTTATTTTCATTCATAAGTCCCATGACGACATTTGTATTTCCGGCATCAATGGCTAACAGCATTTTCTACCATCCTCGCGAAAAATTCATGTATTCTTGTATCTTCTGAAAGTTCAGGATGAAAGGTTGATGCGATTATGTTATTTTCCTTAACAAAGACAGGATTCCCTCCGTATGTGCCTATAACCTCAACATTTCCGACACCGGTTATTATCGGCGCTCTTATGAATACGGCATCAAAGAGATCTCCATCAAGTATAGATAAAGGAATCATGGCATGAAAGGAATCTATTTGCCTACCATATCCATTTCTGCTGACAACAACGTCTAAGACTTTTAGAGAATCCTGAACAGGGTTTGAGACATCCTTTGCAAGCAAGATAAGGCCTGCACATGTTCCGTAGACCGGAAAGCCGTTTCTTATTTTCTCTTTCAGAAGATCAAAAAGACCGGTCAATTTAAGCAGCCTTAACATTGTGGTACTCTCTCCACCCGGCATTATCAGTCCATCAACCTCTTCAAGATTCTTGGCCGATTTAACGCGAATCCCTTCTATACCTATTTTCGAAAGCATGGCAAGGTGTTCTTCTATATCGCCCTGCATTCCGAGAACGCCTATTTTCATTTGCGAGTTTTCACCAGCCTCTTTCCTGCAATTTTTCGGATAAGGTTGCTATTTCCTGACCTTCCATCGCCATACCTATGTCTTCGCTTATTCTGACAAGTTCATCCGGATCATCGTAATGGAGCACTGCCTGAACTATTGCGTTGGCCATTTTGGATGGATTGGAAGATTTGAAAATTCCAGAACCGACAAAAACTCCATCGGCGCCGAGTATCATCATCAAAGCAGCGTCTGCCGGTGTCGCGACGCCACCCGCCGCAAAATTGACAACTGGCAGCCTTCCACGTTCCTTGACCATTCTCACTATTTCAATTGGGGCACCGATTTCTTTTGCGTAATTTACAAGTTCTTCATCGGCCATACCTTTTACCATCCTTATGGCATCCATGACTGCACGCATGTGTTTGACCGCTTCGACGATATTCCCAGTGCCTGCCTCACCTTTGGTCCTTATCATGGCGGCTCCTTCTGCTATCCTTCTTAATGCCTCTCCCAGATCTCTCGCTCCGCACACAAATGGAACTTTGAACTCATGCTTGTTTATATGGAATTTGTCATCGGCAGGAGTTAAGACTTCACTTTCGTCTATGAAATCTACCCCGAGCGCTTCGAGGATCTTAGCCTCTGCTATGTGGCCTATTCTAACCTTGGCCATAACTGGAATAGAAACGCTCTCCATTATCTTTCTGATAAGTCCCACATCGGCCATTCTCGCAACCCCGCCGGCCTTTCTTATATCCGCCGGCACTCTCTCGAGAGCCATCACGGCAACCGCTCCAGCGTCTTCGGCTATCTTTGCCTGTTCTGGAGTTGTAACATCCATGATAACTCCGTTCTTAAACATATCGGCAAATCCTTCTTTTATGACCCATGTTCCTTTCTCGATCATATCAAAACACCTCCTCATAAAATAACCTTTTCAAGCCTTGAGAGGTCTCCCTTTTTTCTTCCCACCTTTGCACACGGCTTCCCATCAACCTCTACTATATCGGCAGTTATGTCTATCTTTTCTCTCAAAAGTGAAGAACCCACACCGTAAGAATCGACAGGAACCCCTAATTTTTCAAATAAAGCTATCTTTTCAGCGTTAAATCCCCCCGAGACGACTATCTTGAGATTGTTCATTCCCATCTTATCGAACTCTTGTCTTGCCTTCCATACAAGTTCGGGACAGACCCCCAAAGAATTCTCGTTGATCGGAGTAACAGATTTATCTCTAAGAGTTCCAGAGGTATCGAACCTGACTCCCCATATTTTACCCCTTCCGCTCCCTATGACCGAATTCAAATCGGCAGAAGGAGAATATTTCTTCCCTGTAACGTGCTCGTAAAAATCTATCATCATCTTTTTGGTTGTTCCTATAACGTCGTTGTCCCAGTCTACAAGAATTATCCTGTTAACGTCTGGCGGGACATATTCATCAAATTTAATGGCGGCCGTAGATGTAGATCCATGGTAAGCGGCTATCAGCGCATGGGGCACGGTACCTATGCCTTTAGCGCCCCAATAATCAGCGTTGGCATCGGTTGAGACGACATTCGCACCCGCTTTAAATGCCGCATATCCATCCGTCGCCTGAACCCAATAATGATCAAACCTCGCGGAAAAGAACAGGATCTGTTTCCCGTTTGCGGCTTTAACGACGCGTCTGACAGCGGTGGCAGAAGAGGTTCCCCTTGCTATCACACCAAGCAATACGGTCTCGAGGTATCCAAAGTAAATCGGATCTCCTTCTATCGTCATAATTGGCTCCATCTCCCTTGCCTCTTCTCCATCGTAGAGGGCCCTTATCTCTATTTCATTGAACTTATCAACCCACAGTGCATTCATCGCCTCGCGCAGATCCCATCTTTTCCTGTTTATCTTTTCTAAATCGGCCCTGTTCATATCGAGAACGGCATTTTGAAGTTCTCTTTCTGCCGTAAGCAATTCGTCAAAGAGCCTTTGCGCTCTTTCCTCGTCTTTAAAATATCCGGTGCATAACTTCAAGATGGCAAGCGCCTCGTCTATTCCAACGATAACCGCATCTTTTCGCGGGAAAAACTGGTAAAGTACGCGTGGATGATGGTTATCCTTTTTCAAAACCTCAACATATCTCGTGAAATACTTGTCCGAATAATACCCCGCACGGATTCTGTCTATAGGGACCTTAAAAACCCTTGGATCAAGCCTTTCGCCGCGCATCAACTTACCTCCATTTCTTTAACTGAACCCCAAGGACATTTTTCATCTGATCGATGGCAAACAGATGTAATTTTTCATCGTAAGAGGCCGTTGCGTTTTCATAAACTACGACATCGTAATCTCTGTTCTTTAACTCTTCAACGGTATACATAACGCATATATTCGTGTCTACACCACAAATCTCTATTTTGGAAGGGGATAACTTTCCCAAAATCTCATCAAGATTCGTTCCGAAAAAGGCTGAAAAACGCCTCTTTAAAATGAATATAGAATTTTTATAATCTCTTACGGCCTCTTTTAAATCATCAAAGAGTTCAGAACCATATGAATTTTTGATACAGTGGGGTCGAAAACGTTTAAACTCAGGATCGCTAACTTCGTGCCAATCCTTTGTAAAAATGATAGTGTAATTTCTTGATATTCTATTCCTTACTATATCGAGTACAACAGGCTTTACAAATTCAGCCATTTCAAAATACAGCGCGCCACCCTTTGTTACAAAGTCATTTTGCATGTCTATAACCATAAGCAAATCATTCATAAACTCTCACCATATTTTATTTTAACACAATTATGAACAAAATGAATTCGGTGAAATTCAAATTTTATTTGGTATAATAAAAATACAAATGCAAATTTTTTTCACAAGGAGGATTAATCATGAAGGATATGTATGCTCCAAATGAGATCTTTGAAATGGCCGTCAAAATAGAAAAAGATGGTGAGAACTTTTACTCTTATCTTGCCAAAAATTTTGAGAATCCGGCAAAAAAAGAATTGTTCTCATATTTAGCCGCTCAGGAAGCACAGCACGTGAAAGATTTCGAAAGAATATCGAGAGAAATAGTAGATGAAATAGATCCCGAATTGTGGGCCGACGCGAAACCTTACCTCGAGAGCATCGTCAATGGGAGGATCTTCCCTTCACTGGATGAGATGATCTCGAAATCGAAATACATGGATATGAATGAAATCGTCGACTTCGCCCTTTCCATAGAAAAAGAGACGATCGTATTTTACGATCAAATCCTCGACACTTCAAAAAAGCCCAAGGTCCGTGAGATTCTTGAAAAAATAATTCACGAAGAGTTAGGCCATGTTCAGAGATTGTTGAAAATAAAAGGCGAGATATGACAGAACTAGTAAAAGTTTCAAATTTAAAGAAAAATTTTGGAACCTTTACGGCTGTAAAATCGATAAGTTTCACCATAAATTCTGGAGAGATCTATGGTTTTTTAGGTCCCAACGGTGCCGGTAAGACCACAACTATGAAGATGCTTACCGGCATTCTTACACCGACGGATGGAAAAATAGAAATATGCGGTCTTGATCTCCCGACACATCCTTTGGAGGTAAAATCCCAGATAGGCGTTGTGCCCGACGAGCCAAAACTTTACGAAAATCTTACCGGACAGGAATTTCTCGAATTTGTAGGCTCTGTTTTCTCAATGGACAAAGACGAAATGAAAAAAAGGATAGAAGAACTTTGCGATGCCTTCGAGATAAACTTTTTAGAAAAATTCATAGGCGACTATTCTCACGGCATGAAACAAAAACTGATGCTCACTTCCGTGTTAATGAGAAAGCCGAAAGTGATCTTTTTAGATGAGGCAACGGTAGGGCTTGACGCAAAAAGCGCAAAGATTTTGAAGATGCTTTTGAGAAAGTACGCAGATGAAGGATCGAGCATCTTCATGACCACACACGTTCTCGAGATCGCGGAAAAAATGTGCGACAGGATAGGAATAATAAATTCCGGAGAGATAATAGCCGAGGGAACCCTGTCAGAGTTAAGGAATGAGTCGGGAAAGCAGTCTCTCGAAGATATCTTTTTACAGTTAACCGGTTCGACAGATGAAGAGGTAAAGGAGATAATACAAAACCTATGAACAAATTAATGCTTTTAATAAGATACAAACTAAAAATGTGGTCCAACATACCCTTAAGAAGGGGAAAGAGAAAGATTCCTTTTCCCTTTTACATTTTAATTCTTGCCGGAACTTTCGCGGCAATAAGCATGCCTCTTTATCTTTTTACTCTTGATCTATTTCGAAATTATTCTACTATAATTTTTAACGGCATAAGCCTTGCGGATCTTTTTGTCGAGATATCGATGATGGGCATTTTTGTACTTGTCCTTGTCACCGATACACCAGCAATAGCACTCAACGTCTTCATGAGCGAAGATGTGGATCTTTTGTTGTCTCTTCCGATAAAACAATCAACGATATTCATTTCAAAAAACCTTGAGACGATAATTCAAGGTGGTTTTCCCGCGCTTTTTGTAATACCTCTCTTGATTTCTTACGCGAATGCGACGATGATGGAATGGTACAGAATAATCGTGATGTTTTTAATGTACGTGCTTTATTTCATGATAGCAAATTCGGTATCTTCCATCATAGCACTCGGCGTCTCTAAAGTTGCATCAAGATCTGGTACCCAGCGTTTCATGGTCTTTACATCTTTGATCGTCTATGTGCTTTCCATTTTTTTGATAAGCACCGTCGGATCTTTCAATCCAAATGAAAAGAATGTAACGGCAGCCTTTGCCAATTACGTGAATACGATAAACCTTCCATTTCTTCCCTCGACTTGGTTTATCAATGCCATAAATCTCCAGGTTAACGGTATCTTATCATTGGTAATCACAGCAGCCATTTTAGCCTTTATAACGTACAAGATCTCTGCCTCGGGTATACTGTCCGGGTATTCTCAAATGAAGAGCGCGACAAAACGTATCAGGAGGAGAGATTACAATCTAAAGAGTCCGACACAGGCTTTCGTATTGAAAGATTTAAAATTGATGAGAAGGGAGCCTTCCATTCTATTTTTGCTTATCTACCCGGCTATCTTCCCTTTCTTTTTGCTCATCGGAGGATTTATGAGAAAGGGTGAAGGCGCGATCAACAATGCCTTAACGGGTGGCATCTTGATATCTATCTTTATCTCCTCTATGTACACGATCATCGCAACGGCAAGTTTGATTTCAACAGAGATAAAAGTTGGCGAATTCATAAAAACATTGCCGATCGGCAACAGGACTCCTTTGTGGAGCAAAGCCTTCGTTATCGCAGGAGCATTTGCAGTTGTCATGATGGCAACCTTTTCTGTCCTTTCTATATTCTTTGGTGGATTGATGCTATCTGTTATTACAGTCCTTTTGTCTATTCCGGTACTTTTGATACTTTCATTTTTCGGAGTTTACGCTACCGTCAAATGGCCGAATTCGATCGGAGGCGTAAGGCGTCCGCTTAACACGACTGGAAACTTTGTGAGCATGGGAATAGGCTTTATCGGTGCGGCGATCGCCACATCCGAAGGACTCTATTTTTCTGGAAATAGAATATTACCCTTTTCTCCAGTGTACGAATTTTTGATCCTTTTTGCCGTACCCGTTCTTATCGAGATCATTATGACCTTTGTGATCTTCAGGTTATTATCGAAGATCGACTGGGCAAATCCTTATCATATAAAATGAGGTGATTGAAATGAAAATATCAATTGGAAGCGACCATGCAGGATTCGAATTGAAAGAACACGTGAAAAAATATCTGGAATCCAAAGGCATAGAGGTGGTAGACGAAGGAACTTATTCTTCCGATTCCGTTGACTATCCCGTATATGCAAAAAAGGTTGTAAAGGATATGCAAAACAAAGCCGTAGATTACGGGATATTGATATGCGGAACCGGTCTTGGAATGTCAATAACGGCAAATAAATTCAAAAATATATACGCCGCGTTGTGTCTCTATCCGACAATGGCCAAATACGCAAGAATGCACAACAACGCCAACGTGCTTGTGATGGCCGGGAGATTGATGGGGCCAACTCTCGCGGAAGAGACTGTCGACACATTTCTATCGACAAACTTCGAAGGTGGCCGTCATCAAAGAAGAATAGACGAAATAAAGGAAATAGAGAAATGATAAAGTTCATTGGCATAGATTTAGACGGTACGCTGCTCAATTCTGAAAAAGAAATATCTCAAGAAAATTTGAAAGCCATCGAAACGGCTGAAAAATCTGGCATCAAAGTTACGATCTTCACAGGCAGATCGTTAATTGCCGCCGAAGAGTACCTCAACGCCATTTCGTCTGACATACCCGGCGTCTTTCAAAATGGAGCCTTTATTTCTACGATAAAGTCAAGAAGGGTCATCAAAAAGATCACCCTTTCTCGAAGATGCGCCCAGGAGATAATATCCGCGGCCAAAAGGTACGATCTGTTCGTCATCTTATTCACTAATTTTATAGAGACTCCTGACATGGTACACGATAAAGAATGGCCAGAAGGTTCAAATTACACGGGGTATTTTGAAAGAAATGCTTACAGGATGGTAAAAGTTTCCGATATCATCAATTGCGTAGGCGAAGAGGTAAGTGAAATATCGATCGTTGGAGATTTTGAAAAAATAAAGGCCGCGCAAAGGGAGATAAAATGCACGGATTATACCATGATCCTAAGCACTCTTTTTTCAAACAACAACGAAGCCTTTGTCGAATGTTTTGGACCCGGATGTGGTAAAGAAAGGGCCTTTGAATTCCTTATCGAATTTCTCGGCATACAGAGATCGCAGACAGCCTTTATAGGAGACAATTACAACGATCTCGAAGTATTAAAGGTTGCCGGCTATCCGATTGTGATGGGAAATTCCTATGCTCCTCAAGAACTTCTTAAAATAGCGAAGTATGTAACATCTTCAAATGACGATAATGGAGTCGCAAGGGCAATAGAGCACATACTAAATCTTTAAAGACAGAGAAAGTATCTCTTCAAGCCTTTCAGATCTGCCTGAAAGAAAAAGATATCCTATTACGCTTTCCAAAGCAGTCGCTTTTCTGTAAGAGGGATCTTTGCTTCTCGGACTTTTTAAATTTCTTCCTCTCATCGCTATCTCTTTTTCATCCTCATGCAAAAACGGCTCGATAAAATCGTATTTCATTGCCTGTGATTTTGCGTTGACGTGTGCTTTGACCGCTTTACTGTCAAATGAAAAATGTAGCCTGTAATAAAGTTCAAAAACCGCGTCTCCGATGTAGGCAAGATCTTTTGTTGATATCTCTCTTAGGTCTCTTTTAAATTCTATTCCAAATGCTTTCATTTTAACTTCAAAGAGTTGAATCTATTCATCGCCGTATCTATACCATCCTTAAATATGACTATCGCCGCTTCAATGGCCCGATCGATCACGCTCTCTACAATTGTAAATTCTTCATCGGTAAATCTTCCGAGTACATGTTCGATGGCGTCAGATTTTTTTGGGCCTATTCCTATTCTGATTCTCGGAAAGTTCTCTGTTCCGAGATGCTCGATTATCGATTTAACGCCATTATGCCCTCCGGCTGATCCTGAAGGCCTTATCCTCATCTTCCCAACTTCAAGATCAAGATCATCGTACACAACCAGCGGAGGATCTATAACATAAAGAGAATTGAAGATCAATCCACTTTGATTCATAAAGGTTAAAGGCTTTACGAGAGAAAGTTCAAGACCTTCCGCGATCGTAGAATAAAGAATGTAATCCACCTTTTGAACGGTTTCAAAAGGTGGATACTTTTTTAGAAACTTATCGACAAAGATAAAGCCCACATTGTGACGGGTAAAGGCATATTTTTTGCCGGGATTTCCAAGGCCAATTATAAAATTAGACAATTATTTCTCCTCTGTTTCTGCCTCTTCTTCTTTCTTACCCTTTGTCTTTATGGCCTCAGGCTCGGAAGTCTCGGCAGTTTCAGGAGTTGCAGGAGCGACAACCTCTTCGGCTCTCGGCGCCTTTATCGTTGCTATGACGTCTTCGGGGCCGTGAAGTATCTTTACACCCTCGGGAATCTTTAGATCCTTGACCCTCAAAGAATCTCCTATCTTCATGGAAGAGATATCGATCTTTATCTCCTCGATTATCTTCGAAGGCAACGCCTCACCTTCGACGTCTCTTAAAAGCACATCAAGAATTCCTCCGGCTTTGACTCCTTCGGATTCACCAAAAAGTTCTACAGGCATTTTAAACCTCATCGGTTTGGCCGGATCCGGTTCATAAAGATCAACGTGAATTATCTTTCCGTTTACCTTATGAAATTGAACAGATTTTACAAAGACATTCCTCTCTTCGGTACTTCCATTGAGATCTACGGTAAGACGTACAGGAGTCGTTTCCTTCGCTTTGGAGATAAGAGACTCGATCTCTCCCTGAAGTAATTGGATTTCGAGATTCTCACGATTCGGGCCGTAAACAATGGCAGGAATCTTGCCTACCTTGACGAGATTTTTTGCTTTTCCTTTTTCCCTTGCATTGGCTTTGAGTTGGACAGCCATTTAAATTCCTCCTTACTTGAACAGTATGCTAACTGATAAACTCTTCCTTATTCTTATCATCGCCTCTCCAAATAAAGAGGCAACGGAGACGGTCTTTATCTTATCAGGTAGTTCATCGTGCGCTATTGTATCGGTAACGTAGATGGTATCTATGTCTGATTTGTCGAGCATTTCAAGGGCATTTTGAGAAAAAAGCCCATGAGTCGCGCATGCTATAACCTTTGTAGATCCCTTTTGTTTCAAAAGTTTCGCACCCTCTATCAATGTTCTACCTGTATCTATCATATCATCAAACATTATAGATGACATACCTTCAACATCGCCTATGACATGAAGTACCTCTGCAACATTCTCCTTTGGCCTTCTTTTATCGAGAATAGCGATCGGTAATCCCATCTTTTCGGCAAATTTTCGGGCACGCTTGACCGCACCGACATCTGGAGAGACAACAACGGTTTTGTCTTTATCTATACATTCATGCTTTTTCAGAGCCTCAACGAAAACAGGAAAAGACTGTAAATTATCGACAGGGATATCGAAAAATCCCTGTATTTTCTCGCTATGTAAATCCATCGTCAAAATTCTCGACGCTCCGGCGACAGTCAAAAGATTTGCAACGAGTTTTGCCGTTATCGGATCTCTCCCACGCGCCTTTCTGTCCTGTCTGGCGTATCCGTAATAGGGGATAACCACCGCTATAGAGCCTGCCGATGCGCGCTTGAGGGCATCTATTAGTATAAGCAACTCCATAAGATTATCATTTACCGGAGGAGAGGTTGATTGAATTAAAAACACATCATGGCCTCTTACAGTTTCCTCTATCCTCATGTTTATTTCCCCATCGGCAAATCTCGATATCTCAACATGAGTTGGACTTACGTTGAGATAGGAGCATATCTTCTCGATCAATGGCCTGTTAGAAGAGCCACCAAGAATCTTCATGTCATTTTTCATCGGATTTTCTCCTCTTTACCCAGTCCTCTTTGTTAACCTGTCTCGCTCTTCCAAGAGCGAGGGCATTGGGCGGAACATCCTCCGTTATTGTTGAGCCGGCTCCAACGAAAGCGTTATCACCTATCGTGATCGGGGCAACAAGTGCCGTGTTTGAGCCTATGAAAGCGTTTTTACCTATAAAGGTCTGATTTTTTTTGACCCCGTCATAGTTGCATGTTATGGTACCAGCACCTACGTTCGTGTTTTCTCCTACAGTCGCATCTCCAAGATACGTAAGATGCTGGGCCTTAACATTATCAAAAAGGTGGGAATTCTTTACCTCAACGTAATTTCCAACCTTTACATTATTCTCTATAACAGTTCCGGGCCTTAGACGGGAAAATGGTCCTATTGAACAATTCTCTCCAATAACCGCCCCATTGCAATCAGAACTTATCACTGAACTCTTTCTTCCGATCTTGCAATCTAATATCGTCGTGTAAGGGCCAACTGTGGATCCGGACGATATTTCGGTTTTCCCGTATATAAAAGTAAATGGTTTTACGGTTACTCCGGCTTCTATTCTTACATCGGGACCTATAAAGGTGGTATCCGGATCTTCGATGGTGACGCCTGAATCCATAAGGGCAAAATTCACAATCTCTCTCGCACGTTTTATTAAGGCGGAAAGTTCACGCTGCGTGTTAACTCCCATAACGATATTAGGATCCGTCGTTTCAATTGCTTCGACTTCAAAATCACTATTTGCGAGTATCTCTATCGAATCTGTAAGATAATATTCTCCCTTTTTGTTATCATTTTTTATCTTTTCAAGAGCGTAAAGCAAAGCCTCGGAGTTAAAGGCATAAACACCACTGTTTACTTCTTTTATAGATTTTATCTCATCTGTGGCATCTGTTTCTTCAACGATTCTTTCAACTTTTCCTTTCTTTCTCAAAATTCTTCCATATCCGAATGGATTTGGAAGTAAAGCCGTCAAAATCGCCAAATCGGCCTTGGAATCAAAGAGTTTTTTTAAGATCTCGGCTGAGATCAATGGCATATCGCCATAAAGTATCAAAATCCTTCCATTCAAAAAAGGCAACGCAGATTTAACGGCATCGGCCGTTCCGAGTTGTTCTTTTTGAATGAAGATCTTCACATCTTTAAGAAAAGGATATATCTCCTCGGCCGAATGACCAATTACTACCCCTATTTCATCGGCACCGGCCGATCTCGCGGCATCGATAACCCAATTTATGAGAGGCTTTCCAAGTACCTCATGAACAACCTTTGGCTTCGGAGTGTTCATTCTCTTCCCCAATCCTCCGGCCAAAATGAGCGCTTTATTCATTCCCGATCACCCATCACATTATACAACTTTTCAACGCCAATTCATACTTTCCTTAAAATGGAAAGGGCGCCTTTAACGATCTCTTCAAGATTTTTTCCGCTGGCGGCCGCTTTTTCCACCGCCACAAATGCATCGTTGCGTGAAAACCCTAAAGCGATAAGCGTCTCAACGGCCTCTCCAAGATTAGGATTCAATTGAGAAGGCCTTAACTTCCCCGAAAGTTCAAGTATTATCCTTTCGGCAGTTTTCTGCCCGATGCCCGGTAAAGAACTGAGAAATTTTACATCCTTTGTTTCAACGGCAGAAGAAAAATTTTGAAGGTCGAGAACCTCCATTATTTTTAGCGCATTTTTCTTTCCAATACCGTTAACGCTTGTCAAAATATCGTAAAGATATCTCTCCTCCTCATTTAGAAATCCTACAAGTTCTACTGGTTCTCCTTCTTTTACATCCTCACGTATATATACAAGCGTTTCTTCTCCCTCATTTAGAAGTTCAAGGTCCTTTGAAGTCATGACAATCTCGTAGAGTATATTTCCAGCATCAAGGACAAAACGGCCTGGGTCTTTTTTGATTATTTTACCGCGCAGCGCCCATATCACGTTTCGGACTTCACACCCCTTAAAAAACTCCTTGCAAATCCAACAGTGTAAAAAGATCCAGTTATAACCGAGATCGCATTTTCTTTCTTTGAGATATTCGTGCAAATATCCGTTGCTTCCTCTATTTCTTTTATGAAACCTATGTTGTCGTAATGTCTTACGGCCCAATCGTATATCTCAAAAGGATCCTTGGCGCGCTCATTTCTCGGCGATGTCAGGTAAATTCTTTTAAACATTGGATCGATTATCTCTATCATGCGTTTGTAATCTTTATCATTCAAAATTCCAACGACTGCGTTCATCTGTCTGGACGGAAAGTAAAGTTTAAGGTTTTTTCTGAGCATCTCCATCGCAGGTGCGTTATGGGCCACATCCAAAATTATCGTTGAATCGGATGGGAACCATTCAAATCTTCCTTCCCACGGTATCGTGAAGATCGTTTTGTAAATCTTATCTCTGTCTATCTTTATAAATTCTATCTCGTCGAGATATTCGATGACGGCAAGAGATATAGAGATATTATTCATCGCCGCAAGTCCATTCATCCTTGTTTCGAGGGAAAGTTTCAATCTTCTACCGACAAAATCAAAAGCATTTCTCGCAAATTCTATTCTTTTGACGATGTATCTGAAATCTTTTCCTATACGCCTGACCTCAGAATTCAATTCCTTAGCCCTGTTCATTATCACTCTTAAAGGCTCCGCTTTGTATTCTCCCGTTATAACCGGCGACCTGGCCTTTATTATCCCTGACTTTTCAAAGGCTATTTGAGAAAGGGTATTTCCAAGGACATTCATGTGATCGTAATCTATTATCGTTATAACTGAACAGAGCGGATCATCGACCACATTTGTGGCATCAAATCTCCCACCCATTCCCACCTCTGAAACGACGACATCTACTTTTTGATCTTTAAAGTACAAGAAAGCCATAGCCGTAACGATTTCAAAAAATGTCGGCTTCATTCCAGGATCTGCAGACATTCCGTCCGCTTCTTTTATAACTCTTTCGTATACCTCAACGGCTCGATCCTCGGGTATGAAGATATCGTCTATTCTAATTCTTTCCCTGAAAGTTTCGAGATGCGGAGAAAAATAAGTTCCAACCTTAAGTCCATGAGAAGTCAAAAGTTTCCCTATCGTTCTCGTGACAGTTCCCTTGCCATTTGTGCCGGTTACATGAATGTATCTAAAACTCTTTTGAGGATTACCAAGCCTCTCGAGTAATTTTTCTATCCTGTCAAGACCAAGCCTTATTTTGGCTTCAGGATGGAATGAGAACAGCCTGCTTATCATTTCTTCGTAATTCAATGCGATCATTCCTTTAATTTTCTCAATGTGCTGTCAAGCCGTCTTAAAGTTTTTTCAAGTTCGGCCCTTTCTTCCCTTGCTTTCTGGACAACGTCTTCAGAAGCCTTCTTCACGAACTCTTCATTCGATAATCTTGCATTTAACTTTCTAAATTCTTCGGTAGCCTTGACTATTTTCGAGTTAAGCCTCGCGATCTCTCCATTAAAATCAAAGTGCTCATCCATAACCACGAATACCTCGGTCTCAGAGTTGACAGATGCCGTCATGCCCTTTTTGGGCTTTATTCGAGATACATTGACATCTAAAGCATTTGTAAGTTTGGATATATACTTTTCGACCGGCGAATCCTTTGGCCATACGTTCTTTGTCATGACTATGTTTATTTTGGTCGAAAGAGGAAGGTCAAGATCCGATCTTACGTTTCTTACTCCCCTTACCGTCTCCATGAAGAAATCGAAATTATCATCCTCAAAATAAAATTCTTCATCCGTTTCAGGCCATTTCGACGTTATTAAAATCCCATCAAAGAAATTAGACCATATTTCTTCAGATATAAAGGGCATAAATGGGTGCAAAAGTTTTAAACTTACATTCAAGACGTAAAGGAGTACATATTTTGTGTTTTCATTCAATTTTGGATCTTCGAGTTGAACCTTCGAAAGTTCTATGTACCAGTCGCAAAAATCTCCCCAGAAGAAATCGTATATCTCGTGAGATGCTATGTTGTAATCGTAAGAATCGATCGAGTCTGTAACTCTTCTAATAACTTCATTCGATCTCGAAAGAATCCATCTATCGGCCATCGTGAGCCCCTGAGGCTTTGACACTTTTGTGCCCTTTGTGTTCATTTCGACAAATCTGCTCGCATTCCATATTTTGTTTGAAAAATGCATGTAAGATTCGAAGACCCGCTCGTCTAAACTTATATCTCTCCCCTGGGCTGCAAGCATCGCCAAAGCCATTCTCATCGCATCGGCTCCATACTTTGAAATAACCTCATTGGGATCTATCCCGTTTCCGAGAGACTTCGACATCTTCCGTCCAAATTTGTCCCTTACGAGTTGGTGAATGTAAACGTCGTGGAACGGGACATCTTCCATGAACTCGAGTCCCATAACGATCATGCGCGCGACCCAGAAAAATATTATATCGAATCCGGTAACGAGTAAATCTGTTGGATAAAATTTCTCAAGGTCTTCAGTTTTTTCCGGCCATCCAAGCGTTGAAAATGGCCAAAGTGCCGATGAAAACCATGTATCGAGCACGTCTTTGTCCTGATGAATATTCGTAGATCCACATTTCTCGCACTTGTCCGGCGTCGTTTCAGACACAGTTAAATGTCCGCAATCATCGCAGTACCATACGGGAATCCTATGACCCCACCAAAGTTGACGGGAAATACACCAATCGTGTACGTCTTCCATCCAGTTAAGGTACACCTTTTCCCACCTTTCTGGATGAAACTTTACTTTTCCTTCTTTAACAGCCTTGATGGCGGGATCGGCGAGTTTTTTCATGCTTACAAACCATTGATCAGAAAGTTTTGGCTCTACAACTGTATGGCATCTGTAACAATGTCCTACGGAATGGTTATAATTTTCTATCTTGACAAGATAGCCATTGATTTCAAGATCTTTTACTATTTCCTTTCTTGCCTCTTCCCTTGTCATTCCGTTATAACGTCCCTCAAACCTTATTCGCGCGCCGTCGTCCAATATCTCTACAAATTCAAGATTATGCTTTTTACCGATTTCAAAGTCATTTGGATCGTGGGCAGGGGTAACCTTCAAGGCTCCCGTTCCAAAAGACATATCAACGTAATCATCCGCTATCACTGGTACGACCCTTCCGACAAGAGGCAGAATGGCGTGCTTTCCTATGAGATCTTTGTATCTTTCATCTTTAGGATTGACCGCTACCGCCGTGTCTCCAAGCATGGTCTCCGGTCTTGTGGTCGCTATAACGATGCTGCCACCTTCCTGAATTGGATATCTTATATGATAGAGTTTTGAGTTTTCATCTTCATACTCGATCTCTTCATTCGAAAGGACGGTTCCGCAACTTGGACACCAGTTTACCATGTACTTACCCTTGTATATTAACCCTTTCTTGTAAAGAGAAACGAAGACCTTTCTTACGGCCCTACTCAATCCTTCATCGAGGGTAAACCTCTCTCTCGACCAGTCGCAGGAAGCCCCCATTGCCTCGATCTGGGATCTTATCTTTTGTCTGTACTCTCGAGCCCATTCCCATGTTATTTTGACGAATTCGTCGTATCCCAATTCTTCCTTTGTCTTGCCCTCCGAGGCGAGTTGCTTTACAACCATATTTTGCGTTGCAATCCCCGCATGATCCTCGCCGGGAAGCCATAGCGTTTCCTTTCCTTTCATCCTCTGATATCTTGTTACGATATCCTGGAGGACTATGTTAAGAGCATGTCCCATGTGCAGGACATTCGTTATATTAGGAGGCGGGATTACTATCGAAAACCTTTCGTTGCCCGGTTTGGGCTTAAAAGCCCCGCTTTCTTCCCATTTTTTATACCATTTTTTCTCGCTTTCGTAAGGAGAATAAAATTTATCCACCCACCTCGTGACCTACGTCACTTCCTCCTTTCAAGATTACACGCCAAAAAATATCCGTCCATTATTTTCAGTATATTCTATCATAGTTTTTCCTGACTGGCCAAATTCTTATCTTCTAAACTCTTATTTACGTTTTTACCGCTTTTAGGCAAAAAATTTTCCTTTGGAATTGGCCTTACAGAGTTTAACTTATATATGAACCTTTCTCCAAGGAAGAGAAAGATTATTCCCAATATGAAGGAGGTTATATATCCAAAATTAAGCGCTATGTAACCCGATATGAAGGAGGCCGCTATAACGGCGAAGTTAATCGTAACGTTGAAAAGCCCTATTATGCGTCCTCGATCCGTGGGAAGCGCAAGGTCTGTAACATGAACGGTCGTCGGAATGTAAAAGAAAGGCCATGTGAAGCCCACTATAAGAAAGGCAATAACGGTTATGAAAACGCCAAATGGAAGGAAGTACCCGGATATGGCTATAGATGAAAAGAGAACAACACGTGTCAGTAAAGCGCTTCTGACGATAAGGGCATCCGGAAGTCTCTTCGTAATTGGATTTGTAAGAAAATAAGCAACATTTGTAAGGACATTGTTTATTCCGTAAATGATGAAGATTGTGCCGCTATCTATTTTTAAAACTTCGGCAAGGTATATAGAAAAGATGGAAAAGATCATATTGGCACCGAAGAAGATTATGAAAATGCTTCCCATGTATCTTCCCGCACCCGGTTTGAATCCCCTCGAACTTATAGAAAGAATGATATTGTGTGGAATAGAGGTTATATGATCTGCGAGAGAATGCATATTTGGAAGAAATTTTTTGCTTTTGAAGGTCCTAAAAAATTCCTTCCTTTTTATGTATCCACTCGAAAGTATTATCGCAACTATAAGGAGAAAAGAGGCGATAAAGAATACAAATCTCATCTTTTCAGTTCCATTGGACATGAACGGAAAGTAAGAGAGCCATAATCCCCCTGCAAATGTACCGACCGTGACGCCGATACTGTTGAAAAGATTCATAGTGTTTATATTTTTTCTGTAAAGTGATTCATCGAACTTTTTGTTAAGATATATTGTTATGGCTGGACCCATCATGGCGGCGAATGTGCCCAATGTAAGTGCGAGAATATAGTAAATGTAAAGGTTATTTGTAAATGACATGAAAACACTTACCGCGGCATCTACCACAACACTTACAAAGACAATCTCAAAAAAACGCTGGTATTTATCAATGATTATTCCAACGATCATCGATCCAAGAAGGTTTCCGAGTGCGTAAAAAGCCGATGCGACGCTGCCATTCGCAACGTTCCCTCCGAGGACTATAACCACAAAGAGACTTATTATTACACCTATCGCTCCAAAGGCTGCGCCCTGGAATCCGAAGGCTATAAAAAGTTTTCTAAGTTCCTTCAAAATACTATCCCCTTGAAAATTCTTTTACAATGATATTTTAACTTTTTATGATTAATTTAATTTGAAGGACCTTTTACGCTAACTTTTGAAAGTATTTCTCAACACTTTCAATAACGTAATCTATATCTGAGCGTGTAACATCTTTGTTAGTCACAAATCTGTACTCACTGTCTTCCTCTGGGTTTATCTTTATGCCCTTGTCAAGCATGTAAGAAACGAAATCATCTCCGTTAACGTTGGCTTTGAAAAAAACCATATTTATATCAAGCCTGTCCTTGAAAACCTCAATGCCATTTATTCTTTCAAGACCATTTGCAAGTATTCTGGCATTTTCATGATCCTCGCAAAGTCTATCTATCATCTCCTCAAGGGCGACTATTCCGGCGGCCGCTATGATCCCAGCCTGCCTCATTCCTCCTCCCATCAATTTTCGGCCCTTTCTTGCTTTATCAATGAAGGATTTTGTGCCCACAAGCATAGATCCAATAGGAGCCGCAAGTCCCTTCGAAAGACAGAACATAACGCTGTCTGCGTATTGGGCTATTTCTTTTGCGTCCACCTTCAGAGCGCACGCAGCGTTGAAAATCCTTGCCCCGTCGAGATGAACCGGTATATTATGATTTTTTGCGATTTCATATATTTTTTTCATGCTTTCTAAATCTATAACTGTTCCCATACCGTGAGCATTTTCAAGGCAGATAAGTCCTGTCCTTGGAAAATGTATATTTTCAGATCTTATCAGTGATTCTATCTCATAAGGATCCGGATGGCCATTCTTCGATCTGAAGGTTCTAAGTTGCACCCCCGCTATAACTGCCGAAGCGCCCGCTTCATGCAGAATTATGTGTGAATTTGCGTCCAATATAACCTCGTCTCCCCTTAGAGTGTGCGTGAGAAGGGCAAGTTCATTTCCAAAAGTCCCAGAAGGAACAAACAAAGCCGCTTCCTTCCCGATTCTTTTGGCAGCCATTTCTTCAAGTTTTCTAACCGTTGGATCGTCTCCGTAAACGTCATCTCCAACCTCCGCCTTAAACATCGCTTCTCTCATTCTCTGAGTCGGAAGCGTGACGGTATCGCTTCTTATGTCTATGTATCTCATCTTTTCCCTCCAGATGACCAAGTTTAAAAAAGCCCGATTTGACATCGGGCTTTTAGATTATTTTCTTAAGCGCTTCTTACGTTCGATGCCTGTTTACCTTTTGGCCCTTCTGTAATGTCAAAGACAACTGCCTGATTTTCTTTGAGACTCTTGTAGCCATCCATCTTGATTGCCGAGTAGTGAACGAAGATGTCATTCCCATCTTCCATCGTTATGAACCCGTAGCCTTTCTTGGCATCGAACCACTTAACAGTACCCTTCATTTCCTTGCCTCCTGAAAGAAATTGGTGAAACCATATAAATATTTTATCACCAAAATTTTAAAAATCAAATATGGATCCTAAAAAATCGATCCAATGCTTTACAAATAAGAGAGAATGGTCTATAATAGTTTATAGAAAATTATTTTCTATAAGAGGTGAAATATGCAAAAGGAATTAGAGATTTTTATAACCGATGCCTTTCATAAGAAGGGAATGAGAATGACAAAGCCCAAAAAGGAGTTCCTCGATTTTTTCACATCACAAAATTATCTCAAAACTCCTCAAGAACTTCTTGAGAATATAAAAGAGCACAACATCGAAATAGGCCTTACAACCGTATACAGGATGCTAAATTATCTGATGGAAGTCGGACTCACAAGGGCCTACTCCATAAACGGCGAGTTAAAATACATATTCTGTCCTCCGGATCATCATTACCATCTTATATGCGTTAAGTGTCTGAAGGTACAGAATATCTTTGATTGCCCCGTAAAAGATGTAAGGGTAGAAGGCTTCAAAATTCAAAGCCATCAGGTTGATTTTTTTGGCATCTGTGATGAATGCAGCAAAAAAGAGGTGAAAAAATGATAGATTTGTGGTCTCCGTCGGTCGGTATGTCAGTTGGTATGATCGTGCTGACATCGTACCTTTTAGGCCTTGTCCATGGAATAACGCCCGACGAGCATACGTGGCCTATAACCTTTAGTTATGCGGTAGGAAGTTATTCGGCAAAGAAGGGAATGATAGTTGGTCTAATATTTTCCCTTAGTTTTACAGTCCAAAGAAGTTTAATGAGCGAAATTTCGTACTTTGCACTTTCAAAGGTATTTTCATTGCCTTATTTTAATTACATAATATACATAATAGTCGGAACCGCGATGGCGCTTGGAGGAATGTACGTCTTTAAATTTAGAAATTCCTTCCATATACATTTTGGAAAGGTAGACAGATCCCACCATGCCGCGGCTTTGAAAGGAGAATATCCGGACATTCAGCCGCCTACACCAAAGATGGCCATAGTTCATGGCTTTATCGCTGGATTTGGATTTGGAGCCTTTGCTTTGATAATATACACAGTTCTCGCTCCTTCAATGCCAAATGCGTATTTGGGATGGGTCCCGGGGTTTTTCTTCGGAATTGGCACAGCGACCATTCAAGTCATAGCCGGTTTACTCTTCGGATCGATCACGACTCATTTGAAAATAAGTCCTGAAGTCGCCTCAAAGATTTCAAGTTTAACGGCTGGCAGGACGTTACTGTGGGGAGGCATCGTCTTCGTCTTGGCGGGTATCTTCGGCCTGGCCTTTCCATCGATCGCCGATTTTCATGTTGTAACACCGCTTCGTGTACACAACCTTCATTCGATTGGAATAGAATTCGTACTTGTCATTGTAGTAGTTCTTATTATAGGAACTGGCACTCTTGTAAAAGAAGTAAGAAAGGCCTCGAAAGTTTCAGCCTCAAAAGCCCTCGATGTCAAATAAAAAGGCGCCAAACGGCGCCTTTTTAAAACCTTACTCCATAGATAGATGCCTTGATTATCGTTTCAATTCTTACCTTCTCTGCCAGTTTTTTACTTTCTTCTTTATATAATATCTTTTCAATATCCTGCTTTTTCATATTGTGCCCCTCCTTTCGAGCATAAAAATTATACAATTCTACTCTTTAGAAGGGGTTTTAAAAGAGATCAATTAGAGATCTTGAGATTTTATGTTTTAATTAACCCTTATCAAATCATCCGAAAACACGAAACCTCGTTAAGAATAGTAATTTTATATGTTACGATCATTTTATTCCAGATCTGAAAAACCCGCTTACAAAGTACTTTTGGAAGAAAAGGAATGCCACGACCACGGGTAACATGGTAAAGGTTGCGGCCGCCATCAACTGATTGAAAATCGCTCCCGAATTTATTATGAAATTTTGCAAACCAACGGGCAATGTTCTCATATTCGTTGTGTCGGTCATTATCAGCACCCACAGGAATGAATTCCAACTTCCCAAAAATGTAAGCAATGCTCCCGTTATTACAACTGGCATCGATAGAGGCACGGCTATTGTCCACAAAAACCTCCAGGAGGAGGCCCCGTCTATCTTTGCCGCATCGTAAAGATCATTTGGAATAGAGTTAAAACTCTGGCGCATCAAGAATATGACAAATGCCGTTGCAGACCATGGAATTATCAAAGCATAGTAAGTGTTTATCCAGCCAAAAGAATGTATTATCAGGTAATCTGCAACAAGCAAGACCTGATAAGGTATCATCATCGTCGCTATTACTCCTATGAAAATTTTATCTCTTCCCGGAAAGGTGAGTTTTGAAAATGCAAAAGCCATCATAACATCAAAAATGATATTCAAAATTGTCGTTGCCAGAGCGACGAAGATGCTGTTGAAATAGTAAATTCCAAATGGAGCGGAATTCCATGCGCTAACGTAATTGTCGAAGAAATTGGCAAGTACTTCCCAGAAATTGTAATGGGCAGTCAATGAGACATTGCTGTTTAAAAACCAGACAAAACTCACATTCTTGAAATTTATGTATATTTGATCTCCAGAAGTATAGGCACTCTCAACTATTGACTGTCCGTCCACTACCCTCAACTGGTTTGAGTGCGGGATAAATGCGAGTTTTATCGGACCTCTTAATCTTTCATTTTTCTGTGATTGATAAAATTCATTGAATTCAAGGTACACATTTATATCGTTAAGGTATTTTTCTATCTCCTCTTTGTCTGGAGGATTTGTTTTAAGGGCATTTTGTAATATGCCGACAATTTCGTTAAGTTCTGCAACCGAAAGGGGACTCACACCTTTTTTAAAAGGCGCAATCTCGTTTTGAAATTCTGCCAATCCTTTCACGTCAAGCAAATTCGAGACAAAGTTTATTCTCGCAAAGACAGGATTATTCCCGTAAAGGAAATCATCGTAAAAGTTCAAAATGTACTCTTGGGGATCTGAGGTGTACTGCGAAAGAGAATTAATTATTCCTTTGACGTCATTCGTAAGGGTTGAGACAGAAGAGATCTTTGCGACTACCGAGTTAAAGGTGGGCGTACTGAACTTGGTAGAATAAGAAGCGAAATCGCCGTTATCGCCGATCAACTCGATCGAAAGAATTCCACGCCTCGGCATTGTCCCCGTGCCCCGGTATCCCGAGGCTCCTAAGACGTGTATTGCAAGTGTATTTGGACTTGCTAACGTCGTTGTCTGCGTGGTAGATAAAGAACTCAAAAGTGCTTCAAGAGAAAGCGCTGACGGATTGCCGCTTTGCCCCGCTCTTGTTTTGACTATATCGGCCGTTAAAGTCCTTGAAGGCATGGCATTTATCGTTCCCCACTTTGGAGGATAACTCAAAACCTCCGAGTTGGTCTTAAAAGAGGTATCAACCATCCATATAAGAGGCCCTATTGCGAAAATGGCAAGGATCACGGCGGCAACGTAATAAAAGAAATAAATTATCTTCTTTTTTTGCTTTTTCATATGTTATATTCAACTCTCTTTTCGGTCGTTTTAAACTGAATCAAAGTCAAAACCATTATAATTCCAAGCAAAACATACGCCGCGGCAGATGCAAGCCCCATTTGCTGTTCGTTGTAGAAGGTGTTGTATATGTAAAAGACCATCGTAAGACCGCTGTTCGCGTAAGGGCCGGGCATCTGATTGTAAAGGACATAAACTTGGGTGAAGACTTGAAATGCATTTATCAACGAAACTACCATAACGAAGAAAGTGATGGGACTGAGTAAAGGCCATGTAATGTACACAAATCTCTGAAATGAATTTGCTCCTTCGATTTCGGCCGCTTCGTAATATTCCTGATCTATATTTTGAAGTCCGGAAAGGAAGATTAACCCGTAATAACCAAAATACTCCCATATACTCAGTATTGCAACTGTCGGCATAGTTAAAGAGGCGCTGTTAAGCCAGTTTATAGGCTGTATTCCAAACCATGAAAGAATGTAATTGAGAATTCCATAGTGATAATTGAACATCCACAGCCACAAAAGGCTCACGGCAACGATAGACGCAACGTAAGGGGCAAAAAATGCCGTTCTGAAAAATGCTTTAAAAAACGGAAGGTTCTTCATAAGCAGTCCGGCCGCAAGAGATATGCCTATCGTAAGGGGAACATCTATTATCACAAAGTAAAAGGTGTTCCATATCGACATAACAAATGAATTATTCTTGGCTATATCAAAGAAAAGCAGGTAAAGATCTATTCTTTTTCCTATGTAAAACGCCACTATGTAAAGGCCAAGAAGAGATAGAAGAAATAGAATCGTGTGTGATTTGTAGAATTCCATCTTTCTTGTGAAAAGATAACCTAAGAATCCGATCAAAATCCATAAAATAAAGATATAGGTATTTCCACCCAGAATGGTAAGCGATGGATAAACAAAGATCAGAGCGAAGATTGGAATAACTAAAAGTGAAATTAAATCCCTTGAAATTTTTGCACTTTTTTCGATCCATCCAAATATCGCCACAGAGATCACAAAGGCAAAAGAGAATCTTATTAAAGAATATTCAAAGGCTATAAAGGGTGAGTACGGGATCTCTCCCGCCCTAAAAAGGTAAGCGTAATTTGAAAGCCCAACAAAGATAGCGTGGCCAACGCTTGTTGTAGTGTTGAAAAAACTTAGATAAAAAGAATATACCGCTGGCCAGTAAGTAAAAAGGATGAAGATCACAAGAGCGGGAATAAGGTAAAGATAACCGATTATATAATTTCTTTTTTTATTCAACCTTTTCACCACCCAAAAAGGGTAGGCCTTACGGCCTACCTTTTATTTTGCGTTATAACTTGCGTAAGCCTGTTCGGCCTGCTGTTGTGCCCAGTCGAGGGCTTGCTGTGGCGTCATCGTGAAATGCACGGCATTTTCAAAGGCTGTTCTGATGGCCTCTCTTGCATTTGTCCACCATGGAAGATTTGGAGCGTAATCTTCCGATCGATCCAGACCGACCATTATAGCACCTATTCCATTTTGATTTTGAGCGACAAAGTTTTTCCACTCTGGAAGATTGGCAACCTCTTTATTGACGGGAATATATCCTGTCTGAACTGCCCAGTAAAGTTGGATAGCAGGGCTCAAAAGGAATTGGAGGTATTTCCAGGCCGCTTCCTGTTGCTCAGGAGTGGCGGTGTTAAAGATCGCTATATTTTGCCCATGAAGCATGGGCTTAAACGTCACATCCGAAGGAATCGGGACCATAACAAGACCATCAGATTGTCCGGCTATATCGGAAAGATCATATGTAAGTTCCGCGCTGCCGCCGAGTAGCATCGCAACAGAAGAGGTTGTCAGTTCGTTGTCAAAATAACCGAACTTTGCGTATGCGTAACCTTCCTTGACGAGGTTAACAAGGAATGTTAAAGCGGCAACATTTTGTGGTGAATTAATCGTTATCTTTCCATCCGGACTTATATAACTTCCTCCAAATTGATACGCGACAGCCGTGAATTGTCTGTACGTAGTTCTAAATCCAAGACCATATCTTACAGTTTTTCCATCTTTTACGACCGTTAAAAGTTTTGCATCCTGAGCCATCTCCTGCATCGTCTTTGGATATGTAAGACCGGCCTCTTCGAACATCTGAGGCCTTACGAAAAGATCGAAAATATCTCTGTTGAACGGAAGAGTATAGATTTTTCCGTTGAAAGTACCGGAAACAAGTAGCGGTGGATAAATTGAACTTGCCACCTGTGTAAAGCCGGGGAATTCATATAGCGGGGCAACAACGCCCTTTGAAACAAGCATGGAAGCCCAGGGGCCTTTTACCTGCGCCATTGTCGGCAGAGTATTGGCGGCCAGGGCAGTTAAAAGTTTGGAGTCAACTTCATTTCCACTTCCCAAATAAACAAGATTAACCTGAATATCTGGATTCTCTTTGTTGAAAAGATTTGTTATCGTCTGAAGAGTTGTTCCGAGTTTTGCTCCCATGCCCTCCCAAAATGTAACGACCACAGGCTGGGCAAAAATCGGCAGCGTAAAAAGCACCATCATTAAAATGGCGGAAATCAAAATAATCAATCTATTTTTCATTTTTATTCCTCCTATTTACCGAGATATTTGTCCTGGACAATTTGAGATTGTTGCTGGGCCCAATCAAGAGCCTGCTGTGGCGTCATCGTGAAATGCACGGCATTTTCAACGGCCGTTCTTATGTTGTCTATAACACTCGGCCACCAAGGAAGATTTTCAGAGTAAGAAATCCCATTTGCGAGGCCCTCTACTATGGCAGAAGGATTGTAAGATGTACCCTGAGCAAACAAATTCCATTGATCGAGATTGACTACCGTCTTGTTAAGAGGAGAATAATTCGTGTTCATTGCCCAGTAGATCTGGACTGCCGGCGTAAGAAGAAACTTAACGTATTCCCATGCCGCCTCTTGCTGTGCCTTGGTTGCCGTGTTGAAGATCACAAGTGTTTGTCCCCTGAAGAGTGGCGCTTTTTGATCGCTTGTCCCAACGGGGAAAGATGCCATCTCTATTCCGTCTTTTTGACCCGCTATATCCGAAAGATCGAATGGCAAATCGGCGCCCTCTCCTATGAGCATGGCAACAGATGATGTTGTAAGTTCGTTGTCAAAATAATCGAATTTCGCGTACGCGTAGCCTTCCTTGACGAGATTAACAAGGAAGGTAAGAGCGGCAACATTTTGCGGTGAATTTATTATTAGAGATCCTTCAGGAGTTATGTATTTTCCACCGCCAAATTGTCTGGCCACGGCCGTCAAAACGCCGTAGGTCGTTCTAAATCCAAGTCCGTATCTGACCGTTTTACCATCCTTTACAATGGTTAAGAGTTTCGCATCCTGAGCCAGTTCTTCCATCGTTTTGGGAGGCGTTATCCCGGCCTGGGCTAACATCATTGGCCTGTAATAGAGAACATAAACGCTTTGGTTGAAAGGAAGTGTGTAAACTCTACCATTTATCTTGCTCATATTTATGATAGACGGATAGAGTTGAGACGCAACTTCTGTAAAATCTGAGAAAGAATCCATCGGTGTGACGACACCTTGGGCGACAAGAGCGGCTGCCCATGCGGGATATACTTGAGCGATGGTTGGAAGTGTTTTTGCCTGAGCCGCGGCGAGAATTTTTGAATCGAGTTGATCTCCGTTACCGACAAAGACGAGTTTTACCTCGATGTTTGGATGTTCTTTGTTGAAGATATTCGTGATTGTCTGAAGAGTTGTTCCGAGTTTGGCTTCCATCGCTTCCCAGAAGACGACCTCGGTTTTTGCAAGAGAGACGGAAGCAAATCCCAAAACGGCAATAATAAGGAACACAATAACCCTTTTCATGGCCTACCTCCTCTATTTTAAATTAGAAAAAGGGCCTTTAAGCCCCTTTCAAATTTTCTAACAATTCCATCGCATCATCAACTGTCCATGCGTGTTTTAACTCAACGAGTTTTCTTTCGTCCAAATATTTTCCTTCTACCAAAACTCCACTTATTCGTTCGGTCCATCCTCCAGTTCCCCTTAGCAAAATTATGGGAATTCCCATCAAATAAGCGGCAAAGATCTCAAGCCCCGTTCCAGCCTTTCCGCCAACGCTTATAACCGCATCGACGTTGTACATCATCAGTACGGATCTCATCGAAGAATCTATGCCGGTTTTTAACTCGTAAGAAAGGTGAGAATTTCCATTTTCTTTTCCCGGAACGATGCCTATGACAGTTCCGCCGTTTTCTTTAGCGCCTTTCGAGACGAGATCCATTATTCCATCAGTCCCTCCGGTAATAAGCACATGATTTCTCAATGCAATCTTTTTTCCAAGATCTTCACATATCTGTGTGAGGTATTTGACGGGTGGTTCATTTACATTTCCAGAATAACCAATAACGCCTACTCTCATAATTATCTTATACCTCTATTTCTTTATCGAGATTTTATCTAAACATTAATTATTATACCATTTGTCAGATAAAGATATACCCGGTGTGTATTGAAATGAGCCATGTTATGATATAATTTAATTATCCAATTTGAAGGGAGGAAACTTCTGGTTTTTCAGAGGATTAGCATGAGTGTTAAGACCGGAGAGATTCTTGAAGGAACAGTTACAGCCATCAAAAATTTTGGCGTTTTCGTCAAAATTGAAGGCGAAGGAGAGGGGTTAGTTCACGTTTCCAAAATAACGAACGGATATGTAAAGGATCCCGGAGAGTATTTAAGCGTAGGGCAAAAGGTTAAGGTCAAAGTATTAAACGTCGGCGAAAATGGAAAGATGGATCTTTCGATCAAAGATGCGGGAGAGGTCATAAAAAAGAAAGATTCATCACAGCCGAAGGAAAAAGAAGATAAACAAAGCGACTTCGAACAAAAAATGTCAAAATTTCTTAAGGAGAGTCAGCAAAAATCAAGCGATTTGAAAAGAAGATCTGACAGGTATGGATAAAAAGTCATAAAATTAAACGAGGACGGGCCACGAGTTGGACGTCCCCTTTTGATTTATTTTTCAAATTAAACCCAAAAAAAGCAGATCCAGACCCAGACATCGAAATGTACTCCATATCCGCAAGAGCGTGCGTTGCCTCTTCTACTATGTGCGGATATTTTTTTTGTGCTACAAATTCAAACGTATTGTACAAATTGTCCCGGACGAGTTTTTCATCTTTTCGCTTAATTCCTTCGTACAGCATATAAGGATCGCAATTTTTGCCGTTTAGATTCATCTCATCAACAAGATCGTACATCTCTTTTGTTGAAAAACCTATCTTTGGAATGTAAATCTCCAAATTCAAATCGATGGGATCTAAATTGCGAATTAAATCTCCCTTTCCTTCAACGATGGCACAACCTCCATCGACAAAAAAGGGAACATCGCTCCCAATTTTTGTGGCAATTTCCTTTATTTCAGATATTCCTTCTCTCTCGCACAAATACCATAAAAGGGCGGCCGCATCTGCACTTCCTCCCCCAAGGCCAGATGGAGAGGGAATGTGCTTTTCGAGTTTTATCTTCAACTTATAACTTTTGCCTGTGAGATTCTCAAATACTTTTAGAGTTTTGTAAAGCGTATTGGATGGGTCCCAATTGAGATCGGAATTGGTCGAAAAGGATAATTCGTCACTCTCTTCTATTTCTATCAGATCGTAAAGTGATATGTTATGCATTAAAGAACAGATGTCATGAAGACCATCTGTTCTTTTCGAAAGCACGGAAAGATTTAAATTTATCTTCGCGTAAGCCTTTATTATCATTTCCACCTTAGGATGAGTTGCTTTGCCGCCCTGACATCATCGAGGCGCCTTACCGGTGTTACATGAGGCGCTTCAATAAGCAATTTTGGATTTTCTTTGGCCTCTTTTGCTATCTTGTCTATGACTTCAACGAATTGATCAAGAGTTTTCTTTGACTCAGTCTCGGTTGGTTCTATCATCAGATCTTCGTGGACTATGAGCGGGAAATAAACTGTCGGTGGATGAACACCGTAATCGAGCATCCTCTTGACAAAATCAAGGGCCTTTACTCCATGCTCAAGTAAAGGTTCTGTCGTGGCGACAAATTCGTGCATGCAAGGCCTCGTATCGTATGGAACTTTTAATATCTTTGAAATTTTTGACTTCAAATAGTTGGCATTCAAAACGGCCATTTCACTCGCGTGCTTTAGACCATCTGATCCCATCGTTAAGATATAAGCGTAAGCCTTAACTAAGACTGAAAAATTGCCGTAGAAACTTCTTACGCGCCCTATCGAGTGTTTGTGAGAATAGTCTAAGAAATACTTTTCTCCCTTTTTCCCGACCGTTGGGACCGGCAGGAATGGTTCAAGGAATTTCTTGACGCCTATAGGGCCGGCACCGGGCCCTCCCATTCCGTGCGGTGTCGAAAAGGTTTTATGAAGGTTAAAATGAACCACATCAAAGCCGAGATCCCCGGGTCTTACCTTACCCATTATCGCATTTAAATTCGCTCCATCGTAGTAAAGCAGGCCTCCGGCATTATGAACTATCTCTGCGATCTCGAGTATATGTTCATCGAAAAGCCCGAGCGTATTTGGGTTTGTCAGCATTATACCGGCCGTTCTTTCATTTACTATTTTTTTCAATTCATCTATATCGACCATTCCATTTTTGTCTGACTTTATTTCGATGGCTTTGTATCCGTTCATTGTGGCAGTTGCGGGGTTGGTCCCGTGGGCCGAATCTGGAATTATCATCTCGTCTCTCTTGAAGTCCTTCCTAAACTTGTGATATGCCCTTATAATCGCTATGCCGGTGAACTCTCCGTGGGCCCCCGCGGCTGGCTGAAGGGTAATCGCATCCATTCCGCTTATGACCTTTAGGTCTTCCTGAAGGTTGTACATGATCTCAAGGGCGCCCTGGATAGAGCCTTCATCCTGATACGGATGGATCTTTGAAAATCCATCGAGAGAGGCCGCGTATTCATTTAATTTTGGATTGTACTTCATGGTGCATGATCCAAGTGGATAAAATCCAACATCGACGGCGTAATTAAGCCTTGAAAGATTCGTGTAATGTCTTACAACGTCTCCTTCAGTCACTTCTGGCAAACGCGGAGGATTTGATCTTTTGAATTTATTCGAAAGTTCATAGCCTTTAACATCTAATTTGGGAGGGATGAATCCTCTTCTTCCTGCATCCGAGATTTCGAATATCAATTCCATCTCACATCGCCTCCACGACAGAAATGAGTCTGTCGATCTCTTCTTTTGTATTCGCTTCAGTCGCGCAGAAGAGTAAATCTTTTTGCATGCCCTTAAACTTCGACAAATCAAGAGGCCCTATGATTTTATTTTTGAAAAGCGTTTTTTCGAATTTTTTTACATCGAGATCTGTCCTCACAACGAATTCATTGAAAAATTCTCCGGAAAATACCCTCTCAAAGTGTCCTGTTTCTTCAAGTTTATCAAGCAGATAATGAGACTTTGAAAGATTCAACTCGCCTATTTCTTTAAGGCCGGCAGGACCTAAAAGGGAAAGGTAGACAGATGCGTAAAGCGTTCCGAGAGCGTGATTCGAACAAATGTTAGATGTTGCTTTTTCACGCCTTATATGCTGTTCTCTTGCCTGAAGTGTCATTACAAAACCTCTTTTTCCTTCGACATCGACAGTCTCGCCTATTATTCGGCCCGGCATGGTTCTGACAAGTTTTTGATCCTCCCTTATGGCAAAAAAGCCAAATGATGGCCCGCCAAGATTCATGGGTATTCCGAGAGGCTGACCATCGCCAACGACGATATCTGCCCCCAATTTTCCAGGTGCTTCAAGAATTCCAAGGCTTATAGGATTTGCAACGACTATGAATAAAACATCGCCGATATTTTCTTTGATGACCTTCAGATCCTCTATAATGCCGTAAAAATTCGGATACTGAACGACAACGCATGCCGTTTGATCGTTTATCTTTGATTTCAAATCCTCAACAGAAACCATACCTGTCTCATCGTGAGAAAAACTCTCGATCTTGATCCCGGGACCTGCGACATACGTTTTAACCGTTTCGAGATATTCCGGATGGATCGTGTCGGCGATAAGGGCCACGTATTTTTGAGTGTAGCGCGAGGCCATTAAAACAGCCTCCGCAAGGGCAGACGCCCCATCATACATTGAGGCATTCGCTATTCCCATACCCGTGATCTCGCATATCATCGTCTGAAATTCAAATAAAGATTGCAAAGTTCCCTGCGAAACCTCCGCCTGATAAGGCGTGTAGGCAGTGTAAAAATCCCCGCGGGATACGATCTGTAGAACGGCAGATGGTATCACATGATTGTAAATTCCAGCACCAAGAAAATAAGAATATTTATCGGCGCTCGCATTTGAATATGCCATCTTTCTCAATTTAGACAGAACGCTGAATTCATCCATTCCATCGGGCAAATCAAGTGAATCTATTCTTTTTTCCGCAGGAATGGTTGAAAAGAGCGCGTCTACATCTTTAACTCCTATTGTTTCAAGCATTTCTTTTACATCTTGACTGGTATGGGGAATATAAGAGTCCATCTGAGTCCCCTCCTTAAGTTTTTATTCTGACTCTTTTACAAACTTGTCGTAAGCAGCCTTATCAAGCAAATTATCGAATTCCTTCGGATTTGATACCTCTATCTTTGCAATCCATCCGTCTCCTTCGGCAGATTTGTTTATCAATTCGGGAGTCGATTCGAGCGTCTTGTTAATCTCTGTTATTTTGCCGCTGACTGGCGCATAAACGTCGCTTGCAGATTTAACGGATTCAACGGAGCAAAATACCTCTCCCGCTTTGACGGTTTTTCCAACCTCGGGCAGATTAACGTAAACAACGTCTCCGAGTTGTTCCTGAGCGTGATTTGAAATCCCAACCGTCGCGATCTTCCCATTCAATTCTGCCCATTCGTGAGTTTTTAAGTACTTTTTCATTTCAACTACCTCCTGATCATTTTGATTTAACGCTTCCTCTATAAAAGGGTGTCTTGACAACAGTTGCTTTCACCTTTTTGCCATGCACGTCAACAAGCACCTCTGTGCCTATTTTCGAATACTCGCTTTCAACGTATCCCAAAGCGAGAGATCTGTTCAAAGTCGGAGATTTTGTCCCGCTCGTAATATGGCCTATCTTTTTTTCTCCATCGAAGATCTCGTAACCGTGCCGCGCTATTCCTCCGTCTATTTCAAAGCCCCTCAACCTTTTTGAAACCCCTTCTTCTTTTTGTTTCAAAAGTACCTCTTTACCGTTGAAGACAGGTTTTGTAAAATCAATGGTCCATCCAAGACCTGCCTCGAGAGGCGTCGTCGTATCATCGATATCATTTCCGTAAAGCATGTACGTAGCCTCAAATCTGAGCGTATCTCTCGATCCAAGGCCGCATGGCTTTACATCTTTTCCTCCTATCTCGATCAATTTCCTCCACAAAGCCACCGCGGCATCTGGCTGGAAATACATTTCAAATCCGTCCTCTCCCGTATAACCCGTTCTTGAAACTATGCAATTTATACCGTTTATCTGGCCAAGTGTAAAGGTATAAAATGCGATTTTAGAAAGGTCTACTCCTGAAATCTTTTTTAGAATTTTTTCTGCCTTTGGTCCCTGAAAGGCTATCTGGGCATAATCATTTGAAAGGTTTTTTATGCTGACATTGTAATTGCGCTTCTGAGAGATGAGCCATTCATAGTCTTTATTCGTGTTTGAGGCGTTAACGACAAGAAGTATCTTGCTTTCTGAGAATCTATAGGCAAGCAGATCATCGACTATCGTGGCATTCTCATAGCACATGGGACTGTAGCATATTTCTCCATTTTTGAGTTTCGAAACGGAATTCGTTATTATCTTATCGACAAATGGCAGCGCATCATGCCCCTCGACAACGATCTCGCCCATGTGAGAGACATCAAAAATCCCGGCCGATTCTCTGACAGTCTTATGTTCTTCGATTATTGAGGTATATTGAAGAGGCATCTCCCAGCCACCAAATTCGACCATCTTTGCTCCTAACCTTTTGTGCTCAGACCATAACGGTGTTTTTTTCAATTCCATCTTCTTCCCTCCCCTGTTATTTTATAACCCCAAGTTTTTTGCCAATCTTTGCGAATTTTTCAAGGGCAAAGTCAAGGGCATCGCGCGTATGAATAGCGCTTATCATAACGCGTATCCTTGCCTTACCCTTCGGTACTGTCGGATACCCTATCGACTGGGCAAAGACGCCTTCATCAAATAGCATTTTGCTGAAATTAGAAGATACCTGTGCGTCGTAAAGCATGACCGGCGTTATTGGAGTCTGGCTGTGACCTATGTCAAATCCCATAGATTTCATATGTTCTTTGAAGTAATTAGCGTTATCCCACAATCTCCTGACAAGTTCGTCGCTTTGGCCGAGTATCTTGACGGCCGCGAGAATCGCTCCAACATCTGGAGGAGTGGGAGCGCTTGAGAACAAAAACGGCCTTGCCTTTTGTTTGAGATACTCTATGAGAATTTTGTTTCCAGCGACGTATCCACCTATGACTCCGAAAGCCTTTGACATCGTCCCTATGTCTATATCGACCTGCCCTTCAAGTTTGAAATGCGCAACTATGCCTCTGCCCGAAGGACCGAGAACTCCTTCACCGTGAGCGTCATCTACCATCACGATGGCATTGTACTTTTTACCAAGTTCGACAATTTCTTTGAGAGGCGCAATGTCTCCATCCATGCTGAAGACTCCATCTGTAACTATTAACTTTCTGCGCGCATTGTTGGACTTCAACTTATCTTCCAGATCATTTAGATCAAGGTGATTCCATCTTATTATCTTCGCTCCCGAAAGCCTACATCCATCTATTATAGAGGCGTGATTTAACTCATCGCTGAAGATGAGATCCTCTTTAGAAACCAATGGAGGGATGACTGCCTGATTGGCGTTGAACCCAGATTGCACTAACATCGCGTCTTCGGCGCCTTTAAACTTTGCGAGGGCTTTTTCGGCCTCCTCATGAATAGAAAGTGTCCCGGCAATCGTTCTTACGGCGCCGGGCCCGACTCCCCAGTCCTTTATCGCGTCTATTGCGGCCTTTTTTAGCCTTTCATCATTGGCCAGGCCGAGATAATTGTTGGAGCAAAGATTCAAAACTTTCTTGCCGGCTATATTTAACCATTCACCTTGAGGTGTTTCTATGGTCTTTATGTTGTTGTAAAGGCCTGATTTTTTAAGTTCTTCAAGTTCGTCCGAAAGTTCTTTCCAGTTAAACATAAACCTACCTCCTCACAGTTTTAAAACGACCTTACCACATTTGCCCTCTTCCATTAACTTAAAGCCTTTTTCGTAATCGTCAAAATCGAGGACATGGGTAATTATTTTTGAAAGATCTAACTTTTTATTCTTAAGCAATTCCGCTCCCCTGTACCATGTTTCAAACATCTTTCTTCCGGTTATGCCGTAAATCCTTATGGCTTTAAAGATGACGAGATCATTCAAATTTATCTGAACATCTTTGTCGTAAACCCCAAGCAAAGAAGCCCTTCCAGCATTTGTCAAAGAGGCCAAACCGTCATGAAGCGCCTGAGGATTGCCGCTCATCTCTATAAGCACATCGGCTCCATCGCCGTCCGTCTCTTTTTTTACGATATCCACAAGGGATTCATTCTTTGGATTGACTATAACATCCGCGCCTATCTCTTTTGCAAGATTTCTTCTGTATTCGTTAACCTCGCTTACGATTATCTTGGCCGCTCCGGCCGTCTTTAAAACCCCTATTGCAAGCAAACCTATCGGGCCCGCTCCCGTAACGAGCACATTCTTTCCCGTGACATCCTCTGTGAAGATCGTGTGAATCGCATTCCCCAGTGGTTCCTGAACGGAAGCCCAGATCGAAGGAACGGAAGGATCGTTTTTCCATAAGACGATCTCTGGAACCTTAACATATTCGGCAAAGGCCCCATTCATATCAACGCCGAGGATCTTAAGATTCTGGCATACATGCATATTTCCAGTTCTGCATTGCTTGCAATGGCCACAGGGAATATGCGTTTCTGAAGAAACGAAATCTCCAACCTTCACAAGAGAAACCTCAGACCCTACCGCCACAACCTCGCCGGCAAACTCATGGCCGAGGATCTGCGGCACATTTATGTGTTCCTTTGCCCATTCATTCCACAGCCATATGTGCAAATCAGTCCCACATATCGATGCGGCCTTTACCTTAACGAGTACATCGTGCGATTCAAGATCTTTTGGCACATCAACCGTCATCATCTTTGCGCCATAATGAGGGCCATCTTTAACTATTGCCTTCATCTTTTCAGGCAACTTTCCCATCACCGTCTGTCATCTCCTCCAAATCACTTTCTAATTTAGCGTACAAAGAAATTTTACCACTAAAGTTGAATTAAAATTAGTGATCAAAAATATACTATTTTTTTGTACAATAAAATTGAAGCGCGCTTCAAAGGCAAAATGGGGGTGTTAAAGTGGCGGTAGGAACAAGACCTGTAAGCACGGTTTCAAAGGCACTTTCTTTGACGATTTCTCTCGACACAGGCGCTCTAAGGCCAAATGGTAATCCCGTCGTAAATCGCGTAAGAATCAACGGCTTAAGAGAAAATGCGACATTCGAAGATCTCTACGATCTTGCGTATCTTTATTCCAGCCTCGTCTCGAAATCAATAGCAGACATAGCGGTAAATGAAAATTCGGCATTAGGGCCCATAGACTAAGGGGTGATGGAAGATGAGATATCTGAACATGAGATGGATAAGTTCGTCAGACGGATCCACAAAAGCGCTTAGAATAAACAATGTAAAAGAAAACATTACTCAAGAAGAGATCATGACTTTCATGGAAAAGGTCGCCACCTTGCAACTTTTAAAGACTTCCAAGGGTTCTTTGGTCGATACCATCGATTCTGCAACCGTTGTGAATACCGATTCTACCCAGATATTCAATCTTGTCCAATGAATTGGGGGGGCATCTGCCCCCTTTTTAAGAAGGTGATCCTGTGGAACTTCTGAAGATACTTTTGAATATAAAGAATTTCATAGAAATCGCCGTCATAATCGTAGAACATCCCGGAGACGGGCCGGCAAAAAAAGAAAGGGCAATAAAGATCGTGAAAGAACTCATGAAGATAAATGACATACGCTTACCGGTGCCGGATCAGATACTCGAGGTGATTTTGGGATTCGCGATTGACGATTTTGTCGGATGGGCGAATGAAAAGTTATGGAGAAGTCAAAATGGCTGAAATGGAAAAGATTGTAAGGGCAATCGTCAAAAAGTACGCGCATTCGGTAAAAAAGGACGAATTTGAAGATCTATGCCAGACCGTATGGTATCTCGTGCTTTTCTCGGAAAAAACCTACAACGGTCAAAAGGGCATGTCGCCGCAATCGTACGCTTATTACTTTGCAGATATGAAATTAAGGGATCACTTCGATAGACAGGTAAAGTTGCCCGGCACAGATGGAAAGTTCTCGCTTTTGAGAATGAAGGCTGTAAATTTCGAAGATGAAGAACAACTTCCAGACACGTTTGAATTCACAATTGAGGAGGAAATTCCTCAAGCAATAAAGTTAAAATCGGAAGGGTACACACTGGAAGAAATATCCAAGATCTTAAAAGCATCGATGAGAAGTGTAAGAAGAACGATAAAAGAATACCAAAAATCAATTTAAAAGGCAGGCCTGGCCTGCCTTTTTATTTAAGAGAAATGGCTCCCGTTGGACAGGAATCTTTTGCATCCTCGCAACAGCCCGCGCTGCAATCGTCTGCTATAACGTGGGCCTTGCCATCCTCTCCCAATTTAAAAACATCAGGGCATAAACTTTCACAAACACCACAACCTATGCAAGTGTCTTCATCAACAAATGCTTTCATAAGGCACACCTCCAAAAAATTGTCGGCTTAATTATATCACTTTTTCATTTTTGAGCCAAATGGGCATCTGAGACGCTTTCTACCGCCACTTCGTCTAAAAAGATGGCGTAAGGCCCTTCTATTCCGTTGAAGTGTGTCTTGTAATCGAGAGTGTATGCTCCTGCGTTAAGGAAATAGACGATATCTCCCATCGTTATATCTTCCGGAAGTTCAACCTCATCGTAGACGACATCTATGCTATCGCATGTAGGGCCCGCAAGGGTGAAGGTCTTTTTCGGATGATCATCCTTGCCATCCACGACTATTCTGTATCTAAGATTTTCTATCGTCTCCATCAGGCCGTGGTAGACTCCGGCATCGATGTAGACCCATTCTTTCTTTTCCTTCGATGATCTCAAAAGTACCCTCGATACGAGTATTCCGGCATTTCCAACCATTGAACGGCCCGGCTCTATGAAAAGCACCGGCCTTTCCATAAAGTTGAAGTATTCGTCCACACTTTCATTTATGACATCGGCAATTTCTGAAACCGTAGGGATATCTCTTACGTACTTAACGGGAATTCCTCCGCCAAGATTTATCGTCGTCATCTTTATGCCTTCGAGTTTTGCAAACCAGAAAATGTCCGCGACCTGCATTAGAGCATCTTTCCAACTGTATTTATCGTAGCATTGAGATCCAACGTGGAAAGAAACGCCTATTGGAGCAAGGCCGAGATCTCTTGCGTAAATGACGAGTTTTTTGACATGGTCTATATTCGTTCCGAACTTTCTCGACAATGGCCAATCGCTATCGGATCCGTTCATCGCAAGCCTCAGGTACACCTGAGCGCCGGGGGCATTTCTTGCTATCTTTTCGAGTTCCATTTCCGCATCTGCCGCAAAGTAATTTATACCCTTGTTGTAGGCAAAACGAATATCTGCTTCCTTCTTTATGGTATTTCCAAAACTCAGCCTTGAGCCGGGAATTCCCATGTTAAGAAGCAATTCTATTTCTCCACGTGACGCGACATCGAAAGAAGATCCTAAATCGAAGAGTTTTTTTATTATCTTTGGATGAGAGTTCGCCTTCACGGCGTAAAAGACTCTTACACCGTTTATGTTGTTTATAAGTTGGTTGTAATTGTCCTCGATTATGTCGAGGTCCATTACCACAAAAGGACTTTCATTTGAACGTGCAATTTCGCGCACACGCTCTGAAATGTCCATATCACCCCACCTCTTTCATAGAAGATTTCGAATAATGATAGAACCAAATATGTTATGAATATAAGTACCTAAAGGTTAAGATTTTCTTTTATACGAAGGATTCATCTTTTGAACCAAGTCTGGTATACTAGTAAAGCGCGTATGGAATATGGCGCATGATGGTAAAGCATTGGAGTGATAAAATGGCAAAACTCAGGGTTGCCCTTGTTGCTCACGACAAAAAGAAGATAGACATGGTAATGTTCGTGAGAGAACATTTAGAAGTTCTTTCAAATTGTGAATTGTACGCGACAAATACGACCGGGACGGTTTTAGAAGACAAACTGAAGATAAAAATAAACAAACTTCTCTCTGGCCCTCTCGGAGGAGATCTTCAAATAGGCTCGATGATAGCCTCGGGAAAGATAGATTACGTAATCTTTTTGAGAGATCCCCTAACGGCCCAACCTCATGAGCCGGACGTCTCGGCGCTTCTGAGAGTCTGCGACGTTCACAACGTTCCTCTGGCGACAAATCTGGCAAGCGCGACTGCGATAATAGAAAAGATAATAACAGATCTTAAAGATGAGAATTCCAAGAATAATAGCCCAAAACCTTGATGATCTCTTTGTCGTTGGAGGGGCTGTAAGAGATTTTCTTTTAGGGATAAATCCAAAAGAGTACGATCTTATAACCACCACTCCCCTTGATAGAATAAAATTCAGAACCTTTAAGGAATCGAAAAATGGAGAGACTGTCGGGACCTTTATAAATGGCGTCAAATACGATATCTCGCACTACACATCTCTCGATATCGATTTAAAAAGAAGGGATTTTACGATAAATTCAATAGCCTTTCCCGTCTCAAAAGAGGGGGAGGTTGTAAAAATACCAGTAGACCCTTGTGATGGATTAAAAGACCTCAGAGATCACATTCTTAGATCCTTCGATCCGGACGCCAACATGAGATCGGATCCGGTTAGAATTTTACGCGGATTGAGACTCATCTCAAATTACGATCTCGATGTTGAAAGGGCCACATTGCTTTCGATGAAGAAGTACATGCCATTCGTAGAAAGGGTTTCAAAAGAAAGGTTATTCCAGCCGTTAGATGGCTTTGTCAGAGGAAGGTACTTCGAGAAATCTATTCCTGTGGCGAAGGAATTAAAGATAGAGATTATCGGCATACCTCCTCAAAATTTGGAAATGGCATCGAAAGTCAATCCGCCCTGCAGATGGCCGGTAATCTTTGCCGAATCGAATTTGGACGAATTCGCCCGTAAGGTCTTCCCTCCAAAAGAAATTCTAAGATCGATCTCGAGGATGAATGAATTCGTAGATCAGATAAAGAGCAAAAGATACGAATGGGCCGTAAAGATAAAAGCCCATGAAGCAGAGTGCCTGTGCCAGATCTTAAATGCGATCGGAATGGACGATGAAATTGTCCGAAAAAGGATGGAATCAAAACTCGAAATCTCGGCCGAGTATTTAAAGTCTTCCGGCATTTCTGGAAAGGAAATAGGCCGCAGACTTGTCGAGGAATGGAAAAGGTTTTTAGAAGAAAAACGTAATACATTGTAATGCATGATTAACAATTTAATACAATTTCGTTTTTCAACAATTTACAAATTGTGTGATAAAATCTTTTCAAAGTGGTTTCAAAATCTGAAAGACAGGAGGGATTAAATATGTTCAAAAAGAAAAGAGAAGGTTTTACGCTTGTAGAACTTTTGATAGTTATGGCCGTTATCGCCGCCTTAATGGGCGCGCTTGTACCGGTGGCAATTAGTGCAATAAATCACGCGAACGCAACGAGGATTGCTGAGAATTTACAGTCTTTGGTGACCCAGGTGCAGCAATATGCATATTCGGAACACGTAATACCGTCAATTAGCAACTTGGCAACAAGTGTGTCGGGAGGAAACATTAATGATTATAAAATAATTTATTATAATAAAAGTCTTCCTGCTTCAATTACCAGTTCAGTTTCAACA
>CAYSSO010000002.1:0-26832 GCA_964433875.1 uncultured Mesoaciditoga sp.
GGCATTCCACCTGATTTCTTCTCCAATTTGGATGTCAGAAAGGCGTTCGAATATCTCTTCCCATATACTCAATACATACAACAGGCGTGGAACGGAATGGCAATTCAACCCAACAGCGCGATAATAGAAGGATTGCCGGGGTACGATCCAAATCTTCCAAAGTATGAGCAAAACCTTCAGAAAGCGGCAGAATATTTCAAAAAGGCCTACAACGGCCAACTGTGGCAGAAGGGATTTAAATTCACCGCGGTCTACAACACCGGAAACTCAATAAGAGAACTTGCCCTTCAGGCTCTTGCCAACTATGCAAGAATCTTGAATCCAAAGTTCCAAATAAATGTAGTTGGAGAATTGTGGTCTTCTTTCCTTTCAGACTATCTTGCCGGAAGGTTACCGATGTACATGATGGGATGGCTTGCTGATTATCCTGATCCTTACGATTTCGCTCAGGCATATTACTCTTCAAATGGTGCCTATGGAGCGACACTTGGCGCAAGTTATACCTCATGGGCAAGGGTGAATATGGATCCTCTTGTTAATTCTTTGATGACTACCGTTGATCCGGCACAACGCGCCCAGATTGCCAAAAAGATAGCCGAAATGGATCATGACAATGCGCTTTATATATGGACAGATCAGCCAGAAGGCTATTGGGTTGAAAGGACTTGGGTCAAGGGTTGGTATTGGAATGCTATGAGACCTGGAATAGATTTTTATTCGCTTTCTAAATAACAAAGGGCCTTCAGGGCCCTTTGTTTTTAAATATATCTGCTAATTTGATATCAAAATCGGAAGATGATCTGTTTTGCAAACTTATTTCTTCGTATATCTCTTCTCGAAATACCTTTATCTCTCGAGGCGCTTCTATTCCTATTTTAACAACCCCATCTTTATCAACGGAAAGAATTCTTACAGTTATATCATTGCCTATTTTTATTCCCTGCCCATTTTTTCTTTTGAGAACGAGCATCTCAATCACGCGCCTTAATCGGTTCTCTGACCGAGTAATTGGTACCTTCGAGAATAATCTGCATACCGATGCCCTTTTCGAGATTTATGACTATCGGGGCGACCAAATTCATCGTGACAGGTTCTTTTAAAGATATAACGCAAAAAACAAGAATATTCTCTCTTTTCGGATTTCCCAGTTCGTCGAGGACGGACTGGCTTAAATTTATGGAATAATCAGAAAATACTATCCACGGATCAACAATGGGAAGGCCTATGTTTTTGTCTTCCAGAGATACCAACCATTTTATCGGTTCGGTCTGTGTAAGAGAGACCACGGCGAATTTTTTCAGATCTTCGAATCCGGGAATTCCATTTTTAAAATTTATTATATTTTCTTCTGAAATATCGAAGGTTCCAACCTTTGTCTCATACACCATGTTCATCACTTCAAAAAGTTTGCAAGGGTAGGAAGCAATGAATTCGCACTTGTTTGTAAGGCCGCCTGATAAACTGTCTCCTGAAGAGCGAGATCGGAAAGCACCTTTACCATGTCAGCACCTTGTGCAGAAGAGACAAGTTGTGTTACGTACGTGTTCAAACTTTGATTGCTACTTATAAGGCTTTGAAGCGATTGTTCTGTCGCGCCTATCTGAGTTGTCACTTTTGAAAGTGAATTTTCATAGTCCTGAAGAGCGCCGAGGTCAGACTGAAGATTTGCAACATTGTTATTTTGAAGGTCCTGTACAATCTTGTCGAGAAGGCCCATATGAACTGTGCCGCCGGATCCCGTAACGTAAGAGATCAAACTCGCGCTCTGAGCCGATCCTGAAACTGTTTGTGTGTAATTAAAGAGATCGACAACATTCACGTTGCTATCAAGTGTAACCGTTCCTATATTTAGAGAAAGTCTTGCCGATGTAGCGGAATTACTTGTATAGTAATAAATCGTAGATCCTCCCGATACCATAGAAGTAATTGGGTTCGAATTGCTCGATCCGGCAAACATGTAATTTCCATTTACATTCGTTCCACCCAGTTGCGCTATCGTATTGCTTATCTGTTTTATTTCAGCGGCGATGGCCGCTCTATCTGAGGGTGTATTCGTACCATTTGCCGCCTGGACAACGAGTGAATTTACCTGCTGGACGGCAGCCATTATCTGCCCGGTTATGTTATCGTACCCTTGAAAGTTATTTTGCATCTGGCTAAGCGATGATTTGTATGTGTTCAATTTTTCAAGAACGGCGTTATAATTGACCGTCAAAACAGCGTCTGACGGATCCTGAGAGGGAAGATCGAATTTATTTCCGCTCGAGGCTTGCCTTTGAAGAGTGGATATCCTTCTTAAAACATTATCTATGTTGTTGACTATTTGATCTTTCATCATGCTTTGAGTTATTCTCATAAATCACCTCACCATCGAAACAAGTGTTTGAAGCATTGAATTTACAGTCGATATAACCTGTGCAGAAGCAGTGTAAGCATTCTGGTAAAGGATCATCTGGGCGAGTTCGTCATTTATTGAAACGCTTGAAACCTGTTGCCTATCCTGACTTATTTGATTTACCAAAGCATTGGCATTGTTGTACATGGCAGTGGCATTTTGCCCTTGAATTCCAAGTTGACTTACGAGGTTGCTAAAATACGCGCTAAATGATTGGGGATTTGAATCGCTATCAAGGGCGACTATCTGTTCGATCCCTCCATTTCCCTGAGGGCCTGTCGGGCCAACAGTTCCAATAGAATTTCCGTTGAAAATCGGTGAAAAATCAGTCGCAACGTAAGATGGATTGGATATCAAGACAGGATTAATGCCTATGCTCATGGCCGCGTTTTTGGCGGGCACCTCGAGGCTATTCGGATCGTTAGAATAAGATGATAAGTCTATGGCGTTATTGCTTATGTTGAATCCCAACGCGCTAAGCAATGCATTGCCAGGTGTGCCGTTGTCGATTTCAGATATTGAGACGGGATTGGTTGTCCCATTTGAGTTTGTTCTCATCAAATCGAAATTTATGGCGCCTGTCGCGCGCAAAACAAGATTTCCGCGAGGACTTAGAGAGGCTTCTATTCCCACATTTGCATTGTTTATCTTTGATACTATTGAGTTTAGCGTATCGGCAGAAGTATTTATATTTATAAGCGCTCCATTGATGTTTAAGGTTATCGAATTTGGCAGATTAAAAATCGTGCCGATAGGTTTCGATGGATCGTAGACAGTTCCAGAAGGTGGATTTGCCGACATAATCCTATAAAGAGATGTTGGTTGGCCTGCCGCATTTTGTATGGTGAAGAGCGGCTGGCCTAAATTCCCGTTCTGATCGTAAGATTGCTCGAGTATCGTGTTTACCTTGTCTGCGAGGTTCAGAGCGAATGAATTGAGTTGTGTCTCGTACTGGGGTATTATTTTGTCTCTTAGATTGAAAAGTGCCCCCATTTCTCCCTGCGTAAAAGTTACGGGCTGGTTGTTTGCCGTAACAAAGGCCGCATTTGGCTCTCCAGCAACATTTTGAAAGTTAAGAGGCACATAGGTCTGACCCGAGAGCACATTTGTGCCGCCTATATTTATCGATATCTGATTTCCACTCATATTGGTAAGCGTAAAATCTGTGAGTTTGGATAGTTGATCGAGCAAGAGATCTCTTTGATCAAGAAGTTGGTTTGGGGTATTTCCTATCACGGATGATTCCCGTATCTTAACGTTTAAATCTGCAATTTGCTTGAGAATTGAATTTATATTCCCAACCTGAGTCTGAATTTGAGTGGTATAATTTGTCTTCATCTGTTCGAGAGATGAATAAACGCTTTTGACGTTGTCGATCAAGGCCTTTGCCGATTGAACAAATCCTTCCTCATTTGCCGCATTAGTTGGATTTGTCGCAAGTTGCTGGGCCGCAGACCAGAAGTTGTTGTAATAGGCGTTAAGTCCATTTGAATTAGTCGTGTTAAAGAGTTGCTCTATGTATTGAAATTGCGTGTTTACCTCATTCCAAAATCCCAAACTTGAATTTGACTGCCTGTACTGCGTATCCAAAAATGGATCTCTTATTCTTTGAATGTCTTTAACCTCGGCACCGGTGCCAAAGATCATCGGCATGCCGGCCTGAGTAAGAGTGCCGAGCACCATAGGAGGGGTTTGCACTATAACAGGACTTTCTCTCGAATATCCCGGGGTATTGGCGTTAGAGACATTGTTGGCAACAACTGAAATGGCCGTTTGCTGGGTATACATTCCAAGCATGGCCGTGTTAAGAGTTGCAAAAAGATCCATTCCCACCTTTAAAACCTCCCACAGGATAATTCTTTGCAAAGAATAATTTTTCCTTCGATCATATTATCGGCAATGAAGAAAATAAATGAAGGATTATCTAATTATCAAAGTGCTTCAGACGATCTTTTGATAACTTACCTTCCTCTATCCATTTTTCAAGTTTGTCGTGATCAATGTTTTTGTAAACGGGGGCGTAAGAGAATCTGTGAAAAAGCGTGGGGCCATACTTTTCAAGCGCCGTGATATGTTTTTTCGTTCCGTAACCAACATTATGTTCAAAATCGTAAAGATCAAAAAATCGGGAAAGTTTTCTCATAATTCCATCTCTGTAAACTTTTGCGACTATCGAAGCGGCAGCAATTGAAGGGCTTATTGAATCTCCCCTCACTATACACTCGTGATCAAAATGAAGGCCTATCTCGGGTCCATCAACGATGGCAAAGCCATTCACTCCAAGTTTTTTAAAGGCTCTTTCCATAGCAATTTTTGTGGATCCCAAAACGTTGTGAATATCTACCTCGTAAGGTGTGGCAATTCCTATTGCGAATTTCGATCTTTTCATTATCTCACCGGCCAGAATTTCACGTTTTTTAGGACTCACTTTTTTTGAATCATCTATTCCTTCTATGAATGTGTCGAGCAAAACGGCTGCAACAACAACTGGCCCTGCGAGAGAGCCTCTACCAACTTCATCAATTCCTATTATTTTCCCATATGCTTTTTTGTATTTTTCATCGAATTCTTTATCTACCATTTTTCACGCGTTTTATCTCGTCTCTGTAAAAGGCCGCTTCTTCAAACCTCCAATCTTCGGCCGCCTCGCGCATTTTTTGAGAAAGCACCTCTATGTATTCATCTGTACCAAGTTTTTCTTTGAGCACCAAAACTGACTTTACATCTTCTCCGATATTTCCGTAAGTTTTTTCTTCTTTTTGAAGTCCCATGAAGAATTCGTCTATTTCTTTTTGAATCGTCTCTGGCTTAAGGTTATGCTCGATGTTGTATGCGATCTGTTTTTGCCTTCTTCTCTTCGCTTCATCTATGGCCATTTTCATAGAGTCTGTGACGGTATCCGCATAAAGTATTATCTTTCCGTTGATATTTCTTGAGGCCCTTCCCATTGTCTGGATCAAAGAAGTTGTAGATCTAAGAAAGCCTTCTTTATCGGCATCGAGGATGGCAACAAGGGATACTTCCGGCAGATCGAGTCCTTCTCTTAAAAGGTTAACCCCAACTATGGCATCTATTTCACCCTTTCTTAACCTTGTTAAGACTTTCATTCTTTCTATGGTGTCGAGATCGGAATGAAGAAATTCAGATCTATACCCCATCTCAACAAGATAGGCGCTTAATTTTTCCGACATTTCTTTTGTAAGTGTAACAATAAGGGCTCGTTCATTTCTATTTCTTACGATTTCCATCTCATTCATCAAATCGTCTATCTGATTTATCGTTGGTTTTATTATGACTTCAGGATCTACAAGGCCTGTTGGCCTTACTATTTGCTCGACTATTCTCGAAGATTTTTCCCTCTCGTATGGTCCCGGCGTGGCCGACACGAAGACGATTTGAGACGCTCTTTCGAGAAATTCTTCGAATTTCAAAGGCCTGTTGTCGAAGGCGCTCGGCAATCTAAATCCATACTCGACAAGGCTTTCCTTTCTGCTTCTATCACCGCGCACCATTCCCATCAATTGGGGAACGGTTATGTGAGACTCATCTATAAAGACGATAAGGTCTTTGTCAAAATAATCCATAAGAGTCCACGGAGGCTCGCCAGGCTTTTTCCCGCTGAAATGACGTGAGTAATTTTCTATTCCATTGCAATATCCCATCGTTTGAATCATTTCTATATCGTAAAGAGTTCTCTGTTTAAGCCTTTCGGCCTCGAGAACCTTTCCCTGACTTTCGAACTCTTTAAGCCTTGCGCTTAGTTCTTCTCTTATTGATTTTGCCGCCATTTCCAAATTTCTCTGATCCGTTGTGAATTCACGCGCAGGATAGAATATGATCCTATCGAGTTCTTCGATGGCTTTTCTCGTTACGGGATCAAGTACCAAAATCCTTTCGACGTCGTCATCGAAAAATTCTATTCTTACCGTATTCGTATCGTAAGGCGGATGTATTTCCAAAATCTCTCCGTGAATTCTAAAGGCGCCCGGTTCTATTTCCGAATCAGATCTTTTGTACTGCATGGCAGACAATCTTTTTAGAATGTATCTTCTTTCGAGTCTTTCACCTTTTTTTACTGAAAGATTTATCTCACGAAAATCCTTTGGATCTCCCGATGCGTATATACAAGAAACACTCGCAACAACTATTACGTCTTTTCGGGTTATGACGGATTTCATCGCGGAAAGTCTCATTCTTTCTATCTCTTCGTTTATATCCGCTTCTTTTTCTATGTAAACGTCCTTTGAAGGAATGTAAGCCTCGGGCCTGTAATAGTCGTAATAACTTACGAAAAACTCAACCTGATTTTGTGGGAAAAATCCTTTGAATTCACGGTAAAGTTGGGCCGCAAGGGTCTTGTTCGGGGAGATCACAAGGGCAGGTCTTTTTATTTCATTTATAACGCTTGCCATTGTAAAGGTCTTTCCAGATCCCGTAACACCGAGAAGTGTTATGAATCTTTCACCTTTATTTATTCCTTCAACGATCTCGCGTATTGCCGAAGGTTGATCCCCTTTAGGCTTTAACTTAGTTGTGAGTTTGAATTCCATAAAACCACCTCATATCAAAAGGCCTATCGCCATACCTATAAGAATTCCCACGATCACCTCTGAAAGTTTATGACCGGATCGTGCGTTGAACTTCTCTCCGGTAATCTTTTGAAGTGCTTCGGAATGCTTTCCAACCTCACGTCTTAGATGAAGCGCGTCCGTTATCACAATTATCGCCACTATAAAGGATATGCCAAAGGCCGCGCTCGAAAAGCCCGCATACCTTCCTATCGCAAAGGTTAAGCCTGAAATCGTTGCCGAATGGGCGCTTGGCATCCCTCCAGTTGAGGCCAAAAGGGACAGGCGAATTTTTCTTTCTTTTGAGTACGCTATAATGATCTTTATAAACTGGGCCGCAAACCATGAGATCACCGCGGCCCATATGTAGATGTTTGAGAAAAAATCAATAATTGATCTTATCAATTTAAAATCACCCTGCTGACGAGATGTGTCTCCGCCGATAAAGTGTTTTTGTCTTTGTTTATAACGGCGTAGTTTAATTCGACTTTTTTGTGGAATATTCTCTGACCCCATTTACCGCGCGATTTCTCGACAAGAGGTCTCCAGGTGCCTGTGTTTATGTAATATCTGGGTCCTTTTGGGGTGGGTATGACGTAAAAGTTCGGTAAGTGATTGTGACCGAATACAACGATCTTAAGTCTTTCGTAATTTATGTCTGGCATCTTTTCAGAATATCCCCAAAAATCCTTTTCTTTGAGTCTCCATTCTGGCATGTGGTAAGCATTCAAAATTTTTTCGGCCTTTGATTTTAGATAATTTACGCCCCTGAATTTTTGAATTTCGTCTCCGAGGGTTGTAATTTTTCTTCCGATCTGGAAAAAGATAGGATTTTTAAAGAAAAAATCTCCTATCGGATAGATGTGCGGAAATCTAACCCTTATCCATTTGCTAAATTCAGAAGTTTGAAAGATCTTTAGAAAACTTTTCAACCATTCTCCGACAAGATCGACCGGGATTTTGTATAACATGTTTATGTATTCAAGCCATTCAACCACATCCATAGTCGGCCTTATGTTATCGTAATCTCTTACCGTCTCCACAGGCAGGTAAACTGAATGAAGTATAGGCTCAAAGTTTATCATCGTGTACCTTGTAATGTAATCGCCAAGCGGAGGTATCAACTCATTGTCCTTGCTCTTTGAAAAGGAATAGATAAAGTCATACTGACTTCCGTGCTGGGAGAGAATTCCGTCCTCTTCATTGTAAAAGTAAGAAGTTACGATAAAATTTTTAGAATTCATGAAATTAACGAGCGAATTCATCAATCTCTGGTTGAAAAGCAGGTAATAGTCATGGTTTCCTATAATGTAATAAATCTTATTCGTTCTCGCAAGGGATCTCAAGAACTCAAAAAGGAGTTTGTGCTTTTCAATTATGGATTCCACGGCATCTTCGTTTAAAGAAGCGCATACTTTGCTGAAATTCACAGAGCCTAACTTTCTTACGCTGTCTCCTTCGAGTATTTCAAGGACATCTCCAACAAAGACGATTTCGTAATTCTCATCCAGGTCCTTCATCTGGCCAAGCAATCTTATAAGTTCTCTATCGTATACGAAATCGTCATTTGCCGTTCCATCTCCTATGTGGAGATCGCTTAAAAAAAGCCTAAGGCCCATCTTATTCCTCTATTGATTTCAAAAGGGCAGAAAATTCATCTTTCACATTTTTGATCAATGCTTTCGCCCTTTCAAGATTTTCCATATTCATTATCATGAAATAAAACTTGACCTTTGGCTCTGTTCCGGAAGGCCTTCCGTATATGACAATGCGATCTCCAAATTCCATCTTTATAACGTCAGAGGGGGGAATATGATCTTGACCTTTCAAATAATCGACGAAGTTTGTAAGACTGTAACCTCCCACCTTCTTTGGCGGCGTTTTTCGAAGGCTTTCCATTATATGTTTTATTTTGGCAACACCTGATTCTCCTTCAAAGACAGGAGAAAGTTGATCTTCGAGGTAATAACCGTATTTTTTATAGATTTCTTCCATAGCGTCGACAAGTGTCATGCCTTTTTGTTTGTAATATGTCGCCATCTCGCAGGTAATCATTATGGGCGTTCCCGAATCTTTATCGTATATGAAATCCCCTATGTTGTCCCCGTAACTTTCCTCATAAGCGAAGAAAACATGCTTTCCCTTGCTTCTTAGCATATCGGCCTCATTGCATATCCATTTAAAACCCGTCAGCACTTCATGAACTTCGACTCCGTAAGATTTTGCTATCTTTGCAAAGAGTTTTGACGAGACTATCGACTCAATTACGGCCGGATTGGAAGGCATTCCCTTTTTCGAGTACATCTCGAGGATGAAATGCAAAAGCAATGATCCCATCTGATTTCCGTCTATTCTGACGTAATTTTTGTGATCCTTTACCATCACACCCATTCGATCCGCGTCTGGATCGGACGCTACTATTATGTCCGCGTCAAGCCTTTTCGCATCTTCTATTGATAATTTGAAGGCTTCGTCGAATTCGGGATTTGGATAATTGACTGTCGGAAAATTGCCGTCCGGAATGCTCTGCTCTTTTTGAGCGTAAAATTCAAATCCGTCTCTCTTAAGCAAAACGGGTACTATTTTCATTCCTGTACCGTGAAGAGGCGTGTAGACGATCTTTAAATCCTTTGAAGAAATATGAAATGAATACGAAAGCGCCTTTTCAAAATAAGCCTCATCGAGTTCTTTTCCAACAAGATTTATTAACGATTTTTTTTGAGCCTCTTCAAACGATATTTTCTTTATTTCACCAAATGATTTTATAAGTTCGTATTCTTTTATTATCCCCCCATCGTGAGGAGGTATAACCTGCGCACCATTCGACCAATATGCCTTGTATCCATTGTACTGTGGAGGATTGTGACTGGCAGTTATCATTATACCGGCAGTTGTTTTGAAATATCTCACAGCGAATGATAGAACTGGCGTTGGTCGAAAATCGTCCACAAGGTACACCTTTATTCCATTGGCAGCGAGTATTTCGGCCGACTCCATTGCAAATTCTTTTGACATATTCCTTGTATCGTAAGAGATAGCGACGCTCTTTGGACCCTTCACATTTTTGTTTATGTAATTTGCAAGTGCCTGAGTCGCTCTTCCAACGGTGTAAATGTTCATTCTATTTGCACCAAGTCCCATTATTCCCCTCATTCCGCCTGTACCAAATTCAAGGTCTTTGTAGAAAGCATCTTGAAGTTCGTCGTCGCTCATCTTTTTCAAAGCCTCTTTGTCATCAGAAGAGATGGCGGGATCATTCAACCATGATTGATATCTTTCCATGCTTTCTTTGTCCATCATTATCACACCTTTCTTGACATATTTATCTTATATATTGTACAATAAAAAAGTAAATTTGGGTGTGTAGCTCAGAGGGAGAGCGCTTCCCTCACACGGAAGAGGCCACAGGTTCGATCCCTGTCACACCCACCAATTATTTTTTGGCGCCAAATAATGGCGGAAAGTCTTTCCCGGTGTAAAAGCAAGTCGGAATATTGAAATCATTAAATCGAGCATTTTGAATATTTTCAAGATATCCTTTGGCAGTTGACTCCCAGGTGTAAGATGTTTTAACCCTTTTTATTCCGTTTGTTCTTATCTTCATGTAGAGTTGGTAATCCGTTAATTTTTCCATCTGTGTTTTTATTTCATCTATATTTTCGGGATCGGCAAGAAGGCCTTCTCCTTCTCTTATTATCTCTGTAGGCCCTCCATTCTTTGTGGCAATAACCGGAAGGCCACATGCCATAGCCTCTATTATCGCAAGGCCAAAGGGTTCATACAACGCCATACTTACAAAAAATGAATAGTTACGGGAAGCGGCCCTGTAAAGGCTGGCAAGGTCTTTTTGATTTTCTATATTTATAAAATGCACCTTTGACTTTAAATTGTTTTTTATCACGAAATCCACAATTCCTTTTATAACCGTATTATCGTAATCGTTCTCGTATGGATTCTCAAATCCGTTTGTCACGATAAGAAGATCGTATCTTTCCTTTAAAGACGATCCGGCATAGGCTTTTACGACAGATATATGATTCTTTTTCGGATCCAGTCTGCTTGAAATTATGATAAGTGGCCTTGTACGTGAGAACTTTTTGATCTTCTCTTCGATTTTTTTGTCGTCTGCGGAATCTGTATTGAATATCCTGGCATTTACGCCGGGTGGGATGACTTTGAACCTGGTGTCATTTACATCTATATAATCTTTGTATAATTTATGACCGTACTGCTCAAATTGTTCCATACGCGTACTTACAACATTGAAAGCGGAGGATTTCATTGATATTCCTTCGGCGAGGATTCTTGCCGAAAAATTGTAAATCTCATCGAAATGGGAAAAATTTTCTTCGTTAACGCCCAATTTGTCCATCTTTTGAGCACCGAGAGAATGGGCTGTAAAGGAAAATGGCACTTTTAGATATTTTGAAAGCATTGATCCGGAGATGCCCCCATCTCCATAATGGGTTGTTATGAAATCTAATCCTTCTTTTTTGTAAAAATCGGCCATCTTTTTTGCAAATTCACCAAGATACGGCCATAATCTCTCTTTAGGTAAAAATTCGGGTGGTCCGAAACCAATTCTAACAATTCTCACGTTGGTGCCAGGATAACCGTCGAATTCGGAGGAAAATTCAGGCCATTTGGGATCTTCTATTTTTCTTGTAACTATGTCAACATCGATCCCCATCTTCTCCATCGCTATGGCTACCTCTTTTACATAGACGATCTGGCCTCCGAAATCCGGGTGGGAAGAAAGCCTGCTGTCTTTGGAATCGAAATTGCCCTGTGGATTTACAAAGATTATTCTCATAAGACTCTCCCTATTTTCTCTTTATCGAGAGGATCATTATGATTTTGTGAGCCCAGTCTGAAAGCCGCGGTCGCATTTCCAAATTTTGCCGCTTCAAATATGTCAGCACCTCTCATCATTGCATAATACATTCCCGACCAAAAGGCATCTCCAGCGCCAGTGGTATTGACGACTTTTTTTGCGGCAGATGGCAAAATCTGAGTTTTTTTTCCATCCGAAATTATCGCACCATCTTTTCCCAGAGTCAAAACGACATTTTCAACTCCGAGCCTGTGAAATGCCTTTATATATTCCATCTCATTCATAGACCCAAATATGTGAAAGGCGTCATCATTTGACGGCTTTGCAAGGAAGACATATTTAAAAACCCTTTTTAGGGTTCTTCTTCCATCTTTGCCATTCTCCCAGAGCACCTTTCTGTAATTTGGATCAAAGCAAATTTTGATTCCCTTACCGGACGCATATTCTATCATTTCGAAGATCGTCTTTCTCGATCTTTTGTAAGAGATAGGCCAACTACTGAAATGAAAGAAAGAAGCATCATCAAAGATATCCATCGGTGGCATTTCGAGTGCTGTCTCGGCCCCTCTTAAGGCTAAAAACCGAGGCGTTGATTTTGACTTTGAAACTATGACAAAAGTTGTCGGCCTTAAATTGTCGATTTGAATGTAGCGGGTATCGAGATTTCGTCTTTTTGCGTGATCTATCAATTCGCGGCCAAAGGGATCATTTCCAACTCTCGAGACTATTCTCGATTCTATGCCTAAATCTGCGAGATTAATCGCTATATTTGCAGGAGATCCACCGAAGTGCCTTTCGAAGATTCCGGCTTTTCCGAGATCGTCAACGTACTCTGTTGTGATCATATCTATAAGCATTTCACCGGCTATGACGATATTACCCATTTGATCCTCCTAATTGTTCTTCTGCTCTCGCCATCAGATAGAGTAGATCGCTCATCCTATTTAAATAAACCATAACATTTCTGTCTTGCGGCGCCGTTTTTGCAAGTTCAACGGCCCTCCTTTCGGCACGCCTTGCGACAGTCCTGCACACGTCCAGAATGGCCGATCCGAAGGTGCCACCAGGTTTAACAAAGCCATTCGGTAATTTTATGAGTTTCTCGTACTCATCTATTTTGAGATTTAAAAAATCAACATCTTCCTTGAATATCTTGTACTTTGTTTCGCGTGCAGAAGCAAAGATTGCCGCGAGTGTAAAGATTTTTTCCTGAAAGTATTCTATTACCTCTTTGTTTTTTTCGTATTTAGACTGGTGCTTTGCCATGCCGAGAAAAGAACTAAGTTCGTCTAATGTGCCGTAAACCTCGACTCGTGCCGAATCTTTGTAGACGCGCTCACCCGTAAACAGATCAGTCTGTCCGTCATCTCCACGGCCAGTATTTATTATTGACATATACATCGCCTCCCTTCTTGATTATACCAATTTGATTTCAGGATTGCCTCATTCGACTTTAAAGATCCTGCTAAATCCCAAGAGAACAAGGACCGATCCAAAAAACATTATGGCGATCGTTAAATAGTAAGATAGATCTGACATAGGTGCTATTCCCATCGCCGATTTCATAGCCATAACTAAATACGTAAGTGGCAGACCGTAGGCTATGTACTGTAAAAACTTTGGCAACAGTTCGAGAGGGAAATACACTCCTGAAAAAAACATTATAACCGTGTAAAAAACTGAGGATATCTCGCTTGCAACCCTTGCGCTTGGAGAGAGCAAAAGTATGGCCATTCCAACTCCCATCATTCCGAATGTGCCGGCGAGAATAGTTAGCGTGAAACGCACAAAGTCTATGGAATACGGTGGCCTAAAAAAGATTATCGCTGCCACAAAAAGCAAGATTATGGACAGAAAACTTTCAACCATCTTTTCGGAAATAAAGGCCGAATAAAATTCCCACCTTGCAAGTGGCGTTGTCCAGAACCTTTTTATAACCTTTTTATCTCTGAAGTGCGCAAGAGAAGCGGTTATAGAAAAAATCCCGGCCGAAAAGATACTTAAAGCGAGTATGCCTGGAATCAAATTATCGAGATAGTCTAAATGTTTCCCGGAAAACGAAATATCATTTCTTTCTATATTTATCACGTTATTTATTCCTCTTGATTTATTTATTTCATCTGCTATGCTTTTGACTATCGAACTGTAATAATTTGAAGACTGGATATTTGCCGGGTTTATATACGCTAAAAGAGAGGTGCCTTCGAGGGTAATGCCGAGATCTATCTTTTGAGAATTTACGGCATTCTCAAGTTGGGATAAAGTTGGATATTCTATGTACTTTATGCCGGAGACCGCTGGCAATTTTTGACCGTAAAAGCCAACATTTAAAGAACTTTGAGAATATATCCCGGAAAAGACGTATCCGAAGATCAAAAGCGTAACAAGCGGAAAGAAAAGGTTGAAAAAAAGATTCATTTTGTCTCTTACGGAATGCCATGTCATAGCCTTTAGAACGGATAAAAACCTCATCTTACACCTCCCATTTGAAAACTTTTACGCTGTATACTACCATGACAACCGCCCATACCAGAGGAACCAATATGTTAAGATACATCGGTGTCGGAGATGACATGACCCCCATTGCCGATCTTAGTCCGTTGGCAAGATAAGTCGTTGGTATAACGTAGGCGACAATTTGGACTACGAGAGGCACGCCGGTAATGGGGAAAAAGAGCCCTCCTAAGAACATGAAAAGAAAGTTGAAGATATTGGCAAAGGCAATTCCCGCATCTGATGTCTTTGCAAAACTTGCTATGAAAAATCCGAGCGGCAAGGTTGTGACTATTACAAAAAGCATGTACAATATGGCCAAAATTCCAAGGTTAAAATGCGCGCCGAGGTAGATTCCGAGAATCAAAAGGACTATTATCTGGACAATTTCTATTGTCAGGTTAGAAAAGATCATGGCCCAGAAATATTCGCCTTTATTCAAAGGCGCAACGAATAATTTTCTTAGAACCTTTTTCTCTCTTTGAACAAGCAGATCATCCGTTATTCCGAAAAGGGAGACCGTCATAACTGCCATCACAAGAATACCCGGAACTATGAAGTCGATGTAAGAAAAATTTTGACCGTTTTTCGAGATATATTCGATCTTCGGAGAGACAAAATCAGCAAGATTTCCAGAATTTTGCAGAATTCTAAGGTTAAAAGATTCAAGTACAGATGATATTATCGTAAAAGCCAGATCGGATGTCTGACTGTTTTCGAGAGTGTATATTTTTATCGTTGGCTTTGAAAAGAGACTGAAACCTCCCTTTTGCTGGACAACGGCGGCGTAAATCTGGGTATTGAAAAGAGGCGGGATTACAATGATAGCGTCGATCTTGCCGCTTTTCAATTCTTCGAGAGATTTTTTCAAGAAATTTTCCGTCGTGCTTGATTGAAGGGTTATAACGGCATTTTTTCCGGCCGACATCTCTTTGAAGGCCGAAGATATATAGGATGCAAAATCCATGTTTGTGTTTTTAAAGGTCGCGCTTTCATCGACCAGATTAACTCTAAAGGACACTTCCTTTCCTATATTTGAAAATATAGAGGCAAGTATCAAAAGCAGGATGATGGGAAAGAATATATTCCAAAATATGACGGCCGGAGATCTGATCGATGAAATTATCAATGCTTTGAAAATCGCGAAAATTCTGTTCATTTCAGTCCCTCAACTTCCTGCCTGTCAGATTTAAAAATACATCCTCGAGATTTGGCTGTCTTACTATTATGTCATTTATCTTTATCGATCTCGCCTCGAAAAGGTCAAGCGCTTTCTTCATGTCCGCAGGAAGAGAAGAAGTTACAATTATTATCTTTGAGTCTTCAACCTTTGCATTTTGAAATTCTGAAAGAAATGAAAGATCTAAGTTTTTAGAATCCAAATCTATCTCTATTATCTTCTCCCCTCCAAAAGAAGAGATGAGTTCCTCCGCGCTTCCTTTTGCTATTATCTTTCCATGATCCATAACGTAAATGTAATTGGCAAGATATTCAGCCTCTTCCATGTAATGAGTGGTCAAAAAGACGGTCTTCCCCTTTTCTCGAAGTTTTTCTATCATCTCCCAGACATTTCTTCTTGCCTGTGGATCGAGGCCTGTAGTCGGTTCATCCATAAAGATAAGTTCTGGATCTCCAACAAGCGCTGTCCCTATCGCGAGACGCTGGCGCTGCCCTCCCGAAAGTTTTTCAACTTTTGCATCTGCTTTATCTTCGAGACTTATCTCTTTTAAAACCTCTCTCACGTCTATTCCATTTGGGTAAAGAGATCTGAACATCTTTAAAATCTCGACGGTTGTGAGATGATCTATGAAATTATTCTCCTGAAGCACGACTCCGATTCTTTCTCTTAATTGTCTCGGTACCTTTCCATGAACCTCTTCGCCGAAGAGTATGATCCTTCCACCATCGTAATCTTTAAGGCCCTCCAGGATCTCGAGAGTTGTGGTCTTTCCGGCTCCATTTGGGCCCAAAAGCGCAAAGACCTCTCCCCTTAAAACTTTGAATGAGATCCCATCGACTGCTTTCACATCGGAATAATACTTTTTTAAATCTTCTACTTCGAGTATTGACTCCCTCATAAGTCCTCCTATCTTTTATCTCTTTCAAGGTCTGCCTTTATCCTTTCGTACTCTTCTTTCGAAATCTCCCCTCTTGCGTATCTTTTCTTAAGGATCTCGATTGGATCTTCATCGTCCCACCATCTGTAATGATGATTCCACCTAAAAGATCTTATCACATGAAGTACTACCCACAAAAAGAACAAAAAAATTAGAACGCCTATTATCGCGTTAATCAGTCCAAATCCCCAAAAATATCCGTAGTAAGGCCCTTCTACCATTACAAATCACTCCTTTCAAATGGGCTAAATTGCCTTTGTCCCTGAATATATGCAATCGATATCTCCATCAAAGTAGGATATCTTCCTTCGCCTTTATCCGTTTTGTAAAGAATTTCATCACCGACGGAACCTATAATCTCGCCGGATATCCTTTCATTTCTTCCACCTATCCTGTGCTTCGATTTTGCCTCATCAACCGTGTCCGCATAAATTATTCTTCCTTCTTTTATTATCGCGAATGCGTCTGCGATTTCTTCCAATTCATATATTTCGTGTGAAGATATGACAATCGATCTTTTGTCCTGTTTGACAAAATCTTTCAAAACTCTTAACACATCTGTTCTGACAACAGGATCAAGGTTAAGCGTCGGCTCGTCGAGAATCAAAAGTTCGGCACCACTTGACACCGTTAAGGCTAAATTCATTATGACTTTCATACCTGTAGAGTAATTCTCAACCCGATCTCCGAGGTTAAGGTTATAATGAATTATGAATTTGTTGAAAATTTCGTCATTCCATTCAGGATAAAGCATACTCCATAATTTTCTGTAATCTTCGCCTTTGAATCTTGAAAATGAGATTCTGTTTTCAGTAAGAACCGCTATTCTATCCTTTATATTTTGACTGAATTTAACACCAAAAATTTCTATTGTTCCCTGATTCGGAAAGATATCACCGTACAGACACCTCAAGGTCGTCGTTTTTCCGGCTCCGTTTGGGCCTATTAAAGAGAATATTTCTCCATAGTTGACAGAAAAATTCACGTTGTTTAAGACGGTTTTTTCACCAAATCTTTTTACGATGTTTTTCACATCGACAATCTTTTCTGCCATTTTTTCGTCACTCCTTTCTTTGAAAACAGGTACGAAGATATAGCCACAATTGCTATGGCAAATAAAAGGGCCGCGATCTCATTCCCTTGGTAAAGCGGGCTTATCATACGATATAGATTTTGAGACTGCGGCTCTATAGATCCGAAGATTATATCCGCAACCCAGAAAAGCCATATGAAACTACTACCACTTAGTCCGGCAACTGCAAAGATGTTGAAAAGTCCGTAGTAGGCTGTAAGAAAAATCAGAGAGTACACAATTTGGGAAAAAGCGATGTAAATTGAAAGTCCGATTATTCCACTAACGGCAAGTTGTACAACCGCAACTATTCCGATTAAAAAGAAAAAAGGAAACCAGAATATCTGAGAATATGAAAAAGGCAATGCAGTCAACTCCGAAATCGATTCTCTGTGGTGCCGATGATCCATATGTGATAAAATGACGGTTATCATCAAAATCATGAAAATATTTCTTACAAAACTAACGGGTATGAACATGAGAATTGCAAAGACGGTGAGAGCGCCTCCTTTTTCTATGAAATCTTTCATGAAATACGCTTCAAGTTTTTGAATCATTTTTCCATACCTCCTCCATTATCAAAGTAGCCGTATGTAAATCTATGCCCATTTCTTTGAGTTTTTTAACGGTTTCATCGAGAATCTTTATGACTTCGGTCTTCGCACTTTCGGAAGATTTTACAAAATATCCAATGCCATGTCTCGCCTCTACAACGCCTTCTGATTGCAAGCGTTCGAGTGCCTTTAAGATTGTGTTGACATTGACATCAAAGATCTCCTGTAATTCTCTTACCGGTGGAAGTTGATCTTCTGATTTTAGATTTCCAAGCAATATTTCTTTTTTTATTATGTCTATAACCTGAATGTATGCCGGGATGCCGTTGTGTTTATTCACTTTTTCAAACATGTCAATACCTTATCCTGTTGATCTTCAAAAATCCTCCAGTGTTTTGAATATCAAGATACCCTTGATTCGAAGAAAGGGTGTAAACGGATAAATTTCCACTTGTTGCGTTTACAAAAAGCGATCTTGATCCGGCCCATTCATCCGTGTATTTCAAATTGCCGTCAACAGAAACACCGTTTATTTTCATCGCGTTTGCAGAGACCATAAGATCTATTTTGTCCCCTGTACCATTTATTTCCACACTTGATGCGTTAAGCGTACCATTTACATTTATCCCAACGCCGTTTATCGAAAGTGTTCTTGCAGTTATCGATGAATTCATGTCTATACCGACAGAATTGAAGGTAATTTCCTCTCCCGATATATTTCCGTTAACCTTAAGGCCTGTTGTGTGAAAATTAGCATTCACAAATTTATCCTTTGTGCCGACGACAATCCTAAAGGTAGTATTATTTAGGCCTTGAGACGATATATCGAGGGTGTTTCCGCTTCTTGTGATCTTCAAAGAGGATGGTATGTATATCGTATTTGTCGATGGGTCTAAGGTAAGATCGAGACCGGTGACATCCACGGAAAGATATTTAGCACCCTGGATGTATTTGTCAGGATAAACAGTTCCTGAAAACGAAATTCCAGGAAAGCCGAAGTTGAGATTTGAAAAAACATCGTAAGGGACAGCAACTCTTATTGCGATGACAATCGCAAAAATAAAGGCTATCGCGATAAAAAAGAAGGCATATCTTTTCATATTGATTGCAAAAATCGTCAAAGTTGATAAACCCAAGATTATTTTTAACGGTAAAAATGGAATCAAAACTGCCAAAACCCCTAACGCAATTGCCAGAGATGTTCTAAAGATAATCGGATATTTTACCATTGTCTCACCTCTTGTTATAGTGTTCTATATAACTATAACACATTAAAGTTCAAAAGTCAATTCCCCAAAATGCAGAAATTGAACAAAATTGGTATAGTATTAGTCTTAATTAAAAAGGAGATGATTTCATGTCAAAAAAGGTTTTGATGATAATTTCTAACGGAGACAAAAATGTTATCTCTGCGGCAATGACACTTGCAACTGTTTCATTTGAAAGCAAACTTTACAGTGATCTTAAGGTTTTCTTCTTCGGTCCAAGCGAAAATGTTATAAGTGAGGATAAAGATTTGCAATCCGGTCTTTCAAAGTTAATTAAGGCTGGCATTACACCCGTCGCGTGTGTTAACGTTGGCAATGCCTTTAATATAACTCCTAAACTTAACGCCCTTGGCTTTAACACGATGCCCGTTGGAAAGGCCATCGCAGACCTTGTTAATCAGGACTACGTTACAATGATTTTTTGAGTAACCTCCCATTTTATGTGTGCCCCTAAGGGGGCACATTTTTATACAGATTAATGTGATAAAATATTTTCGGAGGCTTTCATGGATACAGAAAAATTAAAAGATGCTCTAAATTACTTTGAAAATGCCCTAAAAAGTTGCGATCTTTGCGCGAGAGACTGCAAAATTGATAGATACAAAAAAAGAGGCGTGTGCGGTCAATCTGACAAGGCCAAGATAACAAATGCCCTTCTTCACTTTGGAGAAGAACCTCCACTCGTTGGTAATGGTGGTGCAGGGGCCGTTTTTTTCTCGGGATGCGGGATGAGATGCGTATACTGTCAGAATTTTGGCTTTAGCCAGTTGAACGTTGGAAAAACTTTAGAAGATGAAGAACTTGCAGAAATCTTTTTGAAAGTTCAAAAAAGCGGTGCAGAGACCCTTGATCTTGTAACACCCGAGCCACATCTTAAATCTATCATTCATGCCCTTATGATCGCAGTAGAAAAAGGTTTTAATCTTCCTGTTGTCTTTAACACCTCAAGTTACGTCCATCCCGAGACTTTAAAACATCTTGAAGGAATAGTGGATATATATCTTGCGGACATAAGATATACAGACAATGAAGTAGGGAAAAGATACTCTTTGGTAAATGATTACTGGGACATTACCAAAAAGTCTTTAAGGGAGATGTACAGACAGGTTGGTCCCTTTAGCGAAGAGAAGATGAGAGGCCTTATAGTAAGGCATCTTATACTCCCAAATGGTATAGGTGGAACCCAAGAGACTATGAGGTTTGTTGCAGAAGAACTTTCCACATCTGTACCCATTTCTTTGATGTCCCAATATTTTCCGGTGTACAAGGCTTTAAAGATCGAAGAAATTTCGAGAAAGATAAATTATGAAGAATACGCCAACGCACTTGAAATATTAAAAAAGTACAATCTTGGCGGTTGGTACCAGCCTTTATTTGAAAAGATGAAAGGCGTTTACGCAAAATCTATCGAGAGGTGATATGGTATGTTTTCTTTTTTCAATCCTGTGGATCTCAGATTTGGAGAGAATGCGATTTCGGGAGTAGATTTCTCCTCATTTGGGAAAAAAGCATTAATAGTAACCGGTAGAGGAGGATCCGCAAAGAAAAACAACGCCATCAACGACCTTGTCAATGCTTTGAATTCAAAAAAGATTTCATACGAGTTTTTTAGCGAGATAGAAGAAAATCCTCCTTTCGATCTTATAGACAAGGGCGCGCAATTATTCGTATCAAAAGGGTGCGACTTTGTAGTTGGAATTGGAGGGGGAAGCCCCATGGATGCCGCCAAAGCAATAAGCGCCGCGGCTAAGATGAACAAAAAAGTCGCCGACCTTTACGAAATAAAAGATCAGATCTCAATTTATCCCGTAATCGAGATAACCACAACCTCTGGGACTGGAAGTGAAGTAACCCAATATGCCGTCTTAACTTCTTACGATGGCAGAAAACTCGGACTTAGAACTAAAAAATTATTTCCGGCGCTTGCGATTGTCGATCCGAGGTATACGCTTACTATGCCCGCAGATGTTACCATAACGACCGGACTCGACGCGCTTTCTCAACTTGTGGAAAGTATTCTTTCCAAAATAAATACTCCTATTACAGATGCGATTGCCTTAAAGGGACTTGAACTTATAAAGCAATCTCTTCATTCGGTCGTAAGAGAACCATCTAATATCTCTCACAGATCGAATGTGGCACTTGCCGCGACTCTTTCTGGAATCACGATATCCCAGACCGGCACGACTATAGTCCATGCACTTGGATATCCTCTGACCTCTCACTTGGGAATAAGGCATGGACTTGCGAATATGATGACAATATGCCAGATAGTAAAAAATGCCGCAAAATTCGAGCCTCAAAGGGTAAAGATGGCAATGGATGTCTTCGGGGGCACACAAGGATTTTGCGATTTTATAGATGCCATCTATCCTCGACCAAAGTTGAAATTGAGTGAAAAAGATGCTGAAGAATTCGCAAAAGAGATAGATCTTAAAGCCGGTCAGATTTTAAACACTCCGGGCGTTTACGATTTTGAATTCGTAAAAGAGATATACAAGTCTCTCTGATTGAGTGTAAAGAATAAATTTTCGAGGAGAATGATAAATGAAATTGGAAAGTTGCCATGTATGAAATAAATCAAGAAGATGCCAGCGAAATCTTTAAAGTTTTATCCGATTCGGACGTCGTGGGCTTTTTCATCTTTACGACGGAAGGTTTCTTGTACGTTAACAGATTCTTTGAGAAACTCACGGAATACGGATTTGAAGAATTGAAAGAGAGAAATTTAAAACCATGGGATTTGCTTTATTACGAATCAGACAGAAGAGCGGCTTTTGAAATCGCCAAAAAGCGTGAAAAAGGCGAGCAGTTGAAGATACCGTGGCAGAATTTGAGAGTGACGTCCAAAAGTGGAAAGACTTTATGGATAAATTTGATCACGTCAACTGTCAAAATCCGTGGAAAATATGCCGGTTTGGGGGCCTTTGTAGATGTTACAAAAGACCATTTACAAAGAGAAAAACTTGAAAATCTTGAAAGGCTTCATTCTGTTATATCTAACGTCAATCAAATACTCGTCAAAGAACGGGACGAAAGCCAACTTTTGAAAAAAGTATGCGATATCTTTGTCGAATATGGAAAATTCAAGATGGCATGGGTGGGAATAAAGGACGAAAAGGGCTTTATAAAGCCCTTTTATTCGTCAAATGACATTTACGGTTACGCCAGGACTTTGCAATTCAACACAAAGGATAAGCCACAGTTTGGGATGGTTCTAAGGGCCTTTCACAGACAAAAAGTCTATATAAACAACAATACGATAAAGAATTCATTTATGTTTCCATGGAAAGACGAACTTGTCTCAATGAATTTTCTTTCATCGGCCGCCATACCTCTTGTGAAAATGGGAAATTCGATCGGCGTTATTAACATCTATTCCGACAAAGAGGGCATATTCGACAAAGAAAATTACAAATTGCTCAACGAGATAAAGGATGATTTAGAATACGCTCTGAATAAGATCGAATTTGAAAGGCAAAATTACATACTTTCGACTGCCCTTGAAAATACAAATGACTGGGTTCTTGTAACGGGTTACGATGGTAATATAACCTATGTAAACAATGGGTTCGAAAGGATAACTGGCTATAAAAGATCCGAAGTAGTAGGACAAAATCCCAGAATACTCAAGTCCGGATTTCACAATGAAAAATTTTACAGATCTTTCTGGGAGAAGATAAAATCTGGGCAGGTCTACAACGGGATCTTCATAAACAGAAAAAAGGATGGATCTCTTGTCTACCTCGACAAAACAGTTGTACCCGTTAAAATAAACGATAAAATAAGGTATTTCGTTTCCATAGATAAAGACATAACGAAAATGAGGGAATATGAGGATATGATATACAAATTGTCCCTCTACGATCCGGTTACTGACCTTCCAAATGAAGACTTGTTTTACGAGGAGATATCAAAAAGAATTTTGATTTCTCAAAGATTTGCCATTATTTTGATAGGACTAAGGGATTTCTCGAATATAAATAGTCTTTTCACATTCAAAGTCGGAGATCAAGTACTAAGGGAGATCTCAAAGAGATTGAATGAACTTTTTCCGCTATCAGAGGGGAAATTAGTATCAAAACTCAAAGGAGACAATTTTGGGATAATCACTCCTTCGCCTGAAAATATCGCAAAGACCGTTCAAGATTTGAAAGAAAGTCTGGATCGCGCTTTCATTATAAATGATAATGAAATAAGCCTTCATTACAATCTTGGGCTTGCGCTTTATCCCGAAGACGGAAATAAGTCAGACGCGCTTATTTCAAATGCCACCCTTGCCCTTTCTTCTGCCAAATCTCTCGGAGACAGATCTGTCGGTTTTTTTAATGAAGAGATAAAAGAAAGTGTCAGAAGAGAGATTTTGATGAAGAATGAACTTGAAATGGCATTCAAAAACTCTGAATTCGTCCTTTTCTTTCAGCCTTACTTCGATACCATTTCTGGAAGTATATCTGGAATGGAAGCGTTGATTAGATGGTCAAGGGACGGCAAAATAATTCCTCCAAATGATTTTATCCCCTTCCTTGAAAAAGATCCTCTAATAGTAGAGGTGGAGAAATGGGTCATCGAAAGGGTTGCAAAGAAAATAAAAGAATGGAAGGCACAGAAATTAAAGGTTGTGCCTGTTTCTGTGAATATATCTCCGCGCACCTTTGAAAGGGAAAATTTAGACGTTGAGATAATAAGGGTTCTCAATTCTTACGATGTCGATCCTCAATTTTTGAATCTTGAAATCACCGAAAGGCTTTTTCTTGATCACATGAATAAGGCGATGGAAATACTTTCGAGATTGAGATCTGCAGGGATAAAGATAGCGCTCGATGATTTTGGGACGGGGTATTCTTCATTTTTGTACCTTAAAAATCTGCCCGTCGACATTTTGAAAATAGACATATCTTTTATAAGAAACATTCACAAAGATGAGAGAGATTTTGCAATTGTTGACACGATAATCTCTCTTTCGAGGAAGATGGGAATAAAAACTGTAGCCGAAGGCGTTGAAGAGATGGAACAGTTAAAACTTTTAAAATTTTCTGGATGCGATGCGATCCAGGGTTATCTTTTTTCACGACCTCTCGATGAGAATAAAATCGTCGATTTAATAAAATAGGGAAGTGATTTTTTGAAAAAGTACATCTTTGTTTTGATCTTTTTGGTTGTAGGAATCGTAACTTACGCGGACATAACTTTGAAAGACGCAGTAAATACAGCGAAAGAATACTTTGATATTCCTTCGAATTTTACGAATTTTTCCTTCAATTACAACACTTACGACGATCACCAAAACTGGAATTTGACGTGGTCGTCTCCGCTGATAAACAATCAATCAAATGGAAGTTTGAATGTAACAATCAATGCTTCAAATGGGGAAATTGAAAGTATGTATTACTGGAATCAATCTGAAAATCAGCCCAAATATGTCTTTCCGAAAATTTCAAGAGATAAGGCAAGAAAGATAGCCGAAACGTTTTTGAATAAAATAGATTCGAATAAAATCGACCAGTTAATTCATATAAACAACACAGATCAATTAGTTCCTTTAACCCTTCCTCAATCGTACATTTTTGAGTGGGAAAGATCTGTTAACGGCATACCATTTCCAGACGATTACGTTCAAATATCAGTTGACGCTCAAAATGGAAAAATAACAAGTTACCAGATGAACTGGACCAATTCGAAATTTCCCGATCCTAAAGACATTCTCACGCCTAAACAAGCAAAATCGGCATTCTTATTAGAAGATATGTTAACACTTGAATATTATCCATTGCAATCTACAACTCAATCGACCGCAATTCTTGTGTATGCTTTATCTCAAAATAACGGCGCAATAGATGCCATAACGGGTAAACCGCTTAAACTTCAAAACGATCAGTGGTTTAACTGGGGACATTTTTCGAATGTTGTCAACAGTCAGGGCAAAGCATCTTTCAAAGAGAATAATCAGGCACAATTAGCAGAAACCAAATTCATAGATGAAAAAACAGCGGTGGATGATTTGAAAAGGATTGTCGAGATTCCGTCAGATCTCGAATTGACAAGCGCAGATCTTGCCTACAGCCCAAATGATGGAAAAATTGTGTGGAATCTTTATTGGTGGAATCGAAACGAGTCAAAATCCACCTTAACAGGTACCGTAACATCGATCTTTGCGGGGATAGATGCACTGAATGGAACACTCGATCATCTCTACGTCAATTACCAGAATGAAAGTCAAAAATCCACTTCTTTAAACAAAGATGAGGCACAAAAAATAGCCGAATCGTTTCTTAAGAAGGCACAACCGAAATATTTCGATCAAATAAGATTGAATCAACAGGCCGGATATAAGCCTCAAGGCGCATACAATTTCGTCTACGATAGAATTGTTAATGGTATACCATTCCCTGCCAACACAATCAACATAACGGTAAGCGATTTTGGATTGGTGACAAGTTACTGGTCGAACTGGTCAAGTGCATTCTTTGAAGGGACAAATGGAATTATACCGCCTGATGCAGCAAAAGAGATCTTTTTGGATTACAGGCCTTTGGTGCTTAATTATGTCAAGATAAACAATCAAAATAATTCAACGCCAACGATAAAACTCGTTTATTTACCAGAAATAAGAAATCCTATCGTATCCAATCTTTTGAACGCCAAGACCGGAGAGCCTCTCAACTGGAACGGCATGCCAATTGGCAAGAATGCCACGGCTTACCATTTCAACGACTTGAATTCGTCCAAATACGCAACTTATATATCATATCTCGGACAGGGCGGATTATTTGGAGAGTACGGAAATCTCTTTATGCCTTCCGAAAAAATAACTATCGGAGATTTTTTGAAAAACTTACTTGCCCTAAAAAATGGTCCGGATTACGTCAATTCGCTTTCGGCAAAACAATTAATGGATATGGCAGTATACGATGATCTTGTGCCGTCGAATATAAATCCAAATTATTTTCTCGATGAAAAAATGCTTTCAGAAATAATGGTGAGATTTTTAGGACTTAGTGTTGTTGCAAAAGTTTACGGCTATCAAACGCTCGCCAGAAAACTTGGAATAATATCTGGATCATCGGATGTAACGCGGCTTGAGGCCGCTATCTCGATAATAAGAGCCATCGAACTTGAGGGAGGATGACCCGGAGAATAGAATGGAAAAGTTGAATTACAAGCAAACTTTTTTACTCGGCCTTGGTTTTATGGTCGTATCGATGGTATGGGCTGGATACAATGCATATATGCCGATCTTTCTCGGCAGGTACACAGATAGCAACACGCTCATAGGTTTTGTGATGGTATGGGACAACATTGCAAATATAATTCTACTGCCGATAATTGGTGCCGTGAGCGATAACACGCGCACCAAGATAGGACGACGAATGCCTTACATCATAATTGGAATGCCTCTTGCAGGAATCGCTTATGCCCTCTTACCACTTCAGAAAAGTTTTCTTACTCTTATAGCGATAGACATTGTCTTCAATGTGATCATGGCGACGTATCGGTCTCCAGTTGTTTCCCTTATGCCTGATATAACCTT
>CAYSSO010000002.1:26842-30168 GCA_964433875.1 uncultured Mesoaciditoga sp.
AGAGCATAACAGAAGCAAGGCCAACGGTGTGATAAACTTCATGGGAGGTCTTGGATCTCTTGTAATGTTTTTCATAGGTTCTCAACTTTACAAAGCAAATGACGCCTATCCTTTCTTTTTTGTTGCGATCCTTTCTTTTATCGTTCCCGTTGTTCTTCTCATTAGAATAAAAGAACCTAAGATATACGGTAAGAGTCAAAAACAAAGCATATTCAAATCATTTTTGTTTGTCGTAAAAGACAAAAACAGGGCACCGTTTTTTACGCTTCTTTCTATCTTTGCACTAATCGCTGGCTTTAGTTCGATAGAAACTTTTTTTACCCGATACGCAGAAATAGCGCTTAAGATAAATCCGGCGGTTTCTTCGTTTTCTCTTGGCTTTTACTCGATAGCATTCATTGCCTTCGCGCTTCCGTCTGGTTTTATAGCAACCAAGATAGGCAAAAAATATGCGATGATGATAGGTGCTCTTGGAAGTGTTCCGACCTTACTTATTTTCGCGACGGTAACAAATTTTTGGGTTTTTGAAATTTTACTCCCTATCGCAGGCGCTCTAAACGCGATGTTCACGATAAATTCTTATCCTTTGGTTGTAAGTTATACATCCTCTGAAAGTATGGGAACTTACACAGGACTTTATTATCTTTTCTCCTCTCTCGCTTCAATAATAGCCCCACCTGTCTTTGGATTTTTGATGGATTTTGTGAGCTTTAACATGCTCTTTGTCGCGGGTGCGGCAAGCATGTTTTTATCATTTATCCTTTTAATTTTTGTTAAAGTTTATGGGAGGGAAAATGGACGTTAAATCCTTAATCGATAAAATCAAATCGCATGCCGGGAAGGTTACAATTCTAACTGGGGCTGGGATAAGCACTCCGAGCGGGATACCGGATTTTCGATCCCCATCCGGAATTTATTCGCGATACGATCCTGAAGAATTATTCGGACTTGAAAACTTTCTCTCAAATCCCTCTTATTTTTACAAATTCGCCGTTGAAAATATATTCACAATGAAGGATGCAAAACCAAATATCGTCCATTACACGATCGCAAAACTCGAATCTCTTAAACTCGTAAATGGAGTCATAACCCAAAATATAGACATGCTCCACAAAAAGGCCGGGTCTTTGAATGTTGCAGAAATACACGGAAGCATAGAAAAAGGGCATTGTATGAAATGTTCAAGAGAATATACTCTTGACGAAATGTATACACGCGCTGTCAACTCACCAGATAAAGTCGCAAGATGCAATTGTGGCGGCGTTATAAAGCCAGATATAATCTTTTTTGGGGAACTCTTGCCAGAATCAGAGGTTGAGAAAGTCTACAAAATGATTGACGGCTCAACTTTGATGATCGCAATGGGAACATCGTTGGCAGTCTATCCGGCCGCCTCTTTCCCGCAAATAATGCTAAAAAAGGGTGGAGAACTTGTAATTTTAAACAAAGGAACCACACCTCTCGACAGATTTGCTTCATTGATCTTCAACGAAGATCTCGAAAAGATTTCCAGCGAAATAATCTCTATTTTGTAAATGAAAAAAGCCACTTTTGGTGGCTTTTAATCTATAACAATTAATTTTTCACAACCAAGGCTCTACCTTCTGGTAGAGCAAGATGCGTTACTTGCTCGATTTCTTCTCCATTCTTTCTTGGAGTTCTTTGAGGTAAAGATCATAGAGTTGCCATGACCACCACATATAACTCCCTCCTTTCACGATCTCACCTAACCAGATCGCGATCTGATTTTAGCATATTTTTGATCCGTTGTCAAGCGTTGTGGAGATTTTGCATATTTATCAAAGATAATCAATGAAATAAAAAGCATTTTTTCGTTAATTACCATAAATCACCAATAACAATCTATAATCTCCAAATTTTGGTATTGCATTTGAAAGTAAAATAATTTATTCTTTCATAGAAGAAATTAAAGGAGGATAAAAGTGAAGATAAACCTCCAGAGTATGAAGATAATGAACAAACAGATGATCCTCCGATATCTCGTCGAAAATGGCCCTACATCAAGATCGGAACTTGCAAAGCATACAAAACTTACTCCAAGTACGGTAAGTAGAATTATTTCCGATCTTTTTAAAAAAGGCCTCATTGAAGAGGTAGGATATGCCGAAAAGTCTAACATTGGCAGAAAGCCTATCGACCTTTCCGTAACTGGAAGATTTGTATCAAGCATTATTTTCAACGTCGGAGTAGAACAAACCACAGTTGCGATAGGCTTTTTAAATAAAGAGATCAAACCTATAAAGACATTTCACACCGGCTCTTTAAAATCTTTTATCTCGGAAGTCAATGATACCGTAGATTATTTAGAAAAAAACTTTCCTTTGAATGAAATGACATATATCGTCTTTGCCTTTCCGGGCATAGTTAACACCGAAAAGGGGAGAATAATCTATGCTCCCAACCTTAACTGGAAAAATGTGGATTTGAAAGAAATGATAAATCCCAAGTACAAGATTATGGCAGACAACGAAGCGAACCTTTCGGTCCTTGCCGAGAGCCTTTTTGCCGACGATGCGAAGAAAAGCGAAAATTTCTTTTTTCTTTACATAAGCCAGGGAATAGGCGGAGGGGCAATGATAAACCACAAAATATTAAGAGGAAGTGGATTCGCCGGTGGTGAAGTCGGTCATATAACCGTTGAGGCAAGATCAGACATAAGATGCCATTGTGGTAATTATGGATGTCTTGAAAGATATGCGTCTTTGGTATTACCGGTGATCGAATACGAAAAGTACGGGAAAAAATTGAAAGGCAAGACCTATACCGAGAAATTTGCAAATCTTGTTGAACTTTACATAAAGTCTGAAAGGAAAGCCGCCGAGGCGCTTGAAGGATTTATCTATTATCTTTCAATTGGAATTTTGAACATCATCAATGCCTTTGATCCAGAACTTATAATCATCGGTGGGGGTTACAATCACATCTGGAAATATTTTGGTGATGAAATATTGAACCGCATATCCAAAAGGGCCATGCCGGGGGTCCTTGATAGTGTGAAATTTCGTGACACTTCATTTGAAGATATAGAACCTCCTGTCTTTGGATCAAATGTGCTTGCAATAGAAAATATAGTGAATAATCTTGATTAAAGTCTGGCAGAGCCGGACAAAGCAAAAAGAAAGGGTGAGGAAGTATGAAGAAAAGAGTCATTCTGCTTGTGAGCCTTCTCATAGGTGCACTTGCGGTGATGTCTGTGGCGGCAACATTTTCCATCTACGACTGGTGGACAGCCGGTGGTGAGAAGCAGGCAATAACAAAAGTTCTCGACATGTTCCATCAACAATATCCAGACATTAAGATCGTTC
>CAYSSO010000002.1:30178-79745 GCA_964433875.1 uncultured Mesoaciditoga sp.
AATCCCGTTGCCGGTGGAGCCGGAGTTAACATGCAGGCAGTTATAAAATCTTTGATTTTTGCCGGTGTGCCACCCACGACATTTCAAGTCCATGCGGGATGGGAAATGTACCAGTATGCAAGCGCCAATCTGCTTCAGCCTATAACCAATCTATGGCAATCTGAGGGATGGACGAAGGTATTTCCTGAGAGGATTCAACAACTTTGCTCCTACAAGGGACAATTCTACGCAGTTCCAATGGATGTTCACAGAGCGAATATGGTATGGTATAACAAGGCTATATTCGATAAACTCGGCTTGACAATGCCAACGACGATTCAAGACTTTATAAATATGCTTCCAAAGATAAAGGCTGCCGGATATATTCCAATAGCACTCGGTGATTCTGCAAACTGGACAACGGCCATGCTCTTTGAAGAGACATTGCTCGCCGTCGCAGGACCTCAAAAATACAACGAGTATTTCGAAGGTAAAATAACCGCCTCTGATCCTGCCGTTCAGCAGACGATTCAGTACTTCAGAACAGAACTTCAATATGTCAACCCCAACCACGCCTCTTTGACATGGGATCAAGCATGCGGATTGCTTGTGAGCGGACAGGCCGCTATGACGATAATGGGTGACTGGGCCAATGGTTATTTCATGGCCGCAGGGTGGACTCCTAACGTTGATTACGGCGGCGTTGCTGTACCTGGAACGCAAGGCATATACAACCTTGTCGTCGATTCCTTCCCGATCCCTGTGGGTGCTCCGGATGTCCAAACAGGTTATGATTGGTTGAAGTTCATAGCGTCTGTTCCGGCTCAGGCGGCATTTAACCAGATAAAGGGATCTATTCCGGCGAATATAAATGTCCCAACCACCGGCTTCAATCCTATTCAGGTTGCCAATATGGAAGCACTCAAGAGAGATGTGCTTACGGCTTCCGCAGTCCATGGTAGCGAAGCGCCGGTCGCGTTCGTTACAGACTGGGAAAATGCTCTGACAGTTATCCAGTACCATCCAGAAATGAGCCTTGAGGCATGCGTTAATCTTCTCAACACAACGGCCCAGCAAGACAATTTGGCTGGTACGGTTGCGTCTGCCGGAGTTAATTACTGAGTATACGGGCACCTTTTAAGGTGCCCTTTTTGAATTTGGAGGTTGTTATGAAGAAAAGAACTGCTTTGTCGATAGGACTTATACTGCCATCTGTGATAATTGTTGGCATATTCGTCTATGCCTTTATAGCGTGGACCTTTGCGGTATCACTTACCAACTGGAATACCTTACTTCCAAATTGGTCCTTCGCTGGCCTTAAGAATTACATATATCTTTTTACGCAAGACATGAGATTTCACATGGATCTTATAAATAACTTTATCTTCCTGCCATTCTTCGTTCTCGGGACAATGGTTTTGGGATTCTTCCTTGCCACTCTTTTAAACAGCGGGGTGAAATTCGAATCGTTTTTTAGAACTGTTTTTCTGCTCCCGATGGCAATTTCCCTTGTTGTCTCCGGTGTTATATGGGTATGGATTTACGATCCGACAAATGGCGCTCTCGCATCTTTATTTCAGATTCTTCATCTTCCCGCTATAAACTGGCTCGGAAGCATGACCTATGCCTTACCGGCCATAATAATAGCAACGATATGGCAGTATACCGGTTTTACAACGTCTATATACCTTGCAGGCTTGAGGGGCATACCGCAGGAGGTACTCGAGGCGGCGAGACTCGACGGTGCCCATGGATTAAGATTGTACTGGAATATAATAATCCCAATGGTTCAATCTTCAACCGTTACGGCTTTCGTTTTGATGGTTCAACTCTCTTTGCAGATGTTCGATATAGTATGGGTCATGACACAGGGCGGGCCCGCATTCGCGACGGACATGCCGGCCGTTTACATGTTCATAGCCGGATTCAAACAAAATTTCGTTGCAAGAGGCGCCGCGATAGCCATGATAATCTTTGCGTTAACTCTTATAGTCGTTATTCCTTACATATTCACGGCCGGTAGAATCACGGAGGAAGAAGCATGAGAATATCAAAAAGAATAGCCGTCTATACCGTTTTAATAATCGCTTCGATCTTTTTTCTTTTTCCGATATACATGCTGATTGTAACTTCTCTTAAATCTCTTCAGGAAGTCAACACGACAAGTTCGTGGTCATTACCCGTTCATATAGATCTTTCGGGTTTCTTAACGGCATGGAATGGAATTTCCCAGGGATTTGTCAACAGTTTTGAATTCACGATCCCTGCTTTGATCTTCTCCGTTTTTCTCGGATCGATAGGAGGGTTCGCCCTTACAAAGGTAAAATTCAAAGGTTCAAATACGATCTTTCTTTTTTTGCTCTTTGGAATGTTTTTGCCTTATCAGGTAGTATTGATACCACTCGTCAAATTCATGGCCTCTTTGGGTCTTTACGGAAATATCTGGTCTTTGATAATAACCCATACAGCGTACGGAATACCAATTACAACTCTTATCTTTAGAAATTTTTACAGTTCGATCCCAACAAGCCTTCTTGAAGCCGGCCAGGTTGACGGAGCAAATACCCTTCAGATATACGCGAGAATAATGCTTCCCCTCTCAATACCCGGAATCGTGGTCGCATCTATATGGCAATTTACAAATATATGGAATAACTTCCTCTTCGGTCTTGTTCTTGGATCTATGCCAGATGTTAGGCCCGTCACCGTCATGCTTAACAATCTTAACGGATCGATGATGGCGCAATGGAATACGCTTATGGCTGGTGCCCTTATAACGGCTATACCGACTTTAATAGTCTATCTTATTGCTGGAAAGTATTTTGTAAAGGGACTTCTTGGAGGAGCGGTAAAAGGATAAAGCACGGAAGATTCCGTGCTTTATTTTTAATACATTTTTTCGAATATTTCCTTTAAGACATTACTTTCTCTTACAGTATCAAGTGCTATCTGCGCGTGGTTTGTCATGTATCCATTTCCTATTATCATGTTGACATCTTTGCCAACGCCTTCGGCCCCAAGAGCGGCTTTAGTAAATGACGTGGCCATTGAAAAGAAATAAACCGTTCCGTAATCCCGTGTCGCGAGGATTGAGGCCATTTCCGTGTCAGGATTATTTACCACATTTATAGTCACATCTGCCATTTTCCCATTTGTAGCCTTTGAAACGATTTCTTCGACTTTTACGGCATCGCGCGCGTCAACTTCGAATATATCGGTTATTCCAATTTTGACAAGATTTTCGGCCTTTGCCTTTGATCGCACTATCGCGATGACCTTTCCGGCAGGACCGGCATATTTTTTTGCGACGTAAGAACAGAGTAATCCGGATTTTCCGTAAGCACCTATTATGACAACAATATCGTTGGGATTTACAAGTCTCGCGGTCTGGGCAGGAGCACCTGCGACGTCGAGAATCGCAAGGGCGAGGCGTTTATCCATGTCGGATGGAAGTTTTGCGTAAATGCCGCTTTCAAAAAGGATCGCCTTTGCCTCTACATCTACCTGATCTTTATCGAGATGGACCTTTTTTATCTTTTCTATCTTTAAAGGCGTCAGAGAAAGAGAAACAAGTGTTGCTATTTCATCGCCAACCTTTAGATCAATCTTATTCTTGAGCGCCTCTCCTATCTTTTCTACTTTTCCTATGAGCATACCTCCAGAACCTGTCACCGGATTTTGCATCTTACCTCTTTCATTGACTATTTCCACGATCTTCGAAGCGATCTTTTCTTCATTACGGCCGACTGAATCCGCTATTTGTGTAAAAGATGCCGCGTCGATATTCAATGTCATAACGTCGACAAGTATTTCGTTGTCATAAAGTTTTGACATATCGTTGTCAATCTTCCACGCAGGCTGTGGAAGTACTCCCTTGGGTTCTATTACCCTGTGAGTGCCGTACCTGTTTCCAACCATTTTTCTTCCTCCTCACCGATCTATTTTTATTTTAAAAGTTTCTCGGCGATAGCCTTTACACGATCGCCTGAAGCCTTTCCTTTGAACTCCTTCATCAAAACTCCCATTAATTTTCCCATTTCTTTTGAGGACGAAATCCCCATCTCCTTGATCTTTTCTGAAGCGATTATTTCTATCTCTTCATCTGAAAGTTCTGGTTTCGCGAATTCTTTCAATATATCGAGTTCTTTTTTCTCATCTTCGGCGAGATCTAATCTATTTCCCTTCGTAAAATCTTCTATCGCCTCTTCTCTTTCCTTTATCTGTTTTTTGACTATGGCATCGAACTCTTCCTCATTTATCTGTTTTATCTTCTCAACCTCGAAATTCTTAACGGCCGAAATTAAAAGTCTTAAAACTCTTGTACGGATCTCGTCCTTTGCGATCATCGCATCTTTTAGTTTGTTTCTCAAATCCTCTAAAATATTCATGAATTACCTCCTATGAAAGGATTTTATAAAACAACTGGGCATAGATTCTTGAAATCATCAAAAGATCATCTATGGATATCCTCTCATCTGGTTGATGTTCCCTCGATTCATGGCCTGGAAAGGTAGGACCAAAAGCGACTGCGTTTGGAATGGCTCTCGCATAGGTTCCACCTCCTATGGCTATAAGATAGGCTTTTTGTCCGGTCATATCTTCATACACATCCGAAAGGATATGTATCAATTCATTGTCCGGAGAGACAAAGAGCGGATCGTGATGATGGCCTATCGATACTTTCAAACTCTTGAAGGCCTCTTCTATTTGCTTTTTTATCATTTTCAAATTGAAAAAGATCGGGTATCTTATGTTAAGTACCAATTTCATTTTTTTCGTGGTGATTTCCATAAGGCCAAGGTTTACAGTCAAAGGGCCGGACATTTCATCTCGCCCCGCTATGCCAAGAGATTTCCCGTCTGTCTCATATCCGACTTTTTGAGAGATATTTTTAATGTGGTCAAGGATCTCTTTATCGTCAAGATCAAGGTTTCCGATCAAATCGATAAGCGCGCTTATGGCATTTATGCCTGACGAAGGATTTGCACCATGTGCCGATTTACCTGTAGCACTTATTTCAACTCTATCTTTGTCAATAGAAAATTCTATCTTTGCACCATTTGAAGGTTTGAAATTCTTTAAAATCTCTTCGGAGAATTTCTTATTTTTTATTTTGAAGACAGCCTTCGCGTTCTGCGCTACCATATTTGGAGCCTCTCCACCCTTGAGAGATATAAGAGAAAGGCTTCCCTTTTTTGGCGAGGGATTCCTCGAAAGGCTTATTTCGATGTCGGCTATTCCCTTTTCGACGTTTATCATCGGAAACGCTCCATCAGGCGTTACTCCCCAATCTGGCTTTTTTTCGTATTTGAAATAATGTTTCATGCATTCCCATCCAGATTCTTCATTGGTCCCGAAGATAATCCTTATTTTACCCTTAGGATTAATTTTAAAATCTTTTACAGCCTTTAACGCGAAAAAAGCGGCCATTATGGGGCCCTTGTCGTCTTCTGCTCCTCTACCCCACAGGTATCCATCCTTGATTATCCCGCCATATGGATCTACTGACCAGCCTGTTCCTTCTGGAACAACATCGAGATGGCCAAGCACTCCAAAGGTTTTATGACCGTTTCCAAATTCAACATGGCCGGCGTAATTATCAACATTTTTAGTTTTAAAGCCGTATTTTTTGCCAAGATAAAGCGCATAATCAAGGACCTTCTTTGCCTCAACACCAAAGGGAGCATCCTTGGTAGGTGTCGATTTGTATGATTTGAATTTTATCATCTCTGAAATCTCTTTTAACATTTCGTCCTTTAAAGAAAGGACAAGATTGTCAAGGTCTTTATTCATGTTTTCCTCCCGTTCATCTTAAGAGTTAATTCAATTATAACATGCAATTGCCAAGACGCTAATTTTCAATTTGTCTGGTATAATAAATATGTCAAAAGATCTAATGGAGGGTTCAAATGCAAAAGATATTTTTGAGTTCAAAAATTCACAGAGCGACTATCACTTCTAAAAATCTCGAGTATGAAGGTTCGATAACGATCGATAGCGCCCTTATGAGGGCTGCCGGAATCGAGGAAGGCGAACTTGTTCAAGTTGTAAATGTAAACAATGGAAATAGATTTGAAACTTACGCCATAAAAGGAAAAGAAAACTCGGGCATAATCTCTCTTAATGGTGCGGCAGCACGCCTCGGAGAGATTGGAGATACGGTCATAATAATGTCTTACGCCATCTTTGATGTCAATGAACCTCACACTCCAAAGATCGTCTTCGTTGACTCAAAAAACAGGATCAAGATCGACTGATCTCTTCCTTTCTTCCAAGCCTTTCGCCCATTATAACGCCAACCATCGTAACTGCCCCTCCTATGTAAAGCCATACAGAAGGGATATTTCTAAGTATAGCGGCGTCTGCTATAACAGAGACGACAGGTATTAGATATATAAAATTGCTCGTCGTCCTCGATCCAACGGTTCTTACCGCGTAATTCCACATGAGATAGCCAAAACCAGAGCATAATGTGCCAAGAAATAAAAGCCACAATATTACATCCGGCCTGAGGAATGAAAGTACATCAGGCCTTCTTATGTACATCTCGACGGCAGAGAAAGGAATAAGGAAGATGAGGCCCCACTTTGTCATCTCAACGGTGGTCAGAAGGTTGTCGTATTCAGAAAGTTTTTCAACGTAGAGCGTGTACATTCCCCACGACACTGCTGCCATGAGCACAAGCAAATCTCCTATGGCATCTCCCCTAAAATCGAATCCATTTGACATGATTATTATAGAAACGCCTACCAAAGAGACAAAAGACATAACGTAAAGGAATATACCGCTCATCTTTTTTCTCGATATGTCCACAATTAATATAGTAAAAATTGGCACAGTTGCGATCAAGATAGAGGCCTGAGCGGGCGTAGTAAAATTCACCCCGAAATTTTCGAAGATGAAATAAATCGTTATTCCCCACAAACCGGCGAGCGCAGAAAAAACTCTGGCCTTTTTTGGCAGTTTTTGCCCGTTAGGCCTTATACGCGAGAAGATCCAGAGTATCAAAAAAGAAATTATGAACCTGAACAAAGCCATCGTTATTGGGGGTATAACGCTTACTACAACCTTTATAGCGACAAAAGATATTCCCCAAAAGAAAATGACAATCAAAGCGAGAGAAACATCTAAAACGTTATTCTTCTTGTTCACTCGAAAGTCTTGTCAAAGCCTCTACTATAGCGTAAGGCTGGATCAATTCACCGTCCTCTCTAAGCACCGTTTCCATTGGAACAGATCTCTTGTTTATTCTCATGACCTCACGGGCAAATTGCCCCATATTCATCTCGGCAACCACGATGCCGTTTATGTGAGAAAGCATCTTCCTTAATGGATTAGCCGGAAACGGCCATATAGTAATGGGCTTAAAGAGGCCCACCTTTATTCCATTTGCCCTTGCAAGTTTTAAAGCCCTGTAAGCACTTCTTGCGGTCGCCCCGTACGCTATTATTAGATATTCGGCATCTTCTGTCATGTAAGAATCGTATATGAGAATCTCATCGATGTGCAAATTTATCTTGTTTACAAAGTGCTTCACAAGTTTTGACGCCTCGTCTGCATTTCCAACCGGAAAGCCGCTTTCGTCGTGAAATAATCCAGAGACGTGGAATCTCGTATCTCCCATTGGAACTAAAGGTTGTATTTCATCATCAAGTTCAGATTGTTCCAAAAATGGCTGGTATATCGTATTTTGATCGACACTTGAAGATGTTACCCTGTCTACAATGGTAAATTCCTCGGGATCTGGCAAATAAAAACTTTCTCTCAGATGACCTATCGTCTCGTCCATTAAGAAGATGACCGGCGTCCTATAAATTTCTGAAAAGTTAAAGGCCGTCACTATGTACTTGTAAATTTCTTCAACTGTAGAAGGATACAGAACTATTACGGCATGATCTCCATGCGTACCCCATCTCGATTGCATTATGTCTCCCTGAGCCGTCTTCGTTGGAAAACCGGTGCTTGGACCGGCCCTCTGAACATCTACAAAAACGACCGGCGTCTCCGTCATGGAAGCATATCCAATCGCTTCCTGCATCAGGCTAAAGCCAGGACCGCTCGTTGCCGTCATAGATTTGACTCCGGCCAAAGAGGCACCTATTATTGCCGAAGCGCTTGCTATTTCATCCTCCATTTGTATGAATGTGCCGCCAACCTTTGGTAATTTTGCGGCCATAACCTCGGCTATATCTGTCGCCGGTGTAATTGGATAACCTGCAAAAAATCTGCATCCTGCCAAAATCGCACCCCGCGCGCATGCTTCGTCTCCCTGCATAACAACAAACTTCTCACCCATCTGATTTCGCGAAGATTCTTCGCATTCCTCCTCTCATCTATTTAATAATGAAAATAACTCGAGCCTATAAACTCCCTTATTATGGAAGTAGAAGGTATAACATCAAAATCAACTATTGGCAAGAAATAATCGAGAAATCTTATGAGTCTTCTTGCCTGACTGTATTCAGGCGTAGAATTGTCAACCTGAAGCAAAAGTGGCATTGCAAAATTCTTTAACACCGCGAGTTCGTATGGAAGCGCAGAATTAAACATCACATCGGCCTCTTCTTGATAGGGAAAGATATTCTTTTCTTCTCCAATTCTAACATTTTGCCACATCTGTAAGGTCATAAGAGCGCTATGACCTCTGAAATTGTAATCTCTGATCATTCTTCTTATTATCCTAACATCTGTCGTTGGAATCCTGTTGTCCTCATCAAGGCTTGTCTGGGTAAGCGCGCTAACGTAAACTTTATAGACTAACGAAGCGTCAAAATTCTTTGTCATCAAAGGATTAAGTCCGTGGATTCCTTCAACAACGAGAATCGTTTTTTCGGTTGGCTTTATCATATCTCCCTTGTACTCGCGCTTGCCAGTTTTGAAATTGAACTTGGGAAGTTCGACCGTCTTTCCACTGAAGATGTCATTCATATTTTGAGAAAAAAGTTCAAGATCCAATGCCTCTATCGATTCGAAATCTGGCTTGCCATCCGGTCCAAGCGGAGTTTTGTCTCTTTCGACAAAATAATCATCGAGAGAGATGGCATATGGTTCAAAGCCGTTAACCCTTAATTGCAAAGACAATCTCTTTGAAAATGTTGTCTTTCCTGAAGAAGAGGGGCCGGCGCAAAGCACGAGTTTGATACTTCCTTTAGAAGTTATCGTGTCCGCTATTTTCGATATCTCCTTCTCATGGAGCAATTCGCACATCATTATAAGTTCGCGTGCCCTACCTTCGGCGACTATTTTGTTCAAATCTCCAACAGTCTCCATCCCAACGATCTTTCCCCATTTCGCCCTGTCTTCGTAAGCCTTTGCCATCTTTACCTGCGGAATGTAAACAGGCAATTCATTTGGGGATGTTATATCAGGATGAACAAGCACAAATCCATCGTTAACTTTGACAACATCGAAAAGAGTGATATAAGAGGTAGAAGGCACCATGTGACCATAATAATAGTTGAAATAATTTTCAAACCAGTAAACGTTTATAGTCGATTTTGTCCTGTACTTTAGAAGTTCTATCTTGTCTTTCATGTCGTTTTTCTCAAAAAGTTCAAGGGCGTCGAATTTGTAAAGTTCCTCTTTTAAAAAAGATATATCCATTTCGACAAGTTCGCGCATCTTATCTTTCAAAATTTTGAGATCTTCTTCTGAAGGTACCCATCCATCGAATTCGCAATATATACCCTTTCCAAGAGAATATCTAACACGCATTTTTTTATCGGGGAAAATCTTTTTTGCGGCAACGTAGGCCAAAAACATAAGCCCTCTTTGGTATATCCTGACACCATCCTCACTTGTCAGATCGATAAAATCGAGCGTACCATCCCTTTCGAGAGTTTTGAAAAGTTCTCTTATATCATTGTTGAAAAGCGACGCGACTATTTTTGAAGGATAGAATTTCTGATACTCTTTCGCTATTTCTTCAATGACTATTCCCTTGGGATATTCAACTGTTTTGTTTAGTCTTGCTATTTTGATCTTTAACATATTGTCCATTCTTAGCCCTCCTCTTTCTCATAACCCATAAAAAAGATATGAGTAAAATACCTATTATTATATAAAAAGCAATCGCTGTTAGATCATGAATACCCCTGTACTTTATTGCAATAATTGAAAATATTATACTTATCGCATACATAAAGAGCACGGCTGTAACTTGTGAAAATCCTACGTCGAGTAACTGGTGGTGAATGTGCATTTTATCTGGAAGAAAAGGATTGTGACCACCGAGAATCCTTCTTGCAAAAGCATAAACTGTATCCAAAATTGGAAAACCGATGGCAAGTAACGGTACTGCAAGCGAAAGAGTGGATGCAGAAAGCGATGCCCCCTTTATTGCTATGATGGCAAGAGAAAAACCGAGTAATTGGCTTCCTGTATCTCCCATGAAGGTCTTTGCGGGGTGAAAGTTGTACCTTAAAAATGCCATAGCAGACGCGAAGATGGAAATCGCGACAAATGTTGCCGTTGCATCGACTCTCGAGGCAGTTATTGCTATTGTAAATGCAGATATTGCACTTATGCCGGCAGCAAGGCCATCAAGACCGTCTGTGAGGTTTATAGCATTTGTAACTCCAACAAGCCATATCACGGTAAGTATGGGGCTGAATATTCCGAAATTTATACTTCCACCGAATGGATTGTTGATATGATTGATATTTGTACCCACAAATGCAATGGCGAGAATAGAGGCGACAATTTGAATCAAGAATTTCCATTTGAAAGAAAGCCCTTTTACATCGTCTATAAATCCCATAACCGTTATAATTGCAAATGGGATAAGAGACCAAAACACCCACGCCATCCTTGTTAATATGCCAGTAACTATCATTCCAGCGAATATACCGCTCGCTATTCCTATGCCGCCTACTCTTGGAGTTGGAGTTTTGTGTATCTTTCTTTTGTCTGGGATATCTACAAAACCATACTTTTTTGCAAATATTATCGCCAAAGGAGTTATTAAGATCGTTGCTAAAAAGGCTATTAATCCGACTATAACTCTATCCAAAGTGATCATTCCTTCAAGATTTGAGATAATTTTTGATTCTTGTTATTCCTTTTTTAATTTCTTCTTTTGAAGTTGAAAATGATATTCTCGCAAAGCCCGGAGCGTAAAAATCATCTGCGGGAATAACTGCGACCCCAGCCTGCCTTATCATATCAAGACAAAGTTCCTCGGTACTTCTTCCATTTAAAAAGTCTCTAAGATCGATCATTACATAAAAAGCGCCCTTAGGTTTGAAGAATTTTATTTCTGCGTCTTTGAGAAGTTCTGCTATGAGATCTCTTCTTTCTTTAAATTCTTTTACCATGTATGATATGTCTACTTCAAATGCTTTTACAGCGGCTCTTTGGGTTATTGAATTGACATTCGAAGTGGTATGAGACTGGATTTTTGAGATCTCTTTTACAGCATTAGATGGCCCGGCGCAGTATCCAATTCTCCAACCTGTCATTGCATAACTTTTTGAAAATCCATTTATCGTTATAGTCCTATCGCGCATTCCATCGAGAGATCCAATAGAGATGTGCGGTAGATCGTAAGAAAGTTTTTCATATATCTCGTCCGTTACAACAAACAAATCGTTGTGCTTTGCGAAGTCGGCTATCATCTCAATTACTTCTTTGGGGTAAACTGTTCCCGTAGGATTATTTGGAGAATTCATCAAAATTGCCTTAGTTTTGGAGGTCAAAAGTTTTTCAAAATCAGATATGGAAGGTATATATTCATTTTCCGGATAAGTGTTTAGTATGACCGGTTTACCCTTCCACATCTCTATTTGCGGTACATAACTAACCCAGGCGGGCGCTATGACAATGACCTCATCTCCCGGTTCAAGAATCGCTCCAAAGGCGTTGAAAAGTGCTTGCTTTCCTCCATTAGAAACGACTATTTGATCCGGATCGTAAAAGAGATTATTTTCCTTTCTTAATTTTTCGGAAATGGCAGATCTTAATTCTTCGATGCCATTTGAATTTGTGTATTTAGTGAAATTCTCATCTATTGCTTTTTTAGCCGCCTCTTTTATTGGTTGTGGGGTTGGAAAATCGGGCTCTCCCGCGGTAAAGAGAACCACATCATTACCATCTTTCTTCATCTCTTTGGCTAAATTGTCTATTTTCAAAGTTGTTGAAGTTTTTATGCTTTTCATCGTTGAGGAGAGTCCCGACATATTCTCACTTCACGATCATCTGAAATTCAACATTCCCATTGCTATCATTTCTTGCCTGAATCACAACTCCAGAATTAACACTGTACTGAAGCATGTTCTCAATTGCACCTGAAGAGTTAACATAAACTGTTAAAAATGAATTCTGCCACAGTTGAGAAGAGAACGATGAAAAGATGCCCATATTCTGAGCCGGTTTCGCGCTGGAGAGATATTTAACAAGATTGTCTGGTTGCATATTCGAAGAAACTATTTTATCCGGATATATTATCGTGTAATCGTGAATCGTCTTCGTACCTTCTGTGGTATCGTACCTCAAGACAGTATGTCCCTGCCACATAAATTGACCTGATGCATCACTTGAGAGCAAAGGTATCTGGGAAGAAATGTCTTTGGAAAGATAAATTGTCATGACGTAATCCTGTGAAGAGATTAGATTTGCCTGCATAAAGGCCTTACCGTTTAAATAATTTATCACATCCGAAATATTTGATGCTATATCTTTCGATATGTAAGGCTTTAAGATATCATAGAAATTAGAAGGATTTGAAATATCCACACTTATCCACACATCGCCAGTCGCAGGGTTTGTCGCAAGTGATAAAGAATTAACTTTTGAAGAAAGGACTTGGTTTTTGAAATTTTGATCTTTGTAAATGAGATTATCCTTTCCATATACGTAAAGTTGTCCATTTGAGACTATACCATAAGCGTATCCACCACTTTGATCAACAAGATTTGTGGACGCGTTCGTTAAAAGATTGCCATTCCACGAAGAGACAAACCATGCATTTTGGGGGTAAGAAACGTTGAAAGAAAAAGACTTATTGGAAGCATTTGCATTGACCGCATCATTTATCATCGATATGGAATTGGAAATTATGGTATATCCAGAATCAGGATAGAAATAAACGGTGATTCCATTGATCGTTACACTTTGAATTTTCTTGCCATTTACGGTAGCACTTCCAATTTGACCGCCTATCAAAGATTGTATGAATTTAACGAATACCGTCGAATCAGCCTTGCCAACGATGGCAAAATCTTTTTGATTTTCATTGGCAAAAATAGCAAAATCATTCAGAGTAAAAGACCATATCTGCGATGATTTGAAATTTAGAGAATTGGCGGTGTTGCTGACCGAAGACTGGACAAGGCTTTCAAGCCCGAGATCGTTAAGCAAAAACGAAAAGATTGGCACATTGTTTTTGAGAGAATTATAGTTCGTACCATTGTTCTGAAATAGAAGGACAAGATTTGCATTCTGCGGGACATAGTTCAAAACCCCTGCAAAGATAGAAGAAGCGATCAAAATCACAAAACCTAAGATCGTTAATTTCTTGATCATTAAAAAACCTCCTTTCGATTAAAAGCCATTAAATTATATCATTTTTGAACTTTATAATGAACCACGAAATCTTCTCCTAACATTTCCAGATTCACAAGATTTAATTTGAAATCTTTAGAAGCATCAAAAAGATCTATCCCATCTATAAAGATCGGTTCATAGGTCAAGTATAGTTCATCTACAAGGTTTTGATTCATAAAGAGCGTAAAAATTTCCCTCCCTCCTATAACGCCAAGGCTGGAATATCCAATTTTTTCGGCGAAACGAATTATTTGATCAGGAGGATCTGATGTGTAAATAAGATTTTCCAGCCTACTTTTTTCTGGGAAATGCGTCATGACTATATTCATTCTATCTTTAAGAGGGCCATTGAAGGTTTCAAAAGTCTTTCTTCCGCAAACAACAATTCCTATTTCTTTTGTTTTCTTTTTAAACCATTCGAGATCGGCCTTTGAATTCCAATCTATTCTTGAACTTCCAAATCTCGCGATCTTGCCGTTTGCGCTCAAGACGGCAATTATAATAACATTCATTTAGATCTCTCCCTAATTGTTTTTACACAATTTTACTACAAAAAAGAGGGTAGCGGGTAGCGTGTGGCACGTAGCACGTGGAACGAATTAAAAATTGACAATTGAAAATGGAAAATTAAAACCGTTTACTCTTCACTGTTTGCTTCTCACTCTTTACTGCTCCCCGACGTCATTGGCCATAGGCCATACAATCTTAAAGCAAAGCCATGTAACAGATGGGATAGAGAGAAGTGGGCATATTTAATGGCAAAAGGTATATATTCGCAATCAGGTGGTAACAAAAATGGCGTGTTAACATTTCCTGTAACAATATCAGATCGGTAATTGAATTTCAAATTTTTTATTTCGACCTTTAAAGTCTATTTTGTATAGTATAATTTTAAAAGAAGGAGATGATCTTTGTGAAAATAGGTATAGTAGGTCTTGGAAGAATGGGAATGAATATGGCAAAAAGACTGCTTTCAGACAGTCATAAGGTTGTTGCATACAACCGCACAGAGGAAAAGGTTGAAGAGATAAAGAAATTTGGAGCCGAAGGCTCAACAAGTTTGGAAGATCTTGTTTCGAAACTCGATAAACCTGCCGTTGTTTGGTTAATGTTGCCCGCCGGAGAGGTGACAGACGAACACATAAATGAACTTGCAAGTTTTATGAAATCAGGAGATATCATCATAGACGGAAGCAATGGTTTTTACAAGGACGATATAAGACGATCCAATGATCTCTCAAAGAAAGGCATTCATTATGTTGACGCCGGGGTTTCAGGTGGTATATGGGGGTTAGAGGTTGGATACTGTACGATGATAGGCGGAAGTAAATCTGATTTTGAGTACATAGAGCCGATATTAAAATCTCTTGCCCCAAAGGATGGTTATATGTATTGCGGTCCTACCGGATCGGGACATTACACAAAGATGGTTCACAATGGCATAGAATACGCCCTTATGGAAGCCTACGGAGAGGGATTCGAAATACTTCATGAATCTCCTTACGGTAAGACTCTGGACCTTGAAAGGGTTGCCCATATATGGAATCATGGAAGTGTTATTAGATCATGGCTTTTGGAACTTCTCGAAGACGCTTTGAAAAAAGATAAGGATCTCTCCGAAATAAAAGGTTATGTTGAAGACTCAGGAGAAGGCAGATGGACGGTAAATGAGGCTGTAAATCTTGGGGTCTCTGCAACTGCCATTGCGCACGCACTTTTTAAAAGATTTGAATCGAGAAAAGAAGATCAATTTTCGGACAAAATAATAGCGGCCCTCAGAAATGAATTTGGTGGCCATAAGGTTTATAAAGAAGATGATCACAATTGAGCATTCCTGTAATAACGTGTAAGGATTTCTTCTGCACAGAACAGCATCCGCAACCTGTTGGAATAACGATCTTTGGAGCGTCTGGCGATTTAACATCAAGAAAACTCCTTCCGTCTCTTTTTAATCTTTTTTTGAAAGGACTAATGCCAGAAAATTTTTACATTCTCGGGGTTGCAAGAACTGAATTCACAGACGAAACTTTCAGAGAAAAGGTAAGGGAGGCTCTGTCAGGCGACTCAGGTAAAATTGAGGAATTTATTCAAAGAACTTTTTACGTTCAAGGAGAGTACGATTCGCTCTCACTTTATTCTGATTTAAGATGGAGAATCAAAGATCTTGAGAAAAAGTTCATGACAAATGGTAACAAGATATTTTACATGGCTGTCCCTCCTTCTTTATACCTTCCTATTGTCGAGAATCTCGGAGATCTCGGCCTTACAAGTCAAGAAAATGCTTTTTCAAGAGTAATAATAGAAAAACCATTTGGTTTCGATCTTGACAGCGCTAACGAGTTGGACAAGAATTTACATGCGACCCTAAAAGAGGATCAAATATACAGAATAGATCACTATTTGGGAAAGGAAACCGTACAAAATATACTCATATTTAGATTTGCAAATTCTATTTTTGAACCTGTATGGAATAACCAGTACATAGACAACGTTCAAATAACGGTCGCGGAGGATATTGGCGTCGAACACAGGGCAGGATATTACGAACACGCAGGTCTTGTGAGAGATATGTTTCAGAATCATATGATGCAACTTTTGTCTCTTGTTGCGATGGAGCCTCCTGCTACTTTCGATGCCGATGAAATACATAACGAAAAGGTAAAGTTATTCAGATCGATAAGACCTTTTCCTATTGATAATCTTGACTCTTGGTTTGTGAGAGGGCAATACGGAAGAGGACAAATAAATGGAAAAGAAGTTGTAAGTTATCTTGAAGAGCCCGGAGTCAGCCCAAATTCGAAAATTGAAACATTCGCCGCCGCAAAATTCATGATAGATAACTGGAGATGGAGCGGTGTGCCATTTTACATGAGGTCTGGAAAGAGACTTTCAAAACATGTAAGTGAGATAATAATAACCTTTAAAAAAGTACCTCATTCAATCTTCCCGCAACTTCCTGTAAAGAATATACCTCCGAATATTCTTAGAATAAACATTCAACCGGAAGAAGGAATCGTACTTTCTTTTCAGGCAAAGCATCCCGGCCCAAAACTTTGTATGAGTACTCTAACTATGGATTTTAAGTATGTCGAAGTTTTTGGAACAAGGCCTCCCGAGGCTTATGAACGCCTTTTACTCGATTGTATGCTCGGAGATCAAACTTTGTTTATAAGGGACGATGTAATGCGTGAAAGTTGGAAGATATTCACACCGCTGATAAAAAAGTGGGAAGGCGAATCTTCGAACTTGCATATTTACGAGGCAGGAACATGGGGGCCTAAGGCTTCTGATGAATTAATAGAGAAGGATGGAAGAGAATGGTACAACGCATTTTAAAGAGGTTTAAAAATGTAGAATCTATGAATGAAGCAATCTTGGAATTCCTTTTTCAATACTTCAAAAGAGATCAAAAGTTCTTTACCATTTGCCTTGCAGGAGGAAATACGCCAAGGGAACTTTACAAAAAGATGGCCCTTGAAGACTTTCCATGGGAAAGGATTCACCTTTTCTGGGGAGACGAAAGATATGTTCCATACGATGATTCTCGAAGTAATTACAGAATGGTCTATGAATCTTTGATAAGAACGATAAATATACCACCTCAAAATGTTCATAAAATAAGGGCAGATCTGCCTATCGAGGATGCTGTCAGAGATTACGAAGAAACTTTAAGATCCTTTTTTGATGACGGACCCACCTTTGATATTCTCTTTCTCGGAATGGGAAGGGATGGCCATACAGCCTCTATCTTTCCGAATTCTTCTTTAATTCATGAAGATAAAAAGTGGGTAGCCCTTGCAGAGGCGAAGTTAGAACCCTTTGTAGAACGGATAACTCTTACATTTCCAGTCATCAACAGGTCAAAGAACACATTTATTATGGCAGGTGGACGGGAAAAATTGCAGGTCTTAGACAGGGTTTTTTCAGATGAGATACCGATAAATATGGTCAGATCAGATCATCTTGAGGTAATGATTTACGAAGAATGACCTAAAAGAATTAGAAAATCGTATTTTCCGATGGAATAGTATCTTCTCGAAGAAGCCCAGTCAACTATATCGTAGTAGGTCTTAAGAAATTCAGGATCGGAAGTATTCATGAAAGTGAATTTGACATTTGGATAAATTTTAGAAAGAGCAGACTTAAGTGCATCTAATTTCCAGGAAATGTCTGAAAGCGATATAACGATATTCTCTCCCGTATATTTTCTGAAAAGATCTGGTATGATCTCGTAGTCATACCCATTTTTAGACCATAAACTCATATTTTCCTGATAAAACGCGAATGAATTTTGATTCGAGCAATTTATAATAACGGGCTTTATAGAAAAGGGATTGTAAAAAGGTGTGCAATTTTCCATTTCCATGGCAAAATTTTTTAAAGAGCCGGTGTTTGTTATAAAGGTTCCATTTGAATAAACGTATGGATATTCAATTTTGAAGATAGACGGTTTTGTCTGTATAAAATGAACGATTCTTACAAACCGCGTGAAATTTATACTGCTTTTGAACTGGCTTGAAAAATTTTTAAAGGAATAAAACAAAGAAATCGGATCTTGAGTTTTTTCTTTTTCTACGACCTTTATGAGATCCTCGATTGTTTGATATCGAAGCCCGCTTTGGTATCTCTCAAGCGTTGATTTTGTCGAAACAAGCCAGTCTGTCATTTTCAAATTCGTAACTTCCTCTATTGCTTTTTCCATCTGATAAATGCCTTTGGTCTGATAAATATTTGAGATACTCTGACCATTTATGGATAGATCTGTTGGAACGTTAACGATTATAAGGTTTTTCGTTGTTAAGTCCATTCCAACTATTTCAACTGCACTAATGCCCGCGCTATCCTTTATAATTGACAAAAGATAGACCTTAGAGTTTGGATATTCATTTGCTATCGCGGAAAATCCATTTTCAAATAGAGGATAAATAACTATGGAAGCCAAAATTATTCCCAAAATTGAAACTATTACAGAAAGAGAAAGAAGAATATTTTTCAACTTTTCACTCCTCTTATGTAATTCCATGTTTCGACAGTTTCAGGCAGAACAAGCAAATTGTTTGTAACAGCGTATATCAACTTATTTTTGACTATGGCTTCAAATCCTTCTCTTAGAGAACGTGAAGATATTTCCCTTAATTCATCTATACCTTCAAAATCTCTTCCAGATTCTGTTGAATCGAGTATGAACATGGCCATGACAATGGGCGACTCGGTTGGGATTCCAGATGTATGGTAAGCGACAGCGTCAAGGATCTCTTTGTCATTTATTTCAAAGCGTCTTTTGAGGTACTCTGCCGCAACTTTTCCATGAAGTAAAAGAGGCGAGAACTTTTCGACATTCGTTATATTTAAATTCCATATTTGTGCGATCTTGAACAATTTTTGTGGAAGAACGTCCCTGAAAAGATCATGCGAGTCAACGCAAACCAAAAGCCTCTGAAGGTCCAAATCATGAATTTTTGCTAAATTTACGGCATCTTCTTCCATTCTTTCTATGTGAGCCGTTCTCTGACGGCTCACCATAAAAGTTCTAAGTTTTTTAAGTTCTTCAATAACTTGTTTGTAATCCGTAAGTGAACACTTCCTCCGAATTTGGTTTTAAATCAACACGGAAACGTATCTGCGTTGTCGATGGTCTTTCAAATTGAATGCCTGTCGGCGTTGAAGTAACAATCGCATCTGACGGAATTGAAATGTATATCCATAAACTTTGAGCATTTGAAGACGAATTAAAGGCTGTTATCTGATAGGTATAACTGTAAAGATCTTTCGTGACTATCGTTCTTTGAGTTTCAACTTGTTTTGCGCTCAAATCAAAATTTTGACCGTATTGAAGATCAAGCGAAACCATCGATGCCGTATCGGTGATGTTTGTTTGTCCAAGAAAGTAAGTCATGCCATCTTTTGTCGTATAAAGACTAACCACACCTGCCGGTATGGCAAAGTCATGATCGATTTTCGCAACTTGAACGGCATTTGTGAGATTTTGTGATGGATTGTAGACAATATTCAATTTATCCAATTTCACCTTTTTGGAAAACAAAGGCAAAAAGATCGCGTCATTCGAATCAAGTGCGTCTACCTTACCGTAATTGTAAATTTTATATCCTTCAACACTTTGCACCTGTGGCATCGAAGGAGAAGGCATATAGGCGGCAGCAAGGATTTTTGCCATTTGAGGCTGAGAAGTGTTCGATGTGAATGGGTGTCCAGAAAGAAAAGCAAGGTTGAAATCTTTGAAGGTCATATCTGTTTTGTTCCATATTTCTATTTCACCGTTCATAGAACCATTATCTACGTTGAGCGTGTAATAGGCTTTCCAGCCTATCCCATTGGTCAAGTAAGAGTAGGAAAGGGACGAAGCATCTGTCGAAACAAGAAAATAGTTTTGAGAATCGATTTGGGGAAGAGACGGAAAGATGAATTGGCCCGACGGAGAAAAATATACCTTTCCGCCGTCAATTGTTTGAATTATAATAGGATTCGAAGAAAGTATGCGTACATTTTTTACGACAGTCGTTGAATTGTTTGTAAATTGAAACTGTACCGTTGTGCCAAGAAACCTTTTAAGAAGATACTCAAGGCTGTAAGATTCGGCAGCATGGTACCTGTAAGAAACGCTTGAAGATGTGACAAGTGATTCCGGCATCGTACCATTCGGGGTTGGGATCATAAACGAATTGTTTCCCATTTTGATTGTGGCATTTGAAGAAACAAGCGCCATTTGATCGTAGACAAGCAAATTTGTGGTGGCAAAACCTACAGAAAAGAACAAAATCATTCCCAAAACCAAAAAGATGACATTCTTCACACAATCACCTCCAGTAAAAAATAGGTGTAATTGACAATTAGGAATAATTCATACGCTATTCGTTATTTGCTCTTTTCAAGGATCATAACCTGGTATGGTCGCATCGTTAAATTCAAATCACTCTCAGATCCACCGATCATCGTTCCATCAACAAGATTCTCGAATTTTCCATAAAGTGAAGTTGAGATCTTTTGAACTGCACTTCCCCCGTTTATGAAAACGTAAAGAGTTTGGCCATCGTAAGTTCTTTCGAAGCCCAAAACATCTTTATTCATCACAATTGGAAGGTAATTTCCATATCTGAGTGCCGGATTTGTTTCATGTATATTTATCAAAAGTTTGTACCAGTCAAAGAGTTTCATATTCCATTTGCTTTTATCCCAAATCATACAACCACGATTCAGCGGATCGTTACCGCCTGTCATACCTATTTCATCCCCGTAATATATCATCGGAGCACCCGGAAAGGTCATCTGTAAACCCACAAGTGCCATCATCTTGTTGAGATCACCATTTGCAGCTGTCAAAGCCCTTGGGGTATCATGACTATCTATTAGATTCCATAGTGAATTCCAAAGTTGAGGCGGATAAGTGTTAAGATACGAATTCGTATCGTTGACAAAAGCCTTTGCACCGGATCCGTAAATTATGAAATTGTAAGCGGCACTTCGGAAAAGATAATTCATCACCGAGTTGAATGCACCTTCGTCAAACCATTGGGATGCATTTGTCCATATTTCTCCAACATCGAGAGAATCTGGATTGACTTCGTGAATCCATTTATAAAGTTTGATCAGGAATTGATCGGATATGACATTTGCCGAATCTATCCTCCATCCACTTATTCCCTTTGAGGTCCAATAATCTATGACACCCTTCAAGTATTTTTGAACGTCTGGGTTCATGACATTCAACTTGGGCAAGGAAGCGTAATTTTGGAATGTTCTGTAATATCCTGGCATTTCGATAATGGGATATTTAAGCACAAAATACCAGTCTTTGTAAGGTGAGTTTTGCTGATTTTTCAAAAGGTTTTGAAAGGCAAAGAATTGCGTTCCGGTATGATTAAAAACGCCATCTAATATCCAGTGAATATTGTCCTTTTTAAGATCATTTAAGAGTTCTTCGAAGGTTTCAAGAGTCCCGAAATGTGGATCTATTTTCATGTAATTTTGAGTATCATACTTGTGATTTGACGGTGCTTCAAAGATCGGGGTTGTGTATAGGACGTTAACTCCGAGAGATTTAAGGTAATCTAAATGATCTATTATTCCCCTTAGATCTCCTCCAAAGAAATTGTAATTTGTCGGAGTTCCTCCCCATGGAAGAGTGCCGAGGGGATTATTTTTGGGATTTCCATCCCAAAATCTTTCGGGAAAGATTTCATAGACGATGGCACCCTCAGACCATTTTGGGACGCTTAAGATCTTTACATCTGGAGATGCAAAATCAAATGTGAAGAAATTAGATTCTGTCGCAATTCCTGTCGATCCAATCTCTACGCTACGATCTCCATTTCTTAAGATGAATTTGTATTCAAACTTTGAAGTAGAGGGATTGAACTCGGTTCTGAAAATGTCTGTGTATTGATCAAGGACTATCCTTTTCATCGGATACATCTTGTTGTTGACTACCAAAGTGGCAGCATCGACATCGTCATGAAGAGTTTCTACCGAAAAATAAATAGTCCTTGTCGAAGATGGATCGACATATTTAAGAGAGTGAGGGTCGAAGTGTATGTAATTCGTATGTATAATCCCGCTATTTAATTTGCCAGTTGGAGGGACGTACGTTCCAACGATTAAGACCGAGTAATATCCACCCTTTCCATTTGAGACCATTTTAGGATTGGCCGGATCTGTTATTATCTGTCCGTCAACATCGAAATTGTAATAATAGATGCCATCTGGCAGATCTATTTGAACCATCCACACGGTTCCAAAAGCATTTCTCATAACGGTAGAGGTTGAAGACCAGTCGTTAAAACTGCCAAGAACTGAGACAAACTTCGTATTTGAATCGCCTTGATAGGCAAAGGTAACTGTTTTCGAAAGGGCGAAAGAAAAGAATAACGCTATAAAGATTGAAAATAATATTGCCTTTTTCAATTTTTATCCCTCCTAAGATCAAAAGAGCCGGGAAGGAGTTCTTCGACAGTCGTCTTTTCAACATTTCCATTTTCATTTGAAAGAATGACTTCAAAGTTCCCAAATTCTGCCATTACCTGTCTGCAGGCTCCGCATGGCGACACAGGACCTTTTGTATCGGCTACTATCGCGATCCTTTTGAATTTCGTTTCTCCTTCACTGACGGCTTTGAAGATCGCCACTCTTTCTGCACACATGCTAAGGCCAAATGAGGAATTCTCAACGTTACAACCTGTATATACCTTTCCCGATTCTGTTTCAATTGCCGCTCCAACGGAAAAATTTGAATAAGGTGCATAAGCATGTGTTTTTGCCTCTTTTGCTTTATTTATCAGTTCCTGAACTGTCAATTTCTTTCATCCCCTTCAGTTTAAGTTCTATCTTTATTATTCTTAACCTGTTAGACTCAAGTACCCTAATCGTAAAATCACCTGTCTCAACGATCTCGCCTGGCTTTGGAACTCTTTCGAAGATCTTTAGAAGATATCCTCCTATAGTTTCAAACTCACTTTCTGGGAATGAAATTCCGATCTCCCTTTCTATGCTGTTTAGAGGCGTAAGACCGTCTATTATATAAGTATTTTTGTCCGTTTTTGTTATTTGAACCCTGTCCTCATCTACATCGTATTCGTCGAAGATCTCGCCCGTTAATTCTTCGAGGACATCCTCAAGGGTCACAAGACCAGCCGTACCCCCATATTCATCTACAACTATTGCTATGTGCATCTTCATGTATCTCATTTCGTGGAGCAGATCATCTATTTTTTTCGTTTCCGGTACAAAATATGGAGGTCTCATTACATCTTTTACATTTATTCGATCGAGTACGTCCTTTCCCTTCTCATTTATGACCGATATTATATCTTTGGAATAACATATTCCGATTATGTGATCGATGCTTTCAGAATAAACAGGTAATCTCGAGTACTTCGATTCATCGAATTTTTTTATCGCTTCTTTAAGATTTGCATTTGATTCGAGTGTAACCATCTCTATCCTCGGTACCATGATCTCTCTGACATAGGTATTTTTGAGTTTTAAAGCACCTTTTAGTATAGCACCTTCTTCCTCTTCTATAACCCCGACATGTTTTCCGGCATCTATTTCGAAAAGGATATCTTCACTTGAAATAAAAGGTTCAACGGTTTTTTTTGTAAAAGTCTTGCTTATCGTATTCGCGAGGGCGTTAAGTGCAAAAACGAATGGCCTTAAGATAAAATCCAGCGCCTTTATGATGGGCAATGAGATTTTGAACAAAGCGGCGGCATGCTCTCTTGCGTACAATTTCGGCGTTATCTCTCCAAAGATGACGATTATCACGGTTGCAACGATGGTAACAATTGTTAGGATCAAACCTTCTGAGGCACCTTTTGGAAGAATGTTGATCAAAATGACAGTGGATAAAGAAGAGATCAAAATGTTGACAACATTGTTCAATATGAGAATTACAGTTAAATATCTGTTCGAGGTTTTTAACTGATTTTCAAAGTTCATATTTTCTCTGTCACCACTTATCGCATCGCGAAGTTTTTTTCTACTGACACTTAACAGAGAAGTTTCAGACGCAGAAAAGAACGCGGAAAGGATCAAAAGTATCGCGATGGCAATAATGCCACTGAGAATGTACATGTAACTCAGAGGATCACCCAAATGAATAACCTCCTTGTGTTTATTGAATTCATTCCTGTCAATGATCGTAGGGTTCAGAATAGATGATCTTCATCGATCTGTAGATCTGCTCGGCAAGCAATAAGAGAGTTATCGAATGCGTAAAGGTCATAGGTGAGATCGAAAGCCTTAAATTTGCCTTCTTTTTGAGTTCATTTGAAACACCATAAGTTCCTCCCACAACAAAACAAATATCATGACCATTTTCCATTTCATTTCTTATCAAATTTGCGAACCGGGCAGTGTTCATCTCTTCCCCCTCGATGTCAAGCAGGATGAATTTCTTCTCTCCAAGATATTTTATCAGTTTTTTTGATTCTTCCTCAATACAGATTTCTGGATTTTGTGAATGCGAGGATTCGATGATCTTTATTTCAATCCTTGCCATCCTCTTGATTCTTTTTATGTATTCGTTGAATCCTTCTTGAAGAAAATCATTTTTTATCTTTCCAGGAAAAACTATCTCTATTTTCAAAGATCTCACCATTTAAACATATCATTCTGATGATTTCATTTGTAGGCATATAAGGTATGTAATCAAGAGATGGGGCGTCTAAAAGCAGTATATCGGCCCTCTTTCCTGGCTCTATACTTCCGACCTTTTCTCCGAGCCCTATTGCGCAGGCCGCATTAAGAGTATGTGCCACGATGGCCTGTTCGACGGTCATTCCCATGTAATTAACTGCGAGATGAATTGTGAGAAAAGGAGAATAAAATGTATTCGATCCGGGGTTGAAATCAGATCCCAAAGCGACAGGAACACCAGCGTCTATGAACTTTACCGCGGGGGCAAATTTATTTTTGAGATAAAAACTCGTTAAAGGCAACAACACCGCGATCGTTTTGTTTTTTGCCATCTCATCGATTTCGGATTCATCACACATGGCAAGATGATCAACGCTTGTAGCGCCTAACATCGATGCAATTTTCCCAAATCCGTTATTTGTAAGTTCATCGGCATGCGCTTTCAATTTAAACCCGACTGATCTGGCGTAACTGAGATAAAATCCACAGAAAAAGCACCTTCATCGCAAAAAACATCCACGAATTCGGCAAGATGCTTTTCTTTGATTTCTTTCATCATTGCCTTTAAATCTTCTAAAAATGTCGTCTCTCCTTTTGAAGGAACGGCATGGGCTCCCAAAAAGGTTGGCACTATATTTTGATTGGTCATATTTGAGATGATCCTTATCGCTTTGAGTTGTTTTATTTCATTCTCAAAATCAAGGCCATATCCGCTCTTACACTCCACAGAAGTTACGCCGCTTCTTAACATCCATCCAAGATACTTAAGCCCCGATTTGACAAGATCGTCAACACTCGATTTTTTTACATTCTCAACTGTTGAATGAATTCCACCGCCCGATTTTAGAATATCGGTGTAATCGATCCCCCTTGATCTCATTATGAACTCCTTGCTTCTCTCACCGACAAATGGTATATGCGTATGAGGATCGACAAACCCTGGTAACGCTATGAGACCTGACGCATCAAAAAACTCAACTTCTCGATTCTGCCCGTCTACAGCGTCAATATAACCATCTGAAATATGTATGTTGGCCGTGAAGATCTCTAAAGAGTAATCATTTACCGCTTCATTTCCAAGTGCGGTAATTATCTTAGCATTTCTTATTTCAAAATTCTTCGCTGATTTTATCGAGCAATTTATTTTCTATCACCTTGTCAGATGAGAGATCGTCTATCCTAAGATAGAATTTGTAAGTTTGAATTATCGCATCCATAGGTATCATACCTATTATTTCAGATCCGACTATCGGCACGCCATATCTCTCGGCTTCGCTCCGGATAGTTTCAAAGACTCTGTGAAGAGGGCTTTTTTTGTAATTCGTCATATTCATAGATATCTGGACTATACCCTTTTCTTTTAAATCAACCCCTATTGCCTTTACGAATCTGTACCCTCCTGAAGAATTCCTTACAGCCTTGGCGATATTTTCTGCTATTTTCAAATCTTTCGTCCCAAGATTAACGTTAAAGGCTATAAGATATTCTCTTGCTCCAACTGCAACTACACCGGCCGTTGGATGAACTTCTCCTGGACCGAAATCTGGAGCCCATTCTGGCAACTTTATCTTTTCAAAGAAGCCTTCGAACTCTCCTTTTCTTATGTCGGCGAGGTTTTCCCTCAAAGGACTCGTTGCGGACTTTTCGTAAAGATAAACCGGGACCTTTAATTCCTCTCCAATACGTTTCCCAACCTTTTTCGATATCTCAATACATTCTTCCATCGTCGATCCTCTTATTGGAATGAAGGGAATCACATCTACTGCTCCCATTCGAGGGTGCTCTCCGGTATGCTGCCTTAAATCTATGAGTTCAACTGCCTTTTTAGACATCTTGAATATGGCTTCGCTAACACTTTCCGGATCTCCAACGATGGTAATAACCGATCTGTTATGGTCTTTATCCATCGACCAGTCAAATACCCAGACGTTATCAGTTTCTTCGGCCATCTTTACTATCTCTTTGACTACTTCCTCCCGACGTCCTTCACTGAAATTAGGTACAGATTCTATTAACTTTTTCAAATTCATCACCCTCTGATTATTTTGAAATTTTGATCTTTGAACTTTCTATTATTATATGACGATGCGGCTCATTCCCGACCGAATAGGCCTTTAGATTGGGATATTGGGAGAGAATTTCATGCGCGATCTTTCTCTCGCGAATATTCATAGGCTCGAGAGATATTCTTTTTGCCCGGCCGCTTTCGATCTTTTTGATCGATTCAGTAACTACCTGCTTTACAAAATTTTCTCTTCTCGTTCTGTAATCGTTTATATCGATTGAAACTGATATTCTGTGATCATTTATCTTGTTTATGTATACTGAGAGAATATGCTCGATCGCTTCCATGGTATGGCCGTGTTTCCCGATAAGGTTCGAAAGAGGACTATCCGACTTTATGATAACCGAATAGGAAACCATCTCTTTTACAGTATCAACCTTTATTTCGACATTTTGATTGTAAAAGCCTATCAACTTTTCCAAAAAATCCTTTATTTGACGGATGTTGAAATTATCATTCAAAGACACCTTTACAATGGCACTCTTTGATCCTATTCCTAAAAATCCTTTCGATGGTTCCTGAACGACTGAAAAATTTATTTCATCTTTTTTTGCCTGAAATTCTTTACAGGCAATCTCGAGACATTCTTCTACACTTTTGGCTTCGAACGTTTTTTCCATTTTTTGTCCCCCCACTGGACTTTTGGATTCATTCCGAACAACTCTCTCCAAGTTATACCTTTCATCCTATAAATCTTTGCCGCAACATAACTTGTCAAAACCTGCATCCCTGAAAAGGTTGTGTAATAAAGGAAAAGGCCAACCGGGAACCCTATGAATATAAGTTCCATCACCGCGGACATGCCGGCAGCGAGCCATACCTGGCTTGGTTTCGTACTTGTCCACAAAGAAGACCAAATGGTGAAAACCACAATTAGAAGTAGCAAGACTATATTCTCGTTAAAGCCACCTACAGATAAATCATTCCATATCAAAAACTGAGGATTGTACGCAAAAACCTCTCTAGAGTAAAAGATGACGTAATACAAAAGTGCAAGCACAGGAAATTGTATCAAAAGCGGAAGGCATCCACTGGTAGGATTCACACCCTCGGCCTTGTAAAGTTTCATCATCTCTTCTTGCAATTTCTTTGGATCTTTGTATTTTTTCTGGAGTTCTTGGACTTTAGGCTGAATATCTCTCATCTTAAGCATCGATTTCAGTTGAACGTGAAAAAGAGGATAGAGCACGACCCTCACGATTATTCCAAAAAGTATAATTGCCCATCCGTAATTGCCGGTCAGATCGTAAAGCCAGTTAAGAAAGGCTACGAATATGTACATAAACCACGAATACCATGGCTCCGATCCCGGATATGTGCCTATAAAATTGGATATAACGCTCTGATCCGTCGGAAAAACTGAGAAAATAAGCGTATTTTTAACAGGGCCCATGTAAATTTTGGCATTCAGATTACCAGAAAAGGTAGCAACGCCCTCATTATTGAAAGTCCCGTTCGAAAGAGATGCAAATGTAACTATACCTTTTTTTGAATAGTAAGATCCAAAGACGCCGCCACTCGAACGATTGAATTGTGTCTCTAACGTCGGAAATGTCAAAGACAACTCTAAATCCTTTGGCGCTTTGACCGAAACGATGACTTCATAATTTGGATTGTTGACAAAGGTTATAGATTTCTCGATTGTTGAACCGTTGACATCATAAAAAAAATTCAGCGTTACATTTGATTTAGTTTCAAAAGTATCTCTGCCATTTGGAGAAATCGACCAACTCGATGAGGTCAGAGGCTTTCCATCGTAATAGAGTACAAGGCCATCACCTGTATTTTCCCACGAATGAATATTTTCATAGAAAACGCTGTATTCATTCTGCAAAGTTCCCGCTTTGAGATCTACCGAGTATCTGTAAAGTTTCGTTGTAACAGTTGCCGCAGTTGCCGAAATCGATACTTCTACTTGCGGTATAGCAAAGGCAAGAACGCTTAGAGCAAAGATAAGAAAAAGTAGCACAAATGCATTTTTAGTCACCTGCGTTTACCTCCAATTATGAATTTTGTCGGTACAGGATCTTCTCCACCTTTACTGTAAGGATTACACCTTAGAACGCGCCACACGGCAAGTATTACTCCTTTAAAGCCAAATCTTTCTATTGCCTCTATGGCGTAATTCGAACATGTTGGTGTGAACCTGCACGATGGGGGTTTTAAGGGGGAAATATACTTTTGGTAAAATTTTATAGGCTTTATAAGTATATCCCTAAGCCTCATTTGGACTCTTCCTCTCAAGGTTAGAGAGTAAAAAAAGAAAAGAAGATCTTAATGTATCGAATTTTATGGCCTCAAATTGACCTTTCAATTCTCTTTTGGGTAAAACAATCATATCGATTCCTTTTTTGGGTTTGTTCGTTCTGAAAACTTCACGTACATACCTTTTGAATCGATTTCTAACGTGGGCCTTTCCGAATTTTTTTGATACCACAATTCCTATCCGTGGCCATCCAAGATCGTTAAAGATGTATTTTACAACTAAAAGATCATTCGATACACTTTGACCTTCGAGAAAAATCCTTTGGAAATCTTTTTCCCTTTTGATTCGATTCATTGGTTCAAAGGTATTCAAACCGTTAATCTTTTTCTTCCAGCCCTTCTTCTGTTACTTAAGATCCGTCTTCCCGAATTTGTTCTCATCCTTGAAAGGAACCCGTGAGTTTTAGCCCTTTTTCTGCTCTTTGGCTGATAAGTACGTTTCATAAAGCAACCTCCTTAGCATGTCTTCTTCGTAGAATGATTATACAAAGTGAACGGAACATTGTCAAGATCAAGTGTGCGTAAATTAACGGGGACAATTTAAACAGACTTGGCAGGTAATAATGGTAATGGCGGGTAGGTTGTGGCTTGTAGCACAAAGAATTGACAATTAAAACTCCTCACTCTTTACTACTCACTACTTACTCTTCGCTTTCCCATTCCCCTATATTATATGCATACTCTAATCAAAGGAGTATAATTAAAATAAGATTTATCAAAAAGGAGATGGTCTCGATGAAGAAATTCTCTTCTAAAAACCTTTTAGATCTAAAATTTCCGGGAGACCCGCAAATAGATCCTCAAGGAAGAAGAATTGTTTTCACACTGAGCAAGGCAAATGAAAAGCAGGATGGATATGATAAGTCTATTTACATGTACGATAGGCACATCTTCCAGTTTACAACTGGCAAAGATTCATCTCCAAGATGGTCGCCCGACGGATCGGAGATTGCCTTTGTGAGATCAAATGATAATGGATCTGATTTGATGATAATAAATTCAAATGGAGGGGAAGCAAAAAAAGTCCTTCATTTTGATGACCAAATAACAGACCTCGGATATCTTAACAAAAATGAACTTGTCCTGTTAGTCGCCATCAAAGGAAAGAAGAAATCTGGCAAAGTGAAGGATGATGTTCATGAAATAGATAAAATACCTTTTTGGGCAAATGGAGAAGGTTTTATCTACAACGTTAAAAAGCAACTTTTTCTTGTAAAGAAAAATGGTACAAAAAAACAACTTACAGATGAAAAGGGAGAGATTTTCAATTTTGCGATCTCTCCGGACGGGAAGTATGTCGCCTTTGTTGAGGCGATGGATATGGAACACAATCCACTTGTTTCCGATCTTTTCATTTTAGAAATTAACGGAAAAGTTAAAAAACTGACGAGATCGAATCTTTCGGTCGGTAATGTAGTATGGAGTCCTGATTCCTCAAAACTCGCTGCCATGATCTCAGATCTTGCCCATGGCTCATTCACAAATGAAAGATTATTCACGATAGATTTAAATGGAAAACTGAAAAAAATGTGCGATATAGATCTCCCAAAGGGCAACTCCATAAACAGCGACTCGAGAGGGTCTTCTCCAAATAAAATCTTTTGGACGCAAAAAGGTATATTTTTTATGGTGACGGAAGGTCCAATATCTAAGATCATGGCCTACGAAGATGGAAAGGTCGAAGAAGTGATCTCCGGCCAGAGATCTGTCTCGGGCTTTAGCGCTTCAGATGGAGGCATTGCATTTCTTGCAATGAACTTTGCAAGCCCTGACGAATTGTACATTTACAAAGACGGCAAAGAGAGGAAACTTTCTCACTTTAACGATTTCAAGAATTTCAAAGTATCGATGTCGGAATATTTTGCCGTCAAAACCTCAGATGGCAAAAAAGTGGATGCGTGGATTATGAAACCGGCAGACTACGAGAAAGGAAAGAAGTATCCTGCAGTACTTGAAATTCATGGAGGGCCACGGACGGCTTACGGAAATGCCTTCTTCCTCGAATTTCAGATACTCGCATCAAACGGGTTTGTCGTGATCTTTTCAAATCCGAGGGGAAGTGATGGATACGGTGAAGAATTCTCTTACATATACGGAAATTACGGGAAAAGAGATTATCAGGATATCATGGAAGTTGTCGATGAAGCAATAAAAAAGTATGATTTTATAGATGAAAAAAGGCTCGGTGTAACGGGAGGATCTTACGGCGGATTCATGACAAACTGGATAGTAACGCAGACGAACAGATTTAAAGCGGCAGTCTCTCAAAGATCGATAAGCAACTGGATTTCATTCTTCGGCACTACAGATATAGGATATTTCTTCGGCCCCGATCAACTTGGAGGCGATCCGTGGTCAAACTCAAAAGGGTATACGGAGATGTCTCCTTTAACGTACGTCAAAAATGTTCAAACCCCGCTTTTGATGATCCATTCGATGGAAGATTACAGATGTTACATGGTAGAGGCATTCCAGTTCTTTACGGCGCTTAGGCACTTCGGCAAAGAGGCAAAACTCGCCCTTTTCCCTTCAGAAAATCATGAACTGTCAAGGTCTGGAAAGCCATATCACAGGATAAAACGGCTCGATCTTATAGTTGATTGGTTCAAAAATTATCTTTGAAAATATGATATAATTGGTATGGATTAGAAGGCGATCGAGTTGAAGTTTAAAGATAAAATAATTCTTATAACCGGTGCCGCATCGGGAATCGGATTGGAAACCGCAAAAAAATTCTTGTCTGAAGGCGGCGTAGTTGCCGCGTGCGATTTGAATCAAAAAGGGCTCGAAGAAGCGCAAAAGGCTCTCGGCATAAAGTACAGAACTTATAAAATGGATGTTACGGATTTTTCTGAAGTTGAAAGGGTTGTTGATACGATAATAAAAGATCTCGGACGTATAGATATACTCGTTAACAACGCAGGTTCTGTAAGAGAGAAACCTTTGCTTGAAAATACTTTAGAAGATTTCGATTTCACTCTAAACGTCAATTTAAAAGGCACTTACAATACCACAAAGGCCGTCATGAAATACATGGTAAAGCAAAATAGTGGCGTTGTCGTAAATGTTTCTTCAATAGTCGGGGTATACGGCAACCCTGGCCAAAGCGCTTATTCTGCATCGAAAGCAGGAGTTAATGTGCTGGCAAAAGTGTGGGCAAAAGAATTTGCAAGGTACGGCATACGTGTGAATGCCATAGCCCCAGGATATGTAAGGACTCCTTTGATAGCCGGTTTGTCAAAAGAAAAAATAGACGAGATAAAGTCAAAGACTTTGCTTGGCAGACTTGCAGAGCCTGTAGAAATAGCCAACGTTATACTCTTTTTGGCTTCGAGCGATTCATCATACATAACCGGTCAGGTAATAGGTGTGGACGGGGGAATGATCATTTGAAGGTGAAAAAATGCTTGAACTGAAAGATATCCATCTTGAAATAGATGGAAAGATTATACTTAAAAAATTCGAAAACGGTAAAAGGTACACCATTCTTGGAAATAACGGTACCGGTAAATCTACCGTTGCAAACATGATAATGGGAATGGAAGATTACAAACCTCTATCTGGAAAAATCTATCTTGATGGCATTGATATAACCGATCTTGACATGAGTAAAAGAGCCCAGTTGGGAATCACCATAGCCTTTCAAGAAAATGTAAGGTTTGACGGGATAAGGGTTTTAGAATATCTTACGCTTGGAGGAAAGATAAAAAAGCCTCTCGATGAGATAAAAAATGCCCTTAGACTCGTTGGCCTTGGAGATGAATACTTAAAAAGGTACGTTGATGGGTCTTTAAGCGGCGGAGAGCGAAAAAGGATAGAGCTTGCGTCTATATACATGCTCAATCCAAAATACGTGATACTCGACGAGCCAGATTCGGGAATAGATATGATGTCTATAGAGACGATAAATAAATTCATAAACGCCTTGATCGACAGAAAGATCACCGTGATAACGATAACGCACAGGGAAGAAATATCTATCAATTCTGATTACGCCTATCTATTGTGCGCCGGAATAGTTCTAAAAGAAGGTGACCCTGTCGAAATATCTAAATATTACAAATCTATGTGTGACGCATGCGATCATCCAAATGAAATCCATCTTGTGAAAGAAAGGGAAATGATATGAGAATAGCGCCGGATTATTCAAAAGAATTCGAAAAGATAGCGGAGGCTTACGAAAAAAGTGGCGGAAAGGCAGACAACCTGCTCGATAAACGCATTGCCTCGATAATAATAAGCGGAGATAAGGTGATAGGCCTTAACAACGTAGAAGGCGTTGAAATAGAGGCAGGCAAACAAGATTTGGGAGTATGGGCAAAAATAAGGATTCTTAAGGGCAAAAAGATAGCAATGCCTATTCACCTTTGTACCGGCTTTCTTGGAAAAGAGGGAGAGCAAAGGATAAATTTTGAATTCATAATCGAAGACGGCGCAAGTGTGAATTTCATCTCTCACTGTTCTTTTCCATGGTCAACAAAATTAACGCACAAAATGATCGCGATAGTTAAGATAGGGAAAAATGCTTCTATGACCTACGCCGACGCCCATTTCCATTCGGAGGAAGGCGGAGTAACGGTCATTTCCGAAACGCATGCCATCGTAGATGAAAACGGAAGATACAGTAACACCTTTGAATTGACACGAACAAGGGTAGGAAAACTCGTTGTCAAAATGGATGTCGATCTAAAAGATAGCGCCGTTGCAAACCTCGAGAGCAAAGTTAGAGGAAGATCAAATGATGAAATAAGCATAAAAGAAAGCCTCGGCCTTAACGGTAAAAATGCCCACGGAATAGCAAAGAGCACCATCGTCGCAACGGATCAGACACACGCAAGGATAATAAATGAGGCTTTCGGAAATGCCCCTTACTCAAAAGGACATATCGAATGTACAGAAGTGACAAAGGGAGATCAGGTAGATGTTGCGACTTTGCCGGTTTTAAAGGTTACAAATGATCTATCTGAATTGACCCATGAAGCATCAATCGGAAGAATAAACTCAAAACAACTCGCCACTCTTGTGGCGAAAGGTATGAGTGAAGAAGAGGCAACGGAATTCATAATAAAAGGTATGCTCAGTTAATTCACAACGAGTATAACTTTCTTTCCTACCTTCTCTCTGTAAAGATTTCTCGTTCCCCCTCCATGCGCGATGACTTTTAAGGCTGGAGGGGTTATTGTTGTTCCTCCAAATACCTTTATTTCCGGGAATACATCCGGCACCATCGGAGCAGAGGGACCGAGCAGAATCGTGCGAGGCGTTTTGACGTATTTTACGATATCGTCAAAAGTTTTATTCATCACGGTCGTGGCGGAAATAATGACAACGGTGCTGGTAGGAAGAATGTCTGGAATCATTTCAGGACTGAGAGCGGGATGGGGCCATCTTGTTTGTTCCCTCTCTTTTTCAAAGATATACAAGGATTTGACCTGCTTTTTTATATTCGATACCATCGGATCAAAATACCCTATCATTGCAACCGAATCATCCGCGCTTAATTTAACGGCTTCCATAACGTCGCCCTCTTCGTATTTACCAATGTTGAGACACGCATTTATTGCCGCCGTTCCAAGCGCATTAATGAGCACATCTGAAGAATCGAAAAATTCTATGAACTCTTCAACTGGAACTCCTGTTTTGGGAAGGGCGTCGTAAAGAGAGCACCCCCATGGTATAGATTTTCTATCTGTATAGGAAACGCCGGCATTTCCATTACTCAAGATCACACCGCACAAGCCTATACCCATAACGTAATCTTCTACTTTTAAACCCTTACCACTTGACTTCGCCTTTGCTTTTAAGTTCTCATACCTGTCCACTTTATGTCCTCCCCACATCGAATTTTCAATATTTACAATTCAAGGATAGTGCTTGACACATATAAATATTACCACAGTTTCTGGGCACTTAATATATCGGTGATAATATATGGGAATGGGAAAGTGAAGAGTGAAGAGTAAGTAGTGAGTAGTAAAGAGTGAGCAGTTTTAATTGTCAATTTTCAATTGTCAATTCTTTCTACGTGCTGCGAACCACAAACTAAGTGATGATTCGGTTAAGTTGGTTCAATTATCGGTTATAATTGATATGTAATTCGTAATCGGAGATAGCATGGCTTAGAAGATTGAGCGGGCGTCTCGATTAGGAAAATTTGATAAGGAGATGGTATATATGATCAAAGGAATAGCGCACGTTGCCTACACCGTAAGCGATATGGAAAAATCTCTTCATTTTTATTGTGATCAACTTGGATTTCAAAAGGCGTTCGAGATAAGAGATGATAAAGGAAAACCATGGATAAATTACATAAAAGTTGGCAAAAATCAGTTCATAGAACTTTTCTACGGCGGCAAAAGGAAAGAATGCCCTCAAGATGAGGCTGGTTTTTCGCATCTTTGCCTCGAGGTTGATGACATTCAAAAGGCCGCAGAAGAACTTAAAAAGAAAGGTGTAATAATTGATGTGGAACCAAAACAAGGAAAGGATCTTAACTGGCAGTGCTGGATAAGGGATCCGGATGGAAACAGGATAGAATTTATGCAGATATCTGAAAATTCTCCACAGTACAAAGCATCGAGGTAATATCATGAGATGGCAGAAGATAGTAACTCTTATCCTGGGATTTTGGTTTGTACTTTCGGCCTTTCTTCCCTATATTTTGAATATGCCTCCCGATGTATGGAATAACTTTTTCATGGGAATGCTCGTCATAATTTTCGGTCTTTTGATGATAAAAAATCCAGATTTCTCAGTTATAATCATAATTTTGTCTGGAATTTGGATATCCTTTATATCCTTTGTACCTGTCTTTGTGACAAAACCGTTCAATATGGTCAATAGCCTTTTGATAGGCATTTTGATCGTCATAATGTCTCTTCAGAGAAAGCGGGTGATAAGATGAAGAAAATGAAACTTGGAAAAACAGATGAGTTTCTTCCCGTAATAGGTCTTGGTACTTGGGAAATGGGTGGAGGAATCTCGCCAGATTTATCAAACGATAAAGAATCAATAAGGGCAATAGTAAAAGCCGTTGAACTTGGAATGACCCATATTGATACGGCGGAATATTACGGTTCCGGCCATACGGAAGAACTGGTTGGAAAGGCTCTCAAAGAAATAGGAAGAGACAAGGTCTTTTTGACGTCGAAGGTTTGGCCTAACCATCTTAAAATGAAAGACATGCTTAAATCGATAGAAGGATCGCTTAAAAGACTTGGAACGGACCACCTCGATCTTTACCTCATTCATTGGCCTCCAGAAGACATCTCGATAACTGAAGCTGTTAAGAATATCAATGCCGCCCTTGAACGTGGTTATACAAGGTATATAGGAGTCAGTAATTTTTCAGTCACTCAACTCAAAGAAGCAATGGAAGCGTCCAAAGCGATTGTGTGCAATCAGGTTAGATACAATATCGAAGATCGAGAAATAGAAAGATCCGGTCTCCTTGATTTTTGTCAGAAAAATGGAATAAGTGTCGTCGCATATAGTCCCCTCAACAGGATGGGAATGAGCATGACGGCATCAAAACTTCAAAAAATCGCTAAAGACAGGAATGCCACACCTGCCCAGATCGCGCTCGCGTGGCTTGTAAAAAAGGATGTCTTCGCGATACCAAAGGCGATAAGTGAAAAGCATCTTGTCGAAAATGCCAGAGCGGGTGAAATAGAACTAACAGAAGAAGAGATGAAATTTTTAGATTAGCCAAATGGCTAATCTTTTTTTATTCCTTTCTTTATCATCTCGACAACATTTTTCCAGTAATTTGTATCTTGGGCAAATCTTTTCATCGAAAACGGCATTGCATTAACAATTATAAAATCGACAGTTATGTCTACCGGAGACGCAAGTTGGGATTCAAACTTTTTGAATATACCTATAAGATGATTTTTCATTCGCTTTTGAATATTCGTCCTTTTTTTGTTTATGGCCTCGTCGATGTATATTCTCATGAAAAGAGGAAGGAGATTTTCTCGCGACTTTGCGATTTCCTGGTAAAGTTCAAAAAGCATTTCTATTTTGCGTTCGAGATCGCATTTACATTTTTTAGTTCTGACAGTCGCATCAAGGAACTCGGAAAGTACGTAAAGCAATGTTTCTCCAAGAAGGTCGTCCTTGTTTTTGAAATAAGTGTAAAGTGTTCCCTTACCAACCTTAGCCCGGCTGGCTATTAAGTCTGTCGTGACTTCTTCAAAATTTTTTTCGTTCAAAAGAGAGATAGCACTCTCGATTATTCTTAAACGCTTCTCATCTTTTTTTACTTGCATAATTAAATTATAGCATATATGTGCACAAATTTTGAGTTCTATGGTATAATTTTCTGAAAAACTTAAAAAGTGGTGAGACTCATGGGATACAAAAAAGAGATGATGGAATCCGAGATAATGAAGATCGTTTCTCAAGCACTTTTGAATATGAAAGATCCGAGGATTGAGGGAATGATCTCGGTTACACGCGTAGAATTGTCGAATGACAAAAGGTATGCAAAGATTTATTTAAGTTTTTACGGAAATGAGGAAGAGAAAAACACAGAGGTTTTTGGAATAATAGAGAAAGCCAAAGGATATTTTAAAACGGAAATAGCCAGAAATATTCACACCTTTAAAGCGCCAGAAATAACCTTTGTAAGGGACAGAGGAATAGAAAGATCATTCGAAATAGATAAAATCTTCAAAAAGATAGAAAATGAACGGCATAATCAAAGTTGACAAACCACAAGGGCCTACTTCCCATGACGCTGTCGAAAGAATTAGAAATATATCCGGTATAAAGGCAGGCCATGCCGGGACTTTGGATCCATTTGCAAGTGGCTTGCTTATAGTAGGCATTGGAGAAGGAACAAGGATCCTTGAATATTTTCTTGACCTTCCAAAAGTTTATGAAGCCGTTGCACGTCTCGGAATCACAACTGATACTTATGATAAAAGCGGAAAGATAATGGAAAGATCCGAATGCGTGGCCGATGAACAAACGGTAAGAGATGTTTTCCTCTCTTTTGTTGGAGAGTATTACCAGGTGCCTCCGATGTACTCGGCAAAAAAGGTGTCTGGAAAAAAACTTTACGAACTCGCAAGAGAGGGAAAAATAATCACAATGCCTCCTTCAAAGGTAATGGTATATGAAATAAAGGTGGAAAAGATTGATCTACCGTATGTTAAATTCAAAGCCGTTGTCTCCGGTGGTACTTATATTCGCGCACTTTGCAGGGATATAGGAATGAAACTTGGGTGCGGTGCTATCGCAGAGGAACTAAGAAGAACAAAAATAGGCCCATTCGATCTCAAAGGATCGATAAATCCTTTTGATAAAACTCAGATAGATTTCGAAGATATCATATCTTTGGAAGAGATAACGAGATCGCTTTTCAAAACAGTCATCGTTAACGAATCCGGAGAAAAGAAAACAAAAAATGGGACGCCTTTAAAAGTAGAAGATCTTATCGTATACGAAGAATTTAAAAAAGGAGATACTTTAAGAGTGCTGAACAAAGATAGATTGATATCACTTTCAATAGCGCAAAGAAGTTCTAATTTTATTGATACCGTTAAAAAACATCAAAGACATGATGTGCTTCTAAAGCCGAAGAAGGTGTTTTTACATTGAGATCATTGACTATAGGGGTTTTCGATGGTGTTCATCTCGGACACACTTATATGGTCAAAAAGATGGTCAGTTATGCCACCACTCATCATCAGATTCCAACTGCCATTGTCTTCGAAATGCCGTACGAGGCGATTTTGGACCCACAAAGTTTTGAAGGGCTAATAACGACTCCCCAAGAAAGAGTTGAACTTTTAAAAAAAATAGGAGTTGCAGACGTTATCGTTCAGGATTTACGCGAAATAGCAGAAATGAATGAGAGAGCCTATGTAGACCTCCTTGTTAACAAATACGAAATGAAAAGTATTTACATAGGTTATGACTTTAAATTCGGCAAGCGCGCCCAGGGAGACATAAACTTGTTAAAAGAGATGGGAAAGATCATGGGCTTTACAGTTGATGTGACTCCTAAAATCGTCGATGATGGATTAAGAGTAAGCAGTTCCTTAATAAGGCGGGAAATAAGGGCTGGCAGAGTTGACATGGCCATGCATCTGCTGGGCAGGCCATTTTCTATCCACGGAACGGTTTTTAGAGAACGCGGTATAGGATCGAAAATAGGATTTCCAACTGCAAATATTTCGAGGGAAGGTGTAAATCTTGTTGTGCCCAAATATGGTGTCTATCTTGTCAGATCTATAATAGATGGATCTATCGTTTACGGTGTAATGGGCATAGGCGTTAGACCAACTACGGATATCGGTGGGGATGTAACGTATGAGGTCCATTTCCTAAATGGAGAGTACAAACTTGTCGGAAAGAGATTAAAAGTTGAACTTCTTGAATTCATGAGGCCGGAGATGAAATTCGAGAACCTCGATGAACTAAAAGAAGCCATAAGAAAAGATGTTGAAAGGGCGCATGAACTGATACTTCAAAAATCTTATGAAAAAATTTGATTACACGAATGCTCCCATCTCAAAATCCATTTTGAGACTTGCCTTACCGTCGATGGGGGCATCTTTTTTCTCATCCATATATAATTTGATAGACACATTCTGGATAGGCCATCTTGGGGCAGATCAGGTGGCAGGTGTTACGCTTGCGATGATTATCTTCTATTACGGTTCCATCTTCAACGATCTCTTCGGCACGCCTTCCGTGATAATGATATCGAGAAGGTATGGAGAGGGTAACTACGAAGAGGTAAAGTGGGTTGTAGGTCAGACCATTCTCGCAAAAATAACCCTTGGAATTATCTTTATGATCCTCGCCTACATTTTTCTCGGGCCTTTGATAACTTTGGTAGGGGCAAGTAAAAGTACTCTTACCTATGGAGTAGATTTTCTAAAATGGAGGCTTTGGGTAATACCTCTCTCCTTTGCCGGATACACAATGATGACTACCTTTAGAGGCACAGGAGATTCTTATAAATTATTCTGGGTACAGGGCATTTCGGCAGGTATCAACATACTGCTCGATCCGATCTTCATATATTCACTTGGAATGGGAGTAAGCGGAGCGGCGATAGCCTCTGACATATCCGAAATATATTTGCTTGTTATGGGAATGATCTTGCTAAACAGTGAGAAAAGTTATGTAAAGTTTAATCCATTCAAATATATGAAGCCGAGATTTGATATCATAAAAAAGATGGTATCTCTTGGAATACCAAGCGTTTTTGACACGTTTTCGGCAAACTTTGTTTACACGATTGTCCTTAAGTTTGCATCTTCTTACGGTGCTGATCTGGTGGCAGCCCTTGGTATAGTAAACAATATAAGAAGTATTTCCTTCACGCTTGGTTTTTCGATGAATATGGCCACGTCAACGATGATCGGGCAGAATTTGGGAGCAAAAAAGCGAGACAGGCTGAAAAAAATAATTCTTACCTCTGTGTGGATTGGAGAACTTTTGATATCCGGATACATCTTCGCACTTTTCTTTTTCGGATCCAATATAACTTATTTCTTCACACCAAATGAAAATGTCGCTGTAATGGGCGGGATAATTATGAAGTTCTTTGCTATAAATGAGATCTTTTTCATAATCGCAATGATCGGATACGGTGTATTAACTGGAGGCGGACTTACAAAAACAACGATGATGATAGGAATAATCTCCGACTGGTTTGTTCTTGCACCGCTTGTCGTTATTTTTTCTCTTCTTCATATGAGATGGGAGTACATGATTTTTGCCTTTGTTGTTCAAAGTTTCGTTATGGCAATGTTAGCAATTTGTGAGGTTAAGAAGGGAAAATGGGTGGAACAAAAAATATGAAATTTATGGTAAAATATATTCAGACTCGGACTCGGAACGTGGAGATTGCCCGCTCTTAGTTCGAAGTGACGGAGGTGCTATATGGAAAAGGAAGAAAAAAGTAAGATCATAGAAAATTTCAGAATCAACGAAAAGGACAGTGGATCTGTAGAGGTGCAGGTCGCACTTTTAACGGCGAGGATCAATCATTTAACAGAACACCTCAATACCCATCCGAAGGATTTTCATTCAAGAAGAGGTCTTCTTAAGATGGTTGGAAAGAGAAGAAGGCTCCTTCGGTATTTGATGAATCGCAAACCTGATGTTTACAAAGATCTCATATCAAAATTGAATTTGAGACGGTAAGTTTTTTATTATGAGGAAGCGGGGGGTCCCGCTTCCTTCTTTGAAAAATTAAGAGGTGATTAAATGTACAGGGTTTGGAAAAAACATTTTAAGGGAAGAGATCTTATAATAGAAAATGGCAAAGTTGCAAAGCAGGCAGATGGGGCATTTGTAGTTAATTATGGAGAATCGACGATTCTTGTTACTGCTGTCATGGAAAAGAACGCGAAGGAAGGGCTTGATTTTTTCCCACTGACCGTTGAATTTCAGGAAAAATTTTATGCGGCTGGCAAGATCCCGGGAGGATTTATAAAGCGTGAAGGAAAACCTTCGGAAAGTGGAATCTTGTCTGCCAGAGACATAGACAGGCCTATAAGGCCTTTGTTCCCTGAAGATTTTAAAATGCCAGTTCAGATTGTTGCAACAATACTTTCTTTCGATCCGGATAATCCGCCTAACACCTGGGGAATTTTGGGCGCTTCTCTTGCCCTCAACGCATCTGTTATACCCTTTAACGGCATAGTAGCCGGTGTTAGAATAGCGAAGATCAAAAACGAGTATGTCTTCTTTCCTTCCGAAGAGATCGCAAAGGAAGCGGATATTGATCTTATAGTTGCGGGAACTAAAGATGCAATAACAATGGTAGAAGGAGAGGCAAATGAAGTGAGCGAGGATCAGATGGTCCAGATCCTTATGGAGGCTCATGATGCGATAAAAGAACTCGTTGAATTTCAAGAGGAGATTCTTTCCGAGTTCAAAGTTGAGAAATTCCAGTACGAAAAGAATGAACTTGAGGAAGGTTTGAAGGAAAAATTTTTAAGCCTTCTTTCAAATGAAGAGATCGAAAAAAGGCTCCTTACGCCGGGAAAGCATGAAAGAGACAGGATGATAGAAGAATACAAAAAATCTATAATAGATTCTTTCATGGCCGAATCAGAGATACCGGAAGAGAAGGCTGATGAGACAAAATACCATCTTTCTGAAATATTCGAAGGCCTTGTAAAAAGCAGAATGAGAAGGATGATCTTTGAAAAACATCTCAGAGTTGATGGACGCGGCCCCGACGATATAAGACCTATAACGTGCGAACTTGGTCTTCTTCCGAGAACGCACGGAAGCGCGCTGTTCACGAGAGGAGAGACGCAAAGCCTTGGCGTTGTAACGCTTGGCGCTTCAATGGACGTTCAAATAATAGACACCCTTATCGAAGAAGGAGAAAAGAGGTTCATGCTCCACTACAATTTCCCACCCTTTAGCGTCGGAGAAACAGGCAAATTTGGAAGCCCTGGAAGGCGTGAAATAGGACACGGCCATCTTGCCGAAAGGGCTTTAAAGCGCATGATTCCGCCGGAAGAAGAATTTCCTTACACCATAAGAGTTGTTTCCGAAATACTCGAGTCTAATGGTTCTTCATCTATGGCGACAGTCTGTTCAGGATCGCTCTCCTTGATGGATGCCGGAGTCCCGGTTAAAAAGCACGTCGCTGGTGTGGCAATGGGATTGATCTTTGAGCCAGATGGCTGGATTGTTTTGACAGATATAATGGGAATGGAAGATCACCTTGGAGATATGGACTTTAAAGTTACCGGTACGCGTGAAGGAATAACGGCCTTTCAAATGGACGTTAAGGTCGGTCAAGTCTCTGCAGACATCCTTAAAGTAGCGCTTGAAAAGGCCCGTATAGCAAGAAATAAGATCCTTGACATAATGTACAGCGCCATTCCAGAGCCAAGGAAATCACTCTCCAAGTATGCTCCTATTATAAAGATTACATTCGTTCCTGCAGATAAAATAGGAGAACTCATAGGGCCGGGGGGAAGAAATGTAAAGGCGCTTTCAGAAGAGTACAATGTTGAAATTCAAATAGAAGAAGATGGTAAGGTCAAGGTTGTTGGAAGCAATCCTAAAAAGATAGACCAGGTCATAGCCTATATTTCCAATATAAGCAAGGAAATAAAACAGGGAGAACGCTTTATGGCCACGGTGAGCCGCGTTGAGAAATACGGATTTTTCGCCGAGGTAGTTCCCGGCAGAACTGGCCTTGTACACATATCAAAGATGGGCAGACATGTAAAGAACGTCGCCGATGTTGTCCACGTTGGAGACAAAGTTAATGTCGAGATAACGGGCTTTGATCCGTCCGGGAAACTTCAGTTAAGACAAATATTAGATGAAGAAGATGAGCGCACAGAAGGGAGAGATAACAATAGAAAGTGGAACAGCAATAAATCAAAAAGAGAGAATAACGACTAAAAGGCTTAAAAACGGATCACTGATGGTCCTTAAAAATATCCCTTCTTTAAGGACCATAACTATAGGGATAGGCGTAAAGGTTGGCTCTGTAAATGAAAAAGAAGGAGAATATGGGATCTCTCATCTTATAGAGCATACAGTTTTTAAAGGAACCAAGAGTTTCTCGTCTTCCGAGATCAAAAGAAAAATAGAAAAATTTGGTGGCATAATAAATGCCTTTACATCCGAAGAGTACACTCTCTTCGAATCAAAAGTGCCTGACTTCGCGGCAGGAGAATCTTTCGATGTTTTATTTGAACTTGTAAGTGCTCCGCTCTTTCCACAGAAAGAGATAGAGTCAGAAAAGAAAGTTGTAATTGAAGAGATATCAATGTATGAAGATGATCCGGCTGCTCTTTCCGAAGAAAATCTTTTGAAGGCTATATGGGGAGACACTGAATACGGAAGGCCGATAGCCGGAAAGGCCGAAAGTGTTACAAAAATAACAAAAGATCAAATAGAAGAGTTTTTCAAGAAATACTATGTTGCTGAAAATATGATTGTAGTCTTGATAGGAAACCTTTCTTCCATCGATCTTGATTACGTGGAGAAAAGAATGGTTTCAATAAAAAGTTCAAAACCTCAGGATCTAAAACTTGATCCACATCCACTTGATCCAAACATAAAGATAGTTGAGAAAAGCGATCTGAATCAGGCAAATGGAAGTATAGGAATCCCTTCAGTTCCACGCGTAGACAAGATGAGTTATGTGCTTAGCGTGATTTCAACGATTCTCGGAAGCGGGATGAGTTCTATTCTTTTTGATAGATTGAGAGAAAAACTCGGCCTTGTGTATTCTATTTCTTCGTCAAATCAATCTCATTCTTTTTGCGGTGAGTTTACCATAAACTTTTCAACATCTCTTCAAAACACCGGTAAGGCTTTAAATGAGATAAAAAAGGTTTTAAATGAATTGCCCAGCGAAATGTCAAAACAACTCGAATATGGAAAGAAAAAGGTTAAAGGTAGGCTCCTTATGTCTACGGAATCAACGCTTGCGACGATGTACATGATCGTCGACGACTATTTCACGATAGGCAAGATAAGAGAGATAGATGAGATAAGTGAAAAAATAGACGCTATTAATGAAGAAGATGTGATGGAAGCCTTTGAAAGATATATGAAAAGGAAATGGACGCTCTCATTTGTCGGACCTCAGGGGCTTTCAAAATTTTTCGAAAACTGTGAATTCGTGGTGAATCACAATGGCAATTGAGTGGAAGCCTATAGAAAATATAAAAGAAGGAGAGATACTCGGAGAAGATCTGTACGATAAATCTTCTTTTAATGTCTTACTTGCCAAAGGAACAAGAATAACAAGGGATAAAATAGAGATATTAAGAAGCCGTGAAATACTTTGGCTTCCGATAGAAACAAGAGAAAAGCCGTCGGAAGTACTTGATAAGATAAAGAGTTCTATAGATTTCGATCAGGAACTCATAAAAAACGAAGAACCGATAGCAGTGGGGTTAAAATTATCCGTACAGGAAGAGATGTATCAGAACTTTATAGATTCTTTCAAAGATATATCGCGAGAATTGAAGATCGGGGAAAAAATAGACCCGACCCCGATTCAACGAACAGTTGGTGTGCTTGTCGATGAAATGATGACTCAAAAGGAATTTGTCGTTAACCTCTTCAGAAAGCATCCGAGCGGATATCTTTACAAGCATGGAATAAACACGGCTATTCTTTCTTTGATGATAGGGATCACTCTCTCAATGTCGAGATACCATCTTGTACCACTTGCCCAGTCTGCGGTTTTTCATGATATAGGATTGATGCTACTCGACGATCCGAATTACGTTGATATAGGAAAGATGACTGAAAGAGAAAAATTGCTCCAGCATACGGCCATAGGGTACAAAGTGCTTTCCACATCTGGCACGATCGACAACAGAGAAGTACTCGATGCGATTCTTGAGCATCACGAAAAGTACGATGGAAGTGGCATCCCGCTTGGAAAGGCAAAGGATGATATAAATTTCTACGCGAAAGTTATTCAAATAGCGGATGCGTATGATTCTTTGACGTCTACAACGTCTGAAGCCCTTAAGATGAGCCCGTATCAGGCGATAAAATGGATCTTATCAAGGGCAGGCAAGGACTACGATCCTTATGTCGTCAACAACTTTCTTAAGGTCGTTGGTATGTATCCAACAGGTACACGTGTAAAACTCAGCAACGGAAAATCAGGCATGGTTTTAAGATCAAGTGGTGTTGGTTTACTTGTTCCCGTTGTCGTTGTTGAGGATAAAATCGTAGACCTTTCAAAAGATAAGAGTATATGGATAGAGGCCGTTATTTATTGAAAGGAGGAATAAATATGAAAGACGTAAAGGATTTCACTTACTTTCTTCCAACTAAAATAATCTTTGGTGTCGGAAAGATAAATGAAATTGGGAACCTCGCAAAAGATGTTGGCAAAAAGGCACTCGTAGTTACCGGAGGAAAGAGCGCGAAATCAACGGGTTTGCTCGACAAAGTGCTGAAAGCGCTCGAGAAAAATGGCATCAAATATGTCCATTTTGACAAGATCGTGCCCAATCCCCTTTCTACGACGGTAGATGAAGGAGCAAAGATCGCAAAAGACGAGAAATGCGATTTTGTTATAGGTATAGGCGGTGGAAGCCCCATAGATTCGGCAAAGATGATAGCAGTCGTTGCAAGATCTGGAGGTAATTGCTGGGATTACACCAATGTTGGAGGTGGAAGGGTTCCAACCGATGCACTTCCCATAATAGCAATCCCGACAACCCATGGAACCGGAACGGAGGCAGATCCATTTGCCGTAGTTACGAATCCAAAGACGAACGAAAAGATAGGTGTCGGATTCGATCTCACATTTCCAAAGATTTCGATAGTTGATCCCGAATTGATGGTATCACTTCCTCCAAATCAAACTGCCTCTACGGGAATGGACGCATTCTACCACGCGATAGAATCTTACGTAAACATAAACCACCAGCCAACATCGGATCTGCTCGCCCTCGAGGCCATATCCCTGATAAATCAATATCTTCCGATCGCTTACAGGGACGGAAAAAATATCGAAGCGCGCACAGCGCTCGCGTGGGCAAGTACCGCCGCAGGCATATGCGAGACTTTGTCTGGCTGTATAGCAAACCACTCACTCGAGCATCCTGTAAGCGGCCATTACAATGTAACACATGGCGTCGGACTTTGCGCGACAGGGCCTGCTTTGTTTGAATACATTCTTCCACATGTAAAGGAAAGACTTGCAAAAGTTGCAATGACAATGGGAGCGCCAGATTCTATAACGGATACAGAGGAACTTGCAAAACTTTCCATAGAACTCATAAGAAGGCTTCAAAAATCTGTCGATCTTGACGTTTCGCTTTCGAAATTGGGAGTTGAAAAATCAAAGATAAAGCAACTTGCATCGGATGCGATGAGAACCATGGGAGGGCTTGTAGAGGTAACGCCAGGAAATCTTAAGGTCGAGGATCTTGAAAAGATATACGAGAGATCATTTTGAAATTTAAAATCAATGTGATATAATTTTGTCCTTGCCAAAATCAATTAAGGGGGTAATAAAATGCGGAAGTACATTGTTGTGGTGGCGTTGATTTCAGTGTTGGCTTTTTCAGCACTTGCTGCTGGAGTTCAGTTTAACATCCTTACATACTACACGATGAACTTGCAAAATCAAACGTCCTCTCAGCCGGCAAATATTTTCCCGATAGCCTATCTAAATATTCCCGTGATGAAAGGCCTTAACATCAGTATTCAAGATTACCTTGCGACAAATCTCGCGACGTTTTCGGCTTTTGGAGTGACTTTAATCCAACCGACATTCTGGTATGCTAATTATTACTCCGGGGACTGGAGCATTTACCTCGGCAAGTTCAGATCCAATCATGTTTTAACAAGAGAATCAAATTATTTGTGGATAATGCCGTGGGTTGGAGGATTTTACGATTACATAACTGGTGGCGAGATCAATTACAACGCTGGCAATATTGCAATGGGTGTAAGATATGATCAACCAAGTTCAACTTTTGGCGGATATGTTGGGTACACCTCCAAAAATGCAAGTCTTTACGCCTATGCAGCTCAGGACTTTAGTTACACAAGAAACAACAAAGTTCATCTTTCGGCGAATGGTCAGATGGATTTTAACTTGGGAGAGGTTTCGATGTCAGCCATAGGCGGGGCGGCGTACGATCTTTACACGAACAATCCAACATTTGGAATGCCTACGTGGGAAATCGAATTGAACGCGGATTACAATCAATTCTCATTCCAGGGACTTTACGCAAACCAGCCAACAAGTACATCTGCATACATTCACTACGACACCACAGATCCGGACAGATATGGATATCCTCTGCAGGTGGCAAATGCGATCTTAACTTACAATCTTGATAAGTCAAATGCGGTAGGGGCCCTCGTCGATTGGAATTCCAAACTTTCTCAGCCTTCTTTTGGATTGTTCTATAAGCACGGATATTTCAGTGTCACAGTTGGAACTGGTAACATGACAGGATCCATTCCGGGAAGCAATTACATAGTTCTCAATTACTCGACTTACGTTTCTCTGCCTTTAACTTCAGGCCCCCTTTTCTGAAGAAAAAAGGGTTTATTGCCCACGAAAGTGGGCAATTTTTATTTAAAAAGGCTGGATCAAACAGGTTGGTCCTCCTGTTCCCTTTACAAATTCAGAAAGATTCACATTGTATACTGTAAATCCATTTGATTTTAAACGTTTTATCGCCTCTACGTTTGACTGTTCGACAATGATATTGCCCGGAGGCAAAAAGATCACATTTCCACTTATGAAATCTCCAGATGGAACTCTTATAAGTTCAAAGCCGTCAAAGTCTCCGTTTATGGTCTCAACACACAGGATTTTATTCTCCCCTACATAAGTTGCCGCACCGCCAAGGTGAAGATAAGGTGACGGAACTTTTATCATTCGTGATTGATACCCGAGATCTGAAAAAATTTCGGAGATTTTTCTGACACCTTCTAAATTGGTTCTCGAAGATAAACCTATAAAAACCGATTTTCCAGCGATTACAATATCTCCGCCTTCGGCTGTAGCAGGCGCTTCTAAATTGCCGATGCACTTTATTCCGAGTTCATCGAGAGCCTTTGAAAGCCATTCTTCTTCTCCTCGTCTGCTTTCAAGTCCCATTCTTAACTTGATATATCCATATGGAGTGCAACATACCGGATCTTTAACAAAGACCGAATTGGGATGGCCTCCCAGTTCCTCTACCATAATGAGATCGTGGCCAAGAGATTTTATAAGAGACGAAAGTGCGCGGTGCTGTGATATGGCAAGATCTTTATTCGATCTTTGTGTTATATTGTGAATTTTTAGATCATCAACGTTAAAATAAGCCTCTTTCGGCTCACACATCAAAAATCTCATGATTTTGCCGTTCTCCACAAATATGTCATGAATGGAATAGATAGTGCCTCAAGTACTATTGAGAAGATCACAACGTACGATATAGATACATCGTAAAGCGCTCCCATTATTGTGCTTCCAGCAAGCCATGCCGCACCGTAAAATATGTTAAACAGACCATAGGCTTTTCCTCTCGAAGAAACTGGAATCAAGTCCGCAACAGATGCTCTCAAAACTGTGTCCTGAATTCCGAGCACTATTCCCCAGAGTATCATACCAATCACGGCAAGAGCGTATCCAAAGGAAAAGACTAACGGTGTCACCAATATCGCAAGTATTGGGATTAAAAGTAAAGATTTAAATCCTATTTTGTCATAAATTCTTCCTATCATAAATGCAGAGACGCCTTCCGTTACCATCGCGACGGCAAAGATTATCGGTATCATGGCATCAGAGACCACTGAATTCTTGCTAAAATGATAGGAAATTATCATGAAATGGGCAAATCCCATCATTGTCAATGTAACGAATACCGAATAAACCCAAAACCTTTTATCAAGTATTCCTGAATTTTCTCTTTCTGGTTTTACGGTTTCTTTCTTTTCTTCCATCTCATTTGGCTTGGGGTAATGCGCCATGGATATAAAGAGTACTATCATGGCCGCAACGGCAGGAATCAAAAGGAAGGCATAACCCAATTTGTAATCGTTTGGCTTGAGAAAGTCCAATATTTGTCCTACGTTCAT
>CAYSSO010000002.1:79812-96878 GCA_964433875.1 uncultured Mesoaciditoga sp.
AACTTCGTTGGTCGCAAAGGAGAGCATGACGTCCCTTGGAGGGTTTTTGAAAGCCTTTCCAAACCTTTCTATTATTATCAGTGCAAAAGCGAACTGCCAGTTCCACGCAATGGCCATAAGGGGGACGACAAAAAGATTTATTCCATAACCTATAATCGTAAGTAACCAATAAGACCTGGTCTTATCCACAAAATAGCCAGTTATAAATCTAAGGGCGTATCCGACGAATTCTCCGAGCCCGCCCGCAAGACCCACTGCAAGGGCACTCGCTCCTAACATGGACATGAAAGGACCATTTATACTTCTTGCAGATTCATGTGTCATGTCCGCGAAGAAACTTACGACTCCGAGTAAGATTATAAAAATCAACGCTTGTCTTTTTCTATCCATTTTGCCTCCCTTTCACCAATCGATACGATAAAGACTCCTAAAAAGTATACATCAAAATTATTAATATGTTTATTAAATTTATCTTAAAAGTAAGTCTTTTTTGACGCAAAATAATAACTTTGATCTAATCCTAAGAATTGTGATATTATACCTTTAAGAAAGGAGTCAAAAGGATGGAGATTTCAAAGATCGTTGTAAATCACAGAAGATGGCTTCATATGCATCCGGAACTTGGATTTGAAGAGTACGAAACGGCAAAATACATAAGAAATCAATTGGATAGATTAAAGATACCATATAAAGTCGTTGGTACGGGCACAATAGGATACATAGATGTCGGATCGAATGAAACCGTAGCGCTCAGGGCAGACATAGACGCTCTGCCTATAAATGAAATGAATGATAAGCCATATGCTTCTAAAAATCCCGGAAAGATGCATGCTTGCGGCCATGATGCCCATACGGCCATGCTTTTGGCAGCCGCAGAGTATATGAGCGTTCACAAACCCTCAAAAAATGTGAGATTGATCTTTCAACCTTCCGAGGAAGGTGGATGTGGCGCCTGTGAGATGGTGAAGGCTGGTGCGGTTGATGGTGTAAACAGTGTTTTTGGAATCCATGTATGGATAGGTACCGAATCTGGCATATTTTCGGTTAAATCTGGTCCTGTGATGGCAGGAGTTGATGAATTAACATTGAATGTAAAGGGATCAGGAGGTCACGCCGCATCTCCAAATCAGACAGTCAACCCCATATCAATTGGATCATCGATTGTGAATGAATTAATGAAGATAAGATCCCTTAAAGTAGATCCACTCGAAAGCGCGGTTCTAAATATAACAGCCTTTAATTCTGGAAATGCATTTAACGTTGTGCCGGTAGAGGCAAAAATACTCGGAACTATTCGTACCTTTTCGGACAAAGTTAGAAATGAAATAATTTCAAACGTTGAAAAGATGAGAGAACTCTCTAAATCTCTTGGTGGAGATTTAGAAGTAAAGATCAATAGAATAGCCCCTCCGCTTGTGAACTCCAAAGAAAGTACAGATTACGCGATCAAAACACTTGAAAGGCTTGGCCTTAAGTATGAAGAAGCAACATCGACGATGGGATCAGAAGATTTTGCCTATTATCTCAAGGAAGTAAAGGGAGCATTTGTATTTCTTGGCATACGTTCTCCATCTAAAAATATAGTTGCTCCCCATCACAGTCCTTATTTTGATGTTGATGAGGATGTCCTCCAAATGGGAGTGAAATTTTTTCTTGGACTTGTCGGTTCGATATAGTTGAATTTGGGAGGTAAATCATGAGATTAGAAAACAAAGTGGCACTTATAACTGGAGCGGCAAGCGGCATTGGATTTGAGACCGCAAAGAGATTTATATCTGAAGGGGCCATCATTGCCGCGTGTGATTACAACGAAGATGCTTTGAAAAAGGCACAAAATGAACTTGGCAATGCTTACAAAATATACAGAATGGATGTTTCAAAGCATGATGAGGTGAAACAGGTAGTTGATAGTATAGCAAAGGATCTCGGTAGAATAGATATTCTCGTCAACAATGCCGGTATAACTAAAGATAATTTTCTTGTCAGAATGTCTGAAAGCGATTTTGATGCTGTCATAGCGATAAATCTAAAGGGAGTGTACAATGTAACTCAGGCAGTAGTCCCTTACATGATGAATCAAAGAAGCGGGGTGATATTGAACGCATCCTCTGTGGTGGGTATCTACGGAAATATCGGTCAGACAAATTACGCCGCCTCAAAAGCTGGCCTTATAGGAATGACTAAAACATGGTCTAAAGAACTTGCAAGATACAATATACGCGTTAACGCTGTTGCTCCCGGATATATAAGAACACCAATGACGGCCAACTTGCCTGAAAAGGTCACAAATCTTATGAAAGAGAAGACTCCTCTCGGTAGGATGGGAGAGCCCATCGATGTGGCGAATGCATATCTTTTCCTTGCATCTGATGAGGCGAATTACATAACAGGTCAGGTACTTGGCGTAGATGGAGGGCTTGTTTTTTAAATTAACGTGGAAAACAACAATCAGAATTTCGATTTCGAAAAATACGTTCAGGCAGTTAAATCGGCATTGGAGAAGGCTCCTTTAAGGGCCGAAGACAGCGTAGAAGTGTCAGACATATGGGTTATAACTTCTCTCCCTATAGATTTAATACTCGAATGCTTAAAAAGAGAAGAAATGAAGTTGCCTCCGACGGTGAATAAGGTTGTTTTCAACAAACGTGTGATCCTTAAAAATCCCGAATACAAAGGTAAAACTGAAGGAGGATGATTTTCATGGATACAATAGTCATAAATGGACTTTTTGTTAACAGTTACAATCAGATGATATCAAGTCCATATTTTAAAAAATTCATGATCGATTATCTCGGTACACTTGAAAAAAAGAATGAGTTACCAGAGGTTTTAAAAAAATTCAAAAAGAAGAATTTCAAATACGATGATATAATGAATTATCTTTACAGTTTGACTTTGAAACCAGCAGCGGATCTCGATGATAAAGCGAGAAATGAATTGCAAAACTTTGTTGAAGGATTTTACGATTTTTGGAGAGAAAAGCACCGCTTCATAGTCAAGAGGGAAAGATTTTCAAAGAATATAAATGAAAGAAATGGAATCCTTAAATCCGCCATGTATCTTGGAGAAGAATTTGAAAATACCGTCAGAAATCTTTACCGCGATCTTGAATTCAACACCTCTCTTAAAGTTCAAAAGGTTTTCAGACAACTTCCAAGCGGTGCACAGGTGATCTTTATAACTGATAAGATAAGAAATCCCATAAAAAGCAGAATGAAATACGAATGGATGTACTCCGTTCCGTTCATATGGAGTGCAATAATTGCTCCTCCGGCCATATTTCACACGAAATCCAACAAAAGAACGGGTGTCTTTCCAGTCGTGAAATCAAAGTTCCTCGATAAAGTAGAACTTAACGGTGGATGGTATGCTATGCCGATAAAGGTCGGGAATCTTTTGATGTACATCTATTTCAACTACAAATACCTCGCACATGCCGCGGGCCTTACAAATCTTTTTGAGATGGCCGATCTCACGGAGTCGCGTAAACCTGATGGTATAGTGATCTTTGGCCTTCCCATAGAATACATAGGAAATGAGTACAAAGACGGCGTCATATACGAAGATGAAATCTATGTCGGAGTAATACCCGATCTGGATGAAAATGACTACTTTGGATACGCAAAAAAGATGATCTTAACAGTTCACAATCTCATAATGATAGACAGAGGGAAATTACCCGTTCATGGATCTCTCGCAACGATAAAATTGAAAAACGGCAGAAAGGCAAACCTTATGTTCGTAGGCGACAGCGGTGCTGGTAAGTCAGAGACTCTCGATGCTCTTGGAAGGCTTGACGAGGTCGAATATGTCAATATACTCATAGATGATATGGGATCTTTGAGCATAGAAGGTGGAAGAGTTGTTGCTTATGGTACAGAGATAGGGGCCTTCGTGAGGCTTGACGATCTGCCACCAGGATATGCCTATTCAACACTTGACAGAAGTATCTTCATGAATCCAGATCAAACAAATGCAAGGGTTATAGTGCCATTCGACAATTACAGTGAGATAATCTCACCTACACCGGTAGATTTCTTCCTTTATGCAAATAATTACACAAAAGTGGAATCAGACGAAGAAAGAATACTCTTTTTCAAAGATCTCAAAAGCGCCATAGATGTTTTTTCTAAGGGTGCAAGAATGGCTAAAGGAACAACATCGGAAAAAGGCCTTTCTTTTTCATATTTTGCAAATCCATTTGGTGCCGTTCAAAGAAGAGAAGTACATGAAAAACTCGCCGACTTATACGTTGGGAAGATGTTTGAAACAGGAGTAAAGGTCGGAGAGGTAAGGACCATGTTAGGGGTGGCTGGATACGAAAATGAAGGAACCATCCTTGCGGCCCGCCAACTTGTAAAATTGATATAAAAACGCCTGCTTGTGCAGGCGTTAGATCGATTCTAAAATATCCTTGTCGAGTCCATCGAGTGTTTTGAGAAATTCTAATCGCTCGGCTCTTAACTTCTTCATCTTTTGAGCATATTCCTCTCTCGAATAGAAATTCTCGATTCTGAATTTGCTTATGTCCATATCTTTAACCTCAACGGGTACTTCAAAACCTACAAGAGGATCGTATTCAAACTTTATTTCGTCTCTTAAGGCCTTTTCAACGAAGTTAAAAGTGTCGAATGGCTTTATTTTGAGTCCATTCCACCCTCCGATATATCCTGTGTTAACTATAAATGCTTTGAAATCTTTTCCCTTGAGCGCACTTTTGAATGTGTTTACTTCCTTTGCCGGATCATCTATTATGAAGGGATTAAAGCCAACAGTTCTTACAGGTTGACCTGCTCTTTGAGGATCATCGGCACTTGTTATGGTAGATTCCCCAAGGGCAAAGATGGCAGCGGCCTTTTCAACGCTGTCGATCTTGAGAATAGGAGGCAGATCATCGCGGCGCGTGTTAAAAAATAGAACATCGACCTTTCCCATTCTGTACGATTTCGAACTGTAGGGGATTTTATCCTTTTCGACTATCGCGCGTCCGTTTGAACTTATGCTTAAATTGTCAAAATCTATTTCTCCCTTTTCATTGACATAGACATTTTCAAGGATAGATCCCGTACTTTTGGCAGCCTCAAAAAGCAATGGTTGCGAGGTAATACCTTCTGTCTTGATGTAAAAATTCTTTTCGGATCCCCACGCAAAAAGATTCTGATCTATGAAGTTTATATCGTCTTGAATTATCTCTATCGACTCAGGTGCTTTCAGATCATGCGTTGCACAGACTAGGGTCGTTTTCCCGGTGCCACTTAAGCCGAAGATCAGAACACCGATGTGTTTCAATTTAGAATTTATCTTAAGATTGTAGGCCTTGCTTCCTGCGTGAAGCCCGAGCGCTCCATGTTTTTCCCGCGCTATGTACATGGCAAGTCTAAGGGCGGCCATTTTCGTTTCTCCGTAATAGTCACTTCCCAAGATAACTTCAACACCTTCTTTTGGAAAAACAAGGACCTTCCTTTCCGGATACTCGGGAATGGTTATCACGTCTACCTGTTCTATCTCTTCTCCATTTGGTTCAAATAGGTTCTTTTTGAACATGTAGGCAAGTTGTGGATACTTTGCACTTACAAAAAGCCTCGATCTGAAAGTTAATTCCGATCCTTCTCCTATTCTTGCCTCAACTTTGATCATCTCGTTGTGCTTTACAAAGTCCTGAACGTCTCTGAGATATTTCTGCGCTTCCGGATCATCGATCTCATAATTTTTTGTGAATTTAGCGCTCCTCGATTTAACCTTTGGATAGAAAAGGGGCAATCCTGCATTATTTGGAACAGAATACACTTTGGCCATTTCCCAAAGTTCACACAAAGTAGGATCGAATTTGTCATCGGGCTTCATCGGAACTTCCATATACTTCTCTAATATCTCTCTGTTTATTTCCGTCATCGTCTCTTCCTCCTTTTTCTATTTACTATATTATACCAGCCGAATTTGTAAATTCATATACCAAATAACGGACAGAGTGTGGCTTGTAGCATGTGAAATAAATTAAAACTACTTACTTCTCACTACTTACTCGTCACTGTTTTATGGAGAGGCATTCCTTTATCTCTATTATACACATACAAGCCATGTATGGTACAATGAAAAAGGGGGATAATATGAAGAAATTTGTTTTTTATGTTTTGATCTTTTCTCTTTTTTCTTTTGCATTTTCTCTTACTCCATCTCAAAACGGCTGGCCTTTCGATCTTGAAGCCCATAGAGGCGGGCGTGGGTTAATGCCAGAAAACACCATGGCTGCATTTAGAAATGCACTAAAGATAGGTGCTACGACCTTAGAACTTGACATTGCAATCACAAAAGATGGGATTCCCGTAATTTCCCACGATCCATTTCTCAATCCCCAAAAAGTTTCAAAGGATGGCAAGTTCATCGATGAAAGGATTTTAATAAAGGATCTTACCTATGCTCAGATTCTCGAATACGATGTAGGACTCATGAGATCAGATTATAAAATGCCGGGGCAAATGCAGATTGAAAATGAAAAAATACCATCATTTGAAGAAGTTCTTGCCTTTGTAAAGGCAATGCAGCGTACCGGCAAGAAATACATGATAAATGCGGAGACAAAAACCTTTCCGCCGGTATTCGGATACACTTACGATCCAAATACTTTTGTCAATGCCATTGTTCCGATCATAAAAAAGTACGATCTTGAAGATACAGTTATGATCCAGTCATTTAACTGGGAAACTTTAAGGCTTGCCAAAGAGATGGATCCACGGATAACGACCGTTGCTTTGCTCCAAAGAATTTACTATGAAAACCCGATGTGGGCATCTGGACTGAAACTTTCAGACTTCAATAGCCCTGTTCTAATGGCTAAAAGTCTCGGAGTAGATGTAATCTCTCCGTATTACAAAGAATGCACCTCCGAAATCGTAAAGATGTCTCACGAATATGGAATGGCTGTCGTACCATGGACGATAAATGATCGATATGAAATGGAAAGATTTATCTCAATGGGTGTTGATGGAATAATAACGGATTATCCAAATATCTTGAAAGAAGTTCTCGCCTCGCGAGGTATTGCCTTTCAAAATTAAGGTTTCAAATTCGATTCACTGCCTCGATTACGGCAGAAGAACTACCACGAAAAAAAGAAGCGGTCTCGCCAAGATTTACGGCTATTTCTAAAATCTGATCGGGATCTTTTCCCGTTAAAAAACCATATATAACGCCAACATCAAAAGCGTCTCCACATCCGAGGGGAAAATCCCCCTTTTTAGAGATATTTTGGGATATCTCAACGGTATCTTGGATATATTTACCGCCATTTTCGCCGAGTTTTAGGAAAACCTTTTTGAATTTTGAAGAAGAAATGCTTTCGAATTCTCTTTCATTTGGGATCAAAATATCGCAAAGATTTGTGTATTCTTCTCTCCATTCAAAATAAGGGGATGGATCCAAGATCACAATCCCTCCAGAGTCTTTCATCTTTTTTGCGTATTTTTCAAATGCATTTCCTCCACATTCAAGCGTTGAAAAAAGAATCTTTGAATTGATCTCTTCGATTGGTGTGTTTAAATTAACCCCTCTGTAGACTGCAAGTATCTCTCTTTCATTTCTGCAGACAAAGATACCACTCTTCCCACTCACATGCCTTAGACTTTCAAATGGCCAATCATCTCCGGTGGCACAGTGAAAGGTTGATTCAATTCCCATCTCGCGTAATCCTGCGAAAACGTTGTATCCAGTGCCGCCTGGCATTTCAATAACATCTTCTGCATGGACTTGTCCGTAAAATAGGATATCTCTGAATGCACCGCCAAGTATATCTATCATGATTTTCTTGCACACTTGATGGAATATCTTATTGCCGGAATCAAAAGGAATTGAATGATGATGCCCGGAAATCCGAGAGCAAAGCTCAACAAGATTGCCGTAAGTGGCTGGAGATGAATTCCGACCATGTATCCTATGACGTAATACCCGAGTGAATAAACCACTCCACCGGCTACTATGGAAATTGCAAGATTAAGATAGACGTTCATGTGACGCTTCTCAAATAAGCCTGTAAGAATTCCATAAGTTCCAAGTTGCAAAGCCATAAAGATCGCAATCGGAGGCATTAAAGGTGGCATGCCAAAAAGTATACCACTCAAAAGCGGCAAAACTATCCCTACGGTTAGCCCCACCCACGGCCCTGCCACTATGCCAGTTGTGAGTGCCACAAAGTTCAGCGGGCCAAAGATCGTTCCGAATTGCTGGCCTCCTATTGAGTGGATAACGACAGAAAGCACTAACCCCACAGCCAACAATACCCCTCCGTAAACGACAGATCTTTTGTTCAAATCAATCACCCCTTATTTGCATCCTGCCACTGTCTTTTACAATCCTTTTTTGGGTTTTGTAATCAACGTAAACTATACCAAATCTTTTTGAATATCCAAAAGACCATTCGAAATTGTCCATCAAAGACCAGATAAAGCACCCTTTTAATTTTAAACCATCTTCGACTGCTTTTACAATCATCTCCCTTTGTGATTTAAGAAAATCGATCCTTTTTTTATCGTGAACTTTGCCGTTTTCAACCACGTCAGCACAATCGATGCCGCCTATCGTAAAGTACATTTCCTTTAAATCGTAAGTATCTTGAAGATTCTTGAAAAATCGGTAAAAATCAAAATATACATTTGCGTTATCTTGATATACCTTACTTTTAAATCCGAGAGGATCATCTTTATCAAATGACGCTACACCTTTTGAGTAATAGTTTATAACGAAGTCGACCGGCATTTTTATCTCATCAAGATCTTTTTCGTATCCTTTCGGCATATAAACATCTATAAGATAATCCATTTCTTTGGGATAAGATCCATTGAAAATCGGTTCAAGGAAAAGTGGATAATTAAAAAATGCATTTGCAATCTTTGCGGCATTCAAATCTTTTTGATCATCAGATGCGCTTTGATGATCTCTGTTTGAAAGGGTTATTCCTATCTTTCCATTTACGTTTCTTTCCCGAAAGGCCCTAACGGCATTCGAGTGAGATCTAAGTTGATTATGAATGGCAGAGAAAGCAGCATAGATATCTTTTATGCCAGGTGCGTGTACTCCGTACATATGTCCCATAATCGCTATAACCCATGGCTCATTTATCGTGCTCCAGTATTTTATCCTGTCTCCAAGTCTTTGAAAAAGATAATCGGCATAATCTCCAAACCAATTAGCTACATCTCTGTTTGTCCATCCTCCAAGGTCTTGCAGCGCAGCAGGAAGATCCCAGTGATAAAGCGTTGCAAATGGAACAATTTCTGCCTTCAACAACTCATCGACGAGTTTATCGTAAAAATCCATTCCTTTTTCATTTACCTTACCTTTGCCGTAAGGAAAAATTCTTGGCCATGAAATGGAAAATCTGTATGCTTTGAATCCAAGCGATTTGATAAGTTGGACATCCGCTTTGTATCGATTGTAATGATCGCATGCTATATCGCCAGTGTCACCTTTGAAAGTTGTACCGGGCGTATGCGAAAACCTATGCCATATCGAAGGACCTGATCCGTCCGCTAAAGGCGATCCTTCGATCTGGTAAGATGAAGTCGCCACACCCCATAAAAAATTTTCTAAAATATCATCCATCTTCTTTCATCCCCAATATAATTTCGAGATCGTCACGCACGGTAAAGTCCGGTATCAAAATATCCGCACCGGTATTTTTGAGACGTTTAAACTTCTTAAGATTCCATCCGGATCCTCTTTTTTCGTCTGAAGCGACGCCGACTGTAAATGATCCGGCATCCTTTCCGATAGAGATTTCGACTGGACCATCTCCGAAGATCACAAGTTCTGATCCCTTTATCTTGTTTTCATCGATCAAACGTCTTATGACCATTTCTTTGGTGTGATTTTTATAATCTGCACCGATGGCTCCGTATATTTCATCGAAGAAATCCTTTATGCCAAGTAATTCGGCCTCTTCCACGACATCTTCGAGATCCGTACCAGAAGATAGAAGCATCTTTATACCATGACCTTTGAGGTCTTCCAAAAACTCGAAAGCACCCTCTAACAAATATTTTTTCGACTGACTTTTGTCGATCCTTTCCCTTACAATCTTTTTCAACCTTTCGTTGTAAATCTTTTTATACTCAAAGGGTGTTTTTATCATCTCTTTTGGCACAAGGTTATAATCTTCGACCATCTTTGCAAGAACCATCATCTGCAATATTGTCTGCTGACCTGTCGTGCGTTCTATGTAATCTTCAACTTCTCTTTCTATCTTGGACAATTCATCTTCGGGCAATTTATTACCGCCGGTTATTTCTTCGATCATGACGTCTTTCATTATTTTCTGCCATCCTTCTCTCAAAAGGGAAAGTGTCCCGTCAAAATCAAAAAGCGCGAATTTGAAATTTCGGGCATTTTTTGGATGATTCACAAATATTTCTTTCGATGAAACTCTTTTGATTTCCGGATCTGGTATTCTGGCAAGATCCTCTATTCCAATCTCTCCCGTTCCACGCTCTCTTACGCACAAATTACCGGCTTTCAGACCGTAAGAAGCAGATTCTAAAAGTGATTTGCCGTCTTTGTTTATTACCATAGCGGCCATAAATGCATCACCGGCGCCGGTAACATCCACAACTTCAACGGGAATAGAAAATATTCTAAAGATTTTCCCATCTTCCACAACATACGCCCCGTCTTCACTTGCCGTTATGACCAAATTCGATCCGAGTATCTGAGAAACTTCTATGGCATAACGCTGGACGGTTATTTGCAATGGTAAATTCGGATCGCCTAAATGTAAGTAAGAGGCTATTTTTTCGAATTCTTTAAGATTCGGCTTCAGAATATAGCCTTCAAAATCATAGGGTCTGCTTCGCGAATCGACAAAGAATGGCTTTGAATATTTGTCCTTTGCCATGTCAAGAAATCTCTTGATTTTATCTGTCAAAAGACCTATTTCTGGATTTTCTATTTGATCAAGGATAACAACGGCATCTGCCCATTCCAAATTTTGATCCATGTATTTGATAATTTTGTCAGAAGTCTTTTCATCTATTGGTTTTATCGGCAGAAGGTCGACGCGCGGAAGATCCTCTTTGTTCGTTTTAACATTTATGAACTTTGTGTAGACAGGGGTAGACCTGTCGGAAATGATTACCAAAAAATTCGTGTCAACCTTTCTCGCTTTAAGTGACCTTACAAGTTCAAATCCATTCCCGTCGTCTCCGATCGCGCTTATGATTCTCACATCTGCCCCCAGAAGTGCAAGGTCCTTTGCGACATTACCGGCCGCCCCCGGGGCAAAGGCTTCGCGAATGGCGGTGATTGGCTTTATTCCCGTTTCAAGGCTTGGAGATCCGAGATTTGGATCGTAATAGAAGTAGTGATCGAGGAAAAGATCCCCTATTACAAGTACCTTTTTCTTCACGATTATCAGATCTTTTCCATTATGAGTTTGTAAAGCGCGGGAAGGGTCAGGTTTTGATCGCCTTTTATGTAATATCCTCTGCCGTTGAAGGCATTTGGAATTCTCACGACAATGGATTTTATGTCTCTGAAATAGTAAGTGGGCTGATCTTTTTTGCTCATTTGCGCATCGGAAATATTTGCCTCTCTTAGATCAAAGTCTGCCGTGATTACTTTATTTGGGGTCTTCCCGATATTGGCCGCTATTGAAAAGGCCTTCAGATATGCCTCAACCCCTATGACGGCAGATCCTACAAGCAAGCATACGCCGCCATCTGTCAGTTTCGTTACTTCATTTGCAAAGATCAAAAAATCACGTCCAGAACATCCTCCTATGGCCTCCCCATCGAAATACCTTGTGGTATGGTAGATATCGTCCCCTATCGCGCAATGCGCGCAAAATGGGACATCGTTGACAAAAGCGTTGTACTGGACAGAAACTTCTTTGTGCGGAAAATCAACATACCGAGGAAACATCTCGCCTGACATTAACCTGCCCATCGACTCACCGTATCCTATCTTGAGTTTGTTCCCATGAATTAAGGCTTCATTTATGTATCTGTTCGTCTCCTCGGCAAAGCCAAAGAGGCCTTTTTCAAGGGCATTGGGCACATTTTCAGAAGTTTTACCGGCAAGTGCCAGTTCAAAATCGTGTATTGTAAATGCCCCGTTACTTGCAAAAGCAGTTATCATTCCACGCTTTATAAGGTCATTGTATATCGGGGACAGGCCATTCTTTACCGCATGGGCACCTGAAAAAACTATCACGGGCTTTCCGTTTTTCCTCGCGTTGACAATCTCGGTGGCAATGGTATCAATCTCTTGAGAAAAATATTTGAGAGGTTCATTTAAAATTTTGCTTAGATCTACAAGATTGTTCAAACTCACCTCGCTTGGCCTTGTGAAAAGTGAATAGGTCTTCACCTTACCAAGATCGACTATTTGATACTTTCCTCTGTAATCCATCATGATTTATCATCTCCAGAATAAAAATAACTGTGGCGAAGGGCAGAATACCTTCGAGGTGGCCTCCGCAGCGTAGCGAGGACCAGACACCGAGGAGGTATCTGCCGGAGCCATATTCACATGATCATGTTCATTTCATACTCGATCAACTGGCACAGAGTATGACCGAGCAGCATGTGTGTCTCCTGAATTCTCGGTGTTTTATCCGAATCAACCGTAAAGAGTACATCGCAAATCTTCATCTCATCGCCATACCTTCCAGTAAAGCCTATCGTCATGGCACCTATCTCTTTTGCCTTTTTCAAAGCCCGAATGACATTCAAAGATTTTCCGCTTGTGCTTATTCCGATGACGACGTCTTCAGATCTGACATAGGCTTCCACCTGACGCTCGAATAGATATTCAAATCCAAAATCATTTGGTATTTCGGTAAGAATGGAAGGATTGGACGCAAAAGATGCGGATCTTATCGGAGAGCGGTTCATGTAAAACCTTCCTACAAGTTCGGCAGAAAGATGTGCGGCATCTGCCGCGCTTCCGCCGTTGCCCATGAAAAATACACCACCGCCATGCTTTATCCTCTCAACGATTTTGGATGAGGTATCGATGATTTTGCCGGTATTCTCTTTTAGAAATCTTTCCTTAACGTGAATACTTTCTTCAAACGCTTCTTTGACCAGTTCTTCAAGATCCATTTCTTTCCTCCTTTAAAGCTTTGAAGGCAGTTATTAAAGCGGCATAATCTCCTATTTTTTCTCCAAGCATCGACTTAACGACCTTTTTAACAGCTTCCGTATCGAGTGCCTCTTTGATAAGCGTGCTTTTCGCCTCCTCAAGCCATATATCGGGAAGGCGCAAACTTAAACTTCCAAGGATTATCCTGTCTGGATCGAAAATGTCGAAAAGATTCGCAAGGCCCACTCCAAGATACCTTCCGCTTATTTTTAAAACCTCTATCGATTTTTCATCTCCCGATAATGCCATTTTAGAGACATCATGGGCCGTTGTTCTTCTTGAAAAATAATCTGGAAAAAGGTATTGGGCAAGTTTAGCGATACCATCTCCGCTGCAATATGACTCCCATGATCCGGCCTTTCCGTAAACTTCAGGCCCATCTTCTGCGATCCTTATGTGGCCACCCTCCCCTGCCATTCCCGATGATCCTCTGTATATCTCTCCATTTATGATTATTCCGGCCCCAAGACCTGTTCCGAGTGTAAGAAAGATTATGTTTCTGAATCCTCTTCCCGCTCCAAGTTCAAATTCAGCAAGCGCTCCCGCTTTGGCATCATGCTCTATTCTGATGGGACATGCGAAATATTTCTTAATTTCATCACGTAAATTCACATTTCCCCATCCAAGGTGTGGCGGATTGTAAATTATCCCCTTTCCAACGTCTAAAGGTCCACCTACCGATATTCCTATGGCATCGATGGAATGATCTATCTTGGAAAGGTGATTCAACAATCTATCAAAAAAATTCGAGAAGCCAGATTGGGGCTTTGTTGAAAATTCATATCGCTTTATGATTTCGAGTTTTTCATTTCCTACAACGATCGCCGTCTTCGTACCGCCTATGTCGAGACCAAGCAAATAGTTGTCCATAATTTACCTCATTTTTCAAGCATATCCACTTCTTTAAAAGATCCATCTTTGAATTTTATACTTTTTATCTCGAACTTTTTTATGCCGAATCTCTTTGAATTACCAAACGCATTTACAGAAAAATTTCGATCCGTTCCCATCGTTTCCCACAACCGAATTATTGCACTTCCATCTTTAGATTCTGACATCTTAAGCGTTTCCATCGATACATTTTCCCCCTTTATTTCAAAGAATGAATTGCGTGGTGGAAATTTTCCTGCGTGCTTGGGGACACTAAAGATTTCTAACGGCTCATTCAAAGACTGTGCTACTTTTAAGCCTTCTCCCCTTTGATCTGGAGAGTAACTCGACATCCATATATCGAACTCTTGAATGCCTTCATCTGTAAAGTAGAGAAATTCATTTCTTTTTATCTTGTACGGCATGTGCCATGCATAAGGAGGATTTCTAAGAAGTGTTATCCTTGCCTCGTTGTCTAAAACATCGTAAGCGTACTTTCCGTTATTTCCGATCGTAAAGCCCCAGTTATCGTTTTCGAATAATATGGCTCTTTGCATTGGATATTCCTGTCCATTCAAAGGTCTTTCTATCATTCCGTATGGAACCTCTGAAATGACTCTTTTTATTCCATTAAAGAAAAATTTTAGTTTGATCATTCTGAAAGGTTCATGCCAGTCGATCACAAAATGTATTCTGACGACAGGATCGCTTGCACGTATTTTTATATTTTCAAAGATTTTCGATCTTTTGTAGGTCATATCAATTTTTATTTTAGATTCAAGATTTCCCTTTTCGACCTTTACTCTCCGCACTTTTAAAGGTTCTGATTTTCTCGGATATTTTGATATCCCGTGGCTCCATGTATCGGAATCGTCCTTTATAACGACAGGTATACAGGAAGGTTCGGAGAAATATTGATTATTTCTTTTTTTATCGTAGAAATGCTTTATGTACCCTTCATCCGTGAATTCAAGACGGTAGAACTCATTCTCCACAAAATCATTTCCGCAGACTAATTCACTCTTCGTTTCGATAGGCTCTCCATCTTTAAGCCAGTAAACGCTGTAACCGAGAGGCGGTATCGTGGCCTTGAAAATGATTCCGTATGTGTTGTTCATCAACTCAGTCGGATGAACATTTTGATACTCTATCTTATGGCCATTTGAATCGACAAGGACCTTGTCACCCCATTCTTCCCAGTTGAGCCACGGTTCAAATTTCACATATTCTTCTCTTTTAAAGGCCGAAGGATTGAAGATCACAAATGGTAAGCCATCTCCAATGGTATCTATTTCTTTTGATAAAGTCTGGAGGGATAGATGCTTTATCTTTTCGGCATCACTTATCACTCCTCCGAGTTCATTGTAAGCATCTTCGTACGCTTCTTTTATTGCTGTTCCGCCAAGGAGATCGTGAAATTGATTGAAAAGCAAAGATTTCCACGCCTTTTCGAAAACGTCGTATGGATATGGAATTCCTTCGACAACAGAGGCAATCGTTGAAAATTTCTCGGCCGTGACAAGTGTATTTTCACTTTTTCTGTTGAGAATTTTCATTTTCGAATTAACTGAATAGGCGCCTATCGAATGGTACTGGAGTTCATCTTCGATAACCGGCAAAATATCTTTTTTGTCTTTTATTTTATCGAAAAATTCGTCAGGAGAACTGAATTTTAATTTTATTTCATCCGAAAAATCTTTGTGCTCTCTTATGTAATTTACATCTTCCATCGTGGGTCCTCCGCCGTGATCTCCCACTCCGTAAAAGGCCATCGTTGAATCGATTAACTTTGAGGTATCGTCCAAATAAGCCTTTATTTGTTTTTCAAGATCCCCCTTATCCCTTCTTGTTTCATAATTTCTGCTAAGTCTGAAAGCTATAACCTCGCTTCCATCTGGAGATCTCCACCTAAAAAGTGATGGAAGAGTTTTCTCATTTGGACCAGGCCTCATGAAGACGTAATAGTCAAACCCGCTTTTTTTGAGTATTTGTGGCAAAGTTGCCGCGTGTCCAAAACTATCGACATTGTATCCAACATTTACATCTATTCCAAACTTTTCTTTGAAATATCTTTTACCGTATAAACTTTGCCTTACAAAAGACTCGCCCGATGGAATGTTACAATCGGGCTGAACCCACCAGCCGTTGACTATGTTCCATCTTCCAGATTTTACGAATTTTACTATCTCATTGAATAACTGGGGATCTGTCTTTTCAACCCATTCGTACATCATGGCCTCACCCTTCGTGAAGATCAAATCATCTGAATTCTTAAGCATTTCGACCATGGTGCGACAGGTCGAAAGCATTTCGGAGACACCTTCTGGCCATCTCCATAACCACACTGGATCTATGTGCGCATTGCCAATCATGTGAATGATCATTTCTTCATCATCCTTTTTAATGATCTTTCAAGATCATCGATCAATATTTTCGGATCTTCAAGGCCTACATGAATTCTGACGATTGAAATGTTATCTTCTGAAAGATTCTTATGCGAAACTGCGTAAGGAACAACGAGACTTTCATACCCTCCCCAACTTACGGCTCTTTTGAAAATGCGCAAATTATCGGTGAATACTTTTACATCTTCCAGCCTTTTAGTTGCCAATTTTATCGAAAAGAGGCCTGATCCACCTCTCATCTGCTTCTTTGCAAGCGCTAATTGTGGATTGTCTTTGTAAAATGGATAATTTATTTTTTCAACGGCAGGATGTGTAGAAAGGTAATCTATTACCTTCATTGTACTTTGAAAATGTCTTTCCATTCTTATGTGAAGTGTTCTCAACCCTCTTAAAATAAGCCAACTTGCAAATGGATCTGGAACGGCACCTATGTTAAGAAATTCTGTTTTGAAAATGTGCGAGATGTCTTTCTTACTTCCCACTATAATACCAGCCACTACATCGCTATGGCCCCCAAAATATTTACTTGAAGAATGAATTACAAGATCTATACCAAAATCAATAGGATTTTGAAAGTAGGGTGTGGCCCATGTATTGTCTATTATCGTCTTTATGCCGTGTTCTTTGGCAAGAACAGATATGTTTTTGAGATCTTGAATT
>CAYSSO010000003.1:0-23661 GCA_964433875.1 uncultured Mesoaciditoga sp.
GCAAGAGTAGGTCATTGCCCGGCTTATGTGTAACGGGACCTAGAGGTCCCGTTTTTTATATATCTTCTCTTACAATTGGCATTGTCATACATCTCGGTCCTCCACGGCCTCTTGACAATTCACTCGATGGTATTTCTATGACTTCTATGCCTGCCCTTCTTAGCAACTTGTTTGTCACGTAATTCCTCGAATAGGTTATGACTGTGCCCGGACATATTGCAAAGACATTTGATCCATCGCTCCATTGCTCTCTGTCTTGGACAATGGGATCTTCTCCTCCACACTTTACAAGTTCCACGGCGCTCAATCTAAGGTATTTTTTGAGTATACTTGAAAGTTTTCCGCTTTCAGACTCTATTTTTAGTTCTCCTTTGATGTTTTTTATGGAAAAGATCTCTATCTCATCTGTCAATTTGGGATGAATGACGAATTTATCGATGTCCATCATCGTAAAGATCGTGTCAAGATGCATAAATGCCCTTGTTTGCGGTATGACGAAGGCGAGTATCGTTTCAAACCTTTCTTTGGCGAAGATCCTTTTTGATATCAGTTCAACGGCTTCGGGTTCAGTTCTTTCAGAGATACCGATGGCAAGTACTTTGGGACTTAAAATGAGTATGTCTCCACCTTCTATGAAGAATGGATCGCTTAGATTGTAATATCTTGGAATTTCCTCTTCCTTAAAAAAAGGATGGTATCTGTAAACGTAATCCATAAGAAGCGCCTCGCGTCTTCTTGTGCCAGTAGACATTCTGTTGATCGATACTCCCCTTCCTATAGTTGCAACCGGATCCCGTTGAAAGTAAAGGTTAACCATTGGTTTGATGAAAAACGGATATTCTTTTCTTACCTGTGCCGAAAGAGAAGAATTTTGCAAATCTATTTCATTCGATCTGAGGCCACAAATTATCTTTTCGATAAACCTTTCGTGATCAAGATTTAGAAAAAATTTTCTTATGCCCTGCGCGAGATCATTGCTGTTTATGTTGTTGAAGATTATGAAATCGTCCAAAAATCTTTCCTTTATTTCTTGATCTTTAAGCACTTCCGATATCAGTTCCTCAACGTATAAAACCTGCACTTCCCTGCTTTTTAATACCGATGCCATAACGTCATGTTCACTTTGTGCGACCGTAAGGTACGGTATATCATCAAACAACAAATCCTGTAAGGAAGAAGGGGTTAGATTTTCTATTTCTTTTCCGGGCCTATGAAGTAATACCGCTTTCAATTTTCCAACTTCGTTGTATACGTATGGTTTCAATGCTTCCTCCTATATACTTTTTAAATATTTGCGCTGTTTTTCTGTCAGCGAATCTATCTTTATTCCAAGTAGATCGAGTTTTGTTTGTGCTATTTCATAGTCTATTTCCTGTGGAACAGGATAGACCTTATTTTCCATGTTCTTATGATCCCTTGCTATTTTTATCGCACTCAGAAGTTGAACGGAAAATGAGAGATCCATTATTTCTACGGGGTGGCCGTCAGCGGCCGCAAGGTTTACAAGTCTTCCATCGGCAATAAGGTAAAGATGTTTTCCATTCACTTCGTATTCTGTTATATTGGGTCTGACTTCGCGCTTTGATTTGGAGATGGTCTCAAGATCTTTTACCGATACTTCAACGTCAAAGTGGCCCGCATTTGAAAGTATGGCTCCGTCTTTCATTAATTCGAGATGTTCCTTTCTTATGACATCCGTATCTCCTGTCGTCGTTACAAAGATGTCTCCAATCTTTGCAGCCTCATTCATCTGCATAACATCAAATCCGTCCATAATGGCTTCAAGTGCCTTTACAGGATCCACCTCTGTGATTATAACCCTTGATCCCAGTCCCTTTGCTCTCATTGCGACGCCTTTTCCGCACCAACCATACCCGGCGACAACGACCCTTTTTTCGGCGATATTCAAATTCGTATTTCTCATTATCGAATCCCATACGGACTGGCCGGTACCATATCTGTTATCAAAGAGATATTTGGTCTGGGCATCGTTAACGGCAATTGCCGGAATCATTAATTTGTTTTCATTCTCAAGAGCCTTAAGTCTTTTAACACCCGTTGTGGTTTCTTCACAAACTCCCCACAGATCTTTTAAGAGTTCCTTTCTTTCCTGATGAATTGTTACGGTCAGATCAGCACCATCGTCTATTATTATGTTAGGCTTTGAATCGAGAGTTAATTGAAGATTCTTTTTATAAATATCTACATCGTGAGTTCTCTGGGCATTTACCGTTAATCCTCTGCGCTTTAACTCGTTGACTATCTCGTCTTGGGTGCTTAACGGGTTCGATCCTGTTACAACAACATCGCCACCGAGTTTTGCAAGTGATAGGGCAAGGTATCCCGTCTTCGCTTCAAGGTGGACAGATACAGCGATCTTTATCCCCTTTAGAGGCCTTTCTGATTGGTATCTGTCAACGATTTTGTTTATAACCTTCATTCTGTTGGCTACCCACTCCAATTTTGCACTGCCTATCTCCATCTTTTTACCTCCTTAAACATTTTGAGAGATAAGAGAGATCTCTTCATCTCTTGAGTCGTAGTCTAAAACCTCTGCGTACATTGCGAAATTTATGACTGTATCGAAAAGTTCTTCCGGGTTTTCATTTGGAAATTTCTCGGAAAGAAATTCTTCGAGTGCCTCTCGCGTTATAACGCCATCTTCACTGTTTACTATCATATCGAAGATGATCTTTATAAGCGGTATTTTCAATATCTGTTCTTTGAAGATCAACTTCCTTTCGTTGACATCCGCATCGAGAAATCTTTTTCCCAGTTTTGTGAAGATCACATCATGACTTGGAGTTTCAACGAAACCTAACATCTCTGCCGCAAGGGCTATCGATATAGTTGTTCCAAAATCTCTTTTTATTTCGTCAGAAAGATCGAAAAGATCGAGTTTTCCCTTGTTATCGTCTAACACCTCGAGAAGCCCTATGATTTCGCTTACGGCCGCATGGGGTATCGGAGATAATTTTTCCTTTTCTGACGGTATTTCGGGAATATCTGGCATTATGTTTGCGGTCAAGACATTGTAGATGGTATCAACAGTTTTGAGAAAGGCTGAAGATTTCTGATCTCTCGGAAATGGCAAAGAATTATGATATATGGCTTTTATGCTTCCCGGATTTGAAGTTAAGATGACTATATCGTCTGCCATGTAGACGGCCTCATTTATGTTGTGAGTAACGATTATGACATTCGTAAGACCTGAAATGCCCTTTGACCATATGTCTAAAATTTCCTCTCTTAAATTCTCGGCCGTTAAAGCGTCGAGAGCGCTGAAAGGCTCGTCCATACACAAAACTTCGGGCTTTGAAACGAGCGCCCTTGCGAAACCAACTCTTTGCTTCATTCCTCCCGAAAGTTCTCGTGGATAAACGTCTTCAAACCCTTCAAGCCCTATCATGTCTATGACATTTGCTATCAATTTTTTCTTTTCCTCTGGATCCATTTCTTCCTTTATTCCGAGTGCTATATTTTCGCTTACGGTTTTCCACGGAAAAAGGGCAAAGTTCTGAAAAACCATTGCCATTCGCTCGTTAACGCCTGTCTGCAATTTTCCCTTATAGTAAACGCTTCCAGTGGTAGGCTTTAGAAGGCCTGTTATGATCCTCAAAAGCGTTGATTTGCCGGCACCAGAAGGGCCGAGAATGGCGACTATTTTTCCTGGATCTATCTTTAGATTTATCGATTCAAGGCCAACGAAATAAGATCCACCGCTCATTCTGAATTTTACAGAAACATCTTTCAACTCTATTATGGGAACGCCCATCTTTTGACCTCCTTTCAGTCAAATTTGAACTTTTCCGTTGACCATTTTTGAAGAGGCCTCCACATTAATTTGTTTATTACCACCACCCCTACCGACATTACTATAACCGATAGAGCAAGCAAGTTCAATTGATTGTCATTTGTGAAGACATTTATGAGATATCCTATTCCTGCGGCGGTGTAAGTATGACCTCCAACGACCATGTACTCGGCGACGATACTCGCGTTCCATGCTCCTCCGGCTGCTGTTATCATGCCTGTTATAAGGTAAGGCAGGACAGATGGTATGTAAAGGTTGAGCCACAGTTCTTTTTTTGTAAATTTAAGCATTCTTGACGCTTCTTTTAACTGGTTTGGTATGGCAGATGCGCCTGCTATGACGTTAAAAAGGATGTACCACTGTGTTCCGAGTAACATTAGAATTATGGAACTCCAATTCAAATTCGGAAAGATCAAAACAAACCATGGATATATCATGGGAGCCGGGAAGGACGCTATCATTTGAATCACTGGTTGTAATTTTTTTGATAATTTCATGTTTTTTCCTATGATTATACCAACAGGCAATGCCCACATAGATATGGAAACTGCCGCGTATACTCGCAAGGCCGTTGTCCCATCGGCAAGGAGAATGGTTAAAAATTCAGTTCCTTTGATATTCGAAAAGAAAGATAAAATTTTCCATATGCCAAAAAATGAGATCAGACCAATGATGGAATAAAAAATGACATTTCCCCATCTGCTTTCATCTTTTTGGTAATCGCCAGAGATCACTTTTGGCTTGAATTTTGGAGTTAATTTTCTTAAAGTTGAAAGTTCCCTGAAAAACATCAGCACGTGGGAACTCTTCAATGCTTTTAAAATGAATGATTTCGGCTCGTCTTCAGAAGCGACCTCATCCATTTTGAATTTATCTGCCCATGCGACTATGGGTCTCCAGAAGAAGAAATCTATTGCAAGGATCATAAGCATCATCGCTATTATCGCATAGATTTCACCGGGGACGTATCCTTTGTCCATGGCAACTCCCATGTAAGATCCAACGCCGGGAAGTATAAAGGTTTTGTCTCCAAGAGAGAAGTATTCAGATACCACAAGGAAGAACCATCCTCCGGCCATCGACATCATGCTGTTCCAGACAAGACCGGGCATCGAATATGGTACTTCAACATTCCAGAAGATCTTCCACTTTGAAAATCCGTAGATCCTAGAGGCCTCTATCAGATCCCGCGGGATAGATTTTAGAGACTGGTAAAAACTGAAGGTCATATTCCAAACCTGACCGGTAAAGATCATGATTATCGAAGCAAGTTCAAGTCCTATATTACTGTGTGGGAAGATGGCTATCATCGCAAGTAAAACTCCTGGGAGAAAACCTAAAACTGGCACTGATTGTAAGATGTCAAGAAGAGGGATTAAAAGACGTTCTGCGTATCTGTTACGCGCGGCAGCGTAACCGTAAATGAGGGTAAAGATCAAAGAAAATCCATAGGCTATAAAGCCTCTCGACATTGAAAGAAGGGTATAGCCTATCAAGGCTATTGGTGACATGGAGATCGGCGCTTGCTCGATCATCGTTCCAGACCATCTTGTGGCAAGTTCTATAACTCCCCATGTTAAAAAGACGAGTATTGCGACTACCACGGCATCGTAAATTGAAAAGTGGAGGATCCTCTTCTCGATCGCACGAACCATTGTCGATCATCTCCAACACCTCCTGTTGACAGTGAAAAAATGTTAACACATCGTGTGTGAAAGTATTTAGACTTGAATTTTGAATATTGAGTAAATTGATTTTAATTTCTTACCCATTTTCCATAAGAAATATTTGAAATCTCGCCCTTTTCTTCGAGATATGAGAGTATCGCGCTTTCAAAGGATCTGAACAGGTAGAATGTGCCCGAATTCAGAGGAACATTCTTGATTTCAAAACAGATTTCTTCGACACTTTTTGGAGTTTTTAAAAGATCAAAGGTCATACTTATAAAATCATTTAGCGCATCCCTTGTTACCTTTATATCGTGAGACGGATCTGAAGACGGTTGGCCATGAGAAGGAATGTACAGATCCATATTTGAATTTTCTATTTTTTCAAGAGAATTGATGAATTCTTTAACATTTATAAGGTAAGGATAAAGGTATTTCTTTATTATCTCTTCTCCAAAATATGCGTCCCCGCAAAAAAGTACATTTCCAAACCTTACCCCTGTCATTCCAACAGAATGACCCGGGAGGGGTACAAATTCAAAATCTGGAAGTTCAAAATCGCTAAAACTTTTCAAAGATGCTCCTTTTGCCTCGAAAAATGATCTTCTCAAAGCCCTCGGAGGATTGGCTCCGTAAAGGTAAAATGATTCCATAAAAGGATTTTCTATGAAAAATTTTTCCTTCTCATCTGCACAAATATTTGCGCCTTTTAGGGCGAAAAAGCGATTTCCTTGAATATGGTCTGCATGCGAGTGCGTGTTGAAAACAAAGTCAATCTTCCCGACTTCTTCGAAGATCTCCTTTGCGAATTTCTCATTCGATCCCGTGTCTATTAGATATCTTTTTCCTTTATATTCTACCACGCCTACATTTGTATTTCCTCTTTTTATAAAGATCGACTCATTTATTCTTTCCATGACTCTCCTTTACTGTCGAAGTCTTGCAAGAATCTCGTTCTTTTCTTCATCAAGGGGAGATTTAATCGTGATTTTGAAATTTTTCTTTGAATGAACAAAAGATATTTCCGAGCAGTGTAAAAAATATCCTTTAAGTTTATAAGTGCTTCTGAATCTTTTGTTGTCCTCTCTATCGCCGTAGAGATCGTCTCCGACAACTGGAAAGTTTATAGATGAAAGATGTCTTCTTATCTGGTGCTTCCTTCCGGTTAAAATATCCGCCTCAACAAGTGTGTATCCTGTAAAAAAATCCACAGGTCTTACACGTGTAAGAGCCGATTTGCCATCAATCGGCGTTTTTATCTCCCTTTCTTCCTTTAAAATTCCCCTGACAAGCGCGATATATTTCTTGTCTACCTGTCGTGAGGAAATCATGTAAGAAAGTCTCTTTGCCGTATCGTAATTTTTTGCAACTATTATTATGCCAGAAGTATACTTGTCAAGTCTATGGACAAAGAAAAATTCTTTCATTTTTCCAATTAAAACGTTGTAGAGGGATTTTTCAACGTTGGTACCAGGTTGAACTGACAAACCCGAAGGCTTGTTCAATGCTAAGATATCATCATCTTCGTAAAGTACCTCTATATCCATTTTAACTGGAAGATGGGTAGGCGTACGCCTACCGTATCTTTCCATTATTTCGTCTTCATTTCCTTTTAGTTTTATAAGTATCTTTTGTCCCTTTCTGATTCTCTCGGCGCTATTCTTTATCCTTTTTCCATCAACGATAACTTTTCCAGATCTTATAAAACTCTGAAGGGCCGATAACCTTATCGATGGATACTGTCTTCTTAAAAATTTATCGAGTCTTTCCTCATCCCTTTCTTCGATTATTTCTGTGAAAAAAAGATCCTGCTTCATGCCTTTTTCGGTCCCTTTATGCTTTTGACGATGCCAATTGCTATTATCATACAGGCAATCCCTATGGAGGCTCCGCCTAACACATCGAGTAACCAGTGAACGCCAACGTAAAGCCTATCGTAAAGGATAGATAAAATAAAGATAGATAACAAGATCGATATGGTCCATGAAATGGCCTTTGGCAATTTTGATTTCAGAACAAAATAAACGATCATACCGTAAAGCGCGAATGCCCCAACGCTGTGACCACTCGGAAATGAATAAGATGTCTCTGGAACGAGTTGGGACAGATCGGGACGCGGGATAGCGTAAATGTATTTAAGACTCTCTATTAGAATCCCGGCCATAGTCAGAGATATAAAGAGCATCAAAGGCTCTCTCCATTTTTTTAGCAAGGAAAGTATCACGACGACTATGAGCCCTATGACGATATCGTAGATGGTGTCTGCGTACTTTGCAACGGCTATAAAATATGGATTTAGAATGTGATGCCTCATCCCTATCACGGCTTTCTCGACGAATAGATTGAGGCCATTTGCAAATCCGAATTTTTCGATCAATCCTAACAAGATGCCTATTCCCAAAAAGACTGCAAACCACGAAAAATACCACCAGAATTTTCTCAACCAAAACACTCCTTCCTTGACATTTGTTTTCAAATGTAGTACTATATATTTAGCACTCGCTTTAGAAGAGTGCTAAGGTGATCGGATGGAATTAAATGAAAGACAAAAAAAAGTACTTTTTTGTGTTGTAAATGAATACATAAAAACCAAAAAACCTGTCAGTTCTGAAAGGGTAATCGAGAATACAAATATTTCTCATAGCAGCGCGACTGTCAGAAATGATCTTAGAAAACTTGAATATCTCGATTACGTTAAGCACATTCATACATCTTCAGGAAGAGTCCCCACGGATAAGGGATATCGTTTTTACGTTGATTCTATCTTTGAGATATCCCAGGACATGAAAACCTCAAAAGATATGGAGATCTTTCCAAATTATCCTCAGGGAAACTTCGATCAGGTCATAAATAGAGTCTCTACCCTACTCGTCAGAACCGTTCCCGTGATGATCATAATAACGAAACCTGTCTCAGACAGAATGAAGATAAAAGCCATAAAGATTCACAGAACCTTTGAAGATTATATCACAGTCGTACTCTTCACAGAACTTGGAATGATCAAAAGCCAGACAATACCTAAGAGATTAACAGATGAAAGCGTTAGAGAAATAGAAAGAATTCTAAATACAGCCATAGTTGGAAGAACGACAGATGAGATACGGACAAATATAATCGGATCTCAATTTGAAGAAAACAGATGGCACGGTACAAATGTCGAAAGCACGATAGAGATTCTCAAAAACCTTATAGAGGATTCCGGCGAGGACAGGTATATAATAAGAGGCATAGAAAATCTTATAGACGATGAAAGCATAGATCAAAATGTCTTAAGAAATCTTTTGAGAACTCTTGAGACACCAAATAAATTTTACAATTTTTTGCAGGATTACGGAAAGGTCGAAGACATAAAGATCTTCATAGGAAGCGAGCACCCGCAGCCGAATATGGAATCTTTTGCATCCTTTATAGTTCCTTACAAAGTTTTCAACGAAGAGATAGGTTATGTCATATCCATAGGAACGAAATCGATAGATTATCAAAGGATAATAAAACTTACCTGGTACATTGGAAATAGGTTAACGGAGTTGCTGACCTTTCTTTCGAGAATAAATGAGACAAAGAGGTGATAATCATGGAAGAAAAAGATCAAAACGATGCAAAGATAAATGAAAATAAGATCAAAGATGAAAATAAAGATCAGATCATAGAGGAATATGAAAAGAGAAATAAAGAACTCGAAGATTATGCCAAAAGAATGAAAGCTTCTCTGGAAAATCTAAGAAAAGAAAAAGAAGAAGAGGTAAATTACGCGATAAGTTATGCGAATCAAAAACTCGTTGAAAAACTTGTGGAAGTGCTTGACGAGATGGAAAGACTTTTGAACAATTTCAGCAATAAAGATTCGCTTGATTATGTAGCCCTTCAGATGATGTATAAAAAATTCAAAAATACTCTCGAAGCCGAAGGTTTGAAGAAGATAGAAACAAATGGCAAATTCGATCCATTCGAACACGATGCCGTCGAGCGCGTTGAAAGCCCGAATCATGAGGACTGGGATATTGTTGAGGTAACTCAAAATGGTTACAAATTCAGAAATAAAGTTATAAGACCTGCAAAGGTAAAGGTGGCCATGCATGATTCTTCGAATTCGAATGAGAGATGATGATTTTGGCAAAGAAAGATTATTACGAAATTCTTGGGGTTTCAAAAGATGCCTCTACCGATGACATAAAGAAAGCGTACAAAGATCTTGTCAAAAAATGGCATCCCGATCTTCATCCTGAAAACAAAGAAGAGGCCGAGGCTAAATTCAAAGAAATACACGAGGCTTACGAAGTTCTCTCCGATCCTCAAAAAAGGGCGCAGTACGATAGGTTTGGATACGTTGGCCAGCCGCAGGAGAATTTCGGTGGAACTGGACAAACCTTCAATCAGGAAGACTTATTCGGCGGCTTTGAGGATATCTTTAACATGTTCTTTGGCCAGGGAATGCGCCGTGAGGAAAATGTTTCGAGGAATCTCAGGGGAGAGGATATCTATCTAACGATTCAAATAGACGTAAGGGACGTCCTCTACGGTGCCGAGAAAGAGATAGAATACACAAGGTATGAAGTCTGTCAGGCCTGCCACGGTACAGGTGCAAAGGACGGAACGGCTTTCAAAACCTGTCCAAAGTGTCATGGAACGGGGGTCGTGCGCGTTCAACAAAGAACGTTCTTTGGCGTTGTGACAACGCAGACGACATGTGATATGTGCGGGGGAAGCGGAAAGATAATAACCGAAAAGTGTCCCGTGTGTGGCGGGCGTGGAAAGGTAATCGTCAAAAAGAAGATAAAGTTAAGAATACCCCCCGGCGTTGAAGATGGAGGGAGGTTGAGAGTTCCCAATGGCGGTCATGCTGGAGAAAATGGCGGGCCTTACGGGGATCTCTTTGTCATTCTGAGAGTCAAAGATATTCCCGGAATAAAAAGAGAAGGCCGTGATGTTTACAGCGAGGTAGATATAGACTTTGCGCAGGCGGCATTGGGAACGGAAGTTGAGATTGATGGCCTTGAAGGAAAAGAGATCCTTTCAATTCCTCCGGGCACACAACCGAATACCATTCTCAAGTTAAGGGGAAAAGGTTTTCCATCACCTAATGGAGGGCCACGCGGGGATCATATTGTAAAGGTCAATGTGGTTATACCGAAGAAACTTTCCAAAGACCAAGAGGAACTTTTGAGAAAATATGCGGAACTTTCTCATTCTGGAGTGAACGCAAGGAAGCATGGTTTCTTCAGGTAAAGGTGAAAATATGGATGAATTAAGAATAAGAAAGGCGAGGATATATTATTACAAAATTTATAACATTGCCGATTCCGCGAATCTCGAAAAGGTAATTTCTTTTTCTTCCAACTTTAAAGGCTTAAAGAAGATGAGATTTGAAAGGGTAGGATCGGATGTCATAGAAATACAGAATCCCCCGATTCAACTTTATATAGATGAATATCCTCTCGAGATCGATGAAAATGATGTAAAGGTAAATGTCAAACTCGAGATAAATGAACTTGGTACTATGACAGTTATCGTCCAGATGGACATTGAAGGGGATATTCCCACTTCTTTTTTCACAAAGATCCAAAAAAATTACCTTTCCAATCCGAATGAAAGTTTTAAAGTTGAAGAATATTTCAAAAATGGGATAAACATTCTAAGTCCCGTTTTCAATGGAAGGTACGAAGATTTCTCTCCAACTCTTGAGCATATAATCTATTACGTGCAAGATTTCGATAGACCTATGAAGGCAAGAGAACTTTTGAATGAATACAAGGATTTACCGGAGTTGTTACACAAAAGCGATAAGAAACTCAGCGTTCAAGTAAAGAACAGAACATTCAGACATGCATTTTCTTATTACGCTGATGATCTCGTAGTTATAACCAATGACAGTTCATTCATCTACGATCCCGAAGGAAGCGATGACATAATAGATATACTTGATTTTTTGAACACGCAACTCGTAACGATAAAGTATTACGACGAATTGCTTGATAAAAGAATGCATGAAATAAATAAATCTTTGATCGATAAGCCGAGCAATTCGATCATGGAGATCTTCAGGATAAGAAAGCATAATGACGCGAGCAAAAAACTTATCGCCTTGAATGTTGAGGTAAAGTCAGCCGTTGAGCATGCCAAGAATGCAATTCATGTAACTGAGGATGTTTACTACGCAAGGGTATACATGAACGCAAGACAAATTTTTGGACTGAATTTGTGGGAAGAAAGCGTTGAAAGAAAACTCGAAGTGGTCAACGATACATACAACATGATCCAGTACAGACTTTCCCATTCCTTCGATAACTTCCTCGAAATAGTTGTTATAGTGCTTATCTTCATAGAACTTCTGGCCTTTTTCAGGTAAAAATATCCCCTCTTATCACAAGAGGGGTTACGGATTATCGTTAAACCTTTGAGATAGGTATACTTTTCGATTGAATCAATTCTAAAAATTCATCCTTGAAATTGTCGTAAAGACTCACAATCGGTAAATTTATAGACTGGCCAAGGCCGCAGAAAGAAGAATCGCTTATTTCCATTGAGAGCGTTCTTATCCTTTCGATATCTTCCTTCTTTCCCATGCCTTTTGAGATTCTGTCTAACAGTATGTAAAGGTCTCTTGTGCCTTCCCTGCATGGCGTGCATTTTCCACATGATTCGTGCATGTAAAATTTGATAGCCTTTTTTGCTATATCGATAGCCTTATTTTTATCATCGATAACGAGAATTGATCCCGATCCCAAGGATATTCCATCCTTTATGGATTCGTAATCTATGGGAAGATCGAGTTTGTCAGGTTTTACAAAGGTTCCGGCCGTTCCTCCGGTCTGGACCATCTTCAAATTTCTTCCATTTGCAACCCCACCGCCAAAGCCATATATAAGTTCTCTGAGAGTACACCCCATCGGAAGTTCAACAATGCCTCTATTTACAACATTTCCAACGAGCGAAAAGACCTTTGTTCCTTTTGATTTTTCGGTACCGTACCTTCTAAAACTATCTGGACCATTTAATATTATCCATGGAACATTTGCAAAGGTTTCGACGTTGTTTATAAGGGTAGGCTTTCCGTAAAGTCCATGTTCTGTCGGATAAGGAGGTTTAAGCCTTGGCCTGCCGGCCTTTCCCTCGAGAGATTCCATAAGTGCCGTCTCATCTCCAACGACGTAAGATCCGGCCCCAGGCCTTATGGTTATATCAAAAGAAAAATCGCTCCCGAAGATCTTCTTGCCGAGCAATCCGTAATCTTTCGCATCATTTATGGCCTTTTGAACTTTCTTTATCGAATTGTAGTACTCACCTCTTATGTATATGTACCCAATATCCGCACCTATTGAATATCCCGCTATTGCCATTGCTTCTATAACGGAATGTGGATCTCCTTCAAGTATCAATCTATCTTTGAAAGTTCCCGGTTCTCCTTCATCTGCATTACAAAGCACGTATTTTTTTGTGTCTTTTGCCTTGAAAGTCATTTCCCATTTCAAGCCAGTTGGAAATCCTGCTCCTCCTCTTCCTCTTAGGCCCGAGGCTTTTATCATTTCTATGACATCCATTTGCTTCATTTTCAAGGCATTGTAAAGTGCTTTGTATCCATCTCTTGCTATGTATTCTTCTATATTCTCTGGATCTATAACGCCGGCATTTCGAAGAACGATTCTTGTTTCCTTCAATTCTGCCGCTTTTGCGGGCCTTAATTTTTCTTTTTCCACAAGAAATTTAGAGACAATTCTACCTTTTAAGACGTGTTCGTTGAATATCTCTTTCAAATCATTAACGGAAGAGACTGAATAATAAATGTCTTCAGGAAGGATTTGAAATAAAACACCCTTTCCATAAAATCCAAAGGTTCCCGTTTCTATCACATCGACCATTTTCGAAAGGTTGTATTCTTTAACCCATCCCTTCATCATCTCTTCGTAAGATCTCGAGCCGTTTAGCAAACTGTTTGAATCTGTGGAAAATAAAATTGTCATTATTTTCATTGCTTATCACTCCTGTACTTTGCGATTATGCCCTCAAGCGAATCAACTGTAAGATTTCCATACGTGTCTCCGTCTATCATCATAACGGGGCCAACGCCGCATATTCCAAGGCATGAGGTTTGCTCAAGAGTAAAAAGGCCGTCTTTTGTCGTTTGGCCAAAGTCGATTTTCAAAATATCCTTTAATTTTTGTTCTATCTGTGGTCCTTCCACTACGTGACAGGGAAGACTTTCACACAATCTTATAAGATGTTTCCCGCGTGGCTTGGTAGAGTACATACTGTAAAAGGTTGCGAGTTCGTAGACTCTTTCTATCTTTACGTCCAGTTCTTCGGCTATCGCCTGGGCCGCTTCGATAGGGATGGAATTTTCGAATAATTCCTGGGTCAAATGAAGCGAACTTAAGATCATGTCTCCCTTTTCAACCTGTTGCGACTTCATTTCTTTTATTCTACCCTTCAAAACCTCAACCTTTTCCATGATACCCCTCCATTAGTGATTTTTTTAACAAGATTAACTTTGCCAATGGCGGAGGCGCTGGGACTCGAACCCAGAAGGCACTTAGTGCCACCGGTTTTCAAGACCGGCCCCTTAGCCGATTCGGGCACGCCTCCGTCTTCTTTGCTATTTTAACATCTTTGGTTCAAAAAAGCAATTATTTTCCTTGTGTTACCTGATTTTTCCCGTTTTCTATTTTAGAAGTTTTGCTTGCATTCATTCCATGTATCAATTTTTCTTTTGTTATAATGGCCTTTTGCGTTTGTGGATCGAATGCCCTCATCATCGACATGTCAAAGACAAGATCCATTGATTGCTCGATCTGTGCCTCTGTCTTTGGATCAACTGCGGCAACTATGACATCATCTCCGATTCTTGCGTGTATCATGGTCTGGTTTCCGAGAGGTTCTATAACGTCCACTTTAACACTTACCGTATTTTCAGACGTTGCAGCCACGGCAAACATTTTGTCGTAAATGTCTTCGGGCCTTATTCCAAAGATTATCTCTTTATCTTTGTAATCTCCGAGTTCTTCTTCGTAAATTTTTGGTACCTTAACAAGTGCTCCATTTGACAGTTTGATCCACATTGCGCTGTCTTTCCACAAAAGGGTAGCCTTCAAAAAGTTCATCGAAGGAGAACCTATAAATCCAGCGACAAAGACATTGTCCGGATAGTGATATATGTCAAATGGTGTACCTATCTGTTGGATTACACCGGTACTCATGACAACGATCTTGTCTGCCATCGTCATGGCCTCGACCTGATCGTGTGTAACGTATATCATCGTGGCGTTAAGCCTTATGTGCAATTTTTTAAGTTCCGATCTCATCTGGACCCTTAACTTTGCGTCGAGGTTTGAAAGAGGCTCATCGAAGAGGAATACTTTAGGATTTCTAACTATGGCGCGGCCGACCGCGACACGCTGCCTTTGACCTCCGGAAAGTTGCTTTGGCTTTCTGTCGAGAAATTCTTCTATTCCGAGGATCTTTGCCGCCTCTCTTACCCTTCTATCTATTTCGTCCTTCGGAAAGTGTCTTAACTTGAGACCAAAAGACATGTTTTGGTAAACATTCATGTGAGGATAAAGTGCGTAGTTCTGAAAGACCATTGCTATGTCTCTATCTTTAGGTTCAACGTCATTTACGATCTTGTCTCCGATCTTTATAGTTCCCTTCGTTATCTCCTCAAGGCCCGCGATCATTCTCAAAGTCGTAGTCTTTCCACACCCAGAAGGACCGACAAGAACGCAAAATTCCTTGTCTGCAACATTTAAATTTGCATCCTTAACAGCCTCTACCTTCTTTTCGTAAATTTTCCACACATGTTCCAAAATTACATCTGCCATCCTTACACCTCCTGATTATCCTGATCGTCTTCAAGCATTTTATCAACCGGATCTTCCGGTGCGCCTTTGCCGACATCAAGCGTGTATATATCCCTGACTTGCTCTAAGAAATCCATTATTTTGGCGTACCTTTCGTAATTTATAACGCTCACTTCTGGAACGCCATTTTTTGTTATGACTATATCCTGATTTTTGGCCTCTGAAATCAATCTGGAAAGGCCGGCCTTGGCATCAGCGACATTGTAAAATTTTAATTTGTTGAGCATACAATCACCTTGACTATGATTATAGTCATATTCGTGATCAAAGTCAATACCAAAATTGAATCTAAGTGCGTAAAGTAGTGAAAACGAAAATTGAACAAATTTGGCAGTTGCCAATTGCGAATAGTTGTGGACCGTAGCACGTAGAAAGGAAATGCCAAGATGTTATAATCAAAAGAGCAATTATCTTGATTATAGAAGCGGGAGAATCCTTGCTTGAATTCAAAATAAAGATTTTGAAGGTGAAACATGGTAGAGTTGATATTTGGCTTGATCGGAATTATCTCCTACATATATCTTGGAATAAGAATAATTCCAATGAGGATAAAGTTTGCCGCTTTCCTTTATCTCCTCTTTTTGTTTATTTTTCTCGTGGCTTTGGTGATCATGAATCCTTATTTCTTGATATTGTGGTCCGCCTTTACCCTTTTTATTGGAATAATAGTTTTTATTCTTGTGAGATAAGATCCTCTATTGACTATTGACATTTCAAAATCAAAGTATTATAATTAAGTAAGTTAATTAATGGAGGCGACGTTGTGAAGATACCGCTTTTTGATTTGACAAGGCAGTACAAGGAATTGAGAAATGAGATGATCAAAAAGATAGATGAAACCATATCAAGTGGCGTCGTGATAATGGGCCAAAATGTTGAAGAGATAGAAGAGAAGATTGCAAATTACATTGGAGTCAAACACGCCGTCGCGGTTGGAAATGGCAGCGATGCCCTTGTCTTAGCACTTCAATCCATGGGGATTGGAAAAGGCGATCGTGTCATTACAACTCCTTACACTTTTTTCTCAACGGCGAGCGCCATAACAAGGCTGGGAGGAATTCCAATTTTCGTCGATGTTGGAGAAGATTTCAACATAGATGTGGGCCTTGTGGAAAAAAAGATAAAATTGGATAAGTATATTAAGGCTGTCATTCCAGTTCATTTATTTGGAAAAAGCGCCGATATGGAATACCTTAAATCGGTCTGCGATAAGTATGGAGTTAAAATTCTTGAGGACGCCGCTCAGTCTATAGGATCGGAAACTTTTGTGGGCGGAAAAATTTTAAAGAGCGGCTCGATAGGAGATGCGGGAATTCTTTCGTTCTTTCCAACGAAGAATCTTGGAGCATACGGAGACGCCGGAATGGTGCTCACAAATTCAGACGAGATCGCCGATAGGGTGAGAATTTTAAGGGTCCACGGATCTCATCAAAAGTACGTTCATGAAGAGATAGGATATAATTCCCGAATGGATGAGATACAGGCTGCCATATTGAATGTCAAATTTTCCCACCTCGACATGTGGATAGATAAGAGGATAAATGCGGCATCAAAATATTTAGAACTCCTTGGAGATGTCGTCATCTGCCCGAAGGTTCCAAAAGATAAGTCTCATGTTTTCCATCAATACGTTGTGAGAACTGATAAAAGAGATGAATTGAGAGAATACCTTACAAATGAAGGCATCGGTACGGCCATATACTATCCTATCCCATTGCATTTGCAAAAATGTTTTTCATATCTAAATTACAAACAGGGAGATTTCCCCGTTGCCGAAAAATTGTCTAAAGAGTCTCTCGCTATCCCCATTTTTCCGGAGATAACAATTAAAGAACAGGAATATGTTGCAAAGAAGATAAAGGCATTTATGGAGGAAAAATTATGACTTTAATGGAGAAGATCGTTTCGAGAAAAGCAACGGTAGGCGTTTTGGGGCTTGGATATGTTGGACTTCCACTCGCCGTTGAAAAGGCAAAGGCCGGTTTTAACGTTATTGGTTTTGATATACAAAAGAACAAAGTGGATATGGTAAATGCCGGTCATAATTACATAGGAGATGTTGTCGACTCAGATCTTGAAAAACTTGTAAAGGAGAAAAAATTAAGAGCGACAACGGATTACGACGAAATAAACAATTGCGATGTCATAACGATATGCGTACCGACGCCTCTCGACAAGTTCAAGCAGCCCGATTTAACTTACATAGTCGAAAGTACAAAGGAGATAAAGAAACGCCTTCACAAAAATATGCTTGTGACGCTCGAGTCAACCACTTATCCGGGTACAACGAATGAAGTTGTCCTTCCGATACTTGAAGAAACAGGCCTTAAGGTTGGAAAGGATTTTTTCCTCGCTTTCAGTCCTGAACGTGTGGATCCCGGAAACCTAATTTACAAGACTAAAAACACTCCAAAGATCGTCGGAGGGGTTACTCCGGAATGTACTAAACACGCCAAGGCGATGTATGAGGCCATATTGGATGCTCCGGTCAAAGTTGTGTCTTCACCGCGCGAGGCGGAGATGGCCAAAATCCTTGAGAATACATTCAGAATAGTCAACATCGCGCTTGCAAATGAGATGGCGCTTGTTTCACACAGAATGGGTATAAATTACTGGGAAGTCATCGATGCGGCCGCGACAAAACCTTTTGGATTTATGCCATTTTATCCGGGCCCCGGTGTTGGAGGGCACTGCATACCTATAGACCCGTTTTATCTGACTTATAAAGCGAGAGAATACGATTACCACACAAGATTGATAGAACTGGCTGGAGAGATCAACGATTCCATGTCCGAATACGTTGTAGAAAGGCTTTCAGATCTTTTAAACGATAGGAAAAAATGCATGAATGGATCGAAAATCCTCGTTATGGGTGTTGCGTACAAAGGAGACATAGATGACATAAGAGAATCCCCGGCGCTTAAGGTTATAGAGCATCTCGAAAAGAAAGAATCCGTTGTGATATACCATGATCCTTACGTATCGAGTTTTGTATACAACAATAAAAAGTACACGAGTGTGCCTATAACAAAGGAACTTTTGAATTCGGTCGACAGTGTGATAATAACGACAGCACACAAAAAGCGCGTCGATTATAAATTCCTAATAGAAAATGCGCCTCTTGTCTTTGACACAAAGAACGTAACAAAAGACACCGTTCCCGAAGGGAAATATCCGAATCTTTACATTTTATAAGGTGAGATTATGAAATTAAAAGGTGGTCTTATTGGCTGTGGAAGAATAGGAACCCAAAAGCATCTTGAGGCAGCCATCAAAAACTCTGAGATCTTCGAATTCGAAACCGTCTGTGATCCGGTTTTGGAGAGGGCTGAAAACGCTGCCACGATACTTGAAAAAGCAGGGCTGAAAAGGCCTAAAGTTTACACCGATTATAGAAAAATGCTCGACGAAAAACTCGATTTCGTTGCCGTAGCAACGGAGTCAGGAAAGCACAAAGATATAACAATAGACGCTTTAAAGTCTGGAAAGCATGTCCTTGTCGAAAAACCGATGGCTCTGTCAATAAAAGATGCGAAGGAAATGTGTGATACCGCTAAAGATCGAAATTTAAACCTCGGTGTTTGCTTTCAAAACAGATTCAATCCGGCCGTCCAAGAATTGAGAAAGAAGATCGAAAGTGGCGCTTTTGGAAGGTTATTTCACGCTCACATAGCGGTAAGATGGAATAGAAATAAGGCATACTACGATCAGGCGCCATGGAGAGGGACATGGGCAATGGACGGCGGTGTGCTTTCAAATCAATCAACGCACGGTATAGATCTTCTTCAATGGATGCTTGGAGGCGAGATGAAAGAAGTTTATGGCTACATCGTGAATCTTAACCATCCTTACATAGAGGCAGAAGATCTTGGAACGGGCATTGTCAAATTCAAAAACGGATCTGTCGGGATCGTCGAAGGAACCTCCAACGTTTATCCGCGAAATCTCGAAGAGGTTTTCTCGATCTTCGGAGAACGAGGAACGGTTGTCATAGGTGGCATTGCGACGAACAGAATTCTTACTTGGAGATTCGAAAATGAAGAACGACATCCTTTTATGGATTTACCGGATCCCGAGACGGTTTACGGATCTGGACATATACCCCTTTACAAAGATTTCGTCGATTCGATAAAGAATGGACATCCTCCTTACATCACCGGTGAAGAGGGAATGAAGGCGCTCGAGATAATTCTCGGTATCTATCAATCCTCTCTTTACGGGCGACCGGTGAGTTTCCCAATAGACTTTTCAACAAATCTCATGTCCCCCCTTCGAAGGTAAGAAGCACGGTTATTCCGTGCTTCTTTTTTATTTGGAGAGATAAAAATGATCGATAAAATAATTGAATTTGCAAAGAAAAAGATGGAAGGATCCCATGATTTTGACCACGTCTTAAGGGTGGTAAGATTTTGTGAAATGATAGGACAAGATGAAAATGCAAGGATGGATATCTTAATCCCGGCCGCCTATCTTCACGATATTGCAAGGCCACTCGAGGAAAAAGATGGATCGGTAGATCATGCAAAGGCAGGATCCGAGATAGCGATTGATTTTCTAAAGCGCATCGGGTATCCTCACGTCGATGAAATATCCTATGCCATATCTGTTCATAGATTTTCAAAGGGCCTCATTCCACAAACTCTCGAGGCGAAGGTTTTGCAGGATGCAGACAGGCTCGATGCCATTGGCGCAATTGGAATATACAGAACTATAATGTATTCAGCGCTTAACGGCAGGAGTGTCGAAGAAACGATCGCGCATTTTGAGAATAAAATCTTAAAAATCAAAGATTTGATGTACACCGACACGGCAAAAAAGATAGCCGAAAAACGTCATCAAATAGTCTTCGAATTCGTCAGATCCCTTAAAGAAGATCTTATGCAAACTGGGAAACAAATTTGACTGCCTGAGGCGTTTTTGGCGTTTTGAAAAATTCGTGTGGTGTCGCGTCTTCGAGTATATATCCGTTACTCATAAACAGGATTCTATCGGAGACCTCTTTCGCAAATCTCATCTCGTGGGTGACTATTATCATCGTCACACCCTTTGAGGCGAGTTCTTTCATGACATTTAAGACTTCAACTGTCATTTCGGGATCAAGGGCCGACGTAGGCTCATCGAAAAGGATCAGATCCGGCTCCATAGCCATGGCACGGGCAATCGCAACTCTTTGTTGTTGCCCACCTGATAACTGTGAAGGGTAACTGTTTAATTTTTCTCCAAGTACTACGCGCTCAAGCCATAATGTCGCGATCTCTTTGGATCTGTTCTTTTCGATCTTTTTTATCTTGATCAGAGGATACATTACATTTTTGAGTGCATTCATATGTGGAAAAAGATTATAACTTTGCGAAACAAAGGCCATTTTCATTCTTGCCGCCCTTACAGTTAAAGGATCTGAAGTGAGCAATTGACCTTTGAAAAAGATTTTGCCAGAATCGTACTTTTCCAAAAAATTTATGCTTCTTAGAAGCGTAGACTTCCCTGTTCCCGAAGGGCCCATTATAACAACGACCTCTCTCTCTTTAACACTCATAGAGATATCTTTGAGTACCACATTTTCTCCAAAAGATTTTTTTAGATTTTCTATTCTGAGTATCTCATTCAAGGTATTGCAAACCTCCTCTCGATTATTTTGCTCACAAAACTTAAAACGTAAGTGAGAGTAAAGTACATTAACGCCACGGTTATATAACTTTCAAATGATGCGAGAGCCATCGTTGCGACCTCATTTCCCCTTTGAGTCAATTCTTCTATCGCTATTACAGAGGCAAGAGAACTATCTTTTATAAGGCTTATAAATTGGCCAGTCAGTGAAGGAAGGGCATTTCTGAAGGCCTGTGGAAGGATTATATCGAAGAATTTCTGGCTTTCACTAAGTCCGAGTGCGTCTGCGGTTTCAAATTGCGCTTTCGGAATTGACTGGATTCCGCCCCTTATTATTTCAACTATGTACGCTCCCTCAAATGTTGAAAGGGCTATTACGGCGGCCCAAAATCTTGGAAAATCGAATATCGTACCTATTCCGTAATAAACGAGAAGTATTATCACAAGCAGGGGGATATTTCTGAAAATGGTAACGTAAACGCCGGCAAGGTCTCTAAGAGTTTCGTTTTTTGAAACCCTTGCTATGCCTCCAAAGACTCCTATTACAAAAGAAAGTAAAATATTGAAATTTCAAGAGTTATAACCATTCCCATAAGGTAAAGCTTTATATAATCAAAGGGTACTATATTCCAGTGAAATGGGTATTGCAATGAAATAAGATAATACATCACTCCAAAGGCCGCGATCAATATGATCGCGGTAGAGAATTTTCCAATCCATCTCATTCAAATCACCTACGAATTGGGTTTGTAGTTTACGAACCATTTGTTGTAAAGTTCCTGCCATTGGCCACTTGCCTTTATGTATGTTATAAAAGTGTTTATCCAGTTAAGGAGTTCCTGTTCATTCTTTTTTATCGCTATTCCATAATTTTCGTTTGTAAGTGTTTCATCTATTGTGGCAAGTTGATTATACTTTTCTATCATATATCCGACATAGGTAGAATCTGCAACGGCGATATCGGCCTTTTTCATGGCAACCTGCAATGCGGCCTCGTCCATCGTGTTGAATTCAAGTATTTTTGCGTTTGGAAAGATCTTCTTTGCCGCATCTTCGCCCGTCGTCCCGATTTCAACTGCTATGGTTAGATTTTTCTGATCCTGAAGGCTTTTAACGGTTGGATTGGTGTAAACTGATTTGTTGTAGAGGATCTTTTGGCCTATGGTAAAGTAAGGAATCGAAAAATCAACCATTAGCGCCCGTTTGGGAGTTATTGTCATTGCCGATATTATCATGTCGAACTTTCCAGAGACAAGGGATGGAAGAATTCCAGACCATTGCGTTGGAACTATCCTTAGTTTAACCCCGAGTTCATTTGCCATCAATTGGGCCATATCAACGTCAAATCCAACGTAATTACCATTTGGATCGACCCCTTCAAACGGCATGTAATGCACGTCCATTCCCACCGTTAGATAACCCGAAGAGATTATCCTGTCAAGCGCGTCTGCCCCTACCACCATCGTTAGAATTGCGAGAGAAAGCGCAAATAACGTGAAAACTTTACTCATACAACACCTCCCTAAGAGATTTTTTGAATATAAAAAAGGCCACATCTTACTTTGATGTGGCCCGGTGAAACCTTCTCACGCACGATCAAGAAGCCGCTTCACCGGGCGGTTGCTTGACGTGCTTTCTATTTTCAATTACTGAAGATCTTTTCACATTTCCCCCTTGACCTAAGATTTTGAAATATCTTATCATTGATATTTGTTCAATGTCAATTAACATATGATTAAATTTTGTTTGCTTATTTTTTATGCGGCAAATTTAAACAAATATCATTGTGATACAACCGCGTGTAGATTGCGTGTAAGTTGTGGCTTGTGGCAGGTGATAAAAACAGAGATTAGAGTTTAGATATTAGAGAAAATCCATGATACGTAATGCGTGATCTGTAATCAGAAAAGTTTTTACTACTCACCTTTCACTACTCACTCTTTACTTTTCTATTTTATTATATGCACACACACTACTTCTCGCGATCTCTTCTATGTTATAATATAATGAATTAACATTGAGGAGGTCTTAAAGTTGGAAGTAGAGGAGACCCTAAAAGAACTCATTTTTTCAGAAAAAGATGCGCGTGCAATCGTTGATAATGCAAGAGAAAAGGCAAAAAGGATATTGTCAAAGGCAAATGAAGATGGAGAATCTTTGCTCGAAAGCAAGAGATCGGAAGCAAAAAAGGTTGCCGCAGAGATGATCCAAAAAGCCGAGGAAGAAGCGCAGGCAAAATCAAAAGAGACAATTCAAAAAGCCTTGAATTCAGTCGAAAATCTTAAAAGACAGTATGCCATGATAAGGGAAGATTTCATTTCTGATTTCGTTAAAAAATCTTTGAATTTAAAGGTTTGAACTTGAGATTAGATGAATTTGAATACGATCTTTTGAAATTCGTAAAAAAAGAGTCTTTGATAAAAGATGGCGATTTTGTCATGTTAGCCGTCTCGGGCGGAGCCGATTCGATGGCTATGATGCACGCCTTTTCCAAAATAAAAGATCGTCTTAACGCTCATTTTCTTGTCGCACATCTAAATCACATGATAAGAAAGGAAGCCGAAATAGAAGGAAGGGGCGTCGAAAAATTCGCGAAGCAACTGGGCTTTGAATGTGTTGTTGAATCGAGAAATGTTCCAGAATATCTTAAAGATCATAAAGGCCTTTCAATTGAAGAAGGCGCGAGGATAGTAAGATACGACTTTTTCGAAACAGTCGCTTC
>CAYSSO010000003.1:23671-35854 GCA_964433875.1 uncultured Mesoaciditoga sp.
ATGGAATAAACAAAATAGCAACGGCGCATCACCTTTCGGATCTGACCGAAAATTTCTTTCTGAGACTTTTTAGGGGAAGCGGCGTGGGCGGTCTTGTAGGAATGAGCCCAATAAGAGACAAATACATAAAGCCTTTTTTGATCTTTGATGAACAAAGAATAAGAAATTATGTTAAAATTTATAGAATACCTTTTTTTGAAGACAGAACCAACTTCGATACGAGATACTTGCGGAATAGAATAAGGCATATCTTAATTCCGGAAATAAAGAAAGACTTCTGTCCTCAAATCGAAAAAATGGTTTTTAACATTTCAAACATTCTCAAAATGTACCAGGATCACCTTGGGAAAGAAATATCTGAAAAGTTCGATCTCGATGCTGTAGATGGAAGGATATGTTTAAAACTCGAAAATTTAAGAAAAGAAGACGATCTCATTCTTTCTGAACTTTTCAAAATGATTTTAAATGAGATGGGAATAGATATATCTAACAGGAAGATAGAGTCTTGTGTTAAGATTGCGAAGGAAAATGGGTATCGTGAGTTAGACCTCGGACACGGTATTTACGTGGTAAAAGACAGGGATCTTTGTGTAGGCAAAAAGAAAGCGGATATTTTTTGGAGTCCATTAGAACTTTTTGTGCCGGGTGCTGTCCAAATAAAGGAATTATCTATTAAGATATATTCCAATTTTGAAGAGAGAGAGATAAATCTTGGAGACTCTAAAAATCGTGTAACGCTCGATGCCGAAAAGATAGTTTTTCCACTTGTGGTCAGGCCCGTAATGGATGAAAGAATAGTTCCATTCGGAATGAAGGAAGAGGTAAGGGTGAAAGACATTTTGAAAAAAAGAGGAGTTTCTGTCGGAATGAGAAGGATATTTCCTGTTGTTGCGCAAAAAGATGGTAAAATCATCTGGATAGTGGGAATAACTTTTTCAGATGATCTAAAAGTTACAAAAGAAACGCGTAAAATTTTAACGTTAATACGGGAAGGAGGCGCTTTTTAATGCCAACACCAAATTATACAAAGCAAACAGGTCCAAATTGGAGAACCATACTGATATATTTCCTGGTCATAGTCATGTTCTTTTTACTGATAAGACTTATGTGGCCTCCAACCAATCCTGTTACACAAATAAGTTTTACCAATTTTCTCTCAATGGTGAATCAGGACCCCACTCCGATCGCTTCCGTTGTAGTTGATTCGAGTGGAAATACGACTGTAACGACAAAAAATGGTACTATATATAGTCTTTACGCTCCATGGCTTCTTACCAGCAATTCTTTAGTCGAGACGATGTCTTCAAAGGGAATCAGCGTTGTGGCAAAGCAGGCAACAGATTCGAGCGTGTGGATAAATGCCATATTTTACTTTGTCCTGCCTTTAGTCATATTGATGATCTTTTGGTGGTGGATGATGAGAAGGATGGGTAGCGCTAATTCCCAGGCCTTCAGTTTTACAAAGAGCCCGGCCAAAGTTTACAAGCCTTCTGATAAGAGGGTAACATTTAAGGATGTCGCCGGAGTTGATGAAGCAAAGGAAGAGTTAAAATCGATAGTTGATTTTTTAAAAGATCCTCAATCATTTAATGTGCTTGGAGCACGAATGCCAAAAGGAGTTTTGCTTGTGGGCCCTCCGGGAACCGGAAAAACGCTCATAGCAAGAGCCGTGGCTGGAGAGGCCAATGTTCCATTCTTCCATATGAGTGGATCTGATTTCGTCGAATTGTTCGTTGGTGTAGGTGCTGCGAGGGTAAGAGAACTTTTCAATCAAGCCAAGCAAAATGCACCCTCAATAATATTCATAGACGAAATAGATGCCGTTGGCCGTCAAAGAGGAGCAGGGTTAGGTGGTGGCCACGACGAAAGAGAGCAGACTCTAAACCAGTTGCTTGTCGAGATGGATGGATTTGACAATCAAACGGCCGTTATAGTAATGGCCGCGACGAATAGGCCCGATATTCTCGATAGCGCTTTGCTTAGACCAGGAAGATTCGACAAAAAGGTTATCCTCGATCCCCCCGATATAAAGGGACGGGAGGAGATTTTAAAAGTTCACATGAGAGGGAAGCCCATCGATCCAAATGTCGATGTCAGTGTCCTTGCAAGACGGACTCCAGGCTTTGTCGGAGCAGATCTTGAAAATCTCATAAATGAAGCGGCATTACTCGCGGCTCAGAGAAAAAAGAAGCAGATAACGATGGAAGAACTTGAAGAAGGAATAGACAGAGTCATAGCCGGTCCCGAGAGAAGATCGAGGGTTGTAAGTGAGGAAGAAAGAAGAGTCGTTGCCTATCACGAGATAGGCCATGCGGTAGTTGGAGCAGTTTTGCCAAATGCCGATCCGGTCCACAAAATTTCTATTGTGCCAAGAGGGATGCACGCCCTCGGCTTTACCCTTCAACTGCCGACAAGAGACAAATATTTGATGTCGAAAGACGAGATGCTTGATAGGCTTGCAGGAATGCTCGGAGGAAGAGCAGCGGAAGAACTCGTCTTTCACCAGATAACCACGGGAGCGGCGAATGATCTCGAAGTTGCAACCAAACTCGCGAAGGATATGGTCTGCAAATACGGTATGAGCGATACAATAGGACCCGTTTCGTGGGGTGAAGAAGGCAGCGAGGTCTTCCTTGGAAAACAACTCGGGAGAATGCCGAATTACAGTGAAGAAACAGCGGCAAAGATAGATTACGAGGTAAAGAGGATAATCGAGGAAAGTTACAAACGCGCGATGGACATCTTAAAGAAATACAGGGAAAAACTCGATGAAATAGCCAAAATATTGCTTGAAAAAGAAACTATAGAAGGAGAAGAACTCGACAAACTCTTAAAGGGTCAACTTAATTTGGACCATAACGGTAACGATTCATATTCAAAAGCAAAAGAGGTTGCAAGAGAAAATAACTGAAATATCTTTAAGGAAAAAAATCAGTGGCGGCATACCGATGGCTCTTATCTTTCCAAATGAATATGCCGCCGCAATTTCAAATTTGGGTTTTAACGCCGCCTTTGCAGCGTTTGAAGATCACGGCTTTTCGTGTGAGAGGTTTTTTTACTCGAATGGAGAAGTAAGGTCTTTGAGTGGGAAACGTTTGAAAGATTTCAAAGTGTGGGCCTTTTCGATCTCATTCGAGATGGATGTACTCAATATTTTTGATATCTTCGTCCGTGAAAAGGTTGAAATCCTTGCAGAGAAAAGAAGGGGAGACCCTCTTGTCATTTTCGGCGGAGCGATGACCTTTTTTAATCCTAATGCTTTCTGGCACGTTGCCGATCTCATTTTTCACGGTGAGATAGAAGGAATGGGAAATGCCCTTGAAAATCTAAGGGATAATTTGAAGGTGCAATGGCCCGAGATCCTTGAAAAAATGAGCGGATTTTCGTATATCTCTGTCCCTGTGATCGGCAAAAGAACTGTCAATCTTGCCAAGATAAGAAACCTTTCGGCATCCTTGGGAAATTCTGTCTTTCTTTCCGAAGAGGGTGTTTTTGGAAAGACTTATCTGATAGAGATAGAGAGGGGATGCGTTCATCACTGCAGTTTTTGTGTGGCTTCGAAAATATACAGCATCGTGCGTTTTATGTCGCTTGAAGAGGTGAAAAAAAGAATCTCCGAGGCTACGATCTACACGGACAAAATCGGTCTTGTTGCGTCAAGCGTCTCGGATTATCCTTACTTGATGGATTTGCTCGCCTGGCTAAGGGATAAAGTGAGATTTTTGAGTGTCTCCTCTCTAAGACTTGACGCGATAAGCGTGGAACTTGTGAAGATTCTTGAAGCGATGGGAGACAGAGAGATAACCCTTGCTCCAGAGGCAGGCACCCAAAAAATGAGAAATTTGCTTAACAAGGATATCGACGAAGAAGATATAAAAAGGGCCGTTCAAAATGTTAAGAGCGCGGGCCTTAAACGTGTCAAGATGTATTTCATATACGGCTTGCCAGAGGAAGACCAAAGCGATTTAGATGGTATAATCGACGTAGTTAAAATGGTCAAAGAAGAAGGAATAATTCCTTATGTGAGCCTTAACCCTTTGATACCAAAACCATTTACGAATTTCGAAGGTTTTTCAATGCGATCTTCGAAAGATTTAAAAGAAAGAGAGAGGTATCTTCAATCGAGTCTTGGAAGGATCGGAGTCAAAAGCAAGTTTGAGAGCGTAAGACTTTCAAGGATCCAATGGGTGCTTGCTACTGCAAATGAAGAGATCTCTTATGAACTCGCGCAAAGGAATGAAAGATTGAAGTTCATTCATGATATAGAAAAGGAATGGCAGGCCGCGCCGGTGTGGAAGTATATCGATATTTCATGGAAAAATTCAGAATTTGGAGAGTTGAAAATTTTAAAGGAGGGATAATTGATGTTAAAAAAGCGAATACTCGTCGTTGATGATGAACCTTCGATAGTGGAACTCGTCAGTTACAACTTGAAAAAAGAAGGATATGACGTGCTTAAAGCGTACGATGCTGAGAAGGCGCTCGAGATAATAAAGGAAGAGGAAATAGATTTGTTCATCATCGACGTCATGTTGCCCGGTATGGATGGATTTGAATTAGTTAGGACATTGAGAAGCGGGGATAAGAATAGGGATAAGCCAGTTATATTTTTGACTGCAAAGGGTGAAGAATTTGATAGGGTCCTTGGCCTTGAACTTGGTGCTGATGATTACATAACAAAGCCTTTCAGCGTAAGAGAATTGCTCGCAAGAATAAAGGCTATTTTCAGAAGAACAGATCAGGCCTTGACAAAGGTGGAAGAGAAGCCCAAAAAGATCTCAGCGAAGGATCTTGATATAGATCTTGAAAAGTATGAGGTTAAGGTTAGAGGCAAACCGGTCGGATTGACGCCTCTCGAATTCGATCTCCTAAGATTTCTTGCCGAGAATGCCGGTAAGGTCTTCAGCAGGGATGTTTTACTCGACACGCTCTGGGGATACGATTATTACGGTGATACGAGAACCGTGGATGTCCACATAAGAAGGCTAAGAACAAAGATAGAAGAGGATCCTTCAAATCCAAAGTACATAGTCACGGTAAGGGGAAAGGGCTACAAATTCAAGGATCCGGGTAGCGAGGATTAACTTTGGAAGTTTTAACGATCTCTTTTGGAATCCTTTCTCTTGTTTTTTTTGGGCTTTTTATTTTCTTTTACTTCATCCATAAGAGAAATTTAAGGATATTGAACAGCATATCTCATATAGTTTCCAACTCCAAAGATGGCATACCTGTTATAAGACTGATAGATGCCTTGAAGGAGATGAAAGAAGATCTCGAATCAAGGTATTCGGAAGCGACAAAGAGCAAAGAAAACATGAGGATAATTTTGGAAAATGTCAATGATGGTATAGTTATCGTCAATGGAGAAGGAAAGATTATGCTGAGCAATTCGAGCGTGTGCAAGTTTATGGGGATAGAAAATTGCGCTTTGGAAGGCAGAAAGATCGTTGAAGTCTTTGAAAATTACGACATTCTTAACTTCATCGATAAGAATTTAAAAAATTTTACAGAGGACTCTTCTGAATTCGCCCTTGTCTATCCCCAGAAGCGTTATCTTAAGTGCGATGCGATACCAGTCATTTTGAAAGAAAATGAAAAGGCACTTATAATCGTTATAAAGGATGTCACAAACGAGAGGGAACTTGATAATTTCAGAAGAGAGTTCATCTCAAACGTCTCTCATGAATTGAAAACGCCTCTGACATCGATTCACGGATATGCCGAGACTCTTATGGATGACGATTTGAAGGACGTCGAGATGGTCAGGAAATTTCTTGGGATAATAGAGAATGAATCCGCAAGAATGAGCAGATTGATAAATGATCTGCTTGATCTTCAAAAGTTGGAAGAAGGAAAGGCCGAGTTCAAATTCGAAGAACTCGACCTTTCCAGAGTGGTGGATTACGTCTCAAGAATAGTCAAGCCTATGACAGAATCTCTCAATGTCGATCTTAGAACGTCTTGTAAGGATCACATAAAAGTTTACGGCGATTTTGACAGGCTTGTTCAGGCCGTTTTGAATCTTACCGACAACGCGATAAAATATACCTCCCAAAAGGAGAACGGAACAAAACTCGTTGAGGTTATATGTGAGAAGATCGATGATAGGCATTGCGAGATAAAGGTAAAAGATACAGGCATTGGCATACCTGCCGATGCCTTATCTCGTTTATTTGAGAGGTTTTACAGAGTTGATAAGGCCAGATCAAGAAAGGTTGGGGGCACAGGCCTTGGCCTTTCGATAGTTAAGATGATAGTTGAAGTCCACAAGGGAAAGGTAGAAGTATCGAGCGAGTTTGGAAAAGGGAGTGAATTCAGAATTATTCTACCCCTTTCCGAAGCCGTAAATGATGGCGATTCTATCTCGGCCTGATAGGTCTTTTATTATCTCGTATTTTCCAAACTTTTCGAAAATCTCTTTCAAAGATTTCCTGAATGGATGTGCTATTTCAAAGTAAAACCTATAAGCCTTGTAGTTCTTTAAAATTTCGACGTAAATTTCATTTCCGCTTTCTCCACTCACGAGAGCCTCGTACGGCTCGCACAGATCTGAATTTTCCCACTCCTTTATTGTAAGGTACGGTGGATTTGAGACAATGACATCGAATTCATTTTCCTCGGACACGTGTATTCTTTCATAGACTCCAAATTTTTTCGCGTTGGAGAGGGCTAACTTTACGGCCTCCTGGTTTATATCTTTTATCCACACATGCGCGTCGGGAAGAAATTTTGCGATCGATATCGCTATTACCCCGCTTCCCGTTCCAAAATCAAGGAATCTTTTCCATCCTTCAATTTTTGCATCTTTTATAACTCTTTCGACCAATTCCTCTGTCTCCGGGCGTGGGACGAGCACTTTCTCGTTGATATCGAATTCGAGCCCCATGAACTCTTTTTTACCTGTAAGATAAGCGATGGGGGCTCCTTGAAATCTTTTTTCTATTAGAGATCTGTACCTTTCAAAAGTTTGTTCATCCACTTTGAAATCAAGATGGGAATATATCCAATTTCTTTTTTTCGAGATCACAAAGCACAAAAGTATCTCCGCGTCGAGACGCGGAGATAGGGATTTATCTTTGAGGTATTTTGTTGAAAAATCCAAAATGCTTTTGATATCAAATTCCAAGTTTGGCCCTCAGTTCGGGATCTATCATGTCCGGCGTCCACGGTGGATCCCATACTATTTCAACGTTAACCGATTTCACGCCTTTAACGGCTTGAATTGCGTACTTGGCGTCTTCAGTTATCATCGCCGTAAGCGGACAACCCATAAAGGTCATTGTCATTTTAACGTTGACATCGCCTTCTTCAGAGATGTCCACTCCGTAAACAAGTCCCAAACTCACAACGTCAAGGCCTATTTCTGGATCTATAACTCCTCTTAAAGCCTCCAAAACATCTTCTTTCTTTACCATCTTACACCTTCTATATCATTATCTTTATGGCGCTGCTGTTTTTGAATGGCTGGAAAACATTTTGTAACCAGTTAGACCATATCTGTGATTGCTTTTGAGAGAGCAATTGTTGGACTATCTGGGATTGAACCTCGCTAAAACTCTGAACAGAAGGTCCTTTTTGCCGATAACCTTGAAAAGTTCCCACGAATTATTTACCTGAACAGGACCTATGATATCTCCTATGTTTGCTGCAAAGAGTTGAACTTCAAAATCTGGCATATTTGGAGATTGCGGAATCCATCCGAGATCGCCATTTTTGTTCTTCGTGTTTGTGTCAAGTGAATATTGGGCTGCCGCCGATTCAAAGGTTATCTTTCCAGATTTGATGAGTGCAAGTACGCTTGCCGCCGTTGATTGGCTGCTTAAGGATATGTGCTCGACCTCTATCTGTGGAGGATTCTGGAAAGAACTGATATTCGAATTGTAATATTGCTGGGCCTCGGCCGTGGTAACCGTTGCAGAACTCGTGACAACCTTTTTTAACTGATCAAGAGTCATTGAGAACTTCATCGTGAAAAGAGAATCCTGCTCGAATTGGTTTATATCTCCATATCCTTGTGACTGGAGATATTGAGAGAACTGATCTTCGGTTATATTGTATGCGGCGAGCATTTGGGCAACCTGGGCCTTTACCTGCGCGAGGGCTTGAGCGTCTGTGACGACTATATTGTACTTTTGCTTTGCGAGTTGCTCCATCAAAACAGAATCGACAAGGTTATTCAAGACGCTTCTATTGTAAGCGGCAAGGAAATTGAATCCATCCTTCGTTGTTGTCATGAAGTTATACATTTGGGGGTTTATATTCTTTAACTGTGTAAGTGTCGGAGCAACATTTGAGGCCATATCAAGCACATTTGCGTATATAGGCTCACCGTTAACGATCGCTACAACGGTTGTAGTTGCAGAAGACCCCAAAAGCAAAGATGTCGACGGCACGGTCGTTGTGGTTGCATCAGATGCGAATACGGCAAATGATGCGAAAATTGCGATTACAAAAAACAACGCTACTTTTTTCAAAACATTTCACTCTCCTTTTTTGGATTTGTTCCAAAACTCTTCCATTACATCAAGAGACTTTAAATCTATACCTTCATTTTCTGCCATTTTATTCATCTTTTCAAATCTGTTGACAAACTTTATCGTGGCTTTTCTCAAAGCGCTTTCAGGATCTATCCCGAGATGTCTCGCAAGATTTACGACGGCGAACAAAAGATCTCCTATCTCCTCTTCTTTTTCGGAAAAATTCTTTGCATGCTTTACCTCTTCTATCTCTTCGTAAACTTTATCGTAGACTGGATCTGTATCTTTCCAATCAAAGCCATATTCGGCGGCATTTTCTTGAATTCTTCTTGCCATCGAAAGTGCCGGAATGACGGGATTTATTTCTCCGAGTCTTGTTTTTGGTTTACCTTTTTCTTTAGATTTTATCTCCTCCCATCTTTCGTAAGAGTATCCCTTTTCGGAGCCGAAAACATGTGGATGTCGTCTTATCAATTTCTCGTTTAAATTTTCAACCACATCGTAAAAATCAAAACTCTTCTCCTCTTCGGAAATTACCGCTTGAAAGACGATCTGAAGCAAAAGATCTCCAAGTTCTTCTTTGAGTTTCTTTTGATCGCCAGAATCTATTGCCTCGACAACCTCAAAACTCTCCTCGATTATGTAAGGCTTAAGCGAAAGATGTGTCTGGGCTTTGTCCCACTCGCACCCATTTTTTGACCTTAAAACTCGCATTGTCTTTAAAAGTTCTTCCATTGAATTTGAATTTCCCATTATGCACTCATCTTCAAAATTATTATCTCTATCCTGTCAGAGGCATCTTCGGCCCTATCTGCTATGTCTCCTATTTGAAGTGCCAACTCCCTTAATTGGATTTTACGTGCCAGTTCAATGTTCAAAGTAAAAACTTCTTTTATAAGAGATCTTTCAATTCCATCGCCGGTATTTTCCCATCTCTCAACTTCTAAGACGGCATTTTTTGATTTGTCTATATCTTCGAAGAGATTTTCTACGGAAATTGCAAGCGCTCTAAAGGCTTCAACGGAACACTCATACTCTTTTATGTACTTGTCTCTGAGGGAGTCAGGTATTTTAAGATTTTGAAGGTATATAACGTCCGCGACAGTTTCGGCCTTGTTTGCAACCTTATCGACGGCCTCTATAAGGCCAAGCATATCACCTCTTGACTGGGCAAGAAAGGCTCCAGAATACATCAAAGTCTCGGCATTTCTGCGTATCGAATCTGCCTCGCTTTCCTTTTGCCTGACAGTTTTGACTATATCTGTGCAGTCTTCGTCGCACGATAATTTTATTATTTTAAAGGTTTCATCTATAACCTGTCCAACCATGTTGAGGTGATCTTTGAATAAATTGATAACCTCGTTTTCTTTTTTACCAAAGATCAAAGACATTTTTTACCCCCAGATTTTCATTATCATGTATATTATAACAGCAATTGTACCTGTTATAAAAGGAGTAATAAACCATCCGCTTACGATTTTAAAGATCGTTTTTAAACTCACGGTTTTAACACCCTTAACAAGTCCAACGCCGGCCGTTGAACCGACAGAGGCTTGCGCGCTCGATATCGGTATTCCCAAAAATGAAAAGATCAAAAGAGAAGTGCCTTCTCCAAATATCGCTATCGAGGAATCAAATGGTTCCATGATGGTTATGTCCTTTCCTATAGTCCTTATAACCTTTCGGCTTGCCGTCAAAAATCCAAGTGCCATCGCTATTCCTCCGATTAATAATGCCTCTTCCCGTCCGAAAAGTCCCTTTCCGACGAATGGACCGGTTATATTCGCAAGGTTATTTGCTCCCAACGAATAGGAAGCATATATGCTGAACGCAAAAGACATTAACCTGACCATTGATCCCCTTACTCTTAAGGATTTCAAGCGATTGTAAAAAAGCGATATCACTATGTACGAAAAGACGGCTATCACAAGAGCGCCAAAGGGCGTTATGACCCATGACATGGCTAATTTACCGACAATCCACCAGTTAACATTGCGATCGACAAGTCCAACACCGACAAGTGCTCCTATAATTCCCTGAGTTATGGAGGTAGGAAGAGAATAATGGGTCATTATCATAACAACGATAGCCGTACTTAAAGCCGCACTTACAGAGATATCGAACGTAACTTGCGTTACGGAATTCATCGTCGATATTCCCGAATCTCCACCGATGAAGGCTCCCAAAAATATGAAGATCGCTCCTATGATCGTGGCCGACCTGTATTTAATTATATCTGATGTGATAAGAGGACCAAAGATTGTCGCCATGTTGTTGTATCCCAAAGACCATCCCAAAAGCATAGCGGTTGCAATCATCAAAAGATCACGTAACACGTGCTTCCCCTTCTTTTCCCTATTATTCTGCAATGTGTATTAACTTAAAAGTATACTCCAAAAGATCGATTTGTTCAATATAAATTTCTAAACTTATCCTTTAAAATGCTGTCTAAATCCTGGGAGGCGTTAAAGTGAACATAGTGGCAATATTTGCCTTTGTGATTTTGATAGTACTTGGCCTAACTGGCATACTGATTGCAAGAAAAGATTCTCACAGGTAGTCTTCCAGTTTTTTGAGGGCCGTGTCAGTTATCTCTGATGGAAAGCCAAAAATTGACGCTATCTTGATTGCATCTCCGTATTTGATGCTAAAATCCTTCGTGAGATGATGATCTATTTTTGAGTTGATGTTTTTAACATTTATCTCGTCATCGAAATTTATCCTTCCTATCATGTATTTGGGACAATTTGTTTTTTCTATTACCCTTTTAAAATGCGTGATCATGATGGAAAGATGATTTCTTCGCGAAAGATATTCGGCAAGGGCCTGAGTGAGTGCTTCCCCTTCGTATGGATTTGTACCGGCACCAAACTCATCTATGAGTATAATTCCCTTTCCGCTCATCTTCAATACCTTCGAGACCTTTTCTATTTGGTTTGCAAAGGTAGAGAGATCTGTATGGTCAGAAGAAATACCTATGTACCTTATCCAGTCAGTTTTCGGTAACTTTGCGTATTTCGCGGGGACCAAAAATCCGTAAGCGCCGAGAGCGCAGGAGAGCGCTATCGTTTTTAAAGTTGTTGTTTTACCTCCCATATTTGGGCCGAAGATGATCGTCAAGCCACAGGTAAAGGACCCATCGAGAGGCGTGTAGTTGGCAATATCCTTTGCGATTACTGGATGAAAGGCCCCCATGAGTTCAATATCGTCTCCAAAATGGGGAAATGTGTAGCCATCATTTATCGCCTTTACCTTTGAAAAGGCGAGATCGAATTTGGTGATCTTTGATATCTCATCTTTGATATAAGGAATCCATCGCTTAATTTCGAGGGATAATCTTTTTACTTCTTTTTCTCTTTCGCCTTTTAATCTTTCTTCTAAATCTGACATCTCGTCTTGAATTGAGATCATTTCCTCAGTCGGCCTGACAACGAGCGTGTAGGTTTTTGATCCCTCTCTTTCTATCATGACAAGATTGGAATTTACGAGTGGAATCCCCTTTTCCTTTTCTATTACAAATCTTTTGTCATCGATTCTGATTCCAAACTTTTGCGCTATTAACCCCACCTGTTTCTTGTAAAGATCGTTTATTTTCTTTGCCAAATCCAGGTATCTTTTCTCCATTTCATCTATCAGAGAATTTTGCGGAGAAAAGGAAAAGGAGCCGCTCTTTTGGGGATCGAGCAAAGTCCACAGCATTTCAAAA
>CAYSSO010000003.1:35868-91764 GCA_964433875.1 uncultured Mesoaciditoga sp.
TTTTGAGCAATCTATGGTAATATACAAATCTTTTTATCTCGAATATGTCTATCTCGGTGCCAACATCATGTTCGATATTCGATATCGTAGCCTGGATCTCGTGAAAATCCTGTAAAATGTCCTCTATCCTCGTTCTGTTTTTTTCACATTCTCTCACCTTTGAAAGAAATGAAAAATGAGAAAAGATCTCCTCTTCTTTCAAAGGCGAGAGATTTGCGAAATCATGCTTTCCAAATACACTTACAGGTTTATAAAGATCTATGACTCTGTCAAAGAGGGAAAAATCTCTCGTGCTCTCATCTATGAATTCCATAGATCTTAGAAAACTTATCTTTTATGTAATTCATAAAATATTTGTAGTTCAATGGTTCACCGCTTACTCTTACGATCAAATCCTTCGGATCGTACATTGCACCAAATTTGTGTATCTTTTCCCTTTGCCATTCTCTTAAAGCCTTCAAATTCCCATTTGATATTTGAGATTCGAGATCGGGAATTTCTTTCTTTGCGGCAAAGAAAAATTGCGAAGCGTAAAGATTTCCGAGCATGTAGGACGGGAAGTATCCAAACTGGCCGCCAGACCAGTGGACATCTTGCAAAATGCCATGAGCATCGTCTGGTACCTCCACGTTTAGGTATTCTTTCATCTTTTGATTCCATATATCGGGCAGATCAGCGACTCTTATCCTGTCATTTATAAGAGCCTCTTCTATTTCGAACCTTACCATTATGTGAAGATTGTAAGTTACCTCATCGGCCTCTATCCTTATGAGAGAAGGTTCGGTAATGTTGATTGCCCTGTAAAATTCCTCTGGCGTGATTTTTTTAAAATGTGGAAAGATTTCAGAGAGTTTTGGAAAGAAGAACTTCCAAAATTCATACGATCTACCTACAAGATTTTCCCATGTTCTTGATTGTGATTCGTGTATTCCCATTGAGGCTCCCGTGTGTACCGGCATCCATTTGTACTCTTCTGAAATACCCTGTTCATAGAGCGCATGGCCGCCTTCATGCATCGTAGAAAAGAGAGCAGATGTCATATCATCCAAATGGTAATTCGTCGTGATCCTTACATCTCCATTCCCGATGCCTGTGGTGAATGGATGGACCGTCTCATCTATGCGGCCGGATTGAAAATCGTATCCCATTGCCTCGAGCACCTCATGAGAAAGTTTTTCCTGAGAAGATTTGTCAAAGTTCCCCTTTAGAATGGAATCGTCAGGCCTTTTGCCGCGGGACAGTGCTTTTATAAATGGAACAAGTTCCGACTTAAGGCCTTCTATGATCTTTTTTATGTCTTCAAATGTCATCGAAGGCTCGTACCCCTCAAGAAGGGCGTCATATTTGTTTTTTTCATATCCATAATATTCGACAAATTCTTTTAGATATCCAACAATCTCTTCAAGATATGGGCGGAATTTGTTGAAATTCGATTCGGCCTTTGCTTCCTGCCAAACACTTTCTCCTTTTGAACAGGCTATCGTGAATTTTTCAAATTTTTCAGGCGGGATCGAAGAAGCCCTCCTGTACTCTTTGGTCACAAGGTAAATATTTCTTCTGTCGACCTCATTCAATTTTTCATTAACGCGTGGCCTGTTAAAATATTCCACAAAAGCGGCCATCTTTGGAGAAGTTATCATCTCAAAGATAGTCCTTGCAAGTTTGCCGGCAACTTCTGCCCTGTCCATAGCCGCCTTTGGCGGCATTTTGGTTCTCATGTCCCATTCAACGAGGGCATAAGCGCTCGAATATTTCGCAATTTCGGCGTAATAACCGTAAAACTCTTTTATCTCCATTTAGATCCTCCCCTTGATCAATTTTCGAGAGATCTCATTTTGTCTCTTGATGAGGTAATCGATGTCCGGAACGTTAAGATGACCGTCTTTGACGACGAATTTGCCATTCACCATGTTAAAGTCAACAGACTTTGCGTCGCACATGATGATGGCAGAGATCGGATCATCAAGGCCACCGGCAAATTCAATCCTTCCCATATCAAAGGCTATTAAATCGGCAGCCTTTCCCGCCTCTATTGAACCTATGTAATCGTCCATTCTCAAAACTCTTGCCCCACCCATCGATGCGATTTCGAGTGCCTTTTTCGGGCTCATTGCGTCTGCACCGTACTTTACCCTTTGCAAAAGCATGGCATTTCTTGCCTCGAGTATCATGTTAGACGTATCATTTGAAGCGCTTCCATCTATTCCAAGGGATATTCTGAGCCCTTCCATCTTTGAGATTGGCGCTATTCCGGATCCAAGTCTCATATTCGAGGAAGGACAGTGAGAGATGCCGACATCGTTTTTGCGCATTTTCTCTATATCATTTTCATTTACGTGAACGGTGTGGGCAAACCATACTCTCGAATTTAACCATCCAATTTTTTCCATGTAATCAACTGGCCTAAGTCCAAAGTTGTCGATGCAGAATTTTTCTTCATCCTCTGTCTCGGCAAGGTGCGTGTGGATAAGCACATCATGCTTTTGAGCAAATTCGAGTGTCTTTACCATAAGAGATTCGGTAACCGAAAATGGAGAGCAAGGAGCGAGGGCGACTCTCACCATGGCGTATCGGGATCTATCGTGGTATTTTGATACGGTTCTTTCATATTCTGAAAGTATCTCATCTTCACTTTGGACGACAGAATCCGGAGGAAGCCCCCCATCTTTTTTTGACATCGACATGGCACCGCGCGTCGGATGAAATCTGAGGCCGACGTGCGATACACCCTTTATTTCTTCATCGAAGATCGAATTTTTATTTTTAGGATAAAGGTATAGCATATCGCTCGAGGTTGTAACCCCGCTTAAGGCCATCTCCGATGCGGCAATAGCGGCGCTTACGTATGACGCCTCTTCGTCTATGTTTTTCCATATCTCGTAAAGGGCGACAAGCCAGTCAAAAAGTTTGGCGCTCTGGACGGATTTAACATTTCGAGTGAGTGTCTGGTAAAGATGATGATGCGTGTTAACAAAACCGGGAAGAATGATTTTGTTTGAGCAATCTATCGTCTCATCGAATTTTCCCTCGGGTTTTGTCTTTCCAACGTAGGTAATCAGATTTTCATCTATGGCTATATACCCATTTTCGATCTGGCCGACCTTTGAAAAGGTCTCCATCGCGCCTATACGACTTAGAAGGTATTTCAATCATATCCCTCCTTCTTTCTGTAATCGTAGATGAGTCTGTCTGTTTCTTTAACTATGGCCTGTTGTTTTTCCCAGTAGGAGGGGTTCATCTGTTCGTTAAGTTCTTCAACGCTTTTTCCTTGCTGTTCTACCCATGTGTAGTACTTGAGATTGTGCCATCTTCTTCTATTCTCAATCGTTCCCTCAAAGAACCAGTCGGTCTTTACGCCCATGAAAATGGAATTAAACCTCGATTTTGCCTCGGACAGATCCATCTTTCCGAATTGTCTGTCGAGATCGGCCATAACTGAATGGTACCTGCTTATCGTGTCGGTCGCTATCGTTATGATGTTATCATTGGGGCCAAATTTGTACTGCTTTGCTACCTTTATCGCGCCCAACACATTTGCGACGCCCGATATTCCAAAGATCGTCGAAATTTCATCTATAGCCTTTGGATCGATAAAATCTTTGAGAAATCTTTTTCCCACCTCGTCTGTTAGAAGTTGAAGGCCCTTTTTTGACTCCATATCATCGACTGCGACCACCGCGTCTGAATTCATAACGTTGTGAATCCAGGTAACATGTTTGTCTCCTATGCCCTGAATGTCGTGTGATCCATATCCATTCATCGAGATCGTCGGACACTGTATTGGTTCAAGCGTTACGACCTTTGCGTCGCCAAAGACCTGCTTTACCCTGTCTCCGCACGCTATAGTCCCTGCCGATCCAACGCCCGAGACCACGGCGGCTATTCTACCATTTCCTATCTTTTCATTCTGGACGAGTTCAATCATGGTATTGCCTGTTACGTAGTAGTGAAATCTGTAATTGCCAAATTCGCTGAACTGGTTTAGTATTCTCACTTTTTCAGGGTTCTGAGACCATATCTCCTTCGATTTGTCGTAAATTTCTTTGACATTTGACTCGGATCCCGGCGTGGCGATAACCCTTGCGCCGTAAGAGTTTATGATGTCAAATCTTTCTTTGCTCATGCCCTCCGGCAAGATAACTATCGTATCGAATTTCATCCTGCACCCAACCCAGGCACCGCCTATTCCGTAATTTCCGGTAGATGGCCAAATAAGCGTGTGATATGAAGGATCTACTTCATTCCTTATTACCTTCTCAACGAGTATCGAATAAGTTGCGCCAACTTTGTGACTGCCGGTTGGAAAATCACGGCCATGCGTCTACGCCTGTTAATTTTTTTGGGAGAACAACGTATTTTATTTTATTGTCTGGACCTCGCCATGTTATGTTGAAAAAGTTTATCGGATCTAAAGGATCTTCTTTCATCTTTTCGAGGGCAATCTTTCTTATCTTTGGGTCGATCTTATCGGGATGAAGCATCTCTTCAAAGGTTGGACCTATAATCTTTTTTGAATTCATAATTTCCTCCTTTTTCTATGAGATCAAGGACATATTCCTGGGTCGCCGGTATTTTCTTTACCCTTATTCCTATGGCGTTTGATATCCCATTCGCTATTGCCGCAGGGGCGGGCATTAAAGAAGGCTCTCCTATACCTTTGGCGCCGAAAGGCCCCTCTGAAAATTCATCTTCGACAAAATCTATTTTTATATTTTGCGGGATATCGTTTATAGTTGGAATTATGTAAGTGTTGAAATTGTCTGTCAAAATTCTTCCGTCTTTCATCTTTATTTCTTCGTAAATCGCGTATCCCATCCCCTGAACAAAGCCTCCTTCAACCTGTCCGGTAAGTCCGACCGGATTCAGCGCTCTTCCAACATCGTGTGAAGTAAAAACATCCACTACCTTGGACTTCCCGGTCAATATATCAACCTCTACGACCACTATCTGTGTAGCGTATGAGTAAGTAAGGTAAGCCTCTCCGAGGCCGGTCTTGGGATCCCAGTTTAACTTTGGCGATTTAAACCATCCATTCGCTATTAGTTCTACGTTGGAAGAATAACAGTGCTTTGCCAGATCATCAAAACTCATCATTTCTTTTCCGCCTTTGACCACACCTGAACTTATAACCACCTCCTCTTTTTCCACATTTTTGATCCTTGAAAAGGTTGAGATCATTCTTTCCTTTATCTTTTCACATGCCTCTTTTACGGCATTTCCGCTAAAAAGCGTTGCGCGCGATGCCACCGTAGGGCCACTGTCCTGAACGTAAGAAGTATCGGCATTTTCAACTCTTACCTTTTCTAATACCTGTCCAAGCGTTTCTGACACGATCATCGCAAGGACTGTTTTCATGCCCTGTCCCATCTCTGTGTTTCCAACATGGACTGTAACGCTTCCATCTCTGTGAACCTGAACAAGCGCACCGGCTGCATCGAGTGCCTGACCGGCCGCACCGAGCGCTACGCCGTAAATTATGTGAGAGACACCTATGCCTCTTTTTTTGAATCTATTTTTTGAATTGAAATCGTAGACAGATCTCTTCAAATTTTCGTAGTTGGAGATCTTTACCACATTTGTTATGGTTGAGATGGCTCCAACGGATTCTGTCAAAAGGTGATCTGTCGCTGTACGGCTTCCCACTCTAAGGGCATTTTTAAGCCTTATGTCTACCGGATCCATCTTGAGTTTTAAAGCGGCCTCATCCATCACCGATTCAATCGCAAAAAGCACCTGAGGACTTCCAAATCCTCTGAAAGCGCCACACGGCACTTTGTTCGTGTAGACTCCATCTATATCTACCTTGACATTTGGCACATCGTAAGCACCCGCCGCGTGGACAAGGCTTCTGTACATGACTATTGGAGAAAGCGTTGCGTACGCACCCATATCCATGTGGGCGTTAACCTCTATCGCGATGAGTTTTCCGTCATTTTTGAAGCCCACTTTGTAATGCGATTTTATAGGATGTCTTTTGCTTGTGAACTGGATATCTACCTCTCTCGAATAAGAAAGTAAAACCGGTCTTTTTGTGTGATAAGCAAGCAGAGCGCACTGGGCGGCGACATAGGATGGCACATCTTCTTTTCCTCCAAAAGCACCTCCGGTGTCTGCCTGAACTATTTTGACGCTATTTTGAGGAATTCCGAGCACTCTCGAGACCGCATTTTGAACGTAATAAGGACATTGCATCGAGCCGTATATCGTCATGCCATTTGAGTCGGGGACTGCAAATATCCCTTGTGTTTCGAGATAAGCATGTTCTTGATAATCTGCAAAGAAATCATCTTCAATTACCAGATCGGCATAGGCAAAGCCTTTCTCTACATCTCCCTTTCTTATTCTTTTTGAAGTAAGGATATTTCCATTTTCGTGAACCTTTATCTCATTTTTTAGAGATTCTTCTATTGAAAGGACGGCTGGCAATTCTTCGTATTCCACCTCTACAAGGCCTGAAGCAATATTGGCTATCTTTTGGCTCTCGGCCGCAACAACGGCCACGACATCTCCGTAATACTTTGCCTCTCCTCCTACAGGCACAAGGCACGGCATGTCTTCAACGACTTCTCCAAGTTGGTTTTCTCCCGGAATATCTGAATAGGTCAGAACCGCCTTTACACCTTTTAATTCTTTTGCTTTACCTGTGTCTATGCCCTTTATGAGGGCTCTTGCATGTTTTGAAAAAACGATCGCACCGTAGAGCATATCTTTGAATTCGTAATCTGCGACGAATTTATTTGTACCCTTGACTTTTTCAATGGCGTCCACCCTTTTTATTTTTTTGCCTATGATATTCGTGGTGACATTTTCAACCTTCACAGAATCACCCCCTCAAATTCCAACATCGATAAATGTGCCCCTTGTGACGTCGACAAGTCCAAGATTCGTTATCCTTATCTTTGGAATGACCGCAAGTTGAACAAAAGAAAGTACCATGAACGGATCATTTATTATACACCCAAAATCTCTTGCTATGTGCTTCAATTCTTTTATCTTTTCAACGACCTTCTCCATAGGAAGTTCAGACATAAGGCCACCTATCGAAAGGGGAAGTTCGGCGACTACTTTTCCATCATTTACGATGACGATTCCGCCCTTTAGTCTCAAAATCTCATTTACCGCCACTACCATATCCGTGTCATTCGTTCCAATGACTGAGATGTTATGGGAATCATGACCAACTGAGGTTGCTATCGATCCCTTCTTTAATCCGAATCCTGTTATCGCGCCAGAGAATATGGATTTTACCGAATATCTCGACACGACTGAGATCTTGATCAAATCGCTTTTTAAATTCGGCACCTTCGACGGAGGTATATCGAAGATCTCCTCTTCGGTGTATATGCTATCGTTGAAGACCCGGATGGCCCTCGTTTTTTTGCCGTCTGACAGAATCTTTAAATCATTTGGATCTATAAATGAGACTCTGAAATTCCCTTCCATTTTTCGCTGGACTTTATTTCCTGTGATTTCGATCTGTAATTTGCCATCCTGCGCGACGATCTTTGAGTCCTTTATAACTATCTTTGGAAAGAATTTTTCGAGTGATTCCGTCACAACCATGTCGGCCTTGTAAGAGGGGGCAATCGCCCCCATACTTCTCAGGCCGTAAAACTGGGCAGAATTTATCGTTGCCATCCTTATAGCGATTATCGGATCGATGCCCTTTTCTATGGAGCGCCTTACCATGTTGTCTATGTGGCCATCCCTTTCTATGTCATCTGGATGACGATCGTCTGTGCAAAAAGAGAAGAACCTCTCATTGTAAGGGGTGACCGCGCCTATGAGATCGTCCAAATTTCTCGCGACACTTCCCTCTCTTATCAGAACCTGCATACCGCGCGAAACCTTTTCAATCGCTTCTTTTTGTGTAGAACATTCGTGATCCGATCTTATAAAGGCTGAAATGTAGGCATTCAAAGGCTTACCGGTCAGGCCCGGAGCATGACCGTCTATCTTTTTGTAAAGATGTCTTGTTATCTCTATCTTTGTCATGAGATCTCTATCCGTATTTATGATGCCCGGATAATTCATAACCTCTCCAAGTCCAAGGACTCTCGGGTATTTAGTTATCAATCCTATTGTGTCGGTGGCATCTACCGTTGCTCCATTTGTTTCCATATTGGTGGCTGGAACGCAGGATGGTATCATCATGTAGATGTTAAGCGGGATTCCTTCTGTGTACTGAAGCATGTATTCTATTCCTTCCGTACCAAGAACATTTGCTATCTCGTGTGGATCTGCGATTATAGTCGTTGTACCTCTCGGCAGTATAGAACGTGCAAACTCAACTGGATCTACCATCGAACTTTCAATATGGACATGGGCGTCTATCAAGCCGGGTACTACGTAATTTCCGCCGAGATCTATTATCTCTTTTGCCTTGGTGTAATCTCCTATACCGGCTATTCTTTTTCTAAAGAGCGCTATATTCCCCTCTTCTATTTTTCCGGTGAAAACGTTGACTATTTTGCAGTTTTTAAGGATCAGATCGGCAGGCACACTTCCCAAAGAGACTGGAATTATATTTTCGATCTTCATTTTTTAAATTTCTCCCTTTTAACCGCAACCCTTACATGATCTGCCTTTGCTATGAGTTTATCTCCGGATTTTACCTCGATTTTGAACACGAATTTTCTTTCTGTTCTATCTACAAGCCTTGCCCTTATTTCCACTTTCTCTCCCGTCCATGCCGGTGCAAGATGATCAAGGGTTACATGGGCCCCAACCGTTATCTCATCATCATTTAAAAATCTCTCGGCAAGTTCGGTGGCCGTTTCTTCCATCCACGCGAGAACAGTTGGAGTCGACAGCACGTCAGCGTTGCCACTTCTTAGGTTAGACGCCAAATTGGAATCTGTTACCACCTTTTCCTTTATCATCTCTTCCATCTCACATCGCCTCTATCCCAAAGCCGCACATTCCCGGACCAACGTGGGTTGTTATAACCTTTCCAGTCATGTGAAAGGAGGCATCAAGCACGTTATATTTTTCTTTTAATTTTTCAAGCAATTCCTTTGCGTCATTTTCGGCATTCGCATGGATCATGCAAATCATCACCTTAGATCCAAAAGGAATATACTTTCCAGATTGTTCGATAAGCATATCGTAAGCGTGCGATTTTCCCCTTGCCCTTCCGAATGGGATCATCTCCCCTTCCTCATTTATCCAGACTCCCACCTTAAACTTCAAGACGGTTCCAAAGAATCCTTGTATTTTCGAGACTCTGCCACCTTTGACCAAAAATGAGAAGTCGGATACGTAAAAGATCGCCTGAAATTTGTTGTTTTTTCTGTCCTTTTCAAGTTGCTCGACGATTTTTTTGGGATCCATTCCTTTTTCTGCGAGTTCTCTTGTCCTTCTTGCGACGAGCGGTATGACGGCCGAGGCCAGTCTTGTATCGAAGATTTCGACAGGGATCTTTGCCTCCTTCGCCGCTGTTGCTGCAGAATTAGCCGTTCCAGACATTTTTGAAGACAAAGTGAGTACCACTATCCCCTCGTATCCTTCTTGTTCGGCATTTCTGTACTTTTGTAAAAACTCAAAAACCGTAGGCTGGGAAGTTTTGGGCAGTTCTGAAGCATTTGATATCTTTTCGTAAAATTTCATTAAATCCGATGGATCTCTCGTATCATTTTCTTCTGTACCATCGGGCCATATAACCTTCAAAGGTACCATGTCGGCGTCTAATTTTTCAAACCATTCCGGAGCCATATCTGCCGTGCTGTCCACAAATATCTTTATCCGCAAACGGTCCACCTCCATTCTGCTCATGACTCTATTATTGACTTGTCTGTATTATATAGCATTTTAAGCCTGATGTGCTAATTTGCGGGTAGCAGTGAAATTTTGAGTGAACTTGAAAAATTGGTATAATCCATACGGAAACCACATTTAAATTCAACATAACCTTTAGATAATGATTTTCAGATATAAATAATCGCATACCACAAAAAAGGAGGGGTTTGAATGAGGAAGGTATTTCTATTTTTGGTGTTCACACTTTTGGCTGTTGCGCTTTTTGCGGCGCCCGTCACGATCCAGTTCTGGCACGCAATGGGGGGAACGGACAGAATACAACTTTTACAAAATCTTGCGAATGAATTCATGCAGCAGAATCCAGACATAAAGGTCGATGTACAGTACACAGGATCTTACACGGACACAATGACCAAAATGATAGCGGCGGTAAGGGCGGGCAATCCTCCAGATCTTGTCATGATATACGATATAGGAACACAGATGATGATAGATAGCGGCATCATAATTCCCGTCCAGAACATGATAGACAAAGATCCTACATTTGATATCAACACGCTTGTACCGGCATCGAGAGGATATTATACGGTAGGTGGCAAACTTTACAGCATGCCATTTAATTCTTCAAATCCAGTCATCTTCTACAACAAAACCCTTTTCGAAAAAGCCGGTCTCGATCCGAATAATCCGCCAACGACCTTCGAAGATTTTATAGCGTACGCAAAGAAATTAACCGTTAAAGATGCCAGCGGCAACACCATCCAGTACGGCTTTACCTTTGGTAGCGGAGAACCTCTCGCGTGGTTTTTCGAACAATTCATGGCCGTTCAGAATGCCCTGCTTTTGAACAACAACAATGGTCGCGATGGAAGAGCAACAAAGGCTGTTTTTGCCAATGATGCCGGATTAAGGATCTTCAATTTCTTCAACGAGATGGTTCAAAATGGCTGGGCAATAAATGCGGGACCGGGATGGGACAACGCAAGACAGATCTTCATCTCCCAAAGGGCCGCTATGCTTATAACCTCCACTTCAGATGTGAACATGATGGTCAAGGCGTCCCAGTCCGGCAACTTCTCACTTGGTGTGATGTTTCTCCCGCACCCGTCTGGCGTTCCTTATGGTGGTGTGATAGTCGGTGGGGCAAGTTTGTGGATGGTAAATACGAATAACGCACAAAGAGAAGAGGCTACGTGGAAATTCCTTAAATTCCTTGAAAGTACCGATGCCCAGATTCAATGGAGTACCGGAACAGGATATTTCCCCGTCAATAAAAACGCAATAATAAAACTCCTTTACGAAGGGTATTACGCGAAAAATCCTCCTTACCTTGTCACCGTTTTACAACTTCTCATGTCAAATGTAACCCCGGCGACGCGCGGTGGGGCAACGGGAGCATTTCCTCAGATAAGGACGGCCGTCGATACGGCATTTGGAAAGATGTTTACAAAGGCTATGACTCCTCAGCAAGCGCTTCAATGGGCGCAGGATCAAGCGAATCAGGCAATAGCAAATTACAATTCGATGTATTGAAATCGAGGGCACATTAGTGCCCTCTTTTTGAAGGGGTGAATTATGGCCAAGAAGATCTTTCCTTACCTTTTGCTCGTTCCAACATTTATAATAATCGTTTTTTTCATATATTATCCGACCTTTCAGACATTTAAATTGAGTTTTTACAAGATCTCTCCCTTTGGAAACAGACTGTTTTTCGTTGGATTTCAAAATTTTTGGTCTCTTTTTACCTCAGGCCAGTACATTCAATCGGCGATAACAACGCTTATATTCGTGACTGTGACCGTAATCGGCGGGCTTGTCATATCATTGCTTCTTGCGCTGTTGCTCAACGAAAAGGTACCCGGAATAGGTATATTCAGAACCCTTATCTTTGCTCCTTACGCTATCTCTCCGGCAGTTGCCGGAACTTTGTGGGCCTTTCTTTTGAGCCCGGTTGCCGGATACATAAGTTATTTATTTTTAATCATTTTTAATGCCCAACCACAGTGGCTCACAACTTATCCGCTTGCACTTATAGCCATAATGATAGCCACAATATGGAAAAACCTTGGCTTCAACGTTATTTTCTTTCTCGCAGGCCTCCAATCGATTCCACAGAGTTATTACGAAGCGGCCACGATAGACGGTGCGAATTCTATCTACAGACTTTTAAAAATAACGATTCCATTGCTCTCTCCTATAACATTTTATCTCATCGTTATGAACGTAACATTTACAGCCTTTTCAGCCTTTGCAACTATAGATGTTATGACTCAAGGAGGGCCGGCAAATACGACATCGACTCTGATATACAAACTTTATCAGGATGGATTTGTTAATTTCAACACGGGCTTCGCGTCTGCGGAATCGGTGGTCTTGATACTCATAATGGCCGTCTTTACGTACCTTTATTTCAAATTTGGTCAAAGGGCGGTGTTCTACCAGTGAAAAAGAATAAAAAATTGATTAGAACGATCTTGATAGAAGCGCTTTTGATAACCGTTTCGGTGATAATACTGCTTCCATTATTTCTCGCCTTAACGATGAGTTTGAAAAGGCCGTCTGAGGTTTTTGCCTACCCGCCCACCATCTTTCCAAATTCATTCTACATTCAAAATTACATAAGCGCCTTCAAATCGATAAATCTTGGCAGATTGATGCTTAACAGTTTGATAATGAGTGTCGTTATAATGGCCGGAAAAACCGTCTTTGGGATACTTTCGGGTTATGCCTTTTCCAATTTTAAGTTCAAAGGATCATCCTTACTTTTCGCGGCGCTCTTTATAACTCTTTTCATGCCGGCCGAGTTGATAATGATAGTGCCACTTTTTCAAATAATGCAAAGTCTTCATTGGGTCAACACTTATTGGGCCTTAACCATTCCTTTTTTGGCAAGCGCAACGACTACATTTTTGATGAGGCAACATTTTATGACCATTCCAAAAGAACTTGAAGATGCGGCCAAAATAGACGGTGCCGGGCCTATGAGATTTCTTTTAGAAATACTCATACCTCTTTCGAAATCAACGGTGGGAGGAGTTGCGGTTATAAACTTCGTTTACGCCTGGAATCTCTATCTATGGCCACTGGTCGTAACGAATTCAAATGAAATGGCGACGGCCCAGATAGGATTAAAAATGCTGACAAATGTCGAATCAACAAGCAACTGGGGCGTTATAATGGCCGGTACATTGATGGTCCTTGCGCCAACACTTATACTTTTCTTTGCGGTCCAGAAACTCTTCGTCAGGGGAATAGTTACAACGGGCCTTAAAGAGTGATACCGAACAAATTCTTTGCGTTTTGAGAGGTTATCGTCTCGATCTCTTCAAATGGGCGTTCGAATATCGCGCAAAGGGTTTCTATTGCAAACCTTACATATTTCGGCTCATTCCTCTTCCCACGTACGACCTGTGGTGAAAGGTAAGGGCAGTCAGTTTCGGTTAAAATTCTGCCAAGAGGGGCAAAGGAAAGGATTTTTCTTAATTCTTCATTCTTTTTGTAAGTTGCCATTCCGCCGACACCTATGTAAAATCCAAGATCCAAGAAATTTTTAAGGTCTTCGATCTTTCCGTTAAAACTGTGAAGTACCCCTTTGAGATCGAATTTTTTCACGATTTCATACGCGTCTTTATATGCGTCTCTGACATGAAGAATCACGGGCATTTTGTGCCTTTTTGCAATTTCAAGTTGGATTTCGAAAAAATTTTTTTGGAGATCTCTCGGAGAAAGATCCCTGTAATAATCAAGCCCTACCTCTCCAATGGCAATGACTTTTTTTGATTTCAAAAGTTTTTCGATTTCTTGCGTCCATCCATCTTTTAAATCCTTGACATTGTGGGGATGGATTCCGACGGAAGAAAAAACATTCGGATATTTTAAAGAGAAATCAGCACTTTTTTGGCTCGAGGCGAGATCGAAGCCGATCTCAATTGCGAACTCTATTCCATCATTTTCGAAATTTCTGACTATTTCTTCTCTATCGGGAAAATCATCCATTGTTAAATGCACATGGGTATCTACCATTTTATCGCCTCCGCAAATTCATGGGCTTTGTAAGTTATATTTCCCGCTCCCATAAAAAGATACAGATCTCCATCTGTATTTTTCAAAAGGTCTGTTATTTCGTCCATTCGCGAGAAGAAGGCCATCTTTCCCTTCGCTCTTAGATCTTCTACGAGTATCTTCGAATCAAGGCCATTTTGATCTTCGAATGCTCCAAATATTTCCGTTACATACACCTCATCTGCCATCGATAAAACCTCGGCAAATTGCGATCTGAACTTTGAGAATCTCGTATACCTGTGAGGTTCGAAGATCGCGATCACCTTTTTAAAATGATTCTTCACCGAATTCAAAGCCGCCCTTATCTCATCGGGCGTGTGCGCGTAATCGTCTATAACAAATGGATCTTTGCGTATAATTTCTAACCTTCTTCTAAGGCCTGGGTAATCTTTCAAAGATTCGGCACAATATTTTAAGGGAATCCCGAGCAATATTCCCCCGGCGATCGCCATCGTCGCATTTGACATCTGATGAACTCCGGCGATCGGAAGAGAAACAAATGCCTCTTTGTCGATGTATTTGACTTTGAAATTTTGCGTGTTAAAAGTCGACTCGAGAGGCTCGTAAGAGATCTTTTCACCCGGTCCCACCTTTATCGACGCGGGAAAATCAAAATCATAAGGCACAACCGTATATTTTGATCTTTTAAGAAAATTCGTGATCTTTTCCAACTGCAACTGCGCGTTGCCTTTATATCTATCGAGATGATCGTATCTGATATTCGTCAGGATTCCTATTTCTGACTCTATCTCTTCCATTTTTGGATCTGATTCGTCAACCTCGAGAACAACTCCATGCTTTCCAAGTCTGAAGGTGCTATCAAAACCTATGGGAATAGCCCCGCATATCATGGAAGAATCTATTCCGTTTTTCGTCGCGATCCATTGCGACATGAAGGTTGTAGAACTTTTACCATCGGTGCCGGTGACGCCCACCGTTGCTTTTATATGTGAGATTATGAAATCCATCCTTTCCATCACGGTAAATCCCTTGCGTTTGAAATCTTCAACATCTTTACTCGGAACGGCCGAAGAGACGACCACGAGGTCTGGATTATCTATTATCTCATTGCTTCCTATCTTGACCTTTATCCCGTTCTCGATCAACGTCTTTATCATTGGCCCGTTTGAAAGGTCCGAGCCTGTAACTTCATGTCCGTTAGATTTTGCCCATAAGGCGAGTGCGCTCAATCCCATTCCACCTACACCTACAAAATGTATCTTCATCTCTTCTCCTTTCAAATGGAAAAGATTCTTTTTCTGTACTGTAAGGCTTCTGCCATGTGAGAAATTTCGATCTTGTCTGACTTTGAAAGATCTGCTATAGTTCTTGAGACTTTGAGTATCTTTTCCATTGTCCTTGCCGTTAGACCCAGTTTTTTTGCGGCGTTTTTGAAAAATTCTTCTTCCTTTGGCCCGAGTTTGCAAAATTTCGTGACCTCTGAGGCGCTCATCTTTCCATTGAATTTGCCAGCCCTCTTTATCTGAATCTCCGCCGCTTCCATAACCCTTTCTCTTATCTTTTCCGAAGGCTCGGAAGGCCTCATCGAGGCGTATTTATCGTAATCTACCTTTGGAACATCGATAAAGATATCTATTCTGTCCTCTATTGGGCCCGAGATCTTTTTGTTGTACCTCTCGATTTGCGGAATTGTGCAGGTGCAGTGGTGGACTCCATCTTCTATGCCAAGCCAACCACATGGACATGGATTTTGAGAGGCTATCATGATGAATTTTGCCGGATATGTATGCGTCTCTTTGACTCTCGATATCGTTATGACGCCATCTTCGAGAGGCTGTCTGAGGGCTTCGAGGACATCCCTTCTGAATTCGGGCAATTCATCCATGAAAAGGACGCCATTGTGCGCGAGCGTTACCTCCCCGGGCTTTGCGTTATTTCCACCTCCGACGATCGATGCAAGGGAGGCGCTGTGATGCGGGGTGCGAAAGGGCCTTGCCGAGATGGGCTTTCCGTCAAGAAGGCCGGCGATCGAGTATATCTTTGTCGATTCGAGTATTTCGTCGAATGTCATTGGAGGCAGAATCGTTGGAAATCTCCTTGCGAGCATTGTCTTTCCCGATCCCGGAGGGCCTTTCATCAAGACGTTGTGAAAGCCGCTCGCCGCGATTTCGAGCGCACGTTTTGCAATTTCTTGGCCTCTTACCTCGGAAAAGTCGAGATCGTAGTTTAGATCTGATCTAACCTCTTTGAAAGAAACCTCTTTAAACTCTTTTTCTCCAGATATTATGCTTACCACTGTTTTCAAACTGTCCGCGGCATATATGCCTTTCCCATTTATAAGAGAAACTTCTGGGATATTTTCTTCTGGGATTATAGCCTTCAGACCGCCTTTTGATATCATAACGGGCAATGCCCCATTGACCTTTCGAACTTTACCGTCCAGCCCGAGTTCTCCTATCAAAAGCCATTCCCCTTTTACTTCTACCTTCCCAGATGCGACGAGAATGGAAATGGCAATTGGAAGATCGAGCAATGTGCCTTCCTTTTTTACATCCCCCGGTGCGAGATTAACAGTTATGTAGCCGTGAGGCATTTCAAATCCACTATTCTTTATCGCGCTGATAACTCTCTTTTTGCTTTCTTTTATTGCTGTGTCTCCGAGACCGACAATTTCTAAATCCTGCCTTACGGATCGCGTATTCAAATCTGCCTCGACGTCGACTTTCAAAACGTCAAAACCGGATAGGACGGCACTTTTAACTTTTGAGTAATGCAAGTGAAACCTCCCCCTTTCTAAAAAATTATACACTATTATCAAGGAGGTGGCGTCGTGGATTATTTGAATTTTTTGGAAGCGGTAATAATAATGGTTGCCGCTACTCTTCCACTTTTAATAGGAAAGAACAAGAAGAATGAAGAAAATGTCTTTTGGGCTTCTATGGTTTCCGTTGTCCTTTCGATCATTGCGACCTTTGTGACCGGCAACGCGAATGTCGGCATCCTCAACTTCTCGAACATTTGGACTGTTCTGATTCCATTTATTGCGGGGTTTATAACCTATGGAATTTACGATCTGAATTTTGAGATCCAGTATTCGAAATATTCGCCAATTACTTGGCTTATCTTTATACCGTTGATAGATACGCTTATCTTCAGGCACATAGGTCTTTTATATACATCTGAAATGACCTTTAAGATTCAAATACTCGCCTGGTTTTTCCCTGTAAATGTATTTCTAATATCTATAATCGCTTCGTTGATTTATTTTTTTATTTACCTGAGAAATGGCGTCAGAGAAGCCATTGTGGATGCGGCAGTCTTTTTTGTGCTTGGAATGATAGCCGGATACATATACATAAATTATGGAATATTGACTGCATTCATCTCGGAACTCGTTTTCAATTTTTGGAGGGCGATCTTTGGAAGCATCAGAGTTCAAAGATCCTAAAGATCCTGTAATGCGAGGATGGAGGACGATAAAATGATATTTTTCATTACAGATTGGGGTAATTCCCACTACGTTGGGATCGCCAAAGGAGTTATGAATTCGATATCACCGCAGAGTAAGATCATAGATATCACGCACAGTGTAGATCCATTCGATGTGGAAGAAACTGCCCACATCATCGAAAGAGTCTTCAAAGACCTTCCAAAAAGATCGGTATTACTTTGTGTCGTCGATCCCGGCGTTGGTTCGGATCGCAAGGCGCTTGTCGTCGAGTGTGATGATAAGTTCATCGTCGCACCAGACAACGGGGTTTTAACAAGAATTTTGGATTTTCATAACGTTAAGGCTTACTCGATAGAAAACCAAAAATACATGTATAAATATCCGCCTTCGAAGACTTTTCACGGAAGGGATATCTTTGCTCCTGCCGCCGCTTACATAGAGCAGGGTGTCAAAATCGAAGAATTTGGCTCAGCGGTAAATACATTTCATAGGATAGAGATAAAGAAACCCTTTGTCTCGGTCGGGAGGATCGAAACGTACGTCTCTTACGTGGACAATTTTGGAAATTTAGAGACGATTGTGTCCATGAAAGACTTTTTGGATGCCGGGATCTCGGGTAAATACATTCTTCTAAACGGGAAAAGAGCGATCTTCACGGACAATTACTCAGATGGAAAGAGAGAATTCATCCTTGTTCATGTAGATAGTTCCGGATATTTAGAGATCTCCTCTTCAACCGGCAAGGCCTCTGAGATTCTCGGATTGAAAAAAAGAGACAAAATAACCTTTGAAAATTTCGATTGAATTTTTGATATAATCAAAAACGAAATTCATAATTGATTCGGGGGGAGACAAATGAAAGAATTTGATGAAAAATCTCTTGCAAGGTACAACGGCAAGGATGAGAGGCAAGTTTACATCGCCTACAAAGGTAAGGTCTACGATGTTACTGAATCAAAGATGTGGAAGACCGGCACACACATGAACAGGCATTTTGCCGGAAAGGACCTTACAGATCAACTTCCGGCGGCGCCACACGGAGAAGAAGTCTTTTCGAAATTCAAAGTTGTAGGTACTTACAAAAATACATCGGAATCAGAAAGAATTCCAAAATGGCTTTCTAACTTGATCGAGAAATATCCCTCTCTCAAAAGACATCCGCATCCCATCTTTGTTCATTTTCCTCTTGCCTTCATGATAGGAGCAAGCCTCTTTGCCTTGCTTTACGCTGTATTCGGCGTGAGTTCCTTTGATACCACCGTCTTTGATCTTATGGTAGCAGGAGTGGTATTCAGTGTATTTGCCATAATTTCGGGTTTTTTCACGTGGTATCTTAATTACATGTCAAAGAAGATGAAGGCCGTAACGATAAAGATAATCTTTTCATTTGTGCTCGATGCCAATGCCATAATTTTGATCTGGTGGAGAAGTGTCGATCCGCACATTCTCATAAATGTAAGGAATTTTTCCTTTAACAGTTGGATCTTTTTTATAATGACATTGTTGCTTGCATTCTTTTCAATGATAATAGGATACTATGGTGGCGAACTCGTTTATCCTACAAATAAAAAGTGATCGATTCAAACTATTGACAAATTCTTTCAATATGTTGTAGAATACACAAGGATTGCCAGCGTAGCTCAGTCGGTAGAGCAACTGATTTGTAATCAGTTGGTCGGGGGTTCAAGTCCCTTCGCTGGCTGTTAGGAGAGGTGCCCGAGTGGCCAATGGGGACGGACTGTAAATCCGTTGGCGGATCGCCTTCGATGGTTCAAATCCATCCCTCTCCACCATAGAGAGGTGGATCATGGCAAAGAACGCGAAAAACGTCGTTTCTCTTGAATGCACTGAATGCAAGTCGAGAAATTACGTTTTGAAAAAAAGCAAGGGTCAAAAGGAAAAACTCGAACTGAAAAAGTATTGCCCGAAGTGCAAAAAACATACGGTTCACAAGGAAGTTAAGTGAAAAGTAGGCCCGTAGCTCAACTGGCAGAGCACCGGTCTCCAAAACCGGGGGTTGTGGGTTCGATCCCTACCGGGCCTGCCATCTTTGTGAGGTGAAAAAATGGCAGATGTTGGAAAATTTTTTAGGGAAGTCAAAAGCGAAGCCCAGAAAACAAACTGGCCTACGAGAAGTAAATTGCTTTCTTCGGCCGGCATAGTGCTTCTCATTCTTATCGTTACCGGAGTTTACTTCTGGCTTCTTGATATTGGTTTTTCAAACCTGACGAGTTGGCTTTTGTCTGCCCTCGGTATAAGATAAAATTACGGAGTTAAAATGAAAAAATCGTGGTATATAGTACAGACCTATGCAGGTCTTGAAGAAACCGTTAAAGATGCTATAGAACAAAAAAGGGATCAATTGAATCTATCCGATTTTATTGGAAGAGTTTTTATACCCGAAGAAAAAGTAGTGGACATAAAAAGTGGTCCAGTTGAAAAGATAAGAATACCTGCCACGGCGAAATTTCACGTGAATTCTGGAGACGATGTTGTAAGGGATCAAATAATAGCCGAATTACCGGAAGTTCATTCCAAACATGACGGCAGGGTTTTAGAAATAAGAAATATGAGAAAACTCGTTGTTGAGTCGATAGACAGAAAAAACAGCAGAACTTATTACATACCAGCCTCAACCGGAATAGAAAACGGTATAAGACTTGGGGCTAAACTCACGGAAGGAATGCCGATATCCAAAGATAAATCTGTCTTTTGCGAGATAGACGGTAAAGTTGTTCAGAATGATAGGGTAAAAAAGGTCGTTATTCAGCCTGAAGGAAATGAAGAACAGGATTTTTATTTTGTCCCAATTGAATCCTTTAACAAAGAAATAAAAGTGAACAGGTACGTCCACGCCGGCGAAAAAATAGCCGACAAAAAAGTTTTTCTTTCTCCAACTTCCGGTGTAGTAGAGATAGACGCGTTTGGCGCGTACAAAGAGGTGAGGATCTCAAAGGTCATTTCCAAAAGGCTTTTCCCGGGTTATGTCTTTGTCGAAATGTTCATGAATGAAGATAGTTGGGAGATAGTGAAAAATACCGAACACGTGATAAATTTTGTTTCGAACGCCGGACAACCAATACCTTTGAAACCGAGAGATGTTAATGTCTTGCTTTCTTTGGTGAGCGAGAAGAAGCCTTCTAAGGCTGCCGAAGAAATAAAGATAAAGATAAATCTCGAGGTTGGTGAAAGAGTCAAGATAAAAAGCGGACCCTTTGAAGGTTTTTCGGGAACGGTCAAAGAGGTCAAGCCTGACAAGAAAGAAGTTACTGTCGCGGTCACGATCTTTGGAAGAGAAACGCCGGTAGTTTTAAATGTGGCCGAAGTTGAAAAATCCGTTTCTTGATGATAGAGTGGGAGGGTTAAACCCGAAATAACCACAAGGAGGTTTTTGTATGGCAACTAAAAAATTGATAAGACAGGTCAAATTGCAAATTCCAGCCGGAAAAGCAACGCCCGCTCCACCGGTAGGCCCTGCGCTTGGTCAGCATGGCGTAAATATAATGGCCTTTTGCAAACAATTCAATGCTGAAACGGCAAAACAAGCCGGAATGATCTTGCCGGTTGTGATAAGCATCTACGAAGACAGGTCCTTCACTTTTGTCACAAAGACGCCACCAGCCGCCGTTCTTATAAAAAAAGCGGCCGGTATTGATAGCGGATCTGGAGAACCGAACAAGAACAAGGTTGGAAAGATAACGAGGGCTCAACTTCTCGAAATAGCGAAGACGAAGATGCCAGATCTAAACGCCAATGATCTTGAGTCGGCCGCCAAAATAATCGCGGGAACGGCCAGAAGCATGGGCGTAGAGATAGTCGGGTAAGGTGAGAGAATATGCCAAAGCATTCAAAAAGATACAACGAAATAGTCAAAAAGATAGAAAGAGAAAAATTCTATTCCCTTGAAGAGGCCGTCAAATTGATAAAGGAGATAGCCAACGCGAAATTCAATGAAACGATAGAACTTTCCCTCAAGACCGGAATAGATCCGAAGAAAAATGAACAACAGGTAAGAAATACCATTTCTCTTCCCCACGGTACTGGCAAAAACGTCAGAGTCCTTGTCTTTGCGGTCGGGCCAAATGCTCAGGCCGCGAAAGAAGCGGGAGCAGATTACGTTGGAGGAGAAGAACTTGCCCAGAAGATATTGTCCGAAGGCTTTTTGGATTTCGATGTCGCGATAGCCTCTCCGGACACTATGGGATTCGTTGGCAAACTGGGTAAGGTTCTCGGCCCGAGAGGATTAATGCCATCTCCGAAGTCTGGAACGGTTACGTCAAACATCGCGGAAGCGGTTAAATCTTTCAAGGCTGGAAGAGTAGAAGTAAGGAATGATAAAACGGGCAACCTTCATCTGCCTGTCGGGAAAAGGGATTTTGAGTCTGAAAAACTTGCGGAAAATATAAAGTCTGCCGTTCAACAGATAAATGCCTTAAGGCCTCAAGGAATAAAGGGCAGATTTTTGCAAAAGATAGTTGTAAGCCCAACGATGGGGCCCGGTGTGAAACTCGATTTAAGCCAGTTTGAAATTTAACTCACAGCCGAAGACAGCGGGTTTCTAAAAATTTCCCGCCGAGGCGCGTGATCTGATTTTTATAGATCAACGGCCTTAATTGGGCCGTTTTTTTAAAGGAGGTATGTCATGCTAAAACAGCAGAAGTTTGAAATAGTAGACAAACTTACATCTTCTCTTTCAAAGTCAAATCTCATTCTTTTTACAGACTACAAGGGCATGGACGTTGAAACCATAAGCAAATTCAGAAGAGAACTTGCCAAAGTTAATGCCGAATACAAGGTTGTCAAAAACACACTTTTGAAGATCTCTTTAAAGAACATAGGCCTTTACGTTGATTCCGTTGACGATCATCTTCAGGGTACGACTGCCATACTTTACACATCGGGCGATCCGATCATCGCTCTTAAAGGCTTTTACAAATTTTTAGACGAGAACGGCAATGTTCCAGTAGTCAAATCTGGATTTTTTGAGAAGAAATTCATAACGGCAGAACAGGCAAAGGAATTTTCCAATTTGCCTTCGAGAGATGTCTTGTTGGCACAACTTGTTGGCCAGATACAGGCTCCTATCTATTCTTTGCATGCGGTTTTGTCTGGAACTTTAAGAAAGTTACTTTACGTTTTGGATGGAATAAAAGAAAAGAAATCTTGAAAATATCATGGAGGTGTTTTGAATGACTAACGAAGAAATAATAAAAGCCATCGAAGAGATGAGTGTGGGCGATCTTGCAAAATTGGTAAAAGCGCTTGAGGAAAAATTTGGAGTGAGCGCAGCCGCTCCAGTTGCGGTCGCGGCGGTCGCTGCGGCGCCGGCGGCAGATGGAAAAGGCGCGGCTAAAGCCGAAGAAAAAACCGCTTTTAACGTTTTGCTTAAGGAAGCGGGAGACAAAAAACTTCAGGTTATAAAGGTTGTAAGAGAGATAACAAACCTTGGGCTTAAAGAGGCAAAGGATCTCGTTGACAAGGCCGGCGCTCCAGATGCTATAATCAAGCAGAATGCGACAAAAGAAGAAGCGGATCAGATAAAGGCCAAATTAGAAGAAGCGGGAGCAGTTGTAGAGTTAAAATAATTTGATCCCTTTCTTTCGTACAAAAAATCATATTCAAATTGAAACCTAACCTCATCGGAATTGTAAATATTCTGATGGGGTAGTTTTGCTTAAATATATTGAAGGGCATTTGCCTTTTAGAAAGGTCTGGTGAAAAGGTGGAAAAGAGAGAAAGATACTCTTACGGACGAATGAAAGACGCCATCGAAGTCCCTAACCTTATATCCGTTCAGTTAGATTCTTACAAAGATTTTGTCGAAAACGGCATAATGGAAGTGTTAAAGAAATTTTCTCCGATAGAATCAAAGCCCCACAAAGCCGATGTTAAAAAGAGTGAAAAAGGTTTTAGACTTGAATTCGTGAAATCGAGAACTGGCGAACCGAAATACACCGAAGAAGAGTGCAGGCTAAAGGACACAACCTACAGTGTGCCGCTTTACATAACCATCAGAATAAAAGACACGCATTCGAATGAGATAAAAGAAAGTGAGGCGCTATTTGGCTACCTTCCGATAATGACAGAACGCGGAACCTTTATAATAAACGGCGCCGAAAGGGTTGTTGTCCACCAACTCGTTAGGTCTCCGGGTGTATATTTCGTTCGTGAATTCGAAGGTTCTGAAAGGATACCAACCTTCTTCGCTCATTTCCTTCCCGAAAAAGGGGCATGGCTTGAGATCCTGTTGAACACAAAAAAAGGGTTATTGCAGGCGAGGATTGATAGAAAAAAGAAGATAAAACTGCCAATTTTGCTTAAAATTCTCGGATTTGTTACCCCGATGGAAATGCTTAAGATCTACCCGATAACGGTAACGGCCGATGAAGATGAATTGATCTTTAGAAAGGATTCCCTTATCCTTGAAGACATAAAGGATCAATCGGGTAAAGTTGTCGTAGAGGCAGGCCAGAAAATAAGCGAGGATATAATCCCGTCCATTCTCGAATCAAGGGTTCAAAATGTAACTATAGCCCATCCTTACATGCAAAAGACCGTTGAAAATCTCGACGACAATGAGAAAATCATGACATCTGACGATGCCTATATAGAATTTTTCAGAAAATTAAGGCCGGGAGAAATTCCAAGGATAAATGTGGCGAAAAGTTATTTTAACAGTCTTTACTTTGATCCCGAGCATTACGATCTGACCGAAATAGGGAGGACAAAGATAAATGCCAAACTCGGTCTTAACTTGGATTCGCGGGTATTGACGAAAGATGACATAATAACGGCGATAAGATATTTGATCGATATAGAAAGCCATGAAGAGAGACTTGATACGAAAGATCACCTTGGAAACAAAAGGGTAAGAACAGCGGGAGAATTGTTAAAACTTGAATTTGAAAGAGGATTCTCAAGGGTTCAGAAGATGATAGAAGACAAACTTAACATGTACAATTCTCTCGACAAGATAAACATTCAAAGTCTGATAAATGTAAGGGCAGTTATGGCAACGCTCCAGCAATTCTTCGCCTCAAGCCAACTTTCACAATTCATGGATCAGGTAAATCCTCTTGCCGAACTCACGCACAAAAGAAGGATATCTGCCCTCGGCCCGGGTGGTCTAAGACGCGAAAGAGCGAGATTCGAAGTCAGAGACGTTCACCATTCTCACTACGGCCGTATGTGTCCGATAGAGACTCCGGAAGGTGCAAATATAGGTCTCATAACTTCTATGGCCATCTTTGCAGAGATAGACAAATACGGATTTTTGAGAACGCCTTACAGAAAGGTCGAAAATGGCAAAATAACGGACAAAATCGATTACCTTATGGCTGACGAAGAAAGCAACTACAACATAGCGCCGGTCAACGTTAAGATAAATCCAGACGGCACCCTTGCAGATGAAAGAGTCTCGGTCAGATTCATGGAAACTTACAGATACGTTGCAAGAACAGATGTTGATTATATAGACGTCTCATCGAGGCAGATAGTTAGCGTCTCGGCGGCACTTATTCCATTTCTCGAAAACGATGATGCCAACAGAGCCTTGATGGGATCTAACATGCAAAGGCAGGGAGTTCCACTTGTAAAACCACAGGCTCCTTTGATAGGCACCGGAATGGAAAAATACGTCGCCCGTGATTCCGGCCTTATAGTTATCGCGAAAAATTCTGGAAAGATCAAAAAGGTTTCCTCTACTGAAATAATTGTTGAAAGGGATGACGGAAGTGGCGACGATGTCTATCATCTTATAAAATACTCAAGGACAAACCAGGACACGTGTATAAATCAAATACCTATAGTCGATGTCGGCGAGCATGTTGAAAAGGGTGATTGCATAGCAGACGGCCCGGCGACGGATATGGGAGAACTCGCCCTTGGAAGGAATGTACTCGTTGCCTTCATGCCATGGGAAGGATACAATTTTGAAGATGCGATAGTCATAAACCAGTCTCTTATAGAGGAGGATGCCTTTACATCTGTTCATATAGAGGCGTACGAAACGTATGCGCGAGAAACAAGACTCGGCCCCGAAGAGATAACGGCCGATATTCCAAATGCTTCAAAGGAATTACTTAAAAACCTTGACGAGAACGGGATTGTAAGAGTCGGTTCTCTCGTCCATCCGAAGGACATTCTCGTTGGTAAGGTTACTCCAAAGGGAGACAGCGAGTTAACGGCCGAAGAGAAGATAATGCGATCTATCTTTGGAGAGAGAGGCCGCGATGTCAAGGATACATCGCTTAAACTTCCCCACGGTGTGGACGGAAGGGTCATAGGTGTTCACATATTTGAAAAGGGAGACATATCAGAGTTGGATTCGAGTATCAACAAGATGGTTAAAGTTTACGTTGCGACGAGAAAGCCTCTTGCCGTCGGAGACAAACTTGCCGGTCGCCATGGAAACAAAGGTGTGGTCTCCCGTATAGTGCCAAAAGAAGATATGCCATTCTTGCCGGATGGTACTCCGGTTGAGATGGTCTTAAGTCCTCTTGGTGTCCCTTCGAGAATGAACATAGGGCAGGTGCTTGAAACCCACCTTGGATGGCTTGCGAAACTCAAGGGAATGTACTTTGCAACGCCTGTTTTCGATGGAGCAAGAGAAGAGGATATCTTTACGCCGCTTTACGAAGAACGCAAAAAATACGGTCTTACAGAAGGCGATAACCCCGAATATCCGACTGGTAAGGTTGTTTTGAGAGATGGAAGGACTGGCGAACCTTTCAATAGTCCTGTTGTTGTGGGAATTATGTACATGATGAAACTCATTCATATTGCCCAGGACAAGATTCACGCGAGATCGATAGGACCTTATTCTTTGATACATCAGCAGCCTCTCGGAGGAAAGGCGCAATTCGGAGGGCAGAGATTTGGAGAGATGGAAGTCTGGGCTCTTGAGGCCCATGGAGCGGCCCATACCCTTCAAGAGATGCTGACTATAAAATCTGACGATATTGAAGGAAGAAATGAGGCTTACAAGGCCATAATGAGAGGAAAAAATATACCTCTTTCGAATTTGCCCGAGAGTTTCAAAGTCCTTGTCAAGGAACTTCAAGGCCTTGCACTTGACGTTAAGGTTTACGATGATCTCGGGAATGAAATCAAATTAGATCGTTAAGGAGGGGTAAAATGGCAGAAGAAAGCCCCAAAATATTTTTGAGCCCTTCAAATAAAATAGGAAGGGTGGAAATAGGATTGGCCTCGCCAGAAACAATTTTACAATGGTCAAAGGGGGAGGTTAAAAAACCTGAAACTATAAATTATAGAACCTTCAAACCAGAACCGGATGGTCTCTTTAGCGAGCAGATCTTTGGACCTGTGAAGGATTACGAATGCGCTTGTGGAAGGTACAAGGGCAAAAAATACGAAGGTACCACTTGCGAAAGATGCGGTGTTACTGTCGAATCTAAAACGGCCCGAAGAAGAAGGATGGGTCACATATCCCTGGCCGTTCCGGTGGTTCATATATGGTATCTTAAAAATATACCAAATTACATTTCGATCCTTCTCGATATCTCTCCAAAGGATATAGAACAAATAGTGTACTTTGGATCGAGAAGAACGGTCGAGACCGTTTACATGGTAACGGATCCAAAAAATACCAATTTCGACGTTGGAGACAAACTTTACGCCACAGAATACAACTCGATTTTGTCGTGGAAAATTCTGTTAGAATTAAAAGTCCGCGTGGGCCCATAAGATCTGAGATCGACGGAATTGTTTCTATAAGAAAAGAGAAAACCAATACAGACAGATTTTTGACGTGGGTTACGGTTTCTCAATCTACAAGGGCTGAAAATTCAAAAAGTGAATCCTACACTATATACCGCGGGATGGAATTGAATGTGAAAAATGGCGAGATCGTTAAAAAAGGCGATCTTATAGCCAACGAGTTGAAGGTAGAACCTTTCAAGGCTCCCTTTGATGGCACCTGTGAAATAGACGAAGTAACCTCAACGATAAGGGTTATACCTCTACCAACTTCAAAATTCCAGCCGGTGGCCTATACGCTTCCTTACGGGGTAAAGCCGACTATCCAGAATGGCCAGAAGGTCAAAAAGGGAAAGGTGCTCACAAGTAGCGCCCACTTCGATGCGGTTCGTGCTGGAATGGATGGCGTTGTTGTTTACGGCAAAAACCTCTCGGTAAGTCAAAAGGAAGACGAGAAACTGGTTGCGAATTCTACCGATAAGATCGAAATAGTCGAGAAGGATCAGGTTCAAAGAATTGAGAGATCCTATCCACTATTTGAAGGCATAACTCCTTACGTTGAAGACGGCCAGGAAATAAAGGCTGGCGATTACATAGCGGATAGGTTCGTTTACGAGGATGAAGATTTGACCGTTTCAGAACTCGATATATTTGAAAAGCATTATCCCGGCCAGTTCGAAAAGGAATTCGAAATAGAAAATGACAGAACGGTCGTCATGATAACTGATATTTCAGATGACGTCGCGGCCGAAATAGGAAAAAAGGTTGGAGACGTTATCCTCGATAATGAGTACGACGCTTACAAAGACATATACGGAGACAAAATACTCGCAGATGTCGGAGCGTCGGCCATAAAGAAGTTGCTTGAAAAGATAGACCTTGGAGAGACAGAAAGCAAACTCGAGGCCGAACTTAAAAGCATTCCAGATTCGTCCTCAAACAAAAAGATGAAAATTCTAAAGAGATTGCACATCATAAGAAGTCTTATCGAGAGCAATCAGAGACCGGAATGGATGGTGCTTGATGTTGTTCCCGTTATTCCTCCGGATCTTAGGCCTATGATACAAATAGATGGCGGAAGGTTTGCCACAACGGATCTCAACGATCTTTACAGAAGGGTCATAAATAGAAATAACAGGCTTAAAAAGCTCATCGAATTGAACGCTCCGGACATAATAATAAGAAATGAAAAACGCATGCTTCAAGAAGCGGTGGATTCCCTTATAGCGAATGGCAAGCGCGGAAAATCCGTTATGGATAAGTCGAACAGACCTTTGAAATCGCTTACGGATTTGCTCAAGGGAAAAAGAGGAAGATTCAGAAGAAACCTTCTTGGAAAGCGTGTCGACTATTCTGGACGTGCCGTTATAGTGGTAGGCCCTACGCTTAGGATAGATCAGTGCGGAATTCCAAAGAAAATGGCCATGGAACTCTTTAAACCCTTCGTCCTTCAAAAACTCGTCAAAAGCGATCCGGACAAATCTGCCAGAAAATGGGGACGTTTGATGATAGAAAGAGAAGTTCCAGAGGCATGGGAAGTTCTCGAAGATGTCATAAAGGGCCATCCGGTTTTGTTAAACAGGGCTCCGACACTTCACAGGGTAAGTATTCAGGCATTTGAGCCGAAGTTGATAGAAGGAGATGCCATTCAGTTGCATCCGCTCGTTTGTCCTCCTTTCAACGCCGATTTTGACGGAGACCAGATGGCAGTTCACATACCGCTATCGGCCGCCGCACAGGCAGAGGCGAAATTTTTGATGCTTTCTAAATACAACACGATAAGCCCGGCGAATGGTCAGCCGCTTTCGATGCCTGGAAAAGACATAATCCTTGGAATGTATTATCTTACGATGAAAAATGACAAATTGCCAAAGTACAAAACCGTCTTTTCTTCGGCCCAAGAAGCAATCCTTGCTTACGAGATGGGATATATAACGCTCCACACGCCAATAGATGTGATGATAAACTTCTCGTCTGGAGAAAAACTCGTAAAGGATACAACGGTCGGGCGTGTTATATTCAACGAAGGGCTCTTTGAGGAATTGAAAGATTACACAAAAACGTATGACAAGAAAGAGATAAAGAATATAGTCTCGAAATCTTTCAAGAGGTTTGACATAGATGTCACGGCCGAGGTCCTGGACAGAATAAAGGACTTTGGATTCAAATACTCCACTATTTCGGGAGTCACCATATCCGTTAGAGATGTCCTTATATCCAATAAAAAATCAGAGATAATAAATCAGTCTCAGGAGAAAATACAGATAGTCGAAGACGCTTTCGAGAATGGGCTTATAAACCACCAGCAGAGGTATGAACAGATAGTAAGAATATGGGAAGATGCTACAAAAGAGATTCAGGATGTAACCTATGCAGAACTTTCTAAAGACCTCTTCAATCCGGTCTTCATGATGGTGAGATCCGGAGCAAGGGGAAGTATTGACCAGATAAAGCAAATTGCCGGTATGAGAGGGTTGATGGCCGATCCGTCAGGAAAGACCATAGAAGTGCCGATACTTTCAAACTTCAGGGAAGGTCTGAATGTCATGGAATATTTCATATCTACCCATGGAGCGAGAAAGGGATCGGCAGACACGGCTTTGAGAACCTCTAACTCGGGATACCTTACAAGAAGGCTTGTCGACGTTGCCCAGTCTGTAACTGTAAAGGAGACCGATTGCGGTACAACGAACGGAATAGAATTGAAGACCTTACGCGATGACGATGTTGTAATAGAAAAACTCGAAGATTCTCTCTTTGGACGTGTCCTTGCCGAAGACATCGTCAATCCAAAGACGAAAGAAGTTATATACGAACGCGACACGATGATGGAAGAAGAAGATGCCCACAAAGCAGTCGGTACTATAGAAGAAGTAGAGGTTTACAAACAGGAAGAGATCGATGTCGATTCGATAAATGATATAAAAGATTATGCCGAAATAGCCGAAGATCTTTACGATGACGAGAAGGGCACCCTTTCTGGCGTTCCTTCAAAATTGATATTCAAAAAAGGCGAACCCATCAAAAATACCGTCAATACTTTAAAGAAACTCGGAGTTTCAAAGGTACTCGTTGATATTTACCCATGCGTTGGAGGAGTTACGGTCTCGCCAGTTACCGCTGCCGATGGAAAGCGCGAAGTGGCGACCTACGAAGAACGTGTAACTGTGGAAATGGCCAAGAAATTTGTCAGAGAGCATATAAACAGCGTGAGTTTGAGGCCTTACATAAAGATAAGATCTCCTATGACCTGCGAACTTTCAAATGGAGTATGCGAGAAGTGTTATGGAATGGATCTTTCAAATCACAGGATAGTTCACATCGGAGAAGCGATAGGTATAATAGCGGCTCAATCCATAGGAGAGCCGGGTACGCAGTTGACGATGAGGACTTTCCACACAGGCGGTATAGCGACAACGGGCGATATAACACAGGGACTTCCAAGGGCCGAGGAACTCTTCGAGGCGAGAAAGAAACTAAAGGACGTTTCTGGAATCTTCAGCCATGTCTCCGGGTATGTCAAACAGATAAAACAGGAAGAGAACAAAACTCTCAAAATATACATAGAAGATGATGACGGGAACCTTCACGATTACACTGTCCCGAAAAAGACGCAGATCCGTGTAAGGGAAGGCCAGCGTATCCTTGCCGGAACTCCTCTTACGACAGGCACCATAAGACCAAGAGATCTGCTCGAGAAGGTAAGCACTGAAAGTTCCTTCCAGTACCTGCTGCGAGAGGTCAAGAGGGTCTACGCCGAACAAGGAGTTGACATACACGACAAACATTTCGAAGTCATAATAAAGCAGATGTTTAACAAAGTAGAAGTGACAGATGCCGGAGATACGAATATACTTCCGGGTACATTGCTATCCCTTGAAGAGGCAAAAAGGATAAACGAAGAAATAAGAAAAGAAAATTCAAAGATCGAAGAAAACAGAGTCAAAATTGTCGGCAAAGAACTCGTTTATTCTGTCAGCACTTTGGATGAAAAGAATGAAGAAATAGCAAAAGCCGGCGATGTATTAACAGAAGAGACAGTTGCCAAGATGGTCGACAAAGGGATAAAATCTGTCACTGTCAAGATCGGAGATAAAAAAGAAAGGTACATAATAAATCCCAAAAACGAGATCCAGTATAAACAGAGATTGCTAAGGATAACAACAGCCTCTCTTGAAAGCGAAGGATTTTTAAGCGCCGCATCATTCCAGCAAACTCCTCAAATTCTTGCCGAAGCGGCGGTGGAAGGCCGGGGAGACATGCTAAAGGGATTAAAAGAGAACGTTATAATAGGTCAATTAATCCCTTCCGGAACAGGGCTTTCCGTTTACAACAATCTTCAGATAGAAGAACACGCGGTTGCAAAATCCAAAGAAGAGGTAAAAAAGGAACAGCAAGCATAAAAAGAGGCAGTTTACTGCCTCTTTTTTTATGCGAGTTGCGTTCTTGTTATCTCGTCGTTTTTTACGTATTCATTTATCTCCATAGACAATTTTACGATCAAATAAAGCCAGTATATCCCAGCCGTTATTATCGTGAATATCACAACGAGAAAGATATTTCTTTGGGTTATTTGGGGTATGTCTTGCACATTTGGAAGGCCTTTCATATTTCTAAGATATGAATAAAGCCTGGATTTTGTTTTGTATATCGCAGACGAAGAGGAAAATATGTGATAAAGGTATATCAAAAGAAAGACGAGGGCCAAAACTTCAAAGATCACCGTTATTCCCATCTCAAATATGAATAAAATCCCGACTATGTAGGATATCATGTATCCCCAGAAAGGCCATCCCTTTACCATCGCGTTTTTTAACTCGAGAGAGGCCGTCTCTATCTCTGATTTTACCGATAAATCTTCGGTCTTTATCGTTGAAATCATCGATTGAGTGTTAACTATATTTCTGTTTAACACATCCATCCACTCTTTGAGCACTATGAATTGAAAGATCATGTTTATGAAATTTATTATAATGATAGTCACATAATAACCTGAACTCGCATACACACTAAAGTACGCGCTTTCATTGCTGTAGGCAAATGACATTGCCTCTCCAATTGCCGTCATGCCAACAACGAATGAGATCAAAGTAAAGACTATTACCATGACCGCGAGCGTTACATTCACTCTTCCATCCATTCTTCTCTCCCCCTTTTTTGGAAGGTTCAAATTCTATTATATAATATATTGAACTATCTTGTTTGTTCAATTCAATATAGGAGAAAAATATGGAAATAGAGATGGAAAAAGTTCTCGCTTTTATGACTGAAGTCGCCGCCTCGCTGATGAGTTACGGATCTCCGACTACAAGGACCGAGATATGGGTTACAAGAATAGGGCAGAAACTCGGCTTTGAAGTTGATATTGCCATAATTTACACGGTTATATACATTACGATAAGAGACAAAGACGGTAATTTCAAAAGTATTACAAAAAGGTTGTTTAATTTGCCATCCAATTTTGAAAAATTCATGAGGGTAGACGCGCTTGTCAAGAAATTCGTCGATGGCAATATTGAACTTTCTGAGGCACATCTGGAATTGAAAAAGATAATAAACGATCAGAGCACGCATTCCATCTTTTTAAGGCTCATTGCCGCCGCTTTTACCTGTGGCGGATTTGAGTACATACTCGTTGGAGGGACGATGAGCGCGATTGCTTCGATGATTCTTGGAGCGGCGGTTTACGCTGCCACGAATTACGTGAGATTGCTTAACAACAGGTTCTTTCAGCAATTCACTTCTGGCATTATGATATCGATAGGTGCGTGGCTTCTGATCCATTTTTTCAAGGGTTCTACCCTAAGCGGGGTGGTTTCTGGATCGATAATGCTTTTTGTGCCCGGATTACTTATAACCAATGGATTTTCCGAGATCTCTCAGGCGAGTGTCATCTCAGGAACTATAAAAGAAAGTGAAGCGATAGCGCTTTTGATAGCGCTTGTCTTTGGTATATTTGCTGGAACTGTTTTCGTGGGAGGCATGCACTTTTGAATATAATCATTAATTCGATAATCGCCGGTGTCGCAAGCGGAAGTTTTACGATCCTTTACAACGCAAGATTTTCAGATGCCATAATCGCCGGTTGCATAGGCGCTCTTGGATGGTATACGTATTCCCTTCTAATTGGTTATGGAATGCTTACCGCCACACTTATAAGCGCCTTTACCATCGGCATCGTGGGAAGAGTTATATCGAGAATAAGGCATATGCCATCCCAGCCGTTGATAGTCGGAGGAATAGTCGTCCTCGTTCCAGGTTTTATGGCCTTTAAGGCGATGAATGCCTTCGTTGTTGGTAAAAATGCCGAAGGAACGACATTGATGCTCAACACCTTTCTGGCCGCGGCGGCGATAGGAACGGGCCTTATAGTCGCCGTCGCTATCACGGCAATTATTTTTAGAATAAGAATAAGGAGGTAATCATGGAAAAACTAACATTTCTAAGCGAAGACGGTCTTAAGATCGAGGCCGAGAAATTCGGCGATTCAGATCATGCGGTTATACTCGCCCACGGCAAAGCCTTTAATATGCAAAGTTGGGAAGACTTTGCCATATACCTTCAAAAATCTGGATTTACCGCGATACCCTTTAACTTCAGAGGATACGGAAATTCAGAGCCAAAGGATACGAAATACGAATTGGACATTGCGGGGATAATAAAGGCGCTTTTGAAGAGTTACAAATACGTCTCTCTCATCGGAGCAAGTATGGGAGGAAGCGCCGCCCTTCGAGCCCTCGAAATAAGCGATCCTGTCGATGGACTTGTACTTTTGTCTCCGGCCGGTCTGCCCGATGATTTTGAGAAATTAAAGGGCAAGGCAAAAAAATCTCTTGTCGTTTTCTCAAAGGGCGATTTTGTCTTCGAAGTTGCCGAAAGGGTCGTGGAATCTCTTCCGTTCGATACGGAAAAGATCATCTTTGATGGGAACTTGCATGCTCAAAATCTATTTAGAGATCCAAAGATAAAGGCCGAACTTGAATCTAAGATAGTTAATCTTTTGAAATCGGTGGAAAAAAGATGAAGGTGAAATTTTCGGAATTTTTGGAAGAAAAGATTCCGATTCTTGAAAGAATTATCGGGAAATTATCTCAAAAGTACGAATACGTCTCGATACTCGGAAACGATGTGCGGGGGAAAAGGTACCTTGTTACCGAAGACATAAAGATAACTGACAGCAACTGGAATGAGAGGGGATTCGTCGTTAGGGTTTACAATGGCCTGAATTATTCCGAGTACTCTTTTGACGAGGCAGATGATTCTGTCGCCGATTTTGTGGATGAAAAAGTTATCGGTGAATTTAAAAATTTTAAAGGCCCCGTCCTCGGATCTCCAATGATCGAAGAAGAGAAGGAAAATGGCGCATTTGAAGGAGAGGTCGAAATTTTACCCGAAACAATGGACGCGGGAAAAAAGATAAAGACACTCTCTTCTATGAGAGATCATGCCTACGCGATCTCGAATTTCCTCGCCAACTTCTGGGCGATATACGAGGAGGTAAAGGTCAGCAAGGTATTTTTGTCCGGTCAAAAACATTTAAGTCAAAGTTATGTGTGGACGCAGGGCTACCTTCAGGCCATAGCCAGAAAAGACGAAAAAACGAAATACTCATACGAAGGATACTCGGGAATGAAGGGGTTAGAGATCCTTGACGAAATGAAAAATGGCGTTGAAAAGGTCGTCAGAGAAGCCGAATCTCTAATCGATTCTACGAATATAGAGCCTGGGGAATACGATGTGATATGCTCGCCGGATGTGGCCGGCGTAATAGCGCACGAAGCCTTTGGACACGGAGTTGAGATGGACATGTTCGTCAAGGGCCGCGCCAAGGCCGTTGAATATCTCGGACGTGAAGTCGCGTCAAAACTCGTTACGATGCACGATGGGGCCTCGGCCGCAAAGCAGGTAGCCTCTTACTTCTTCGACGATGAGGGCGTCATCGGAAAGGATACCGTCATAATAGACAAAGGCGTATTAAGGAGCGGAATCTCAGATCTCATCTCATCTTTGAGGCTTGGAACGGGGCCGACGGGAAATGGAAGGAGGGAATCCTTCGAGAGGAAGGCATACTCGAGAATGACCAATACATTCTTCGAACCCGGCAATGACAGTTTGGAAGAGATGATCTCTTCGATAAAACACGGTTATTTGCTTGAGAAGGTATCGAGCGGAATGGAAGATCCGAAGAACTGGGGAATACAATGCTGGATACTGTATGGACGCGAGATAGAGGATGGACATCTGACAGACAGAATAGTCTCACCGATCCTTATGACGGGCTATGTGCCCGATCTTTTAAAGTCGATCTCTATGGTGTCAAAAGATCTTGAACTTTCTGGGACGGGAGCATGCGGAAAGGGGCACAAGGAATTCGTTAAGGTCTCCTCCGGAGGGCCTTACATAAAAGCGAGGGCGAAATTAGGATGATAGAATCTATAGCGGAATTGCTTGAATCGTCAAAAGTAGACGACTGGAAGATACTCGAAAGAAAGGTTGAGGGGGAAGAACTTTTCTTCATTAAAGACTCGCTCGATATGAATCGCGCAAAGCGTACCCACAAATTCTTTGTGACTATATATTCCGATTTTGAGAAGGAAGGCAAACTCTACAGGGGATCGTCGGATTTCACTGTTTATCCCGGCATGAAAAGAGAAGAGATAAAGTCGTTGATAGAAGAGAACCTCTTTGCCTCCAGATTCGTCGAAAATCCCTATTATCCTGTTGTGAAGAACGTAAAGAGCGCGATTTCAAAGGCCCCTTTTTTAGAGACGCCATCATTAGATCTTGTAATACGAAATTTTCCATTTAAATCAAAGGGCGTGTGGATAAATTCATCTGAATTTTTCCTTAACCGCGTCGAGGAAAGGATTGTCAACTCAAAAGGAGTCGATGTTTCAAATGATCTCTACAGGCTCTATGTTGAAATGATAACGACGGCGAAATCAAAAGAAGAGGTAGAACTTTACTGGAGTTTTGAAAGGTCGTACCCTGTGGATTTGAATGTCGAGATCGCGGAGGCCATCATGGCGGCACGCCAGAGGGCAGAGGCGATCCCGATGCCGGATCTAAAAGATATACCCGTTATCTTAAGCGGAGAGTCGGTCGGGGAATTTTTTAGATATCCCCTTTACAAAACCTCTGGCCTTTACATTTACGAGCATCTCTCGAACGCCAAAAAGGGAGAAAGGATTTTAAATGGCGATTTTACCATGTGGATAGACCCGCATCTCGAGGGATCTGCTTACTCTCTAAATTACGATGAGGATGGATTTTTGTGCAGGAAGTTGAAGATCGTAGAGAACTCCGTAGTCACGAATTTATGGGCCGATCTTAGATACGCGTATTATCTTGGAATAGAACCTACTGGCCATCTTACGAATTTCGTTGTTGAGAGTGGGAATGATCCCGAAAGTTCATTTGAAGACGGAAAATATCTCAAGGTTCTTTCATTTTCAGACTTTCAAATGGATCCGGTAACGGGAGATTTCGGTGGAGAGATAAGGCTTGGCTGGTACGGCGATGGCAGAAAAAAGGTGGCCGTAACGGGCGGATCGATCTCGGGAAATATCACAAAATGTGATTTTGCTCTTTCTTCAGAATGCCAGTTGACGGGAAATTTCAAGGGTCCAAAAAGCGTAAAGATAAATGGCGCGCAAATAGGGGGGAAGAGATGAAGATCCTTGTAGTGGATGACAGCGAGTTTTGGAGAAGGGTCCTTGGCGATGTCCTTAAAGATCACGAAGTTGAATTTGCCGCCGATGGCCTGGAAGGATATTTTAAAATTCACGAATTTTGTCCCGACCTTGTCATCTCCGATCTTGTCATGCCCGGACTCAACGGATATTTGCTCTGCAGGATATTGAAAAATACCGAACTCAAAGAGATACCATTCGTCATCATGACCGCCTCTTCCGATTCGCTCGACAAATTCTGGGGAAGGTACGCTGGCGCGTCTGAATACATTCAAAAGGATTCTGAAGATGGAATAAAAAGGCTCAAAGATTACGTTGCGTCTTTGACGCCCCATAATTGTAAGAGACCAAAAGACAATTTTAAATCTTCATTCGAAAGGGCGCTAAACGGTCTACTTGTCAAATCGACTATTGAAAATGAGATAAGGAAGTTCTTCATTCACATCGATGATATGAATTACGTTGTAAGAAAAATCTTTGATTTTGTAAGATCGATGTTTGAAATGGACAATGGAATGATCCTCATCTTCAAATCTGATTCCATGGATGTGTACACAACCTTTGAAAACTTTGAAGGGGAAATGAAAGGGATATTCGAAGGCTTAAAAACTCCTTCCAATCTTGAAAGAAAGATCATCTACCTCGACAGAAAAACCTACCAAGGTATTGACAAGATGGTGTGGGTATTTCACCAAGGCAGAAAAGAAAATGGCGTGATACTTGTGTCAAGGGATCACGAATTCTCGAACAGTGAAAAAGAGATGTTTTCTAACGTTATGATCGAGGTAGAGAACCTTGTAAATGTCGGATTGACCTTTGAAACTTACAGAGAATATTCGTTCACAGACAAACTTACCGGCCTAAACAATTTAAGAGCCCTTAATGATTATCTTGATGGGTTGTGGAAAAATTCTGAGAAATTTTTCTTTTGCATGATAGACATAGACGACTTCAAAAGGGTGAATGACACCTACGGCCACGAAATGGGAAATAAAGTGCTTTCTGGAATCGGAAACATGATAAAGAATTTGCCATCCGATCTTTTCTCTGCCAGATACGGAGGAGAGGAGATCGCGATAGTTGCAAAAAGAGAACTTAATCAGATAGTGGAGTCGTTAAGATCGCAGATAGAATCTACAAGGTTCGGACCAGTTAGGATCACGATAAGTGCCGGCATTGCTTCATCGTCCGGCGCGAACAGTTACACCGAAGTCATAGAAATGGCAGACGCGGCGCTGTACCGCGCAAAGCATGAGGGAAAAAACAGAGTCGTTGTTGCAAAATAAAGTATAATTTGGTGGGTGATGATTTTGAATTCTGCCGAGGAAATGGCCCAGGCAATAGACGAGACGACCTGCGAGATGACAGAAAATGTCAAAAATGGAAAGATCGAAAGGGTTTTTGAACTTATAAAGGTGCGCGAGAAACAAATCGAAGCGCTTAAAAATTCAAGCGGCCGCATATCTCAGGCCACGGCTTCAAAACTTTTAGCCGATCTAAAGGCATTCGAAGAGGAATACAAAAGGCGGATGAAAGAGATAGACGAAAAGATTTCAAACATTTCAAAGACCATCGAGATGCTTCAGAGTTATTCACAGAGCAAAAGTTCGAATGTATTTGACGAAAGAAGGTAGAAAAATGAAGGAAAGCATAATTTTACTTGATGCTTGCCAGGAGATAATCGATCTCAAACTTGTCGCCGGCACATGGGGCAATATTTCTTTGAGGCTTGAAAATGGCAATATACTCATAACGCCAAGCGGGATTCCGTATGATGAAATAAGGGAAGAAGATCTTGTCTTATGCGACAGATTCGGGAATGTCGTTGAGGGTAGTCTTCCACCGTCAAGCGAATTGAAAATGCATGTGGCAATCTACGCCTCAAGAAAAGATGTTAACGCGATAATTCATACCCATAGCCTTTACGCCTCGATAGCATCGGCAATTTTTGACGAAGTCCCGCTTTTGGTTGAAGACGTCGCGATGGTGATAGGCGGCAGGATAAAGGTTACATCTTACAAATACCCCGGCACCCAAGAACTGGCCGGCGAAGTGGTCAGATCGCTCGAAGATAGGATGGCCGTCATAATGGCCAATCACGGTCAGGTTGCCGTCGGCCCAAAGATGGATGATGCGCTTCTTGCCGCCCAGATGTGTGAAAAAGCCGCACAGATGTACGTTATAGCGTCGCAATACCCAAAGGTAAATGTTTTGCCAGATGAAGATATAAGAGCCCTTTACGATAAATACGTCAATTCCTACAAAAAATTGAGGGATCTTAAATGAGCCTTGTCCTCAAAAATGCCACAGTCCTTGAAAAGGATATGTCTCTGACGAAAAAGGACATCTTTGTGGAGGAAGACAGAATCGTTGATTTTGCGATGGGCGAGGAAATAGATCTCGACGGAATGGTGGTGATGCCGGGCCTTATCAATACCCATACGCATGCCGCGATGACGATCTTCAGAGGGATCGCCGAAGACGTTGATCTCAACGACTGGCTGTTCAATTACATCTTCCCAAGAGAGGATAAACTGACCCAAGATGACGTATACACCGGCAGCCTTGTGGGTTTCATGGAGATGGTCAGGCACGGCATAACGACATTCGTTGACATGTATTTTTACGAAGACGCGATATATCAGGCTGCAAAAGATCTCGGAATAAGAGGGATCGTGGCGCGGGGTCTTGCCGATGCAGATGGAAAGGGAGAGAGAAAACTTCATCTTGCAGAGGATTTCGCAAAAAGACATATCGATGATCCTCTCGTGAAAGGAGGATTTGGCCCTCATGCGCTCTACACGTGCTCTATGCCTTATTTCAAAGATGTGGTAGATACGGCGAAAAAATACGATCTTCCGTTAACCTTCCACCTTCTCGAATCTCCTAAAGAAAGGGAGGATTTCAGAAAAAACGGAATGGAAGCCGTTGATTTTTTGGATTCTATAGGGGCATTTTACGAAAGGACGATAATAGCCCACGGCACGCACCTCAATAGAAAAGAACTCGAGTTGATCTCTAAAAGGGGATCGACGATCTCTTACAATCCTTCCTCGAACGCGAAACTCGGGAATGGAATAGCCCCGATAACCCAATCTCTCGATTTGGGAATTAATGTAACCTTTGGAACGGACTCTGCGGCCTCAAACAACGCCCTTAACATATTCGATGAAATGAAGTTCGGAATCCTGCTTCAAAGGGCCAAAGAGATGGATCCAAAACTCATAAAGGTTGAAGAAGCGATAAAGATGGCAACATCTAACGCTAAAAAGGCCCTTCCATTCGATGTGGGATCTCTCGAAGTCGGCATGCTTGCCGACTTGATAGTCATAGATCCACATGATATCTCGACAATTCCGTCAGATAAAATACTTTCGCACATCGTTTATTCATTTGACACACCGGCCATAAAAAAGGTTATGATAGGTGGTAAGTGGATATACGATGAAGGATTCATTACCGTGGACGAAAAGAAGGTGATAGAAGATTTCGAAAAAGTTTATACCGATCTTAATTCTCGTATTTGAGATACTTTTTTTGGCAGTTGTTTTAAGCGGTTGTTTTTTGAACAAATACAACATAAGCACTCTGAGAAATTTCGTTCCGTCAAATTACAAAATAAAGACTTACGAGATAATAGTAAAGCCATCTAATTTCATGGGATATAGATCGAATGGAATAACAAGAAGCGTCTTTGCGACATACGTTTCCACATCATCCACCGTCTCTTTATATGCGGCCGAATTCAAAAGCACCTTTGAAATGCACGATATATGGTACGCTTTTGCAAAAAAGGAGAGCGGGACATGGAATGCGCTCAACAGCAGTTTGTGGTGGTTTTCGGGAGAATTAAAAACTTCGAAATACCTTGCATGGTATACTCATTACACTATCTTCATTCTCGAATCTAAAGATCCTTCCTCGCTTTATCCAATTAAAGATCAGGTTCAAAATTTCATAAATGTCTTTGGAGGCGCCAATTGATATACAGGGAACTTTCTCCTTATCTCAAAGAAAAATACAGTGCACGGGTTCAGAGAGTCTCGATATCGTATTTCAGGACGTGCCCAAACAGAGACGGAACTGTCGGAGTCGGCGGATGCACCTTTTGCGAGGAGACCGGAAGTGGGTTCGGGAATAAATTCAGGAATCTCGATGTTCGTGCTCAGGTCGTAGAAGGGATGAAGATCGCGCGGCAAAAGTACAAAGCGCAAAAATTCATGGCCTACTTTCAATCATTTACAAATACCTACGGTTCTCTCGAAGAACTCGAAAGGGTTTACAAAGCATCTTTGATCGAAGACGTTGTGGCTCTCGATATCTCGACAAGGCCCGATACCTTCTCCGAAGAGATAGCAAGTCTTCTTAAGAAGATCTCCGATGAAAATCACGTTGATATCTTTATCGAATTTGGTCTTGAATCGATAAATGAGAATACGCTTGTGTACATAAACCGCGGTCATTCGGTCGGGGAGTTCATAGATGCCGTCCTCAGGGCCAAAAGGTATAACTTTGAAGTTATCGCTCACGTTATCCTCGATCTTCCGACGGACACGATGGAAGACGAGATAGGGTGCGCCAAGATTCTTTCTGCCTTAAAGGTAAATGGCGTCAAGATGCATTCTCTCTACATAGTCAAAGGCACGAAGATGGGAAGAGATTATCTCGAGGGAAAATTAAAGCCTTTCGGATCAGATGAGTACATAAAAAGGGCCCGCGCGTTTCTTTCCTACCTTGATCCTGCCATAGTTATACACAGGATAATATCCACGCCTCCGCAAAATGCGCTTTACTCGATAGGATTAACCTACGCCGAGGCGAAAAAGTCAATAGAGGAAGAGATGATGAAAAACTCTGAATATCAAGGAGTGAAATTCGATTACCTTGATGGAGGTAACTGGAGAAAAAAATTCTTTGAAAGGAGAAATTCAGATGGACTACGTTCAGATGGTCAAAGAGTCAGTTGATTTTTTAAAAAGCAAGGTGAAATCAAATCCAAAGGTTGTTATCGTCCTTGGATCGGGCCTTTCCGTTATAAAGGAAAGCCTTACCGATCAAACTAAGATAAAGTATTCTGAAATTCCACATTTCCCGGTATCAACGGCGCCGGGCCATGCCGGAGAGTTGATCTTTGGAAAATGGAAAGGCGTCGATACTGTCCTTATGAATGGAAGATTCCATTTTTACGAGGGGTATTCAATGAAGGAAGTAACTATGGCAATAAGGGTCTTCCAGATAATGGGAATAAAATACCTTTTCCTTACCAACGCGGCCGGCGGCCTAAATCACACATTTGAGCCGGGCCATCCAATGATAATAACGGATCATATAAATTTCATGGGAGATAATCCCCTCATAGGCAAAAATATAGACGAGTGGGGAGTGAGGTTTCCCGATATGTCTGAAGCCTACAATTCAAAACTCATATCGATGGCCGAAGAGGCGGCAAAGGAATTGCTTATTCCTTATTACAAGGGTGTGTATGTTGCCGTTTCTGGCCCTTCCTTCGAAACGCCTGCCGAATTGAGAATGTTTAGATTTCTCGGAGCAGACGCCGTTGGTATGTCGACTGTACCCGAAGTGATAGTCGCAAATCACGGTGGAATAAAGGTGCTTGCTGTCTCGGCGATAACGGACAGGGCCATACCGGAGGGATTGAAACCTCTTACTGCCGAAGAGGTTTTGGAAGTCGCAAATAAAACGGGCATTCAGATTGCGAAGATCTTCGAATCGGTCATAGAAAACCTTGGAGAGGAATTGAAATGATAGAAGAGAGCGTTGAATTTCTAAAATCAAAGATCGGGAAGGTAGATGTCGCGGTAATACTCGGATCCGGCCTTGGAAAACTCGCTTACGAGGTTGAGGATGCGGTAAGGATTTCTTACTCGCAAATACCTAACTTTTTGAGATCAACGGCGCCGGGCCATGCCGGAGAACTCGTCTACGGAAGAGTAAGCGGAAAGTATGTCCTTCTTATGAATGGGCGCTTTCACATGTATGAAGGATATAAGGCCCGGGACATAGTCTATCCGATAGAGGTTATGAAGATGATCGGGATAAAAAAACTTATTGTCACCAACGCGGCGGGCGGAATAAAACTTTCATTCAAGCCCGGCCAACTCGTCTTCATAAAGGATATAATAAATCTTTCTTTTAGAAATCCCCTTATTGGTCCCAACGATGAAAAAGTAGGGCCAAGATTTCCGGATATGTCCTCGCCGCTTTCCACCGTATGGATCGAAAAATCCAACGACGCGATTTACGAAAGCATGAAGGAGAAACTTGAAAGCGGTACGTACGCGTCAATGTTAGGGCCGAGTTATGAAACACCCGCAGAGATAAGGATGCTCAGAAAGATCGGGGCGGACATGGTTGGAATGTCGACCGTTCCAGAGATCATAAAGGCCAACCACGTGGGAATAGAAACTCTTGGAATTTCCTGTATTACGAACATGGCTGCCGGGGTTCTACCCCAGCCTCTCTCTGAACGGGAAGTCCTCGAAGTTGCAAATAGCGTTTCTAAGCGTTTCATATCCATCGTTAAAGTGATAATCGAGAAAACATGCTGAGGTGATATTATGAGAGCGTACGATGTGATTTTGAAAAAAAGGGACGGCCATGAACTTTCAAAAGAAGAGATAGAATTCATGGTAGAAGGTTTTGTAAAGGGTGAGATACCTGATTACCAGATGGCCGCCTTTTTGATGGCCGTTTATTTCAGGCACATGAATGCCGAAGAAAGATATAATCTAACCGAAATAATGGCCAAATCTGGAGATACCATAGATCTGTCCTTTATTCCTGGAATCAAAGTCGACAAGCATTCAACCGGAGGCGTTGGGGACAAGACGACCCTTGTTCTCGCTCCCATGGTTGCATCCTGCGGCCTTCCGGTCGCGAAAATGTCGGGCCGCGGTTTGGGACATACCGGAGGGACGGTCGACAAACTCGAATCGATCCCGGGCTTTAGGACTTCTTTGAGCGAGGAAGAATTCAAAAAGTGCGTAAAAGAACATCTCATAGCCGTCGTTGGTCAAACTGCCAATTTAGCGCCGGCCGACAAAAAGATATACGCCCTCAGGGATGTAACTGCCACAGTCGATGAGATATCTTTGATATCCTCGAGCATTATGAGCAAAAAACTTGCCGCCGGAGCAGATGCCATCGTCTTAGATGTCAAAGTAGGATCGGGAGCCTTTATGAAGGACATAGCATCGGCCACAGAACTTGCGCGTGCAATGGTAGACATAGGAAAAAGACATGGGAAGGCTATGGTTGCACTCATAACGGATATGGATAAGCCTCTCGGATACACCGTCGGAAATGCGATAGAGGTGGAAGAGGCGATAGAGACACTTAAAGGGAATGGACCTGAGGACCTTGAAGAACTTTGCGTTGAACTTGGCGCTCAGATGCTAAAACTTGGAAAGATAAGCGATAACCTTTCTCAGGCAAGGAAGATGCTAAAAGAATCGATCTCTTCTGGGAGGGCCGCGGAAAAGATGCGCGAAATGATAACCGCGCAGGGAGGAGACGCGCGCGTCGTCGATGACACATCCTTGCTGGGAATATCCAAGAAGACCTACGATCTCAAATGTGAAAGCGCTGGCTACGTTGGAGGAATGGATGCCGAAAAAATAGGCATAGCCTCGATGAAACTGGGAGCAGGCCGCGAGAAAAAAGAGGATGTCATAGATTTATCCGTTGGAATAAGGCTTAACAAAAAGACGGGAGACGAAGTAAGGCCCGGGGATGTGCTGTGTAGACTCTATTACAATTCCGAAGAGAAGGTTCAGGAAGCAATAAAACTCGTAAGGGAATCCTACACGATTTCAAAGTCAAGGCCAAAAAAGGTGGAGATAGTACACGGTGTCGTTGATTAAAAGATTTGCCTTGCTTTTCATTGTCTTTCCGGTGTTCGTATTCGCCTCTTCTCTTTACGTTGTCGACGGGCAGAATATCACGAAAGTTTCAGATATAATTTACTGGAAAGGTATTCCATTTGTTCAATTGAAAAAGGTCGCCGACTTTTGGAATATGAAATGGTCTGTAAAGGGCAACATGGGCGTTGTCGAGTGGAACCAAAATTTCGTGTCCTTCAACACGTCAAGCGGAGAAGGACTGTACGATGCCCTTTACACGCTTTCAAATGCCGCAAGCAACGCTCAAAATCCCATCATATCGATTGAAAGCCTTTCTACGCTGCTCGGCACCCGTTACACTCAAGAAACTGATGGCATCTTCATAATACAAAGGCCGCCAGACCTCGAGATAAATGGCGCGATACTTTATGGCCATCAATTCACGATCTTTTTCAACGCCATCCCGCCAGACGGAATGGTCAGGGTGTCTAAAGACGGGATTTTAACGGACATAAAGGTCTTTCCAGTCAAATTTTCTGCGCATTATGTCCATCCAGACTCTCCCTTAGTTGTCGAAAAAGACGGGGATTTTTCCGTCGAATACCTTGTAACCTTTTACTCTACACTGACTGTGAAAACCTCTACCGGCACGCCAACCTTGCCGGTTCAAAATGCGGAGATGATAGACTTCGGAAACGGGGTGCTATACAAAACAGAGGTCTCAACATTGATTTCTGGAAAAAGCGTGCGCTTGAAAATGATCGAAATTCCCCCATCGGCGAATTTGCAGATAAAAACTTCTTCTGGCACGAATTCAATGGCCTTTATGGGAGAGAACAGCATGGCCACTTTAGGGTTCAAATCAACTCAATTGATATACGCAAATGATCGCCTCTACGGTGTACCGTCTAACGGATCGCCTGTTTTGACATGGAATGGACAAAAATTTGATATAATTGAAACAGATCAGGTCATAACGGTTAACATAGGAAACATACCATTTGTAATAGACAGTGTAAATTCAAAATCCGGCAATGTGATCCTTTACACTGGCGGACAGGAGATTTTCAACTCTCCAAACAGGCTTTACATTCAGATAAAGGATGGACGGGTCATATCGACCGATTACATTCAAAGGGCAAATTATTCCGTTATCTCGGTGAATAAAAGTTCCACGATTTTTTGGAATGATGTGAAAGTCGGTCAGATGGTGAATTTCTTTGTACCGTTTTACATACAAAATTCGATCTTTGCGATTCAGGGCAAGATTTTGATGATCCAAAATTCGGCAAAAATGCCCCTGTTGAATTCGATAAGTTCGAAAGATTTTTGTGTCGTCGCGACCAAAGATAAAAAACTTTATTTCATATACGTTGAAGGAGAACAGGACCTTGGGATGGTTTCGGACATTCTTTTAAACATGGGCTTTTCAAACGCTTTCTATCTTGGTCGGGATACCTTTATGATCGTCGATGGAAAGGTTGTCAATGGCAACTTTGGTGCCGGTTCTATATTCTGGATTGAAATCGATAAAACAACTGGAGGTGTTGACAGGTGATCGCTGTCGAGAAAAAAAGAGTCATTGCATTCATAGGTCATAACGGAAGCGGGAAGACGACTCTTTGCGAGTCTATACTTTTCAACAATAAAGTTACAGAAAGAATGGGAAGTGTAGATCAGGGAAATACCGTCATGGATTTTGATCCCGTCGAGATTGAAAGAAAGACAAGCATCAACGCGTCTATAGCCACTTTCGAAAAAGAAGGGTATAGATATTTTGTTATCGATACGCCGGGCTTTTCAGACTTTATAGGAGAGGTGATCCTTACAACGCTCGTTGCCGACAACGTCTGTTCTGTTCTCGATTCGTCAAGCGGCGTTGAGGTCCAGACGGAGAAAACATGGAGAATAGCGCAGGATTACAAGAAACCAATGATGATCTTCGTGAATGGCATAGACAAGGAATTTTCGAATTTTGATAAAGCCGTTGAACAGGCGAAAAAACTCGCGAAGAAAAATGTCGTTGTTATAAACTTTCCACTTGAGGAAGGTATGAAGGTTAAAGGCATCATTGACGTTATATCGCAGAAGGCCTATCTTTATTCTGGAGACAAGGTGTCCGCCTCTGAAATACCGTCAGAGTTGAAGGAAAAAGCCGAAAAATACAGAACTGACCTGATCGAGGCGGCCGTCGAACAGGATGAAGAACTTATGGAAAAGTACCTTTCGGATCAGCCGATAGACAACGTCGATTTGCTGAAAGCCCTTTCAAAGGGATACAGGGAGAACCAGATCGTGCCGGTCTTTTGCGGATCTGCGGTAAAAAGAATGGGAATAAATGAGTTCATGGAAGGCCTCCAGAAATTTGGCGCGTCTCCTCTTGACGTTCCCTTGAAGTTGGAAGGCGCAGATATAAAGCCGGATGCGACAGGGCCTTTTGCCGCTTTGATCTTCAAGGTTACAGTCGATCCTTTCATAGGAAAATTGACATACGTCAAAGTCTTGAGAGGGCAGATAAAGGCTGGAGACACGATATACAACGGCACCACGCAGTCGAGTGAAAGGATAAACCATCTTTACGTGCCGTTCGGGAAAAAGCAAAATGAAGTTCCCGAACTTTCCGTCGGCGACATAGGAGCGGTGCCGAAACTCAAGGACAGCAAGGTCGGAGATTTTCTAAGCGATGCCGCGAACCAAATAAGCGTTAAAAAGATATACCAATTCCCGGATCCGATGATATCGAAATCCGTAAAGGCCAAAAATGCGGCCGAAATAGACAAAATAACAAATGGTCTTACAAGGCTTGCCGAGTCAGATCCTACCTTTCACATGGAGTTCAATCCCGAGCCTTCCGAAATAGTCATATCGGGAATAGGAAATGTCCATCTTGAGGCTACCCTCGAGAAATTAAAGAAGAACTTCGGAGTTGAAGTGGAACTTGGAAAACCGAAGATAGCCTATCGCGAGACGATAACCAAAAAATCAAATGCGGAATATAAGCATAAGAAGCAAACCGGAGGTCATGGTCAGTACGGTCATGTTAAAATAGAACTTGAGCCTCTCGAGAGGGGGAAGGGCTTTGAATTCGTTGACAAGATCTTTGGCGGGGCAATACCGAAAAATTTCATTCCTTCCGTTGAAAAAGGCATAAGAGAAGCGCTTAAATCAGGCGTTCTCGGTGGGTATCCCGTCGACGATGTAAGGGTCATTCTTTACGATGGATCCTACCATGAGGTTGACTCATCAGATATAGCCTTCCAAATAGCGGCGATTCAGGCATTCAAAATAGGAATGCAAAATGGGAATCCGACGCTTTTGGAACCCATAATGAGCGTGGAGATTTACGTACCCGACAGGTATGCCGGAGACATAATGGGAGACGTTAACTCCATGCGCGGAAGAATTCAGGGGATGGAATCGGTCGAGAATGGATATCAGGTAATAAAAGCCGAAATACCTCTTGCCGAAGTCCTTGACTTCTCTTCAAAATTGAATTCGATGACGAGTGGTCAGGGATATTTCACGATGAAGTTTTCGAGATATGAAGAGGTGCCAAGAAACCTTCAGGACAAAATAATCCAAGAAAGGAAGGCCGAACTGGCGGCAAATAAATAAGGCAGGTTTTACCTGCCTTATATGGTGGAGCCGATGGGATTTGAACCCACGACCTCTTCCTTGCGAAGGAAGCGCGCTCCCAACTGCGCCACGACCCCTGATACTTTCTTAGTTTATCATATAAGATCGCTAATGGTCAAGATTTGAAACAAATTTTGTGAAGGGAGAGATCAAATTGAAAATTCAGTACAAAGCCAGAAATATCGAGATCAGCGATGCGATGAAAAATTACTTCGAGAAGAAAGTCGAAAAGATAGAAAGAATAGTAGACGATCCTTCGGCCGATATAGAGGTAAAGTTCGAAAAGGAACGCGAAAGTAGCATCGTGGAAGCAACGCTCAAACTTAGATCCATAATAATAAGGGCCAAAGAGACCACGACAGACTTTTACGCTTCAATAGACGGCTGCATCGACACAATAGAAAAAAGATTCAAAAGGCTCAAAGAAAGATACACAACGCTCAAGCGAGAAAAACCCCAGCCTCAGACCAAAGAGGTAGAGGAAGAAGAACAAAAGGTCGTTAAGGTCAAAAAATTCGTACTCTCCCCCATCGATGTAAATGAGGCTATAGTCGAGATGGAAATGCTTGGCCACCAATTTTTCGTCTTTAGGAATGCCGAAGATGGCCAGATAAATGTGCTCTACAAAAGGGAAGATGGAAATTATGGTCTGATAATTCCGCAGTAGTCTCAAATTCATTAATCTTGCGGTCAGACCAATCAATTAGCAAAAAGCAAATCTAAAAATTGGCGAAAATACGGTATATTCTGACATTAACGATATTTAAGAGCAAATAAGCGTATAAATCGCGGATTTGCTCTTTTTTTCTATGATATTTATCGTTTTTACAGTAATAAAGGACATTTGACAACTTTCAAATTTTGTTGTATATTTAAGCAACACGTTAAATATGCGTTATTTAGCGATAATTATGGACATTTCCAACATCTGATGAAAGGGGGAACAACATGAACAAGAAGGAACTGATCGATAAGGTAGCGGAAGAGACGGGATATCACAAAAAAGAGATCAAAGATGTAGTCGAGGGAGTTCTTACCAGCATAACAAAGGCGCTTGCCGATGGTGAAAAGGTCCAACTCGTGGGATTTGGAACATTCGAAGTCGTCAAGAGATCTGCTCGCGAGGGAAGAAATCCACAGACTGGTAAGAAGATAAAGATAGCCGAAAGAAAAGTTCCGAAATTCCGCCCCGGAAAAGCGTTTAAGGAAGAAGTGAAATGAAAAACGCGCCGTCACGGCGCGTTTTCAATCGAGATGCTTGCACTTACCATAATAATATCGATCGTTGGAATAACCTCTCTCATATCGCTTGTATGGAACGTTCATGTCTTTCGCCATTTCGAAAGGGATAAAAGGATAGAAGGAAAGATATCCCTTATAATTTACATTTCCTTAAGCGTCTTTGGCGTGGCGCTTTCTGCCTTTTTACTTCTTGTTATTTTTTTCATGATACAACCTTGATTGAAAGTACATATTTCCTCCTCCGTCGAAGGCATAGAAAGATCTGTCGTCATTTTCGAGAAGGTACGGTTTGTAATTGAGGGAAGGCTCGAAGGCCAAAATATTTTCCTCATCGATAAAGGTCGTCGAAGAGATCCATTTTTTGTAGATGATCCCGTTCGCACAAAGGAATATTCCGCCTTTGCCGGTTATCTTCAAAAGTAAGTTTTTGTCTTCGGAAAAGAATTCTCTTGCCCCTCCCCATTTATCATCTGTCGTGAGATCCCCGTGAAAGGCGAGCAGTGCAGATGAATTCGCGTAAAGCGTCTGGCCGGCGATCTCTATGTACGATATGTCCCCGTAAAATGGAGATAAAATAAGCAATTCCGAAGAATAGGCATCGACGTAAAAAAGGTAAAAATCGTCTGCCTTCCATTTTGCGTTGATGTCGAAAGCGAAAACCGATTTTGGACGCACAAAGAAACGGTCGCCAATCTCGAGAGAAACCCTCAAAAGAGGATAATAAGGCTTTCCTATTATCTCGTATTTCATCTGTATATCCCTTTCGGATTCATTTTTATTATTATACCAGACAAAAGGGGAAATCAGATTTTGCGATCTCTTATGTTACGAATATTCAAAATTTCTTTATTTGTTTGTAACTATTTTTGGATATAATAAAAATGAAAATCATTAGCATTAATGAAAAGGAGGGTTTAAAATGGAAGGAGAAGTAAGAATACCTTTAATAGGAGAAAAGGCGCCAGATTTTGAGGCGGTGACGACAAAGGGTAAGGTTAAACTTTCTGACTTTTTGGGGAAATGGGTGGTGCTCTTTTCACATCCGGCAGACTTCACGCCGGTATGCACGACGGAATTTGCGGCCTTTGCGGAAAAGCAAGATGAATTCAAAAAGCGCAACGTTCAACTTATAGGCCTTTCCATCGATAGCGTTTATTCCCATATAGCGTGGATAAGGGAGATTCAAAAATATTTCGGATTCAAAGTGGATTTCCCGGTCATCGCCGACCTTGACATGAATGTCGCCCATCTTTACGGCATGATCCATCCCGGAAGCGGAAAGACGGCGACTGTCAGAACTGTTTTTGTGATAGATGACAAAGGCATTGTCAGGGCGATTTTGTACTATCCGGCCACAAACGGAAGAAATATAGACGAGATCTTAAGACTTGTTGACGCTCTCCAGTACACGGACAAACACGGCGTGGCGACCCCGGCAAATTGGAAGGTAGGAGAAAAGGTTATCGTTCCAACGCCGCTTACCGTAGACGATGCCGAAAAGAGAATGAAAGAAGATTACGAAAAGGTAGACTGGTTCTTGGCCTTTAAAAAGTACGAAAAGTGAAGATGAGGCGCGCACGCGCCTCGTTTTTTTAGGGTGAGAATATGGAAAAGATCATGAAAAAAATGGATCAAAAGACGCTTTTAGATGGAAAATCCGTGCTCGATAAAACGAGCAAAAAACGCGGCCTGGCAAGGCTGATGCCCTTTTTAGGTCCTGCCTTTATCGCCTCAGTTGCCTACGTTGATCCGGGAAATTTCGCGACGAATATACAAGGCGGCGCTACCTTTGGGTATGAACTTTTGTGGGTCATCCTCTGGGCAAATTTGATGGCCATGTTTATACAGTCGCTTTCTTCAAAACTTGGCATAGCGACGGGAAAAAATCTCGCGACATTGATAAGCGAAAGATACCCCAATGGAATCGTCTGGTTTTACTGGATTCAGACTGAAATTATAGCGATCTTTACCGATTTAGCCGAGTTCTTAGGCGCGTCGATCGCTTTCCAGTTGCTTTTTGGTGTTCCTCTCTTTGCCGGGGCAGTGCTTTCGGGAATCGTGACTGTTTTCATTCTTTTCTTTCAAGATTACGGATTTAGGCCTTTTGAGACAGTGATAACCCTGCTTTTGAGCGTCATAGCCTTTTCTTACGTGACGGAACTTTTTATGAGCAAGCCTAACATTTTTGGAGTTTTAGAAGGAACAATTATTCCAAAATTTTCCGGCGCAGAAAGCGTGTATATGGCAGCCGGCATCCTCGGAGCAACCGTTATGCCGCATGTCATATACTTGCATTCTGCCCTTACAGAAAATCGAATAAAGGCGCAAAATGATGACCAGTTAAAGAGATTGCACAAATTCAATTTGTTCGATGTCCTGATCGCCATGGGCATAGCGGGTTTTGTCAACATGGCCATGCTCATGATGGCAGCCTCTACCTTTCACTTTACAGGCCATCAGGATGTATCTAACATATCGACTGCTTACATGACCCTTATTCCTCTGCTTGGGGGAGCGGCAGGCTTTGTCTTTGCCATATCCCTGCTTGCCTCGGGCCTTTCCTCTTCGGCTGTTGGAACCATCTCCGGACAGGTACTCATGCAAAGTTTCGTGAAGTTCAAAATACCGATATGGGCAAGAAGGTTAGTTACCATGATCCCGTCCTTTGTCGTGATATTTTTGGGGATGAATCCTACGAATATCCTTGTCTTTAGCCAGGTCGTTTTGAGTTTTGGCATAATCTTCGCGCTTGTGCCGCTTATTCAATTCACGAAAGATAAGAAATTGATGGGCAACCTTGTAAATGGGAAATTGACAAATATTTTGAGTTGGATTATAGCGTCTTCTATAATAGCGCTGAACGTATTCTTGATAATCAGTCAGTTAGGAATTTGATCTTTCGGCAAAGAAAGATCATTTGGAGGCGATAAGATGTTTCAAAACATAGATCTTTTGAAGAGCGCCATGGATGTCTCAACGCTGACGACCCAGGTTATAGCGAACAACATCGCAAACGCAGATACTCCCAATTTTAAAGCGAGTTATGTCATGATGAAAGTCACAGGCCAAAAGATCGAGCCCGAGATATACACCGATTATTCAACGTCGATAAGCAATGACGGAAACAACGTCGATGTGAACCAGCAAATGGCGCTTCTTGCCCAGAACACGATAAGATATGAAACTCTTACGATGCTCGCCTCGATGAATTTCAAAAGGTATGCCGACGTTTTAAAGACTGTCTGAGGTGATATGAGTGTCTATCTTCAGTGCCATTGATATATCTTCCTCTGGAATGACGGCCCAGCAATTGAGGGTCGATATAATCTCAAACAACATAGCCAACGCGAACACAACGCAAACACCGGAGGGCGGACCTTACAGAAAAGAAATACCGATCTTTGCCGAACAGTTCAAAAACACCCCCGACGGCATCGAGCCCGCGGGCGTTGCGGTCGTGAAGATTGCCCAGGACAATTCTCCATTCAGATTAGTCTACGATCCGTCTAATCCTCTGGCGAATAAGGATGGGTACGTTGAGATGCCTAACGTTAATGTTTTAAGGGAAATGGTCGATATGATAGATGCGCAGAGAAATTATGAGGCGAATGCCACCGTTATAAATGACGCAAAGACAATGGCAAATGCTGCGCTTCAGATAGGGAAGTGATGTAAATGAATCCTGTAAATCCTGTAAACCCTATAGGGCCAATCTCTGGCTCTTCAACTCCTCAGGCCCAGTCTTCGGGGCCGGACTTCAAAAAGGTGCTCGCTGACGCGATAAATACCGTTAACTCAACGGTTGAAAAGGCAGATCAAATGACGGCCGATTTTGCAACTGGGAAGACCTCTGACATACACGCGATCATAATTCAGGCAGAAAAGGCCGACATAATGTTGCAACTGACAACTGACATCACGAACAAAATAGTCAACGCTTACGAAGAGATAATGAGAATGCAGATTTAGCGGCCGAAGAATCTGTCTAACCTTTTTAACTCTATCGAATACACCAAAGGCCTTCCGTGAGGGCAAGACCACACTTTTAATTTGTCTATATCGGAAAGTAACTGTTTGATCTCGAGATCGGATATCCTCTCTCCGGTCTTTACGGCCATCTTACACGCCACATCGGCGAAGAACTCTTCTTTCGGATCGCGCGCGAATGAAATTCTGAAATTCTCTATCGTCGATATAAAGGTCTCCTTCCAATCATCGATCTTAAAGGAAGGGACGCTCACAAGAAAGCCATCTTTAAAATCGAATCCAAAGGATCTTATCTCCTCTTTGTGATCTCTCCATGTCTCGATCTGTGCCTTGTCCAACTCTACACGGATCGGATCGACAAGGTTTTGAGAGGAGATCTTTGTCGATTTTATCCTGTCAAAGATGATCCTTTCGTGGGCCGCGTGAACGTCTATGATGTAGATGGCCGTCTCGCTGTGTGTTATAAGGTACCTGCCCTTTACAACGCCCATTACCTGAGTTTGAGATAGATTTTCTCTTTCTGGAACTTCTTCAGAAATTTCGAATTTTGGCCTTTCAAAATCGAAATTTTCGCTTTGAACTCTTTGGACTGTCTCTCGTGGACGATCGTAAGAAGAGATGGTATCTGAAAAGTTCGGACTTTCTATCGTGGGGATTTTGAAGACATCCGGGGAGGCGAGAGATTCTTTTACAACTCCGGAAACAATTCCGAATATCCTCGATTGATCGCTGAATTTGACCTCTAACTTTTGCGGGTGAACGTTGACATCCACCGCCTGAGGAGGTACATCTACGAATATGACGGCTATAGGGAATTCGCCTTTTTTAAGGTGTTCGGCATATCCGGCCTCGATTGCCTTCATCAAAAAGGGGCTCTTCACATATCTTCCGTTCACGAAGACGACCTCATTCAACCTGTTCTGCCGCCCGACATCCGGCGCGCTTATGTAGCCGTGAATCCTTACCCCTCCAACTCTCTTGTCGATGGGGATAAGATCGTAATTTCCAAAGATCATCTTTATTCTCTCCTCAAGAGCCGTGCCTACGGCTACCTTGTAAATTGTCTCTCCATCCCTTGAAAGTTCGATCTCGATCTCGGATGAGAGAATGAACTTCTCGACGATCTCTGTTACCATCCTCGCCTCAACTGAGGTTGAACTTAAAAACTTCCTTCTTGCCGGCACGTTGAAGAAAAGATCACTTACGCTTACCCTCGTTCCCTTTGATTTCGGTACCGGATAGGTCTCTCCGATTATCCCGCCGATCACCTCGATTGCGTATCCGGTACCTGTATCTGAATTCGCGCTTTCGATCTTCATTTTAGAAACGGCCGCGATCGAAGCGATAGCCTCTCCGCGAAAGCCAAAGGTTGTAAGGTTAAAGATGTCATCGAAGTTTGCGATCTTCGATGTCGTGTGGGGAAGGACGGCGATTTTAAGATCATCCTCGCTCATCCCGTCTCCATCGTCCTCGACGATTATCAAAGACTTTCCACCGTTAGATATAAAGACCTTAACCTTTGATGCGTTGGCGTCTATTGCGTTTTCAATTAGTTCCTTTACAACCGAAGATGGATGGTCTACCACCTCGCCGGCCGCGATCCTTCTTACGACCTCATCTGGCAGCCTTAATATCATACCTCATCTCCATAGCCTTAAAAAGTATCACCGCCGCGCTGACCGAAACATTCAAAGAATCCATCTCCCGCGCCATCGGAATTGAGATTTTGTCGTCGCACCTTTCAATTACAAGCCTTCTTATGCCCTTCCCTTCATTTCCAAAGACGAATGCGACTGGCCCTTTAAAATTCATCGAGAAGTAGGGCTTTCCTTCCATCGTCGCCGCGTAAACCCAGATATTTCTCTTTTTTAATATTTCTATGGTTCTTGCGATATTTACCTCGATGCAGATCGGCATTCTGAAAGCGTAACCGGCCGAAGACTTTAAAACGGCCGGCGTCACATGAACGCTCCCATCTTTTGGAATGATTATAAGATCAACTCCGGCACCGTACGCGGTTCTTATTATCGCGCCGAAATTTTGCGGATCCTGAATTTGATCGAGGATCACGACGAACGGATCGTGATCTATGCCGTTGAGTATCTCGATTGTGTCGGAGTAGAGGAAATCTTTTATCTTTGCGGCGATTCCTTGATGGTCCTTTGAGTGGGCGATCTCTTCTATCTTTTTATCGTCTAAAACTTCGATCTTTAAATTTCTTTTTTCTATTTCATTTCTAAGATTCCTCATCTCGGAAGAGTTCACATTCGAGATGAATACCTTGGATATGTGAATACCGCTTTTGAGAGCCTCCTCGATCACGTTTCTTCCATAAATTATCACAAGATCCACCTCGATTCATTATATCATAAGAATAATTTTTTGTATTTTGCGAATTCTCTTGCTTTGCAATTTATGATATGCTATACTATTAGCAACTATGGAAAAAATTGGAAACTCGAAAACCTGCTTGACGATTTCAAAATCCATGATGTCAGAAAATACAGGCCGAGGTGGTGGAATTGGC
>CAYSSO010000003.1:91774-92177 GCA_964433875.1 uncultured Mesoaciditoga sp.
ACACGCAAGATTCAGGTTCTTGTGGGTGTATAACCCATGCGGGTTCAAGTCCCGCCCTCGGCACCAACTTTTTGTGTTTGAATTTTAGAAAAAAGCGTTGACAAATAAGGTTTTTAAGTATATAATTTCTTGAAAGAGTTTTTATCTCCCGAAAAGGGGGTTAAATAGTATGCAATGTGTTTTTTCAAAAAATCAAAATGTAATTACATCTCGAAGGGAGGTGTTTTCCTGCAACCCACAGGGTAAGCAGGAGAATGAATGAGTAAAAAGATTTTAGGTCTTGCTGTTTCTGTGGCACTGCTTGTGGTTGTGCTGTCCGGCTGTTTCCTCTTGCCGCAGATAGACACCTTTGCGCCCAGTGTAACTATTACGGCGCCAGTTCAGAATCATGTGTTTCAAGTAC
>CAYSSO010000004.1:0-21053 GCA_964433875.1 uncultured Mesoaciditoga sp.
TATATGCCATTGGCTATTGGCCATATGCTGTGCGCCATAAATCTGGTGCCCCTAGCAGGAATCGAACCTGCATTTGCGGATTAGGAATCCACCGTTCTATCCATTGAACTATAGAGGCAATTCTCGAAAGAGTATAACATATTAGAGGATAAAAGATCAACAAAAAGACCGCTTTCGCGGTCTTTTTGTGCACATTAATCAAAATACTTTGTCATATCTATAACGGCTATCGCTCCATCTGCTGCGGCAGTTACAATCTGCCTTAACGGTGTTTTTCTCACATCTCCCACCGCATACACACCTGCGAGATTTGTCTCCATGTGATCACCTGTGAGTATAAAACCGTTCTCGTCTGTCTTTATCTGATCTTTGAATATTTGTGTGTTTGGAATTAAGCCTACGTATATGAAGACTCCATCTGTGGGATATTTTGTCACTTCATTTGTTTTCAAATTTTTTATCATCACATACTCGACGCTCTTGGAACCGCCTATTTCTGTAACAACACTGTCCCAAATGAATTTCATCTTCGATTTGAAGGCCCTTTCTTGGGCTATCTTTTGCGCTCTCAATTTGTCTCTTCTGTGAATTAGGGTTACCTCTTTTGCGATCTTCGTCATGTAAAGGCCTTCTTCCACAGCACTATCTCCACCACCAACGACTACGACCCTTTTGTCCTTGAAAAAACTTCCATCACAAACAGCACAGTAAGAGACTCCTCTGTTCATGAATTCTTCTTCACCAGGAACGCCGAGTTTCCTTGGGTTACTTCCCGTCGCTATTACCACGGCTTTTGCCGTGTACTCATTTCCAAGATCCGTTTTCAACCTCTTGACCTTTGAGGTCAAATCAGCCTCTATTATTTCTTCATTCGTGAAATTTGCTCCAAATGTCTTGGCATGATTCAGAAAATTTTCGGCCAGCGTATTTCCACTTATAGAAACGAAACCCGGATAATCTTCTATTATATCGGTTAGAAGTATCTGACCACCTTCAGTTGATTTTTCAAAGACTATCGTTTTCAAACCCGCACGGCCTGCGTATATAGCGCTTGCGAGTCCACCCGGTCCTGCTCCTATTATTGCTACATCGTAGTTCGTCTCTTTCGGTTTTGAGACATTCGAGAGGTTGAAAAGGGGCATGTTATCAAACTCCCTTTACCACACTCATTATCTGTTCAACAAAGGCATCTTCTGGAAGTGCACCAACGAATTCTCCTTCTCCTTCATTTATTATTATGTGAGGAACAGAAGATACGTTGTATTGCATGGAAAGATCCGGGAATTCATTGGCCTCGATCATCTCTCCGGTTATGTTAGGTGACTTCATCGCAAGTTTGTGGGCCATCAAAACTGCCCTCGGGCAATACGGACATGTTGGTGTCACGAATACCTGCAACTTCAAAGGAGATTTAACATCCTCAAGTTTTTTGAGAGTGGAAGGAGAAAGATCAACCTCTCCTTTCTTAGAAGTCGCTATAACATCTTCTATAAGAGATGAGAATTCGTAACCGGAAGGTATTCCGTAATACCTTATTCTCATGTCTTTGCCTTCTGAATCCAGCATTAAAATCGCCGGAACCATTTCAACGTTGTACTTTTTAACTAAATCTTCTTCGTCAAAATCGTGCGTTTCTATCGTGATCTTGTTGTTAGTCTCGGCAAGTTCTTGAAGAATTTGTTCTGTAAGGTCGCAATACTCACACTCTTCTTTTCTTTTACTGCCAAAAAAGAGTATTTTAACCTCTCCCTTTAATTCCTTCTCAAATAGATCGACAAGATATTTCCTGTCCTCTTCTGAAAGTAATGCTGCCATAATCCACCTCCGAATTACCCTGTACGGGTATCAATATAATACCATATTTATCGAGTATTTGAACTTAATTTTTCTTGACAATTTCTTTTAGAAGAATGTCAAGCAATGAATTCGCAATTTCTTTTTTAGTCATTCTTTCGAGATTAACGATTCCGTTTTTTGTTATGACGGTAACCTCGTTATAGTCTGACTCAAAGCCTATATCCTTTCTCGAAACATCATTTGCAACTATCATGTCGAGAGACTTCGATTCGAATTTCTTTTTTGCATTTTCGAGAAGGTTTTGAGTTTCGGCTGCAAATCCCACCACGAATTGATCCGGACGTTTAATCTTTGCGATCTCAGAAAGTATATCCGTGGTCTTTACAAGTTTTAAGTCCAAAGAGAGGCCTTTTTTTATCTTCTGCGACGCCCTTTCCGATGGTTTGTAATCGGCGACGGCAGCGGCCATTATAACTACATCGACTTGATTTAGAATATCTAAAACCCTTTGAGCCATCTCCTGTGTACTTTCAACATCATACCTTTTGACGTTAAAAGGTGATTGAATGTTCACAGGCCCGCTAACAAGATGTACCTCGGCGCCTCTCAAAGCGGCCGCTTTCGCTATTTCGTACCCCATCTTTCCAGATGATCTGTTTGATATGTATCTGACCGGATCTATTGCCTCTCGAGTCGGGCCGGCGGTGACAAGCACTCTTAAATTATTCATGTCTTTTTTTGTGAGAAGGCTTTCCATTTCGAAGATTATCTTTGCGTTGTCTGGGTACCTTCCTTTTCCTTCTTCTCCATCGGCGAGGTGTCCACTTTCGGGCTCGATTATTTTCCATCCATATTTGGATAACCTTTCAAGGTTATCTTGTGTTACCGGATTTTCATACATTCTTACATTCATCGCGGGCACCAAAATTTTTGGTCCCTTAAAGGCAAGGGCACTTGCTGTCACTATATTGTCTGCAATCCCATTTGCTATCTTTGCCATCGTATTTGCGGTTGCGGGCGCGACGATCATAAGATCGGCCCATGAAGAAAGTCCTGTGTGAGAGATTAAGCCTTTGTATTCGAATTCATCTGTGTAAACTTCTGCATTGCCAACCGCGGCAAATGTAAGGGGAGAAACAAACTTCATGGCGCTTTCCGTCATGATTATTTTCAGTTCGTCTTTTCTTTTTCTCAAAATGCTCGCAAGATCAACGGCCTTGTATGCCGCTATCCCGCCAGTTATGGCAAGAAGAATTTTCATCTTTTCTTCGAAACTTTCACATTCGCGGTGAGTGCTTTTAGAATCTCTGAATTCTTTATTTCTATGTATCCGGCCGCCATTTCCTGAAGCGCGATTGTTACAAGGTTTGATTCTTCAGTCTTTATTAGTGGCTTTGAAAGTTCATTTAAAGATTCGGCTCTTTTCGCCACGGCCATGGATATGGCGTATTTATTTCCGTATCTGTTCATAAGCGCTTCGTAAATGCCATCTTTCATATTATCATCCCTTTATAAAATTATACTTTCCTATGAAATCACTTAACCTTGAGACCTTCAATTGTTCGGCAATGATTATTGATGCGAGTTCTTTGACTGCCGTGTTTATATCCCTGTTGACTATAAGATAATCGAATTTAGATATTTGAGAAAGTTCGAATTTCGCATCATCTATTCTTTTTTCAAAGTCATCTTTGCTTTCCGTATGCCTTTTTAAAAGCCTTTCCTTCAATTCTTTAAATGAAGGCGGTGCAACAAAGATAAATATGCCATCTTTGTATATCTTTTTGATATTCAATGCTCCCTTTACATCCACATCTAAAAGCAAATTTTTACCCCTTTCAAGCCTTTCTTCGACAAATTTTTTTGAAGTGCCGTAAAGATGACCGTGAACTTCGGCCCATTCGAGGAACTCGCCTTTTTTGATGAGTTCTCTGAATGTTTTTTCATCCACAAAAAAATAATCTACGCCATCTATCTCATTTTCCCTTTTTGGCCTCGTTGTGTATGAAACTGAAAATTCCATATCGTCTATTTGTGAAAGTGTCATTTTAACGATTGTGGTTTTACCGGCCCCCGAAGGGCCACTCATCACGAAAATCAGGCCTCTCATGATTTGGCTTTTGCTTTAGTTTTGTTTTCTGGCGTTTTTTCCGGTACTTTTTCCGTTATTTCGTTCATTTCTCTAAATGAAGCCTGGAATCTTTCGGATATCGTCTCCGGCTGGATGGCGCTTAAAATGACATGATTGCTGTCTGTTATAAGAATAGATCTCGTTCTTCTTCCGTATGTGGCGTCTATGAGTTTGCCATCATCTTTGGCACCATCCTTAAGACGTTTCAGGGGCGCAGACTCGGGGTTGACTATGACTATCACACGATCTCCAATTACAACATTCCCAAACCCTATGTTTATAAGTCCGTACATACTTCCTCCCTCCGTATCTATTCGATATTTTGGACTTGCTCTCTTAACTTTTTGACAATAGTTTTAGCCTTTACCACAAGGTTCAAAACTTCTGGTATTTTCGATTTGACACTGAGAGTATTAACTTCTCTGCTTATTTCCTGAAATACGAAGTCAAGTTCGCTTCCTACATCCTGATCGGAATTCATGAGTTCTTTCGCTCTTGATATATGTGCGAATATTCTTGATATTTCTTCTCCTATATCCGATCTTTGAATTATCATTACAACTTCTTGCTCTATTCTTTCAGGATCCATCTTTATTTCTGAAAAATTATCTCGAAGGCTCTGCAAAAGCATTTCTTTGTACTTTTCTCTGTTTTCTGATTCATAACTTTCCATCTCTTTGACGATTTCTTCGAGTGTATTTATCTGATCCTCGAAATATGATTTTAATTTTTCTCCCTCTACTGTTCTGCTTTTATCGTAATTTTCGAGTGCTTCAGAGAGTATCTGGCTGAAATCATTCCATATCTGATCCTCTTTTTGGGTATCGAGGGACATCTTGAATATATCTTTTATCTCTAACAATTGACCAAGGTCGAGCCTTAACTGAACCCCAATTTCTTTTTCTATTTCCTTAAAGGCTTTAAAGTAGGATTTTGCGAGTTCAAGATCTGGAACTATTAAATCTCTTTCGAATTCTCCTTTTATGTCGGCTTTTATGAATATATTACCTCTTTTTACCTTAGACTGAATTAACGGCAATGATCTCTGTTCAAAGGCCGAAAAAAGATAAGGTATCAAAAAGGATATATTTATGAACTTGTGATTTACACTCTTTATTTCCACGGTGTAAAGGTTTCCATTTAGATTTTTACTTACCTTGGCATAGCCGGTCATGCTTTTCACGGAATCACCTTCTAATGTATTATGACACAAATTGAAGCAAAAATGAAATAGCAAAAGGAATGGTATAATAAAAACCTTTAAATGCCTTTAAAGGTTTATTTTTGGTTATTTTCGGTCAGATGAATAATTTATTTGTTACCATAGATCTGCCCTGTGGAATATGTACGGCTTGAAATTTTCCATCAGAATCTGTGTTATGCTGCCTGGTTCTTCATCAAAAAGCATTCGATTCTCTATCCTTCTTATTGGAATTATTCCAGCGCTTGTTCGGGTCAAAAAGGCTTCAGAGCAGTTGAAAAGTTCATCGACATTTACCAGCCTTTCTGCGACCTGAATTTCGAGAGATTTTGCAAGATCGATTACTATCTCTCTTGTTATTCCGTCCAAGATTCCGGTCTCTATCGACGGGGTAACGAGCACGTTGTTCTCTACAAGGAAGATGTTGCTCATTATTCCCTCGGCCACATATCCACGACTGTTGAGCATTAACACCTCGTAAAAACTCTCCTTTTCCTTTTTGGCGATCATCAAATTCGCGTGTGATGTCGTCTTTAGAAGGTTGGGGAGGGCAGATTCGTCTATTTTCCTTAATTTAGATATTCCAACGTTCACGCCGTAATTGTACAGATCTTCAGATGGAGCCTGTAATTTCATGATATATGCGATAAAAAGAGGTTCATTTCCATTTCCGGTTGTGAGCATAACACGTATAGTACAATCTTCTTTTTCATCTTTTATTCCCTCGAGAAGGATTGATTTGAACTCATCAAAATTCATTTTACAGTTTACACCGAGCAATTGGGCAGATCTTTTGAATCTTTCAAAGTGCTTCATGGGAGCAAAGAGAGAACCATTGTAAGTTCTCAACGATTCATAGATTCCCTCTCCATACATAAATCCGCGATCCGTGGCGCTTATTTTCACATCCTCATCGTACCATTTTGAGTCAAGATATATCTTCAAAAGCATCCCCCTCCTCTATCTCAACGAAATCTCCAATTTTACATTCAGGATCCCTAAAGGTATATTTAAGATAATAATCGCTAAAGCCACTGCAGAGATCGCCAGATTTTTCTTCGACAAGAATTTTTTGTCTGAATTTCATCTTTTTTCTTAAATTGTATTCAAATTCATTTGAAAGAGATCTTAGAATTTTGACCCTTCTCTTCTTTTCTTTACCATCTATCGAATTTTTTAGATTTGCAGCCTGCGTTCCTCGGCGCGGAGAAAACGGAAATGCGTGAATCCTCATTACCTCAATTTCTTTAAGAAGGTTAACCGTTTCGAAAAAATCGCTTTCATCTTCGGTCGGGAAGCCACATATTACATCAACAGAGAAGGCAAAAAATCTATCTATTTCTCTCATTTTCTTGGCCAGAATAATCGCATCCTCGGCTTTATAAGGCCTTCCCATATCTTTTAGTACTTTGTCTGAACCGCTTTGAAGAGAAAGATGCATGTGATGGCACATCTTTTGGTTTTCAGAGAATACCTCTGCGATTTTAATGGCGCTAATTGGATCTATCGATCCTATTCTTATTCTGAAGTCGCCATCTATTTTGGAAATCAAATCGAGCAATTTTCCAAGATCAAGGCCGTTATAGTTGTACAAGGCAATGTTTATCCCGCTTATAACTATTTCTTTTATTCCATCTCTTACCATTCTTTGCGCTTCTTCTATAACGGTGTCTGCCGGCTTCGATCTTATTTTTGTGCCTCTAAAATGAGGTATGGCGCAATAAGTACATCCCCAATTGCATCCATTCTCGATACTTAAAAATCCGCGCGTTCTTTCCGGAATTCTTTCGATCTCGTAATTTATATCATCGTGCAAAAAATAAACGCTATCGCATATCTTCCCGTCTTTATCTATAAAATCGAGTATTTTCATCTTTTCCCCATTACCTAAAACAAGATCAAAATCATCGATTTTATCATCGTGTACGGCGCATCCGGTAAAGATTACCTTTGCCCGCGATATTCTTTTGAAATGCCTCGCCATCTGAAGAGATTGCCTTTTTGCTTCAGATGTAACTGCACAACTGTTTATTATTATCAAATCGGCATATTCGGGATCGGATTTTTGGTGCCCGGCCTTCTCAAGAATCTCGGAGATTCTGGCACTTTCATACAAATTGAATTTACACCCGAGCGTGTAAATATGATATTTCATCGTTCTTGTGGCAAGGATACTCCAACTTCTATAAGTTGGAGAGGAATTATCACCTTCACCTGCCTTTCTATCAATAATGTTTTTACACTTTCCAATTTCTTTACCTCTTTCCAGTTCGCACACGCATGTATCCTTGTACCGTCTAATTTCCTTAAATCAAAGTACCCACTTGTCCTCAGGCCATATATGAAACATTCTATCCCCTTGTATAGAACCTTATCAAACCTTTTGTATCCCTTTGCAGATCGAATTGTGCTAACCACTTTTTTGAGTCATATAACAATTGAATCGTGAACGGAGTGCGTTTTACAACTTTTGCCATTCCAGATTTAAGCATCCTTCTTACTTTGCCGTGCCTTTTTGTCGGCATCAAAACCTTTCCTGATTTGCTTATTACATAAACCATCTTCAATCTCCTTTAGATAAGTCAGTCTTGCGACTGTTAGGTGCTCATCGCCAATGTTATCCATGCTTTTTACGCTTACCACACTGTCCCTACCCATCAGAACTGTTTAATGGTAAGCGACAGAGCCTGAAACTTGAGCAGCATCTCAGGGTGTCATGACACGAATAACGTAGTCTTGCGACTTAGGCTAATCAACAAGGGCTTTTACAAGTTCCCACCTCTAAAGGTGGTGGGTGGTTGACTCTAACCCCTTGATCAAAAATCAAAAACAAGTTCTTTTTTTGTACCTTCGAATTCTATTTTCCCGTTTTTCATCACGATGATCTTGTCCGCTATTGGTAAGAAATGGGGCAACTTTCTTGTGGCGAGGATCAACGTGTACTTTTGTTTCAATGATAGCACAACATTTTGTATGTTCAAAACAGCCTCATCGTCGAGGTGATCTATTATACAGTCGAGAGAAATGACCTCAGGCTCTCTCAATATCGCAAGTAAAAGCAAAAATAGAACTCTAATATTTCCGTGAAGATCCTCGACGTAGGTGTGTAATCCTTCCTTTAAGATATTTATAAGTCCCAATTGTTTAAGCAAGCCGATCATTTCGTCTGAATAAAGATCAACGTTTCGTCCCTTGACAAGGGTGATTATCTGGTTAACCGTAAGAGGGGAAAGCGTTTCAATGAAGGAAGTATCTATGTAGGCGATTTTGCGTCTTAACAATTTTCTGTCCGCATTGATTATGCTCTGACCGCGAAAGAATATATCTCCCCCAAATTCTATTTTATCAAAGAGTTCTTCGTTAAGGTGGACGATACTTCTAAGAAGAGCCGATTTACCCGAACTTCTTGGTCCATAAATCAAAAGAACGCTTTTTTCTTCTACTTTTAAAGATATGTTATCGAGCAACTTGTTATCATCGAGATTTAGCGAAAAATTTCTAAACTCAATTAGAGGATTTGTCATTTTTAATTTCTATTTTTTGATCTGTGCATCCTTCGAGAGAGCGTTTGACAAATTCGACTTGTGCTTCGTTGTTTTTGAGCCTAATCATCTTGAGCAAATCAAATTGAGAGGCGATCCTCGGGTTATTTAGAACGTTTTTAAACTTCATTAAACCACCTTCCATTCTTGGATCGTTTATTTAAGTATACCTATAAGATTTGTCTTTATTTTATATTCTCTTTGAATAAATCATTAAGGATATGGATCAAAAAGGCCGCTTTAGCGGCCTTATTTGGAAACATTTATCTTTACAGGCGTTGGATTTCTAAGGTTATCACTTACAGGACATCGCTCCTCAACGGCTTTGATCCATTTTTCGAGCGTTGCCTTGTCTGCGTTTGTAACCGGTTTGAGATTTACCCTTATCTCTTTGTATCCCGTTCTTTCATTCGTGGGCTTGCCCATGAATTTGGAAGGATCGAGATCTCCTTCTATCGTCATTTCAAGTCCCCTTAATTCTATTCCCATCTCTTTTGCGACAAGATGCCCCACAACATTTATGCATCCACCAAGAGCAGCCAAGACGTATTCAACTGGATTTGGTCCTTCATACGTTCCTCCAAGGTTCGGTGGCTCATCGATTATCATCTTGAATTTACCCGCATTAACAACCAATTTCGTTGGATTTTCACACTTTCCACTTACAGAAAATTTCATAACTGGCATATCTTTCACCTCCATTCTCATTGTATATCACGACGGTTAAATATTCTTTTTTGTGATGTGAATTTATTCACCTATATGTGGAAATAATTTGTTACTAATCTCACAAATGAGAAAGAAGTTTTTTATCAGTCTATTATTAAGACTGCTTAATTTTTTAGTAAATTATAAATTTATATAGCAAAAAATCATGTATAACAATGAATAGAAATTTTATATGAATTTGATTTTGACTCTTGACAAGGCCGATAAAGTTGATTATAATTTGAATTGAAATTATGGAGGTGACATGAATGGCTGAAAGAGAATATGTGGTTGGAATAGACCTTGGGACGACTAACTCGGAGATAGCGGTTGTTAGAAATGGGAAACCAGAAGTCATACCCAATGCCGAGGGTTCGAGACTCACTCCTTCCGTTGTGGCTTTTACGAAAACGGGAGAGGTTTTGGTAGGTGAACCTGCAAAAAGACAGGCAATACTCAATGCCGAAAGGACAATAAGATCTATAAAACGTCAGATGGGAACAAATACGAGGATCAAAATAGACAACAAAGAATACACTCCTCAGGAAATAAGTGCTTTCGTACTCAGAAAATTGAAAAATGATGCAGAAGCCTTTCTTGGTGGCAAGGTAACGAAGGCCGTCATAACGGTCCCGGCATACTTCGAAGATGCCCAGCGCCAGGCGACAAAGGATGCGGGACGTATAGCAGGGCTTGAAGTCATGAGGATTATAAATGAACCAACGGCGGCCGCGTTAGGATACGGAATAGACAAGAGCAAAGACGAGATGGTTATAGTTTGCGACCTTGGCGGAGGAACTTTTGATGTCTCCTTGCTTGAAATAGGCGGCGGAGTCATAGAAGTTAAGGCCACAAGCGGAAACAATCATCTCGGAGGAGATGACTTCGATCAAAGGATTATCGACTGGCTTATCGATAATTTCAAAAAGGAGACCGGAATCGATCTGAGCGGCGATAAACAGGCAATACAAAGATTGAAGGATGCAGCCGAAAGGGCAAAGATAGAACTCACGACGAAGATGGAGACGGAGATAAATCTTCCTTACATAACGGCAGACGCAAGTGGTCCAAAACATCTTCAAACGTCCTTGACAAGGGCCAAATTGGAGAGTTTGATACGCGATATCGTTGAAAAGATGAGAGAGCCAATCGAGACAGTCTTAAACGATGCAAAGATAACGGTTGAAGATATCGGAGAGGTCCTGCTCGTCGGTGGGCCAACGAGAATGCCGATAGTTCAGGAATTTTTGAAGAATATTTTCCATAAAGAACCCTCCAAGTCCGTCAATCCAGATGAAGCCGTTGCGATAGGGGCCGCGTTGGAAGCATCTATTCTTGCCGGAGAGACGAAAAGAGAGGTCGTGCTTGTCGATGTGACTCCACTCTCTCTTGGTGTTGAAGTCAAGGGTGGCCTTATGCACAGGATAATACCGAGGAATACGACGATACCAACCAAAAAATCTGAGGTTTTCACGACGGCAGAAGATGGTCAGACAGAAGTCGAGATAAATGTCTTGCAGGGAGAACGCGAACTGGCAAGCGATAACAAATCTCTTGGAAGGTTTACACTTACAGGTATTCCACCGGCGCCAAGGGGTATCCCGCAGATCGAGGTTACCTTTGACATAGATTCCGAAGGCATTGTCCATGTTTCTGCAAAAGACAAAGCAACTGGCAAGGAGCAATCCATCGTGATAAGAGGAAGTTCAAACCTTTCGGAAGAAGAGATAAAGAAAATGGTTGAAGAGGCCAAGAGGTACCAGGAAGAGGATGCCAAGCGCAAGCAGCAAGTTGAAATGAAAAACCAGGCCGATTCTCTTGTCTACCAGATGGAGAAATTGCTCAACGAGCAGGGATCGAAGATAGATCCGTCCTTGAGAGCCGAAACTGAGAGCCTTATAAAGGACCTCAAAGACGCCATAGAAAAGAATGATTACGCGCGCATAAAGGTTCTCATGGACGATTTGCAGAAGAAATCGCAGACTATAGGTCAAAAACTTTATCAGAGCGCAACAAGCGGTAACGGATCAAATAATTCTTCATCGACGAATGACGATACCGTTAACGCCGAATACCAAGGAAAATAAAATAAAAAATTAAAATAAACAGGAGGTGGTCTTATGGCCATTGAAAAGAGGAGAGAAGAAGAACTTGACATTTACAGACCTTTTGAGGAGATGCAAAAAGTCATTGACAAGTTTTTCGAGGAGTTTCCGAGAATTTGGCCAGTAACACTCTCAGCAGAAACTTTCGTGCCGGCAGTTGATATTTCTGAAACAGACAAGAGTTATGAATTTGAAATAGAATTGCCCGGCATGAAAAAGGAAGACGTTGATATCGAAATCGACGATGGTGTCCTGACGATCAGAGGAGAAAAAAGGGAAGAAAGAAAAGAAGAAAAGAAGGGATACAAAAAAATAGAAAGAAATTATGGCAAATTCGAAAGATCTTTCTCTCTGCCATCTGATATAGACGAAAAGAATATCAGTGCAAAGTTCGAAAACGGAGTTCTCAACATATCCATACCAAAAAGCCCTGAGTCAAAGAGTGCAAAGAGAAAAATAGATATAAAATAAAGGAAGGGGCTTTTGGGCCCCTTTCTTTTTTGGAGGTGTTATATGTTTAATCTTGATGAATACACTGAAAAAGCGGCAAATGTTATGATGTCCACGCAGGATATACTTTCGCGGTACGGTCAGGATCAATTGAGATCCGAGCATATATTGCTTGCCCTTATAGAGGATGGAGAAAATGCCGCGATAGATGCCTTGAAGAATTTGAAGGTTAATATCTCTAAGTTAAAGGATAAAACAGAAGATCTTGTGAAAGAATACGGTGGAAGCCAGATATCATCTAGCGGTATAAAGCAAATGTACATAACTCCAGACGCGAGGCACGTCCTCGAAAGCGCCAAGAGTGAAGCCACGCGTATGGGAGACGAGAAGATAGGAACTGAGCATCTTTTGCTCGGAATGGTCAAGACGCCAGATTCAATGGCGGCGCGTGTACTTCTACGCTTCGGCGTCAACGACGAGAAAGTCTACAACGCCATTCTTTCCATTAGAAAGAGTGGAAAGTCAAAAGAGGCCGAAAATTTAGACGTTCTCGCAAAGTTCACTGTAGACCTTACACAGCAGGCAAAAGATGGTAAACTCGATCCGGTTGTGGGACGTGAAGAAGAGATCGAGAGAATGATAGAAATCCTTGGAAGAAAAAGGAAAAACAATCCTGTCCTCGTAGGAGATCCCGGCGTTGGTAAGACGGCCATAGTCGAAGGACTCGCCCAACTTATTGTTACTGGGGAAGTGCCTGACTACATGATGAACAAAAGGATTCTTTCTCTCGATATGGGAAGGCTCGTTGCCGGTACCAAATTCAGGGGAGAATTCGAAGAAAGGCTTAAATCTCTCGTAGATGCCGTCAAGGGAAATAGCAGTGTGATACTTTTTATAGATGAATTGCACACGGTCGTTGGTGCCGGAAGCGTTGAGGGAGGAAGCCTTGACGCGTCGAACATGTTAAAACCGGCACTCGCACGCGGAGAGTTAAGATGTATAGGTGCTACAACTTTGGAAGATTACAGAAAATATATAGAAAAGGATAAGGCGCTTGCAAGAAGGTTTCAGACGATAGACGTAAAGGAACCAAGCGAGGAAGAAACGATAAAGATCTTGCTCGGCCTTAAAGATTCTTACGAATCCCATCATGGTGTCAAAATAGAAAATGAAGCGATAGAAACGGCTGTAAAACTGTCATCGAGGTACATATCTGACAGATTTTTGCCCGACAAGGCGATAGATCTTATAGATGAAGCCGCATCTCGCGTGAAATTTGAAAATTCATTTGTTCCATCTGAGATAATAGAGGGACAGAATAAGATATCTACTTTGGAAGAGGAGATAAATGACGCGGCGCTTTCTGGAGATTATGAAAAGGCCGCGATGAAAAAGGCCGAACTTGAAAAGATAAAAAAGGAATTTGCCGCGGTCCAGGAGGAATGGAAAAAGCGTCAGGAAAAGATTCCGAAGGTTGTCAATTCAGACGTGATAGCCAAAGTTGTAGAAAGATGGACGGGCATTCCCGTGACAAGGCTAATGGAAGATGAAAGAAATAAACTTGCAAATCTTGAAGAATTGATACACAAAAGAATTGTCGATCAGGAAGAAGCCGTTAGGATCGTATCTTCCACCATAAGAAGGGCGCGGGCCGGTCTTAAAGATCCGAACAGACCAATGGGAACATTTCTTTTCGTAGGCCCGACAGGCGTTGGAAAGACAGAGACTGCCAAAGCCCTTGCGGAGGTATTATTCAACAGTGAAAATGCCATGATACGCATCGATATGTCTGAATATTCAGAAAAGCATACCGTATCAAGGCTTATAGGAGCACCTCCGGGATATGTCGGATATGAAGAGGGAGGACAGTTAACCGAGGCCGTAAGAAGAAGACCCTACAGCGTTATCTTGCTCGATGAAATAGAAAAGGCACATCCCGAGATCTTCAACACATTGCTTCAGGTTTTTGATGATGGAAGATTAACCGATGGGAAAGGCAATACGGTCGATTTTAGAAATACAGTTATAATAATGACTTCAAATATAGGGTCTGATTACATACTTGAAAGTGTTGAAAGCGGTAAGATGGATTATCTCGATGAAGGGATGATTCAGGAATTAAGAAAATATTTCAAGCCAGAATTTTTGAACAGAATAGACGCGATGATCGCTTTCAAGCCTCTTGGAAAATCTCATATGGAGGGTATCGTTGAGAAGTTCATATCCAAGATACGTGCAAACCTTGCCGATAAGAATATAACCTTGGAAATAACAAAGCGCGCCATAGAATATCTTGCCGAAAAAGGTTACGATCCGGCATTCGGCGCACGTCCTTTGAGAAGGTTAATAGAATTTGAGGTAGAGGACAAAATAGCGGACATGATAATATCAAGAGAGTTGTCGGAGGGAGACAGAATAATCGTTGATGAGGAAGATGGCATCCTCTCCGTAAACAAATCTCGCGCAACTGTGAAATGAATTCTGTTCTGTAAAGACGCCCCTTCGGGGGCGTTTGTTTTTTGTTGACATTTAAAAATTTTTGATCTATAATTAAATAAAATTAATTTTATACTTAAAATTATTAAGGAGGTGATCAAAATATCTGTAGTAAGCAGGTGTCCTTATTGCGGCCACAAGATGGATGTAGTATCTCTGAAATGTCCCGTTTGCGGAACGGGGGTGACGGGCCAATTCGTTCTCGACGAATTTTTCAATCTTTCGGAAGAACAGATGAGATTCGTGAAAATTTTTCTTAAACATAAAGGAAATCTGAGCGAGGTGCAGAAAGAACTCGATATCTCTTATCCGACAGCAAGGAATAAATTGAACGAGATCGTTAGGACTCTCGGGTATGATGTGGAAGAAGAGGCAAGAGAAAGTGAGAAGGACATACTTGAAAAACTGAAAAACGGAGAAATAGATGTTTCGACGGCCATTTCGAAATTGAAAGGAGGAAAAGATGAGGGAAACCAAAAAATTTGAATGGGATATATCTCAGATCAAAAAGGTTTTTGTACACTCTATCTCGCCGGACGTAGATGTATCTCGAGGAGAGAGAAAGTTGTCTTTGGAGGTCGAACTTTCAGGATTCAAAAAAGATATCGAAGAGTATGAGCCAAAGATAAAAAAAGAAGGAGAAAAATTTGAATTAGATCTTTTCCCGCATTCGCCATTTTTCCCGGATGGATTTTTTGCCTTTGGTTTTATGAAATTCGGAGGACTTGAGATCGAGAATGTTTATTTACAAATTCCAGACGATCTTTCGATAGGGATAGATACCACATCGGGCGATCTTTCTGTTAGGGGGCTTTCTTTGGACGAATTGAGAATTTCGTCAATTTCTGGAGATATCGAGATCGGCTCAAAGATTAGAACCCTTTTTGTTAAGACCACATCTGGAAATTTGGATTTAAAAGGATCGTCGAGAATTGAAAAGATAGATGTTCAGTCGATATCAGGCGATCTCGAATTTTCAAATCCTTCATTCAGATGGGGAGTCATAAAAACCACTTCGTCAGACGTAAAGATCACGAGAATGGATCCGAATTTTGAAACTTTAGATGTCAGAACGATATCGGGAGATTTATCCCTTTCTTTTGCATCAAGGCCGAATGCTCGCGTCGAAATTGACACTGTAAGCGGAGACATAAAGTCTGATGTCAAGGTAAAGGGGATTTTCAAGGGTTCATTTGATGTCGGAAAGCCATTATCGACGTTGAAGTTTAAAAGCATATCGGGCAGCGCACATATTGAATTCGGATCTGAAGATATCGCCAATTCGAAGGACGATGAAAGATTGAAGATCTTTGAGGATATTTTAAAGTCAAAGAGGGCGACAAAGGACGAGATAAGAGAATTAATGGAAACTTTAGGTTATGAAAAAGAAAAGATAGAAGAGTTTTTGTCGGGTAAATGATATGGATCAAAAGATTATCGAAGAAAGAGGGCTTTTTAACAAAGATTTTTTGCTTTTGTGGTCAGGCCAAATAGTTTCATCGATCGGAAATTCAATACAATACATCGCCATCATGTGGTGGATAATGAATCACTTTTCAAGTGCGCAATCCGGCATTGTCATGGGGCTTATGTTTACCTTCAGCGTGATTCCGATGGCGGCCATAGGTCCTTTTGCAGGTGTACTCAACGACAGGACGAGCAGAAAGTCTATCGTCGTACTTTCTGATTTTTTGAGAGGGCTTTTGATTTTGTGGATGGCATACCTTGCATACACGAATACTTTGACTGCCCTTTTGATATATCTCATCTCCGCGTTAATGGGCATAGGCGGCGCTTTTTTCAATCCCGCCATTCAATCCACCATACCGAACATCGTACCGGACAAAAATTTGACCCGCGCAAATAGCCTTTACCAGACGGGAATGCAATTTACCCAGATAATAGGTCCTGCCATAGGAGGGGTGTTGGTTGGATTTTTCGGGCCGTTTTTCGTCTTCATGTTGAACGGCTTTTCTTTCATCGTGTCGGCAGGAACAGAAATTTTCATAAATTTCAAACAGTCAATTTCAAGGAATAAAGACAGTTCTTTCTTTGCAGACTTCAAAGAGGGATTTAAATTCCTCTACAATCAAAAATTGCTTTTCTGGTCGATGATCATCGTTTCGGTTTTGAACTTTGCCTTTTCTCCGCTCGATATACTCATAGCCAAGCAGATAAAAGAGATATACCATCTTGGCGCGCTTGAACTCGGATATACGATCAGCGCCTTTGCAATCGGAATGATGATAGGCTCCGTTTTGCTTTCGATAATTCCAGAGATAAAGGTAAAACACAATTTCATAATACTCGGAACGATATCGACAGGGATACTTTATGTCTTATTCGGGTTCGCACCGAATTTACTTACTTTTTTGGTGATTGCCTTCCTGATGGGTCTTGCGCTCGCTTTTGTCAACGTGCTCTTTCAGGTTATAATACAGAGGTTAGTACCAGATGAAAAGAGAGGAAGGGTCTTTAGCGTCATGCTGACATTTGAGACGATGTTTCAGCCTATTTCTCTTTCGGTCATCGGTTTCCTGTCTTCGACACTTTCGAATTTTTTAATCTTTGCAATTCTCGGAACGCTTGTTACCGTTTTCTCATCTCTTTTCTATTTAGTGCCGGGTGTAAAGGAGGTGTAAAATGAAAGCATTTGCCGTATTTTTGATTCTTTTGGGAATTCTGGCCTTTCTCGGGATCTTTGGATTCATGAACCTTACCTTTGGATTCATACTTGGCATATTCTTTGCCATTCTCTTTTGTTTCGAGGGGGTAAGAGAACTCATCGAAAGAAGGCTGATAGGAGTTGGGAGTTTGCTTTTTGGCATATTCTTGATTTTGAGGGCATTTCAACTCTTTGGCATAAATGCGTCTTTCAGTCAACTGTTCTTGGGGTTTATTGCTTCCTATCTTATAGGAATAGGATTGCAGATTTTCTTCGGAAAGAGATTCATCCATATTAAAAAAGAATGGTTCAATGATTAGAGGTTTTGTGGGATGATGTTAATTTCAAAGGAATTCAAATTCGACGCCGCGCATAACCTTGTTAACTACCATGGGAAGTGCGAGAAACTTCACGGTCATACTTACAAATTGAGAGTTACCCTCGAGGGAATGCCGGACGATGAGGGGATGATCATCGATTTTGCCGAACTAAAAAGAATTGTAAATGACCTTGTTATATCAAGGCTCGATCACAATTACATAAATGAGATAATTCCTCAACCGTCCGCCGAGAATATAGCCATATGGATATGGAAAATACTTGAACAGCCTTTAAATGGTCCCAATTACAAATTGTATTCGGTCGATCTCTGGGAGACTGAAAGCGCGTTTGTAACTTACAGGGGAGAATACTGAGCATTCAACGGCCGTCAACGATTGGTGAATTTGGATTTTGTTATATAATCTTGGAGGAGATGATAAAATGCCAAAGGCTGAAGGAAAAACCTTTTCTTTTCTTGGAGAAGATGCGATAGAGACCGGCATCCTTGAAACTATAGACTTTCAAAATAAGGAAAAAGAATTTGTCAGGTACGAAACCGATGAATTTTCGGCGGTGTGCCCATTTTCCGGCCTTCCCGACATAGGTAAGGTTACGATAGAGTACATACCTTCTGACAAAATAATAGAATTAAAGTCGTTGAAGTATTATTTTGTCTCTTTTAGGAATGTTGGAATTTACCAAGAAAGGGCCACGCAGAGGATCTTTAACGATCTCTTTGAATTGCTAAAGCCCGTCTGGATGAAGGTAACTGTCGTTTATAAAACGCGCGGTGGAATAGATGCCACGACGACAATAGAAAAGGGTGAAAGATAGTTGGAAGAAAAAAAGATAACGCCTTTATACGTGTTTTTGACTGCCGCCTTTGTCACCTGCCTTATAATAGCAAATGTCACGGCCGGAAGGCTTGTGGATTTCTGGGGAGTTGTGTTGCCCGGAGCCGTTTTGATCTTTCCAATATCTTACATATTCGGAGACATCTTGACGGAGGTTTACGGATTTAGAAGATCAAGGCTTGTAATATGGCTCGGCCTTGGGGCAAACTTGTTTATGGCCTTTTTCTTTCTTTTGGTAAACGTTCTTCCTGCGCCTGTATGGTGGCAGGCGGAGGCGAGATCATATTCGGTCGTCCTTGGCCTTGCTCCGCGATCCGTTGCGTCTTCCATCGTTGCTTATTTCGTCGGAGAGTATCTTAATTCCGTCGTTATGAGCAGAATGAAGGTACTCACTAAGGGGAAATTGCTGTGGACGAGGACAATAGGATCGACCGTTATAGGCGAGGGCGCGGATACTTTGATATTCATCACGGGGACTTTCGCGGGACTTATGGATCTTAAAGATTTGTTTTTTCTTATCCTTGCCCAGTACATTTTCAAAGTTGTCTACGAAATTATCGCTACTCCGTTAACGTACCTTGCTGTCTTTAAGATAAAGAAGATAGAAAAAATCGACACTTACGATTACTCAGAAAAGTACAGTCCCATTATTTCGAAAGAGGATTTTTAAAATTATGGATATAACTCAGGATTTTTTTACGACTTTTTACGTCTGCCACAGAAAGGCCTATCTTTTTAAAGATGGAATTCAAAGTTCTACAGGCATCGAAGCCGATTACAAGGGATTTCACCTCATCGCTTTCGCAGATGAAGAACGCGAAGGAAATGGCAAGACATATATCCTGCGCAGAATGTCAAAAAATGTAAGAGAGAGGCACATAATTGAATCGTCATTTTTGTACTTTGTACTTCATCTTAGAGGTGAAGACGCACAGGTTAAGATCGAGTTTTTAAAGGGAGAAAAAGTTGTAAAGCCTCGAGACGAATTTGTTTCGATGATGATCGACGTTATGAAGGAAGTTTTTGAAAATGCTTCTCCGCCGGATCCTTCCTTCGGCTACGAATGTAAGGAATGTCCATTTTACAAAGAATGTCTTGATTTAAGTCAGAAAGAGGAAGATTTATCCCTTATAAACGGGGTTGGAGAAAAAAGAAAAAAAATTCTCATCAAGGCCGGATTCGGAGATCTTAAAACTCTTTCAAATGCCGATCCTTACGAGATAGCAAAGTATGCGGGCATAAGTTTAGATGAGGCAAATTCGATTGTAAAGCAGGCAAAATCTCTTAAAGATCACAGGCCTATCATGTTAAAGAAAGTGATCCTTCCACATTCAGATCATGAATATTTCTTTGATGTGGAAAAGGATGATGAAGATCTTTATCTTTTCGGACTTTTGGTCGATGATACCTATCATTATTTTATGCTCAGCAATGACAACTGGAAGGAATGGTTCGATTTTATAAAAGTATTATCCCTTTACCCCAATGCCCCGATCTACCATTACGATAGATTCGATAGAGATGTGATCCATAAGTTCGGAAAGATCTCAAATACCGATCTGAGAAATGTACTGCCGAGGTTTGTGGATCTTTACTCCACAATAAGAAGTAGCGTAACGATGCCGGTCAGATTTTACTCTCTAAAGGATGTCGCGAGGAATTTTGGATTTAACTGGAGGAACAAGGATTTTAACGGTTATAACGCCATGATGGCCCTTTCAAAGTGGAGAAAAGAAGGAGATCGCGCGGCGATGCAGGAACTTTTGAATTATAACGAAGATGATTGCAGGGCATTGAAGGTTTTAAAAGAAGCACTTACCGGTATGGAAAATGGATGAAAGAATAAAAGAATTCGATCTTCTAAAGGGGTTCGGCATATTAACGGTCGTATTTTTTCATGCGATTTTTTATAATTTTCAAACCTACAATGAAAGAATACAAAATGTGCTTTATTTTTTTGGCCCTTTAGGAACGCCCGTAGTGGTGATTTTTTTCTTTGTTTCGGGATTCCTTGCCTACAGAAGTTACAAAAAGTCTCCCTCTAATTTTGTCCCAAAAAAACTTAAGACCTTTCTTCCTCCTTACTTTTTGTGGTCTACGATTTATCTTGTAATCCAAATAAGCCTTTCCAATCATCTTTCGGGGCCTTACGAATTAAGCATTTCCAATGTGATTTATGGGTATCTCTTTGCGACTATATACCTTCCATTTTATTTTATCTTCGTGCTTTTGATCTTCTACATTTTAACGCCCTTTATTTTCAGGACGAATTTAAAATATTTGATGATATTCTCATTTGTATCCGGCCTTTTCTTTTCTGCATTGTATTACATTCCCCAATATTGGAATTATTCTATTGTCACATCAACTGTAACTTACAGGAATCCCTTAATTTGGGCCTTTTTTTACCTTTGGGGCATGTACATCGCGCAAAAGGGAGAACTTTTGTGGCTGAAGAGGCCTTCTTTTTTGGTATGGATAGGCTTTATTCTCTCCTATGCGGGATCCGTTGCGATGATAATAACCGTTCCGAAACTTTTGCAAGATTATGAATCGTACTCGGCGCTTGGGCCTTCTGAATATCTTTTTTATTGCTTTTCACTTCCAGTTTTTTTATGGATTTCACACCTTGTAAAGGAGAAAAGACATTCCAATATACTCGCGCTTTTTGGAAATCATTCATTTGACATATACGCGGATCACATTTTGATAATAGGTCTCACGCTTGCACCATTTTTCCCTTTTGTTAATGTTACGGCAGGTGCGAATCTTTACATCCAAAT
>CAYSSO010000004.1:21105-90757 GCA_964433875.1 uncultured Mesoaciditoga sp.
AATCTTTTCAGGCTTTGCCTCCTCACTTATAGCGCTTGAGGTTGGAGTGCTTGTAAAACGTTTCCCCAGGGTTTACAACGTGCTCTTTTAGAATTGAGGGAAGATGCGCATTCCAATTTCTAAAAAATCACGATTTGGTATATAATTTAATCGTAATCGATCTTTAACGAAAGAGGTGAAAGAAATGGTAAAGATTCCTCTTGATGTTCCAAAGGATAAACGCGCCGAATATTCAAAGAATTACGAAGAGATGACGCACGGTGTTGGAAGGCTTATGCTCTTTGCGGGCGATCAAAAGGTAGAACATCTTAACAAGGATTTTTACGGTAAGGGTATCGCACCAGATGATGCGGATCCAGAACATCTTTTTAGAATCGCCAGTAAGGCTAAAATAGGTGTTTTTGCGACCCAACTTGGATTAATATCAAGGTATGGAATGGATTACAGAGAAGTTCCTTATCTTGTTAAATTGAACTCTAAGACGAATCTGATCAAGACCGATCAGATGGATCCATTCAGCAATCAATGGATAGATGTCGAACAGGTTATCAAATTCAAAAAAGAAAGCGGCCTTAAGATACTCGGAGTCGGTTATACGATATATCCGGGAAGTAAATACGAAGCCGAAATGTTCAGACAAGCGGCTCAGATCGTGTATAAGGCCCACGAAAATGGCCTTGTTACGGTTATATGGGCATATCCTCGCGGCATTTCCGTCGCAGACGAACTCGATCCGCACCTTATAGCGGGGGCGACAGGCATTGTGGCAGCGCTGGGAAGCGATTTTGTCAAGGTCAATTATCCTGAGGTCAAAGAGGGAAATGTTGCCGAGATGTTCAAAGAGGCCGTTATGGCGGCCGGCAGGACGAAGGTGCTTTGTGCCGGGGGACCGAGCATAGACGTAAGGGCTTTTCTTCAAAGGCTTCACGATCAGATCTTTATAAGCGGTGCGGCCGGAAATGCGACTGGAAGGAATATCCATCAAAAACCGCTTGATGAGGCGATAAGGATGTGCAATGCCATATACGATATAACCGTTGAAGGAAAGAGCGTAGATGAGGCGATGAAAGCCTTCGAAGAGCCAGTAAAATAATAGAGATTCCACTGCAGGGAGGAATTTGAATGGAAGATGAGGAAAAGCAAAAAAAGCGAAATTATCTTTCTCCTGCGGAAGTCGTCTCCTTTGTCTTTGGAATACTTGAAGAAAAAGCATGGATATCTCTTGGGCTTATCAAAGACATTGACGGGGAATTTCACAAATCGAAAGAAGATGCAAAGTTTTTAATAGATATTCTTGAAAAAATGTCTGAAGTCATCGATAAAAGATTGGATGAAAATGAGGTAAAAGAGATAAAAAATCATATCGCCAATCTTCAACTTAACTTCGTCAACCAATTCAAATAAAGGCCAGAAGGCCTTTATTTTTTTGCACTTAGAGATTTTATAAATGAATACTGCACTGCGGCCGCAGCGATTAGAATTGTTGCCGACATTATTCCAAGGCCTTTCAAATTGTTCGATAACTGAATTGCCAATCCTCCTATCAAAGGCCCTATTCCAAATATCATGCCTATTATCGCTTCGTGAAATCCTCCCTGCTTTCCTTCATCCTCATCCTGCGAATTAAGTCCGTAAAAGATGGCATAAGTGTAAGGAACGGCGTAACTCATTCCGGCAAAGAGAGAGATCAAGAAGAACAATGTGGGTGATGTTGGTAGGAAAAGTAGAATAGTTTCGATTGGAATGACCGCGAGGAAGATCGTCGATAAAATTGGATTTCCGACCCATACTCTTATTTTGCCGAGCGTTAGAAAGACTATCAGAACTCCTATGTTGGCACCAACTATCAAAAACCCGCTCATTCTTACGGGCAATCCGCTCATGCCTATGACCTTTGGAAAGAGCGAAAGCACAGCAGAGTAGACAAGACCTGAGAGAAAAAGGGTTATCCTGTACGCGAGCCTGTAGAGTTTTATGCGTGGGAAGTCGATATTTTTGGGTGCAATGGTAAGTTTGTAAGAAGGGCTAAATTTTATATTCTCTTTATTTTTCAAAAGATCCCGCCTTATTATGTAAGATGCAAGTATGTTCAGCGCTATTCCATACCCGAATGTTATGTATGGATATTTTATTATCAAAAAAGGGCCAAGCGCCATTCCTATTATATTTCCAACGCTCCATGAGAGTGTGAATCTATTCACGGTACTTGCTGGATCGATCTTCAAAGCCTTTTCTCTTTTTGAAAGCAAACCTTCAATTTGGGGGAAAAATGTTCCAAAGAAGAGATTTAATCCTATGGCGAATATGAAAAGTTCCAAAACATTGGACCAGAAGAAGCCGAATACGTTAAAAATTCCAAAGATAAAGGTTATAAAGGTTAAAATCCTTTTCTGACCATAGCGATCGCCGAGCCTTCCAAACAGCAAACTTGCCGTCACGTAAGAGACAGCACCCGCAAAGTTTATCAGACCTATCATAAAAAATGGCAAATTCCACTCGGCGGCAATTGAATTTATTGCCGAAGTTAAAAGGTAAGAGAGGATCGAAAAGTTATTCGCAAAAAGATGGTAGAGATGAAAGTACCTTTTCAATTTATTCTAAATGAGATATCAAAATCTTTCTTATCTTTTCGACTTCATTCGTTATGACTATGTACGCTTCTTTTTCTATGGCGTATTCCATATCTTCTCTGTCATCAACTGTCCAAAAGACAATCTTTATTCCCTGATCTTTTGCAAAGTCGATCAGATCATCCATTTCAGCCATTCCTTTAGCGTAGACGGGCAAATTATAGGAAAAGATTCCGGCCTCGATGCTTTGCTTTTTTATCTCTTCGGCCTTTCCTATATGTTGCTCTCCAAATAAAAAGGCTAATTTTAAATTCTTATCCAATTCTCTTGCGTAAAGTATACTTTTGTGGTTGAATGAAGATATTATTACCCTGTCAGGATTCCTTTCTTTAACAAGTTTTACAGTTCTGACGACCAATTCATCTGATTCTATCACATCTGTTTTAAGTTCCACATTTATTTTGAATAAAGGGCCTATAAGATCAAATACTTCCTCAAGTGTCGGGATCTTCTGACCGTGAGAATCGTACTTTCTGAGTTCTTCAAGCGTCATCTCCGAAATAAGACCGGATCCGTTAAAGGTCCTATCTATCGTTTCATCGTGGCACACGACGATCTTCTTGTCTTTTGTGAGATGGACATCCAACTCTATTCCATCCGCACCGTATTCCATAGCCTTTTGAAAGGCTAAAAGTGTATTTTCCGGATATTTTGCGCTGTATCCTCTATGACCGTACACAAGCATAATCTCAACTCCTTGGCAAAAAAGCCCCGTTAGGGGCTTTAGAAAGTTATCTGTGGAACCTGAAAACTCTGGAATTCCTCTTTTGTTTGTGGAATATTCAACTTACCATCGATTATCATCTGTTCGAGGACCTTTATCTCTTTCATGACCGATTGAGGAACGAATTGTTTTGTGTATGTCATAGGACTTAATCCTATCCCTCCGTTATTCAAAGAAAGTAAAATTGTACCGCCTTTAAAGGTTCCATCGATGACAGACTTTATTCCGTCGTAGACGCCTATATCAACCCTTTTTAAAGAACTCACAAGTACATGGCCGGGCGCAAGGTAATCCTGATCCATGTCCGCCCCTATCGCGTAATATCCTGCCGGCTGGCTCTTCATCGCGTCTATGACTCCAAGTCCACTCAGACCTGCAAGTTGGTATACTATATCGGCACCTGCGGCAATCTGGCTTTCTGTCATAGCCTTTCCCGCCGCCGGATCATCGAAACTTCCAACGTAGCCGGAAATAACCTGTACATTTGTTCCATGAAGGACGTTGTAAGTCTCAACGCCGGCCTCATAGCCGTACATATAACTGTCGACGGGTGGAATTGGCATTCCGGCTACCACTCCCACCTTTCCAGTTTTTGTCATCGCCGCGGCCAGATAACCAACCAAAAATCCTCCCTGCTGCTGGGCAAAGATATAACTTTCGACATTTGGTATCCCATTTATCGATCCGTCTATGAAGATGAATTTCGTGTTTGGAAATTGTGGTGCCACCTTTATAACGGCATCCTGAATTAGAAATCCTACCGCGACGACTACATCTGAAACCTGTGCTGCCGCCGAAAGATTTGGAATGTAATCGGCCTGTTCATAAGATTGAATGAGATTTGCGGTAACGCCGAGATTTTTTACAGCCATCTCGACTCCATTCCAGGCACTGTCGTTAAAAGATTTGTCTCCTATACCGCCCGTGTCGGTAACGAAAGTAACCGTTAACGATAACCCTATACCCGCGATAAGCGTCAAAATCAACAACACAAAAAACTTTTTCACCTTATACCTCCCCTTTATTTTATTGAAATGCTCTTAGAGCAGAACTTCTCTTTCAATTGTCAATTCTTTCCACGCGCCACAATCCACAGCCTACCCGCCACAGGGTTAAACTATCATTTCATTGACCACTTCTAAATTCATCGATTTTATCTGCTGCTTTACTGATTCATAACTTTTTCTGAAGAAATCTATTTGCATGCCATTTACTATCTCCATCTTGCATTCGACAAGACTGCCCATAAGATCTGAAGCGCGCGCAACCTTTCCCTCGATCCCTCCATCGAATGGTTTTAACATCAACGGAGAATAGTATCTGGCAATTTCGTCGGGAAGAAGTGGAAGCAATATTTCATTTACCATTTTTGATTCTACTTCCTCGACGACTGTCTCAAATCCCTCGACCCTTCTTTTTGTCGGCGAGATTATGTCTCCAGTTAAGGCTTCCGGTACGTCATGGAAGATCGACCTTTCAAGGACATTAATCATGTCAATTTCACGCATCTCGAGGGCGATAAGGTAGGAGGTGAATGTGACAAAAAAAGTATGGCCCGCGACTGTCGTTGGAACGGTTCTCGGGTGCTGATTCCATCTTACGGCATACATCAAAGCCGCTATTTGTGTGAGGTAATTTTTCAATTTTTCATCCTCGAGTATCTTGTGAAATGATTCAAGATCGATCTGGCGCATTGCCGACTTGATCGATTCAAATGGATCCTTGAAATATTCTGGAAAGAACCTAACATTTGTTTCGGCTTCTTTGAATGCGGCGTAAAGATCTGCGGCGTTGACTATCTTTCCTTCTATTGATTTATCTCTCGAATTAATCATCGCATCTTCGAATTGCGCTTTGAACTCTTCCGGTACGTTCTTGATAATTTCATCTATCGAACTTTTGTACATTCTGTTCCACGCCGAAGGAGAAAGCGTCTGGATCATTCTTTTTGTCGAGAGCGATATATCGGAGATTATACACTTTGGCATATCTTTCAGTATAATGCGGGTTATTATCTTAGACATGTCCACTTTTTTGCCATTTGAAATCTCAAGCATACCCATAAGGTGTGCAACATGGAGGATAAAACCGCTATTCGATGCCTCGCTTACCGGTTCAAATGTTGGCTTGTTATTCCATCTTCTCATAGAAAACATCACGGTTGCAAGATCGATTAAATCTTTGATCATACTCTTCCCCCCAGTGTTATTTTCCGACAAAAGCATCTATTTCCATTTCCATATCGCTGTATATCGATCTTACGCGAGAATTAAATGTCTTAACAGCATCAAAATCAAATTCATTCAATCTTGAAAAGGTAAGCCCAAGTTCTGTCATGTCAGGATCGCATACGTAATTTGAAAAGTCCTTTCCTATGTACCTTAGTATCTTTTTCCCAACGTGAACAAAAGGCGTTTCAAAGGAAATGGCCGTAAGAGTCGTGTAAAATTTTTCGGATATGACAAATCTCGCATTCTTTACGGCCTCCATAATGTCATTTATTTTAAAGATCAAAGAAACGTCATCGACTTTGAGTTTTGAGGCAAACTGGACGGCAGTCTTTGAATCCTGAGGATCTTCGACTATAACCCTTGCGTCCATCATCGGAAACCATTTTTCTTCGGTGCATTTGCTTAAAATCCCGTCCTTTGAAGGTGCAATTACAACGAACCTGCCCTTTTCATATTCTGACTTTTCGAGAAGATAGACATTCGCAATGTCTACTCCGACCTTTATTCTTTGCCCATCCCACAAAGAGGCCCATCTTTGTCCAACTCTATCCGTTACGAATCCCTTTACAAGAGGACTCATTATCTGTGTTGTTAGATGCTTTACCATCCCTTTACTGGATTCTTCAAGATTGAGCCCAAATAAAAAAACCTCTTTGCCAAGTTCAAGTGCGAAATCTATTATCGCAGAACTGTCAATGTATTTGTTTAACTTGCCGCTGACAATTAAACCATCGTAAAATGGCATCATCGTCATGGTATAAATAGAAAATTTAGGGTATATACTTTCAACGTTTTTGGATTTTAACAATTCTCTTACCTTCAAATAAGTCAAACGCTGACCGTAATCTTCATCATTCTGGCCAGCGATTACCATAACTTTTTTCTTAAAATTCATTACCCCCATTTCTTGCGAAAAAGACAAGTTCCGCGTAGATAAAGTCATCTATTTCTCCATCCATAACTGCCTGAATATTTCCTGTTTCGTAATCTGTGCGGTGATCTTTTACCATGGTATAGGGCTGGAAGACATAAGATCTTATCTGGCTTCCCCATCCTATTTCCTTCAATGTCCCCTGTATCTTCTGGAGTTCGGCCTGCCTCTTTTCAACCTCTAATTGGTACAGCCTCGCCTTCAAAATTCTCATTGCGGTTTCTTTATTCTGAAATTGAGACCTTTCATTTTGACACTCTACGACTATTCCGGTTGGAATGTGCGTTATTCTTACGGCCGAATCTGTTCTGTTGACGTGTTGGCCGCCGGCACCAGAGGCTCTATAGGTATCTATTCTTAAATCTTCATCCTTTATTTCGACTTCTATGTCTTCCTTTAATTCCGGCAAAACGTTTACTGAAGCGAAAGAAGTGTGCCTTCTTTTTGCCGCATCAAATGGCGAGATCCTTACAAGCCTGTGAACGCCCCTTTCATATTTCAAAAAGCCATAGGCGTATTCACCTTTTATAAGCAGTGTTGCGCTATTTATGCCGGCCTCTTCGCCCGGCTGGATATCTATCTCTTCTATTTCAAAGTGCTTTCTTTCTGCCCATCTTGTGTACATTCTCAAAAGCATTTGAGCCCAATCGTGAGACTCTGTTCCTCCCGCTCCCGGATGGATCGAAAGGTAACAGTTGAGATCGTCAAACCTGCCATTAAGCATCATGACAAGTTCGAATCTTTCTACGAGTTCTTTTACCTCTTCGACGACCTCCTCGAGATTTTGGGCAAACTCTTCATCTTCGTCCGCGAGTTCAAGACCAACATCTACCTCTTCCATCTTTGATTTCATCTTTTGAAATAAGTCGTACTTCTCTTTAAGATCTTTCAACTTTTTGAGGGTCTCCTGGGCTAATTTCGAATCGTTCCAGAAACCATCTGCCGTCGTTTTGCTTTCTAAATTCTCTATCTCGCTTTTGACATTTTTTTCATCAAAAACCTTTAAGAGTTCAACAAACCTTTTTTGGATGTCCTCTATTTTAACTTTTAGATCGTAATTTATCACCTAATCACCCTTTCATCTTTTGACACGCATTCTTCTCTTTTTTGCCTCTTCGACCTTTTCGTCCTTTTTACCGTTAGAGAGTGTGAAGTCGGAATGTTGAGTTTGGAGAACTGAGAATCTTTTTCTTGCACGTTCTTTTTCCCTTTGCTCGTCTACCATGACGATTCTAAAGACTATCGAGGAGATATCATCGTACATTCCATCTACCATTTCTTCGAACCTTTGGTAACTCTCTTTCTTGAACTCTATGACCGGATCTTTTTGCCCGTAAGCGCGCAGATTTATCGATTCTTTTAGCATATCAACTTCCTGAAGGTGCAATCTCCATCTCTCGTCTATGACTTTGAGCATAACGTATTTGAGAATTTGCGGGAATCTCTCTTCTCCGATTTCCGATACCTTCGCATCGTAATTCTTTTGCAAATCTTCCATTATCTGTGATTTTAACTCTTCGATGTCATCCTTTGATTTGCCATCGAGAGAGAAGAATGGAAAGATCCCGGAGAGTTCGTTGGAAAAACTTTCCCAGTCCCATTCGTCTGGATCTTTGGAGGAGAGATAATTTTGAATTCTTCTGTCTATGACGTCTTCAAAGATCTCTGTAAGATGCTCTTTGACGTCTGTACCATCGAGAATCCAGTTTCTGTGAGAATAAACCGCGTTCCTCTGCCTGTCGAGGACCGAATCGAGTTCGAGCAAATGCTTCCTTATGGAAAAATGCATTCCCTCGACTTTCTTTTGTGCTTGCTCAATTAGCCTTGAAAGCATTGGATGTTCTATAGGCTGACCGGGTGCGATCTTTAGGGTATTCATCAAAGACTTCATCCTGTCTCCGCCGAAGATCCTCAAAAGGTTATCCTCTGTAGATATGTAAAATCTCGATTCTCCCGGATCTCCCTGACGTCCAGAACGACCGCGCAACTGATTATCTATACGGCGCGATTCGTGCCTTTCCGTTCCAAGCACGAAAAGCCCTCCCAATTCGACGACACCCTCTCCAAGTTTTATATCAACACCACGTCCTGCCATATTGGTAGCAACTGTAACGGCTCCCTTTTGACCGGCCTTTGCTATTATTTCCGCTTCTTTTTCGTGGTTTTTGGCGTTTAACACCTCGTGCGGTATTCCCTTCCTTTTAAGCATGGCACTGAGTTTTTCGTTCTTTTCTATAGAAGTTGTTCCTATAAGGATTGGCTGGCCTTTTTGATACCTTTTTGTAACTTCCTCTATTATGGCGTTGTACTTTTCCTCTTCTGTTCTGTAAATGAGATCGTCCATGTCACGCCTTATCATCGGTTTATTTGTTGGTATGACGACAACCTTCATTTTGTAAATCTGATCGAACTCCTCGCGTTCCGTGTAAGCAGTTCCCGTCATACCGGCTATTTTTTTGTACATTAGAAAATAATTCTGCAAAGTTATCGTCGCATAGGTTATCGATTCTTCCTTTATCTGAACATTTTCCTTTGCCTCTATCGCCTGATGAAGGCCTTCGCTGTATCTTCTCCCCTCGAGTATTCTACCTGTGAATTCATCGACTATGACAACCTCATTTCCTCGCACTATATAATCAACATCTTTTTTGTAAAGGTGAAGTGCTCTTAAGGCATTTAGTATGTGAAAATTATATTCTATATTTGACGGATCGTACAGATTTTGAATTCCAAGTAAGTTTTCTATTTTCTTTATGCCATCTTCAGTCAAAGAGACAGTTCTTTGTTTTTCATCTATTTTGAAATCCTCGTCTCTTTTTAATTTTCTCGCAAGGGAGGCAAATTGTTTGTAAAGCCTTGAAGAGTTCTCGGCCGGACCTGAAATTATCAAAGGCGTTCTTGCTTCGTCTATTAAAATGCTATCAACCTCGTCTATGATCGCGTAATTATGACCTCTCTGAACCCTTTGTTCTGGCAAGTAAGCAAGATTGTCTCTGAGATAGTCAAATCCCATCTCAGTATTGGTACCGTAGGTTATGTCACAATTGTATTGGGCCCGCCTTTGATCCTGATCCATTTCAGATTGCAAGAATCCAACGCTAAGGCCAAGAAGTTCGTAGGCCGGCTTCATCCAGTTGGCGTCTCTTTTTGCAAGATAATCGTTTACGGTCACAACGTGGACGCCCTTTCCCTCAAGCGCGTTAAGATAGGCTGGCATAACCGCAACAAGGGTTTTACCTTCTCCGGTCTTCATCTCGGCCACCATGCCTTCGTGGAGGGCTACCGCTCCAATCAATTGAACATCGAATGGCCTCATCCCCACTGCCCTTCTTGCCGCCTCTCTGACAAGGGCAAAAGCCTCTGGCAAAAGATCGTCTAAGGTCTCTCCTTTAGAAAGCCTTTCTTTGAATTCTTGTGTCTTGTTCTCAAAATCTGAATCTTTGAGTTTTTTGACGTCTTCTTCGAGTTCATTTATATGTTCAACGATCTTTGACGTCCTTTTTAAGAATCTTTTGTTCGGATCAAAAATTTTATCAACAATGGACATCCTTACTTCCCTCCATTTTCCAAGCAAATTCAACTACCTGTTCGATATCGAAAGGTTTGGTCTTTCCGTTAAATTCAATCAAAAATTCTATGTTACCACTTCCTCCTTTAATCGGCGAAAATGTAAATCCGCTGATTTTAAAGTTCAAATTCCTCGCAAAATCGAAAATATCCCTTATCGTCTCGAGATGTAAATCTTTTGATTTAACAATTCCATCATTGACCTTTCCAGGTCCAACTTCAAATTGTGGCTTTAAAAGGCAAACGGCTATTCCGTCTTCCTTCAATATTTCTTCCTTTATTACAGGTAAAATCTTTTTCAAAGATATGAAAGATAAATCACAGGCTATAAAGTCAGGGGAGGGATCGAAATCCGTTTTTTTTAGAAAGCGCGCATTCGTTCTTTCCATAAGCACTATTTTAGGGTCTTTAAGTCTAAACTCGCCACTCGCGACATCTATTGCGTAAATTTTTTTTGCGCCACGCTCTAACATTACCTGTGTAAACCCTCCCGTCGACGCTCCAATATCGCAACACACCTTTCCATCGAGCGATATTTCAAATTCATCGAGCGCCTTTAAAAGTTTGTACGCGCCACGAGAAACGTATACTTTGTCTTCGATGGTTATTATCGCATCTTCATTTACCATCTTTCCGCTCTTGGAAACCGGGATACCGTTTACGTAAACCTTTCCACGCAATATCTCATCTCTTGCCCTGCTTCTTGTCTTACAAAGGCCGCGCAAAATTAACAATTCATCGATTCTCTTCTTCATAGACATGATTTTTTTCATTTTGTTCAAAACAGACCTTGTAAAGGTAAAGACCATGCGATGGAGCCGTAGCGGCCGCCTTGCTTCTGTCCCTTAATTCGATCAATTCTTTGACCTTTTCGGGTGACCAGTCCCCGGTTCCAACCTTTACGAGCGTGCCTACCATATTTCTTACCATTCTTCTTAGAAAAGACTTTCCCTCAAATCTCAAAAGGATATAATCGTGCTTTTTCAAAATTCTGACCCGGTACATCGTCCTGATAGGGCTTCTATCATCATCCTTGTCCATAGATGCAAATGAAGTAAAGTCGTGAACGCCTTCAAAGTACGCTGCCGCCTTCCGCATCCTTTCAACGTCTAAAGGATAAGGAAACCACCACATCCTGTCTCTTAAAAAAACGCTTCTTTCTTTCGAATTGTGTATGAAATAATGGTATATTCTTTTTACAGCGCTATTTCTCGGATTAAAACCGTCGCTCGCAAACCAAACCTCTTTAACCCTCATATCGGAAGGAAGCAGCGAATTAAAGGCTTCTTTGAAATTCCTCTCATTCATCCTTTTGTTTGTATAGTCAAATGAAAATACCTGATAATTGGCGTGAACTCCGGCATCTGTCCTTCCGGCAAGATCCGTTCTTAGACGCACCTTCAATATCTTCTCGAGAGCGTTATCGAACTCTCCCTGGACGGTCCTGACATTTGGATGGAATTGCGAACCGTGAAAGTTCGTTCCATCGTATTCAACGACACATACAACCTTCAAGAATCTATCCCTCTCAGAGGTGTGAAGGCAACAACCTTGTCTTCTGGATCGAGATCAACACATCTAAATCCCTGGGTATTTCTGCTCGTTACGGAAAGGTCAGAGACTTTGAATCTTATCGCCTTTCCGTTGGCAGTTACGGCTATTATCTCATCATCTTCTACGACTTTGGCCGTTGATACAACAAGGCCATTTTTCGCCGTCAACCTGAGATTTCTTACGCCGTGCGATCCTCTTTTATGAATAGGATAGTCCGAAAATGGACTTCTCTTTCCCAGCCCCTTTTCAGTTATGGTCAGCAACTGGACTTTGCCCACCTCATCTTCCCTTAAGACAATCATGGAAACTACCTCGTCTCCTTCGCGCAACTTTATTCCCCTGATTCCCATGGCCGCTCTTCCCATCTTTCTCACGTCTTCATCTTTGAACGCATTTACAAATCCCTTCATGGTTGAAAGCGCTATTACGTTCTTTTCATTCGTGTCTGTAATGGCGCTATCGACGACCTCATCTCCGTCTTCAAGTTTTATCGCGAGCACGCCATTTGATTTGAATGAAAATTCACTTAGAGAAATTCTCTTTATTTTTCCAGATCTTGTCGCTATCCACATATCCTTTGAAGGATCGAGGGTGTGGCCTATCGAGATTATCGATTTGACCTTTTCATTTGGAGAAAGGTTAAAATAGTTCAATATGAGTTTCCCCTTAGACCCTTTTTCGTTTTCTTGAAAATTGTAATTCTTTATGAAGTAGAATTTTCCAAGATTTGTTATGAAGCCCGTGTAACTCAATTTAGTCGTTACAAAGGTATGTTCGACGTAATCGTCCTCACGCGTGCGGATCGATATATTTCCCTTTCCGCCTCTTGACTGCATTTTATAACTTTCGAGTTTTGTGGCCGAGACATAACCGTTATGGGTTATGGTGACGACTATTTCATCGTCGGGGATCAAATCTTCTATACTTATATTCTCTGTACTTTGCGAGATCTCGCTTCTTCTTGCATCTCCGTATTTTGACTTTATGTACTCCATATCCTTTTTTATCTCTTCCATTATCATCCTGTCAGATCCAAGAAGTGTGTGGAGTCTGCCCATACTCTCTATGAGATTTTTGTATTCTTCGTCGAGTTTGGCATGCTCAAGCGTCGTAAGCCTTTGAAGTTTCATATCCATTATGGCCTCTGCCTGTTCTCTTGAAACTTCGAGTATCTTCATAAGACTCTCGATTGCACTTTCGAGATCTCGAGAATTTTTGACTATATCGACGACCGTTCCAATCGCTCTCGATGCCTTTATCAATCCCTCGACTATGTGGGCCCTTTTCGAAAATTTTTCAAATTCGTATTCGCTTCTTCTCTTTATTACCTCGTATCTGTGATCTATAAAGGCCTTTATTATCTGCTTTAGATTCATCAATTTCGGCTTTCCATGATCTATGACAAGCATCTGAACGGCGAAATGTGTCTCGAGAGCGGTGTGCTTCAATAATCTGTTTAGGACTATGTTTGCATCGGCATTTCTCGATATTTCTATGACGATTCTAAGCCCTTCTTTGTCAGATTCATCTCGTATATCTGAAATTATGCTTTCTTTTGAATTTTTGGCATACTCGGCTATCTGCTCTATTAAAGAGGCCTTTGATACGCCGTAAGGAATCTCCGTCACGATGATTCTGCTTCTGTTTTTGTGTTCTTCTATGGATGTTCTCGACCTTATAACGATCGAACCACGGCCGGTTTTGTATATATTCCTTATCGCTTCTGAATCCATTATGATACCGCCAGTCGGAAAGTCGGGCCCTTTCAAAAGAGATGCGACCTCATCCTCTGTCATTTCGGGATTGTCTATGAATTTCGAGATAAGATCTGCCACTTCTCCTATATTGTGAGGAGGTATAGAAGTTGCCATTCCAACGGCGATTCCAGATGCTCCATTAAGCAGTAACTGCGGGATCTTGGAAGGGAGGACAACAGGTTCTTTAAGAGTTTCATCAAAATTCGGGACCATATCGACGGTATTTTCCTCTATGTCCTCGAGCATCTCTTCGGCAATCTTTGAAAGTTTGGCCTCAGTGTATCTCGAAGCCGCCGGCGGATCTCTGTCTATCGATCCGAAATTTCCCTGACCGTGAACGAGAGGATATCTCATTGTGAAATCCTGTGCCATTCTCACAAGCGCGTCGTATATGGCCATATCACCGTGAGGGTGGTACTTTCCCATAACCTCTCCGACTATCCTCGCGCTTTTTTTGGTCGGGCCGTTGTTTTTAAGGTTTAATTCGTTCATCGAAAAGAGGATTCTTCGCTGAACGGGTTTTAGGCCATCTCTCACATCTGGAATGGCCCTTCCTATTATTACACTCATCGAGTAATTCATATATGACTCGACGAGTTCTTCAGAAATAGACCTTTTTATTTCTTCCATCATTTACACCTCAAGATATTTTCGCTCCAGTCTCGACAAAGCCATCGACCGTTAAAATTCTCAATTTTTCTCCATCCTTTGCCGCGAGAAGCATTCCATTCGATTCGACCCCCATCAACTTCGTCGGTTTAAGATTGTAAATAATTATTATCTCTCTTCCTATCAAAGATTCTGGCGTATATACAAGTCCTATGCCAGCGACAATCTGCCTTTCTTCTCCTCCAACATCGAGGATCAACTTTATGAGTTTTTCAGATTTTGGAATTCTTTCTGCCTTCTTTATCCTTGCAACTCTAAGATCGATCTTTGCAAAATCATCTATGCTTATTTCAGCCTTTTTTTGATTTTCTTCGGTTTCTGCCATAATTATCACCTTTTTCCACACTTTTGTGTCTATTCTCGGAAAGAGAGGTTCTCCAACCTCTATCTTTGCCTTCTTTGTTTTGTGCCATCCAAGAGTCTTGACGTCTAAGTCCTGATTTATCCTGTCGATCAGCGATTTGGAAGTCTTTACCATAATTGGAGAGATCATTATCGATATGTTTCTTATGACATCTAAGAGATTGTAAAGGACAGTTCCAAGCCTTTCTTTTTTTGACGGATCTCTTGCGAGAAGCCACGGCTCGGTCATATCTATGTATTTGTTGGAAAATTTGACAAGGTTCCATATCGAGATTAACGCCTCGGTGAATTTAAAACTGTCCATGTAAGAAAAATAATCGTTTATCGTCTTCAAAAGCAGATCTTTGAGATCACCGTCTATTTTCTCTTCACCGGCAGGATCTGGGATTTCTTCGAAGTTTTGATTTACCATCGATAAGGTTCTGTGAACGAGGTTTCCAAGATCATTTGCCAGATCTGCATTTATTCTGACTATCAAATTGTCTTCGGAAAAATCTCCATCATTTCCAAAGGTTATATCCCTCAAAAGGTAATATTTGACCGCATCGAGTCCATAGGCTTTGACGAGTACACGTGGATCGACCGCGTTTCCTTTCGATTTTGAAATCTTTTCTCCGTTGACCGTTAACCACCCATGTGCGAAGATCTTTTTTGGAAGCGGAAGCCCCACACTCATAAGCATCGCAGGCCATATAAGAGAATGAAAACGGTTTATCTCCTTTCCGACAAAATGCACATCCGCAGGCCAGTACTTGTTGAATTTCTCTTCATCTCTCCCGTATCCTATGGCTGACACGTAATTTATGAGCGCGTCAAACCACACGTATATGACATGCTTTTTATCGAAAGGCAGAGGAATTCCCCAGTCGAATGAAGTGCGAGAAACGCTTATGTCATCGAGTCCTTCTTCGAGTATTTTTAACATCTCATTTCTTCTGAAATCTGGCTCAACAAAATCGGGATGGCTTTTGAAATGATCGAGAAGGGGCTTTGTGTATTTTGATAGCCTGAAAAAATAATTTTCTTCTTCAACGTGTTCCAAAGGCCTATGACAAACCGGACAAAGTTTATCGGGCCCTATATCCTTTTCAGTCCAGAAGGTTTCATCGTGAACGCAATACCATCCCTCGTACTTTCCAAGGTATATGTCTCCTTTTTCGTACATCTTTTGAAAGAATTCCTGAACTGTTTTTATGTGGTAATCATCTGTCGTCCTTATAAAAAGATCATTCGAAATTTCGAGATCTTTCCAGAGTTGAACGAATCTTTTGGCGAGATCGTCTACGAATTTCTTTGTGTCCATTCCTTTTTCTTTCGCCGCTCTCATTATCTTCTGACCATGTTCGTCAGTTCCGGTAAGAAAAAAGGTGTCGTATCCCATCATGCGTTTGTAACGCGCAACAACATCTGCAACTATCGTAGTGTAGGCAGATCCTATGTGCGGATCGGAGTTAACGTAATATATCGGTGTCGTCACGTAAAAAGTCTTTGACAAATCCTTCACCTCTTCGATAATAAACAACTTTTGTGCACAGAGCACATATCTCGAATCTATCTATTTTCAACGATTATTATATAATAAAAGCGTCTAAATTCCCAATCCAACTAAGATCACGCGTTATATCGGGTGGGTATGTTCTTTGTGACAGTATGGGCATTCATGGCCTGTATAATCGACTGGGGTTCGGAAGATCTTGCCACAATCATCGCATTTCATTAACTTCACAACCCTGCACCTGCCGATATTTCCCGTCTTTATCTTTTTTGAATTTATCAAGGCGTCGGCGATCTTTGCGTGGGCCGAATCGAGAATTCTTCCAAAGGTCTGGCGTGATACGCCCATGAGCTGTGCGGCATCTATCTGGTACATCTTTTCTATATCCGCAAGACGCATGGCTTCAAGTTCGTCCATCGAGATCTCAACCTCTCCGGTAGGATTGTCCGGAGAGAATTCCAAGGATTTCAAAACATATTCGACCATTCTGTATTTTTTAGGCCTTGCCATTTTTAACACCTCTTTTTGCGTTGAGATATATTAAAAGGAAAAGCCCCGTGTAAATAAAGAGATCTCCTATACTGCAGGCGTAGTGAAGGCCCAAAAAATTCACAGGAATTATATCTCCCATAAATGGTAAGAGTGTATTTGGCCCCATTAAAATGTGCTTGGGATCCATCGTATCGGGCGGAAGACCCGCGAGCACAAGGGTCTCTTTCGATAGGGGCATTTTTCCTCCATTTAAAAGTATTACAATGGTATTCGAGATCGCGCCTATTGTTATAAAAGGGAAGCCTTTTATCTTCAAATTTGCAATGCAAAAGATTACAAGGATCAAGTAAGCGATCGATGTTAGGTAATTCGCGAAATCAAAATTTCCAAATACCGCGATCAATTCGAGGATAAATGGAATAAAGATAAGATAAAACCATTTGAAATTGGTGTTGAGAGGGTTCCAGACATTTCTTTTGAAGATCAAAGAAGTTACAATTGCCGCGACGATCACGTATAGGTATATCATTTCTTTATATTGGAATAGGCCGGTGCATTTTCTATCCTTATCCTGTCAAACTCACCGGCACTCTCGATGAGTATGTCGACGAGTTTTGGATCGAAGGCCTTACCCTTTTCAGAAAGTATCATCTTCAAAGTCTCGTCGTGTGAAAACTCTTCTCGATAAGACCTTTTGGTAGTCAGCGCATCGTAGACATCGCATATCCCTATTATCCTCGCCTCTAAAGGAATATTCTCTCCCTTCAATCCTTCAGGGTAACCCGAGCCGTCCCACCTTTCATGATGGTACCTCACCCATCCAACGATTCTTTCAAAGGATGGTATCTGAGAAATCACATTTGCCCCATCTATTGGATGTTTCTTTACCTCTTCGTATTCTGTGACCGTAAGCCTTTCAGGCTTGTTGAGGACTATGTCTCTTATACCGATCTTGCCGACATCGTGCAACTGGGCCGCTATCTTCAAATCGTCGAGATGCTTTCCGTATATGCCAATCTTCTCTGCTATGACCTCGCAGTACAAAGCCACACGCTCGCCGTGGCCGGCCGTGTAAGGGTCTTTCTCCTCGAGCGCCTTTGTCAGGGCATACATGGCCTCCAACTTCGTGTTGAGAAACTTTCTGTAAAGATCTATTACAAACCTTATTCCAAGCAAAGGCCCGAGTATGACGAAGATCACGTAAAAGTGGACGAATGGATAAAGGTAAATCGCAAGGTAGGCAATCCCAAGCGATATGAAGATGCTAAGTCCAAAAAAGTCTATGAGCACATCCTTTAGAATCCATTTGAATCTTTTCTTTGTCGCAAAACTTATCGCCCCGGCGACGAATGAGTTGTTTATGATGGCATAAACTCCTATCGCTATCGCTATGGCAAAGATCTTGATTATCTCGTAATTGACGGGAAAGAGCCTGTATACAAAGGCAGCCGCAAAGGTCGCTATCGAAATCTGTGCAACGTTGAAAACTATTTTATACCATTGTACGGTCTTCATTCCATTTAGAGATGTTGCAGCAATTGCCCCTATTATCATCGCACTTATAGGAGAAAAAAGCACGGCCGCAGAAAGATTAAAGGTCATACTCAACCCTATTACCCATTTGTTTCCATTTATCTTTCTGACCTCGACTGGAAAGGCGTCGGCAAACCACCCGCTTAATCCCCAAAGTACCATAATCCACCACGGCTCGAGAGGCTCAAAGAAGAGGAGGGCGCAAATAAGCGCCCCTGCAATAATTGCGATAATTGCTATGTAAAACTTCAGCGATAATGGCACGTCCTCACCTCTTCAAATTAGAACCATTTCGAACTTCCGACGGCGGCAAGAATCAAACTGAGAAGTCCGCCGGCAACGATGGCGAGTTTGAATATCTTTTCTTTCATGAGACTTACCCCCTTTCAAAATTGATTTTTTGGTTTTACTTGGTTTTAAAGATTACAAAGGGTTAAGTCTCCGCTTTGATCTGGTATCCTTCTCTTTTTATCGCTGAGATTATCATATCATATTTTTTATAAATTCGAAACTTATCAAAAGGAAGGCTTTAAGCCGATCGTGTATGTGTTATAATTTCACGGGAACGGAGGTTTTTATATGCCGATAGCAGTTCTTGGAAGCATAAATGTCGATCTTGTGAGTTTTACAAAGAGATTTCCAAATCCAGGCGAGACGATAAGGGGAGAAGGATTTGAAATTCATCAGGGAGGGAAAGGCGCAAATCAATCTGTCGCGGCGGCAAAGAGCGGCGGAGATGTTTTCATGTTAGGCGCCGTCGGAAAGGATATATTCGGAGATTTTCTCATCGATTCTCTCAAAAAATCAGGCGTCAGGACAGAGAGAATTTCACAGATTGAGGGGACATCCGGCGTTGCGAGCATATGGGTAGATGAGAATGGCGAAAATTCGATAATCCTCGATGGCGGGGCAAATGATAAGATAGATAATGGATTTGTCGACAAAAATTTCGATATCGTAAAGGATGCCGATTTTCTTTTGATCCAGTTTGAAATTTCAAAGGACGTTGTCTCCTACGCCGCCCGTCTTGCTCACGATGCCGGTGTAAAGGTTATACTCGATCCGGCGCCGGCCTCTCGTCTTTCGAGCGAGATTTTAAAAAGCGTAGATTACATAACTCCAAATGAAATAGAGATTTCTCAGATCGCCGATGGAAAGACTTTGAAAGAGAGAATCCTTGCAATTGAAAGAATGGGACCTAAAGTCATAGTTAAGGCCGGCGGAAAGGGCGTCTACATTTTAAAAGATGGAGAGATCGTCAATCTTAAGGCATTCAGGGTAAATGCGGTTGACACTACCGGAGCCGGAGACTGTTTTAACGGAACTTTGGCCGTCGGCCTTTCTGAGGGGAAGGATCTTGAAAGAGCGTGTTATTTTGCGATGGCCGCCTCTGCCATCTCGGTAACGAGAAGAGGGGCTGGATCTTCATTTCCATCAAGAAAGGAAATAGAGGAGTTTTTAAAAACTCATGAGGCTTGATAAATTCTTGAAAGTTTGCGGAATAATAAAGAGAAGGACGGTGTCTCAAGAAATAATAGAACTTGGCGGAGTTACGAAGGCCGGAAGAGTCTTAAAGTCTTCTTACGATGTAAAAGTGGGAGACATTCTTACGATAAAGATGAAGAATGAAACCGTAACGATAAGGGTAACGGCCATTCCGGAAAGAAATGAAAAAGGGAATTACTTTGAGATATACCGAGGTGAAGAGAATTGAAGGTTGGAATATACGGCGCGCCTTATTCGGGGAAGACAACTGTCTTTAGATTGCTTGTTGGAAATCAATTGGATAATGTTGGCATTGCGAAGATTCACGACGAAAGGATAGATTTTCTTTCCAAGATGTTCAATCCAAAAAAGACCACATACGCGACGATCGAACTTGTTGATCTGCCAGGCCTTTCGCCTGATTTATCTAGAAAAGATAAGAATCAGATATTGATGAAGATTCAAAATGTCGACGCAATTCTATGGGTAATAAGGGCTTTTGAAGATGAATCTGTGCCATCTTATTTTAATGATCCGGCAAAAGAATGCGAATATTTGAGGGATGAGTTGCTCGTAAGAGACCTTGAAATAGCCGAATCCAACGTCGAAAAATTGAAAAATGCTAAAAGGAAATTGTCTCCAAATGAAGAACTTCAACTTAAGGCGCTTGAGAAATCTTTGAATGCTCTAAATGAGGGAAGGTTCGTAAAACTCGCCGATTTAAATGAAGAGGAAAAAAGAATTTTGAATTCTTTCTCTTTTTTTACACTTCTTGAATCCGTTATCGTGGTCAATCTTGATGAGAAATCCTTCAGATCGCACGATTATAAAGGGAAAGATGGAATTAAGAAAATAGCGGATGAAAATAATTTCGCCATGATCGAAGTTTGTGGAAAACTCGAGATGGAGATAAATGAACTTGAAGAGAATGAAAGGTACGAGTTTTTAAGAGACCTTGGCCTTACGGAGAGCGGAATTGAAAGACTTTCAAAGGTACTTTATTCAAGCCTTGGCCTTATTTCTTTCTTTACGGCTGGAGAGGATGAGGTAAGGGCATGGACTATAAAACGCGGGACAACATTTAAAGAGGCTGCCGGAAAGATCCATACCGACCTTGAAAGAGGGTTTATAAGGGCCGAGGTTGTAAAGTTCGACGATCTCAAGAAATTTGGATCGATGAAGGAAATAAAGGCAAATGGACTTATGAAACTTGAAGGCAAGGATTCGATAGTCGAAGATGGGGATATTGTGAATGTGAGGTTTAGCGTGTGATCCTTTCGGCAATTCTTGCAGGCGTTTTTTTGTACTTTGCCATATCTTTTTTTCACTTTGAGTGGACTGTATGGATCGTTTTTGTAGTTGCCGAGATACTGTCGCTCTTATTTCATAAAGGAATCCATTTTAGGACTTCTCAGATGACCTTTATCTTCCTCTACCTTATAATCTTTTTGCTCTGGGCAAAGGAGGGCATTTCTTTTGCTCCTCAATTCATCTATCTTTTGAGTTTTGCCGTCGTATCCTTTGTACTTTCCGATCTCTTCTTGAAGTTGTTTTTTAAAATATCCGGCTGGACTTTGGTCGGCATTACGGTATCATTGCTCATGTACGAAAGATTTGGTTCTATTATTTTGGCCATCGTTGTTGGCCTTATTGTAATTCCAATAGCATTAAGGGATCGAGAACGTGCCGGAGATAAAAATAGATCAGCCTAAATTCAAAAGGTTCGTAAGGATTTTCGACAGGGTAAGCGGAACAATAGAGCCTTCGATGAGAAGGGCATATTTTTACACAAATCTCTCGACACTTATGGCCTACGGCACAGACGGATGCCTCTCAGTCGATCTTGAACTTGGATCTATCGAGCCATTTGACGGATTTTACACTGTTCCTCTCGACGATTTAAAGTTGCTTTTAAGAGAAAAGAGCGGAGAGGTAAGGATGAAGTTCGGATCTAATCTTCAAATCTCAAGCGGGGCGGAGATAATATCTATCCTCCATCCATTTGTTTCAAATCCGAGAAGGTTAGATCCCATCGAGACGGAAGATAGGATATACGCGTCTCAATTGAAAAGGGTACTTGATCTTGGAAGTATAATCTCGAGAGAAGGTCAGATGATCTTTGTTGGAGCGACAGAAAAGTTTATCTGTGCCAGCCAAGATTACGGCCATACGGGCATAGGTTTTACCGAATTCAAAGGTAGACCATTTTCTGTAGAGATTCCTTACGAGAGCGTGAGACATCTTGTAAAGGCTCTCGATGCGATAAGAGAAGACAGGCTCGAGATCGGATATTCAAATAGAATCGGGATAAAATTCTCAGATGGAGTGTTGTCGATCTGTTCAACTCCTTCCGATACAGGCAAAATAAATGAATTTCTTAACTTTGAAGCGGGTGATTTTGAGATCCCAACAAAAGCGTTAAAAGATGGATCAACATTTGCGGCGAGATTTCAAAGAAGAAATGGAGGAAGGGGATATTTAGAACTTTCAGACACGATGAAATTCATCGTCATCTCATCCATTTCAGCGTACGAATACAATTACCCCATCGAGTGGGGTAAGATGATAAGGGTGGCCATAAGCCCTATGAAGTTCCAAAGGTTTTTTTCGCGCTTAAATGAAAAGTACGTAAAGGTCGGTATCAATCACGAATATCTTGTCTTTAAAGGTCTTCAATCTCTCATGATTGTCAGGATCGAAAAATGATTTATTCTTCGTATTTCCTTACCTCTTCTAAGGTTTCAACGGCTCTTCTCAGATGTGGGATGACTATCGATCCTCCAACGATAAGACCAACATCGAAGGCCTCGAAGATCTCGGCATCGCTCAATCCTTCCTTTACACATTCGATTATATGATAAGTTATACAATCATCGCATCTTAAAACCATAGAAGCGACAAGGCCAAGGAGTTCTTTTGTCTTTTTAGGAAGGGCGCCATTTTCGTACACGGCAGAGTCGAGATTAAAAAATCTTTTTGTTGAGATCGTTCCCTGATTCAAGATCTTTTCATTCATCTTTTGACGGTAAATTTTGAACTCTTCGAGTTTTGACATCTGTATCACCTCTTTTAAAAAGCCAATACCATTGCAATTGGTTTTAGAGAGGACAGGATATCCTGTCCTCTTAATTATTTTTCATTAACTTTTTCGTTGGACACCGACATTATATCCTTTATCTTGTCGCTAACGCCGGCCTTTCTTCCCGGCACGCAAAGATCGAAAGATGCGTGTTGCTCGACTATTGCGTGCGCGTAAGCGGCACATCCTGCGTAGCCGCACATGCCGCAATTGGCGCCCGGGAGGACGTTGATTATCTCTTCAACCTTTGGATCTTCTTTGACTTCAAATTTTTTCGCGGCCACAGAAAGTGCCAGACCTATTCCAAAACCCATTATTCCAAGTACCAAAATAGAATAAACAAATGTCATCATGTCACTCACGCCTTTATCATACCGTTAAAGGCCATAAAGCCCATCGAAAGGACAAAAGCCGTTATAAAAGCGGCTGGCATTCCTTCGAAGACAGGAGGAAGTTCGTCTATGCTAAGTCTTTCTCTTATAGATGCGAAGAGAATAATCGCAAGGGCATAGCCGAGCGCAGAACCGACTGTGTTGAAGACTGTTTGAAGAAAATCGTAATTCTGGTTCAAATTCAAAAGCACAACTCCAAGGACGGCGCAGTTCGTGGTTATGAGTGGAAGGTATATTCCGAGCGCATTGTAAAGTACGGGATTCGTTTTTTTAACGAAGATCTCTATGAACTGGACAAGAGCCGCTATTACAAGAACGAAAACGAGAATTTGCAAAAATTCTATGTGCCAGGCCACAAGCAGAAGGTTAAGTATCCACGCGGCAAGACCCGAGACAACCATGACGAATATAACGGCTATTGACATTCCGACGGCCGTATCTATTTTCTGCGATACTCCAAAGAAAGAGCACATTCCGAGGAATCGGGAGAGCAAAAAGTTGTAAACTAACATCGCAGAAAACATCAAAGCAAATAATTCACCAAAATTCGCGCTCATTTATTTTCACTTCCTTGCGGTTTTCTTTCACTTCTTATTTTCCCTATATATCTGAACAATCCCATGTAAAGCCCTATGACAAGGAATGCTCCCGGAGGAAGCGCCACGACAAAAACATTGTAGGCCTCAGGCCATATTCTGTACCCAAAAATAGTGCCGGCATCAAATAATTCTCTTGTTATTCCTATAAGCATTATGGCACCGAGAAAGCCTATGCCCATACCAAGCCCATCGAGGAATGATTGCCATGGACCGTGCTTGGATGCGAAGGCCTCGGCACGCCCGAGTGGAATACAGTTAACGACTATCAAAGGTATGTATATTCCAAGGCTTACCCACAAACTATAAGTATAACCGTGCATCAAAAGGTTTACCATCGTGACAAATGCGGCTATTATTGATATGTATACGGGTATTCTTATTTGATTGGGAATAACATTTCTTACGAATGAGATGAACAAATTCGAGATCGCGAGGACTCCGAGTGTTGCCAATCCCATGCCAAGCGCGTTTTCAGCACTTGTCGAAACGGCAAGCACGGGACACATTCCGAGCACTTGAACAAATGTCGGATTTTGTTTTATCCATCCAGCCGTTAAAACGGCCCAGTCTGAAAGTTTGTTTTCGGCCATCACTTTGCCTCCTTTTCAAGAAATTCATACATGGCATTCAATGTATTCGCAACAGATCTTGGGGTTATCGTCGCTCCGGTCATAACATCGCTTGTGACTACAATTCCTTCTTTTTTGTAGTTTGGAATTTCAGATTTGTAATTTGCCGGTAACGGGAAAAGATCTGCGTCTTTGTTTACTTTTATGCCATCTTTGAAACCTGAATTCGGTATGTCAAAAAATCTGCTTCTGACATCCGGATCGTTTATCTTTGCTCCAAGGCCTGGTGTCTCATTCGAATAATCTATTACATCTATGGCATTTTCAAAGAATCCTCCGTTTTTTTGCTGGATAAAAGATGCGACGGTTACAACCCTCCCACCAAAGCCTATACCGTAACCTGTTAAGACGTAGATGTTGCTTCCGTCCTTTCCCTTAAAAAGGTAAGCGGGAGAAAGGACATAGCCGGGTAATTTGGGATTGGAGTAGAGTACGCCAGAAGAGTTTGATTTCCATATCTTAGCGTTAAGTTCAGCCATAGTTTGGGGAATCTGGCTTTGACTGACAAGCAACTGTCCCGTCGTCTGATCTGTAAGCACAAACTTTATAGCCTCAAACTTGGCGTTCAAATCGGCCTTTGCAATAGGTGCGTATGTCATGAGATAAATGCCAGCCAGACCGACTCCTATTATGACCATTACAAGTGTAAGGATTAAGGCAATTTTAACGTGGTTAGACATTTTCTTTCACCGTCCCGAAGACTCTTCTTTTGGTAAACTGGTTTATGAATGGTACAAGTGCGTTCATAAGAATTATGGCAAAATTGACGCCTTCAGGATACGCCCCAATGTATCTTATAAGTACGGTTATAACGCCAGCACCTATTCCAAAGATCCATTTCCCTCGCGGTGTGACAGGGCTTGTAACGGGATCTGTTGCCATAAAGAGAGCACCTAACATTAAACCACCAACCATTATCGAAGTTAAAGGATCGTAATAAGCCGAAGGATTGGCAAGCCAGAAGATGGCGGAAAGCACAAAGGTTGTTCCTATGTATGCAACGGGTATTTCGTATGAAACGATTTTTCTCCACCACAGATAAAGGAAACCTATTATCAAAAGCAAAGCACTCGTCTCACCGGCGGAACCTGGAATTATCCCAAGAAATGATGTCCATGTTAGATTATGAAAAAGTTGTGTTGCGGCGGCGACTCCGTGCAATTTTGCCTCTCCTAAAGGAGTCGCAGTGGTGGCCACATCGTACGCCGGAGTCCAGAAGTGAAGCCAGTTGACTTGCGGCCACGTTATCATTGCAACTGGAAAGGAGATGTACATGAAAAGACGTCCCACCAGTGCTGGATTGAAGGGATTATTTCCTATGCCTCCGAATATTTCCTTTCCTATGATTATCGCGACTAAAATACCCGTGGCCATCGTCCACCATGATATACCGGCCGGGACGTTGAAAACAAGCAAAAGCGCTGTAACGGAAGCAGAGAGATCGGGAACAAAATCCTTCTTTTTTCTGAAAACTCTCATGACAAAAAATTCGAGAAATTCTGCAAAAGCCATGGATCCAATCTCTAAAAGTAGCATGTACCATCCCCACATCAAAACTGCCAAGATGGCTGCCGGAGTTAGGGCTATGAGAACATCTAACATTATCCTTCTTGTCGATATATTGTCGTGAATGTGGGGAGCCGGTCCTGTGAGTAATTTCATAAGATCATCTCCTACCAAGAGTTCTAACAACTAATTTTGCGGTCTTAAAAGCCTTAACGTGATCTATGTTTGCAGGACACACATAGGCACACGAGCCACACTCTATGCAATCCATCAGATGCTCTTCTTTCATCTCATTGAACATCTTTTTCTTAAACATCTTGTAAAGCAGGTAAGGCTCAAGTTGTGTCGGGCATGCCTCAACGCATCTATAACACCTTATACAATTAGTTTCCGCGTCTTTTTTCACAATACCTTCAGGCAAAAAGGTTATTCCAGATGTACCTTTCGAGATCCCTATCTGAATGGAGTCTACGGAGACACCCGTCATCGGGCCACCGAGTATGACGCGGCCGCTTTCCGTATTCACTTCTGCGTAATCTAAAAGATCGGAGATAGGCGTTCCTATCCTTGCGAAAACATTCTTTTGATTTTTTACGCCTTCCCCTGTTAAGGTTAGACCTCTTTCTATAAGCGGTTCTCCAAATTCAAGTGCGCGATAAATTGCCCTTGCAGTCGAAACATTATCCACGACAACGCCCACATCCATTGGGAGGCCGCCGGATGGTACCTGCTTTTTTGTTATGGCATAGATAAGATGTTTTTCCGATCCCTGAGGATATTTCGTTGGAAGCGCAACAACCTCGATTCCAAAAGCATTTCCGGCTTTTTTCATACTCTCGATGGCGTCGGGTTTGTTCTCTTCAATGCCTACGAAGATCTTCGTTGCCCCGACAGATTTTGCAATGGCAACGCCGCCTTTACATATCTCTTCGGCATATTCAACCATCATGCGCTGATCTATCGTCAGATATGGCTCGCATTCGGCACCGTTCAGGATAACGGTATCTACTTTTTTTGAGGGTGAAAGTTTAACGTGCGTTGGGAAGGTTGCACCTCCAAGGCCTACGATGCCAGCCTCGGCGACCCTTTTTTTGATCTCTTCAGGGGTATATTCGGTGTAGGGCTTGGCGCTTAACTTTACCCACTCATCTTCTGCCGTTCTCTCGATGACAACGACGTCTGCCGGCCTTCCGGTAACTGGATGTTTTTCTTTTTTTATCTCAATTACCTTTCCTGTTACTGGTGAATGAAGAGGAACAGAAACGAAACCGTCTGCCTCCGCTATTTTTTGGCCGGTCTTCACCTCACTTCCGACCTGAACAATTAGTTTCGGAGGGTTGCCAGAGTTTTGGGCCACAAATATGGAATATCTCTTTGATGGTTTTAGATTCTCAATCTTGGAATCTTTTGCCAGTTTTTTGGTGGGAGGATGGATTCCTCCTTTAAATCTCCAGACCAACAAGATCTCTCATCTCCTTAAATTTTAAAGGTTTTTAGATTTTTCTTTAAATCTTCGATGTGTGTCTTCTGATCTTCATATCCCTTTCTGTTCATCAAAGCGTAGGTGTTTTTCTTTCCGAGTTCGACTCCCGGCTGATCAAATGTGTTTATGTTGTACAAAAAGCCCATAGCGGTAACAAGAATCTCGTAATATCCAAAGAATCTTCCAATTTCACCTTCATCTATTGATTCAAGGGAAATAGTCAAATTTGGCCTTCCGTGTTCGAGAAGGGCAAGACCAGTGGCTTCCTGTTCGTAATTTATAAGTTCTTCGAGGCCATGGCCGCAAAGGTAAGAAAGTTCTTTTCTGTCATGATGAATTACCGGTATTTTTAAGTTTCTTCTGAATTTTTCGACTCTGAGAAATGTTATTATCTTGTCATTAGGTCCTTCCATGTAAAGTTGAACTTGAGAATGCTGATCTATAGTTCCAAGGGATTTTATAGGAGTCTGTCCGGCATGTACAGTTTCTCCCGTAAGCGATTTTTCTTTTCCAAGAGATTCGGCCCACAACTGCCTGTACCAGTCCGCGAGGGTGTAAAGCGCGTTTGAATATGGCATCATAACGGATATGGATTTGCCTTTCTGAGAATAAAGATAATGAATGGCACTGTTTAAAAGCACTGGATTTTTAAAGGTATCATCTTCTTCTTTGAATCTGTCGAGTTCTTCCTGCGCGCCGTTTAACATCTTCCTTATATCGACGCCCAAAGCGGCGGCGCTTAGCAGGCCGACTGCTGTGAGCACGCTGAACCTTCCTCCGACATTTGGGGGTATATCGAGAACAGGGATGTCTTCGTCTATGGCGATCTTTCTTAAGACCCCTTCGACTGGATCGGTTGTGAAGATAAGGTGATCTCTCGGATCAAGTCCTCGCGTTTCGAGAAGTCCTCTTACGATTAAATAATTACTCATCGTTTCGGCAGTCGATCCTGATTTGCTCACAACATTGAACACACTTTCGGCCGGATCGATGACATCGAGAATCGATCCGATATGTTCCGGATCGACATTATCCATTACGAAGAATTTCGGAAGGTTATTTCTTTTTTCTCTCGGCAGACTATTCCACATGGGATGGCGAAGGGCTCCCTGAATAGCCTGATTTCCAAGGGCGGATCCACCTATACCCACAAGAACAAAATTCTCAAAATTTTTGCATCTTTCTGCCATTTTGAGAATACTGCCTATGTGTGATTGATCGCTGAACACCTTGGCAAAGCCCGGGGGATTTTGCCTGAAATTTTCGAGAAAAGTGTGTAATCTTCCGGTTATTCCCTTTATATCTTCATATCTGATGCCATCAGATAAGTTCTCACCAAAAGCATTGGTGAAATCGAATTTCAAAATAAATTCCTCCCTTCAAGACATAAATTAATATGTCAAAAGCGTTTTAACCTCATAATTTCTAAGGTTCTTTCTCGGCTCGAGGAAAGAGAGTTCCCCAAGAAAGACCATTCCACTGACTATTCCGCCTAATTTTTCAACGAGGTGGGCCATTGCAAGGGAAGTGCCACCCGTTGCAAGTATGTCATCAATTATTACAACCCTTTCATTTGGATCTATTGCATCGACGTGCATTTCAATTTTTGATTTGGCATACTCAAGGTAATATTCTTCGTTTATTGTGAAATAAGGCAATTTGCCCGGTTTTCTTATTGGGACGAAACCCGCTTTCAGATTGTAAGCGATGGGAGCCGCGAAAATAAAGCCGCGCGCTTCTGCAGCGACGATCTTTTGAGGATTGAATTGTGCGGCCAGTTTAGACATTTCTTCTATGGCAAATGCAAAAGCCTCCGGATCTTTCAAAAGAGGAGTTATGTCCTTAAAAACAACTCCTTCTTTTGGAAAATTCTGTATATCACGTATGTAAGATTTAAGTTCTATCAAAGTTTACACTTCCTCCCGATCGAATTTGCACATGAAATATGATATCACAAAAAATACTTTGTGATAAACGAGATAATTATACCAGTTTTAATGCTTTTTTAAGAAAGCATTCTCCAACAGAAGTGGGGAAATTCCTGCTTAAAAAGGGTTAAAATCTTTGATCAAGCAAAAGTCCATCCGGGTAGTTCCTAAATTTAAATCATAAGTTAATACAAAATTCAATAATACAAAAGTAAAAAGTTCAAAAATGAATTATATGATATTGAAATGGAGGGTGAAAGAATGAAGCGTGAAGTTCCAGAAGATCTCTTGATGGCTTATTCTGCCTTTTCGAAGATCGTCTTTAAGAGTTTTGATTACTCCAAAACAAAACTCCCAAAGACATCTGCATCCATTCTTATCTTTATGAGAAGGCATTCCCAAAATCGTGCGCAGATGTCTGAAATAGAAAACAAATATGGATTCGTCAAAAGTACAATTACAGCGGCAACAGACGTGCTTGTCAGGGAAGGCTATGTTAAAAGATACAGAACTGATGAGGACAGAAGGGCTGTTTTCATAGAGTTAACTGAAAAGGGAATGGAAAAGGCGGCCGAGATAGAAAAGAGTATGAAAGAATATGTCAATGAAAAATTGAGCGTACTTTCTGACGAACAATTTGAAAAACTTCTTGATGCCTTTTCAATAATAAAAGAAAGTGCCGAAATTTTAAAAAATTTCGAAATCAATAGTAAAAAGGAGGAATAATCGTGGAGATAACAAATGGCATTCACCTTGTAGATGGTACAAATGCCAACGTTTACATCATTTTGGGAGATAATTTGACGGTGATAGATACAGGTATGCCCGGTCAGTTAAACAAAATCGTCGATTACGTAAAATCGATTGGCAAGAACCCTTCCGACATTTCAAAAATAGTTCTTACACACTGTCATGTTGATCATATAGGAAATGCCTATGAATTGAAAAAAATAACCGGTGCAATGCTGTACGTTCACGAAAAGGAAGCCCCGTACGTAGCCGGAAAAGAAAAACTTCCATCGCCCAAAGGATTTACAGGTGCCGCGATGAAAGTCGCTTCCACATTCATGAAGGTGAAGTACGTTGAACCGGATTTCTTGATCAAAGAAGGAGACAATGTAGATGATCTTGTCGTTATTCACAATCCGGGCCATACGCCCGGTAGCATCTCGCTCTACAGCAAAGAAAGAAAGGTAATCTTTGTTGGAGACGAATTGAGATACATAGATGGAAAGATTCAAGGCCCTCCGGAACAATTCACACCGGATATGGATCTGGCGATAAGGTCTATGGAAAAACTCACAAAGATCGAGTACGATATCATGTTAAGCGGTCACGGAATGCCGCTAAAGACTAACGCATCGGAAAAGGTCAAAGAATTTTACAAAACGCTTAGAAGGTGATAGAATGAAAATTCAGTATAAATGGCTTGCTCTTTCGGCCACAAGTCTTGGCCTTTTGCTTGGCATTATGACGGGAACTGCGCTTTTGATAGCCCTTCCCAACATTGCCGAGGGTCTTAACGCCCCAATGATAATAATAATATGGGTTTTGATGAGTTATATGTTGTCGACAACAGTCCTTGTTCCTTCGATTGGGCGTGTTGCGGATATGATAGGAAGAAAAAGATTGTTCGTGCTTGGCGCCGCGATTTTTACCATCGCATCGCTTTTTGCCGGTCTTTCTCAGAGCGGTATCGAACTTCTTATAATGAGAATTATTCAATCTGTTGGTGGATCGTTGATGATGGCAAACAGTACGGCAATAGTTACAGACGCCTTCCCACGGGGAGAACTCGGAATGGCGCTTGGGATAAACGGAATGGTCCTTGCGGTTGGCTCCGCTTTTGGTCCAATAATAGGAGGATTGCTGACTACGGCCATCGGATGGAGATGGATCTTTTACATGAATGTGCCATTTGGAGCGCTTGTAACGATATGGGCATGGATTCAGATAAAGGACATAGCCCCAATACCTAAAGGAGAAAAGTTCGACTGGCTTGGTGCTGTATCTTTCACGTCAGGCATGTTCTTTTTACTTTACGCTTTAACCGATGGGGGCTTTGGTGGATGGACATCTCCGATTGTAATAACCTTCTTTATTCTCTCGGCTATCCTTATACCTTTGTTTGTTTACATAGAGTCCAAAGTAAAGTACCCGATGCTGGATCTGAAACTTTTTAAGACAAGGGTACAGGTATTTGCGTACAGTTCCAATTTGATGAATGGAATTGCAAGAGGAGCCTTAATGTTTTTGCTAATCTTTTACCTCCTCGGCATCAAGAACATGGATCCATTTACCGCGAGTATTTATCTGATACCATTTGCCGTTGCCATGATGGTGATGGCGCCCATAAGTGGAAGACTTTCTGATAAATATGGATCGAGAATATTAAGCACTCTTGGGCTTTTGGTAACCGGCATCGGTCTTCTTGGATTTTCAATCTTTACAAGGGTTGATATGTCAATTGCAGAAATTATAATATGGGGAAGTGTTGTGGGATTTGGATCGGGTATGTTTAACTCCCCAAATACGAATACGATAATGAGTATGGTACCTCCAGAGAGAAGAGGCATAGCGGCCGGCACAAGAACAATGATGAACAATGCAGGTTCTCTTGTAAGCATTGCAATGGCTTTCGCGATTCTTTCTTCGGGACTTACTCCTCAAGCAATGGATGCGCTCTTCATAGGCGCGCAGATTGGAGGAAAGGGTATATTTGTCGATACTTTCATCTCTGATTTGCGTCTTGCATTTCTCATATCTTTCATAATAAGCATTGGCGCAGCCATTATCTCTTACATGAGAGGGCCTACCCCGGTCTGGAAAGATTCAACTTCATCTCTGTCGAGAGAAAAGGTAAAATGAGATAAAATGTCTCTAACTTTACTTTGAATCATCGCTAACAATTGTTAATAGCGAATATTTGTGGCCCGTAGCACGTAGAAAAGAGATTGGGGATCAGAGGTTAGGGAAATTCGTGACGCTAAGGCGATCTTCAGAAATTCTTCACTGATCGGGGCATACTGGCCTCTGTGAAACCTTAATCTCTTACATGCTATAAGGTATCCTGGGATTTATTGTTAGATCTATGATTCGGTTAAATTTTATTGTCTTGTTTATGTACGTTTTGGAGTGATTATGAAAAAATGGCTGAATAGGAATCTCTCATTGCTTATTGTAAGCAGATTTTTAAGAAGTGTTGCCCAGGCATCATTGACGATCATCGTCCCTATATATCTTTCAAAATTGGGCTTTTCCGGCATCCAAATAGGATTAGCCTTCACTTTATCAGTTATTGTCGGTATGATCTTCTCAATAGGCGTTGGGTTCTTTGCCGATAAACATGGAAGAAAACTCGTTATCCTCGTCATGACCATTATAAACGCGATAAGCGTAGCTGGCTTTTTCTTTACAACAAATTTTTTGCCTTTGATCTTTTTCGTATCTATAGGCACCATAAGAGGCGGAGGAGGTGGCGGTGCTGCTGGCGCTGCCCAGCAGGCACTTATAGCGGAAAGTGCCGATTCAAAATTTCGGAATAATGTCTTTGGAATATTTTCATTCTTTGGAGCGTTAGGAAGTACGATCGGATATGGTCTTACGGCATTTCTTCCATACATTTCGAATATCTTTAAAGATGGATGGCGCAGTGAATATCTGTTTTTAATGGGGATCGCATTTCTCATCTACATTTCCACATTCTTTATAACGTTATTCGTTCATGAAGACAAAAACAGGCCAAGGCGTCAAAATGCTTTTAAATTCTCGTGGAAATTACTTGGAAAATTCTCTATCACGAATGCTGTAAATGGCCTTGGAACTGGATTTTTCAGCGGACCGATCCTTGTGTATTGGTTCTTTGCAAGGTACGGTGCCGGTCCGGAATTAATAAGCGTAATTTACGTCTTTTCTAATATTGCACGGGCCATTTCTTCTGTACTCTCTGCTCGCCTTGCGAATTTTTTTGGCACCGTTAAAACCATAGTTGGGGTAAGGATAATTGGCGCAATAGCCCTTGTATTTATGGCTTTAATGCCAACATTTTTACTTGCGGGTATCTTTTACCTTTTGAGAATGTTTTTCGTTTCTGCCGGCATACCTCTTAGGCAATCATTCACAATGGGACAGGCGAAAGAGGAAGAAAGAGCCTCAATAGCGGCGCTTAGCAACTTGCCACAACAGATAACTTCTTCAATTGGCCCTGCCGCAAGCGGATACTTTATGGATTATTCAATGATGGAAATGCCTATATTCATTGCCGCGATTTTCCAATTTGCCAATGCAGCGCTTTACTGGCATTTTTTCAAAAATTCAGAATAAATTTTGGAGACTGAAAAATTTGAATCTTTAGGATATTTCACCTATGAGATTGAATTATATTTCAGGAGGGAAATGGATGGCCAAAAAACGCGGGCTTTTGATTTTTTGGGTTTTCCTTATCATTTTTACATTTCTTATACTTTCAGTCGGGATAAATTATTTCTATTTCGAGATGAACAAACTTCAGATGTACGGAGTTACTCCTTTTGTAGATGTTAAAAGTTATGCCGCCTCGATACTTAAGATGGTTCCATTTATTGGAAATAGCGTAAAGTATGAACCTTTGAGAGTCATTCCGTACCAGACTCTTTTAGAGTCAAGGATAAACGCGTTTCAAAATGTTTTAAACACGCAAGAGGCTTCTTTGGAGGCGAAAGAGATCCAGATCGCAAAAACTCAAGTTCAATTGGCATCATTGCAGGCCTCTCTTAAGGCTTCTCAAATCGCCTTCGAAAGACAGGTTCAGCAATTCAACGCGCAGGTTGCGGAATACCAAAGTTATCAAAAGAGAATTCAGACACTCGATCAATGGATAACAAACAGCAATCCATCACAAATTGGACGCATTATTGCGACTTCGAATCTACCGATCAATGTCATTGTAGATGCGATGGTAAACCTCTCTCCACAGGTTGCGGGATCTGTGCTTCAGTCCATTTCTCAATCGAACCCGGCCATGGCCTCGGCAATAATAGAAAATTTGACAAGGGTGACAAAATGAATCCCGTAAGTATGGATGTCAATCGAATCGAAGATCATGCCGGAAAAAGCAAGAATTTGAAGGGGTCTATCTTTGAAATTCCTTTGGCATCTGATAAAGATAAAAAAGATAATGTCAAAGATAAGGCCGATATTCATTTACTTTCGATTTTATCTTCAGAGAATAAAATCAAAGAGAATGACGGATCACCAAAAGACACAGATTCTGGATCGAAAATCGGAAAAAGATCGGAAAAAGATAAGAACAATTCTGACAAAGATCGGCAAAAATTAAATAAAGATACCACCGAGGTACCTTTGGCTAATTACTTCATTTCAAAAGAACCATCTCAAATTGCAGTTCCAAATTCAGAAGATAAAATCCAAAGTATCAAGGATCCAAAAAAAGTTAAAGATCCTCAAGAAATTGAGAAGGATAAAATGCCAGACAATCATAAAGAGGTTAGGGTTCCTCCTCTTACCAATGATTCAGGGATTGATCTCGATCAAATTGAAAATGTCAAAAACAACGATGCTTTAGGAAAAAGCCCAACCATTGAATTTAAGCCCTTTCCTCAGATTAACTCGGACGTACAGGCGTCTTCAAAAGATGCAATTTCGTCCGATAAAATCATCGATTCAGAAAAATTCTCATCGAAAAGTTCTCTTGATCCTTCCGTTAATTCTTTCCCAGTTCAGAAAACAAATTTAAAGAAAAACAACCAAACAAAGACGAAAGATACCAAAGCACAGATAAATGAGGCCAGGTCACAGAATGAGGCCAAAACACAGATTTCTTCCAGAGTCTCTCAGGTGCAAATCAGAGATGACAAAGCAAGAGATAGCGTCTCTACAGACGGTAATGATTCAAAGGTCCTTTCTTATCAAGACGTCCATTTTACTTCTTCTGATCCTTCAGACCGTTTAAACCTTAATTTGAAAAATTTTGTCACGGAAAACAAAAATGTCGATTCAAAGCAGGTCCAAATTCAAACTAACCTTTCAGACATGTCGAATTCTAACAATGCGCCGGATCAGAAACTCTTCGATACCGTAAATGTAAAGATCCAAAACTTGGTCAAAGAAAATTTCACAGGCCAGAATTTCAAAATAGAAATCGACGGGAAAAAGGTGAATTACAATTTTAACGATGCGCGAATTTACGCATCATTGCCACAATCTTCAAGAGGGGAGAACTTCAAAGAAACAAATGTACCAGATAAAAGTGAGGGGCCCGTTTCAAAAATAACGGATTTTATCGTTAAATCTTTGAAGGAGCAAAAATTACCGGTTAGGGTCGAGATTCAACTTAATCCTCCTTCTTTGGGAAAGATTGAAATTTCTCTTACGGAGGATGGAGGAAAGACAACGTTGATAATCAATTCGGCGAATGATAAAACACAAGAAATGTTAAAAAACGCGATTCCAGTTATAGTTGACAGACTTTCCAATTTGAATTTCAACATCGTAAATGTACAGGTGAATGGCCAGGAATTGTATCAGAACAATTCAAACGGAGACAGCCAAAGGAAAGATGAAAGAGATAGAAAATCAAATCAGGAAAAGGAAAAATTCGGTGAACTGTTCAAAAAGGAGGTGTGATTTTGTTAAGCGTAAATCAAATTAATCCGACTATATCTGTTGGCAGCGTTAATACAACTCAAAACGTTAGCGGATCTTCAAACCAACTCGGAGAAAATGCCTTTTTAAAATTGCTCGTGACCCAACTTCAAAATCAGGATCCTTTAAATCCGATGGATAACACTCAATTCGTCTCACAACTCGCTCAGTTTACGGCTCTTGAACAGACGACGAATCTCGCCAAAGCATTTACGAATTTTCAGAATAATTTCTCAAACTTCGTCCAGTTGCAGTCCGCGTCTTTGATAGGAAAGACCGTCTCAACCCAGAACAACACGGTCGACGTTATTGCCGGCCAGCCGGGCCAGATCGGCTTTAATCTTCCATCAGATGCTTACGTTACTCTCAAAATAACAGATTCAAATGGAAATACCGTAAACACCATAAAAATCGGCCAGATGAGTGCCGGCATGCATACTTATCAATGGAATGGACTCAACTCAAATGGAATTCAGGTCCAGGATGGAACCTACAATTATCAGATACAGGCTTTAGAATCAGATGGCACTCAGTTACTTCTTAGCGGCACAAATTCGGGAGTAGTTCAATCTGTTCAAATAGAAAACGGCCAGGTTTACGTGATCGTAAATGGAACGGCCTATCCAGTTTCTCAGATAACCCAAATTTCTTCAGGTAGCGCTACATCTAATACGGGAGTGATTTTATGAGAGCACTTTACAGTGGAATAAGTGGCCTTGAAGGCATGCAAACGGAGATGGATGTCATTGGAAATAACATCGCAAACTCCAATACAGTAGGATTTAAAGCATCTCGTGTTACTTTCTCGACGGCGCTTTCACAACTTTTGAGCGCGGCGAGAGCGCCACAGGGAAACCTCGGAGGTGTCAATCCCACCCAGGTTGGCCTTGGAACACAAATAGCATCGATAGATCAACTCATGACGCAGGGAAGTTTCCAAAATACCGGAAAGAGCACTGACCTTGCAATTCAAGGAGATGGTTTCTTTATAGTTAACAATGGAAACGGAAATTATTACACAAGGGCCGGAAATTTCAGCCTCGATCAAAATGGAACACTTGTCCAGGCCGGTACGGGATACAAAGTACTCGGATGGGAATCGACCGTTAGTTCGACAGGACAGAGGTATGTGGATACAAATGCGCCTATCGCCCCGATTCAAATAAGCGCCAACACAACGATGAACGCGAAGGCAACATCGCAGATGATCGTCGGCGGGAATTTAGATTCTTCGTCGGGTATCCAGCCAACTACCATAACCGTGACAGACAACAGCGGAAACCAATACACCGTCCAGTTTACCTTTTCTCCGCAAACGACTAATTTTAACCCATTTTCCACGTCGAGAGTTTACAACTGGACCGCAAAGATCGTTAATGGACCTAATGGATCCGTTGGAAAGACAATATCTGGAAGTATAACCCTTGATCAGTACGGAAATGTGATAAGCGATTCGGCTAAGAATATTTACATCAGTAATTCAAATGGAACTTATTCTCTTTCGACAACATCTGCAAGCACAACAAGCGGAGCCGCCATAACGCTTCCAACATCAGGGCCTATATCCTTTGCCGAGTCAGACAACACTGCAAATACAGTTACGGCAGGATACACAAATCCTGTCTATACGACCTCGACTCAAATATACGATTCTCTTGGAAATCCGTACACGATCTATATAGATTTTACCAACCTCGGAACTGTAAGCGGATCCGGCACATCAACTACTTGGGGTACCGGTACCAATACCGCGTGGGCATGGGATGCGAGGCTTGCAGATGGCACGCCGGTAAATCTTATAACCTCGAGTGGATCTGCAGTGACAGGAAGTAATTTTGGAATTCTCGAATTCAACTCTTCTGGCAGAATGGTTGGAAATTTTATCCTTAATAACGGTCAACTTACAAATGCAAATGCGCCGACCGGTGTATCCTTTACTCCTTCGGACGGAGCGGCTACGGTTAAATCCCAGATCGATTTTACCGCCGTAACGGACATGGCCGGTTCTTCTTCGGCGGCCATAACCCAGCAAAATGGAAATGCTCAGGGAACCTTACAATCTTTTGCCATAAATCAAAATGGACAGATAATAGGCACTTTCTCGAATGGACTTACAGATACCCTCGGTCAGGTTGCTCTGGCGAATTTCAACAATCCGTCCGGCCTTAATGCAGTGGGAAATTCGCTCTATTCCGAATCTGCAAACAGCGGTGTTCCTCAAATCGGAACGGCGGGCACAGGCGGGCGTGGTACCTTTATACCGGGTGCTCTCGAAATGTCAAATGTAGATCTTGCCCAGGAATTCACCAATATGATAATTGCCGAGAGGAGTTTTGATGCGAATGCCCGTGTTATAACAACGGCAGACGCTATGCTATCTCAACTTGATAATTTAAAGCAGACGCCATAACATGATAAATCTAACACATCTTAGCGGTGAAAGTTTTGTTTTGAATGCTGAATACATAGAAACTGTTGAGGCAAAACCCGATACAGTTATAACTCTCTTCAACGGGAAGAAGTACCTTGTTAAAGAACCCGTTGAAGAGGTTGTAAGGTTGGTGATAGAATACAAAAGAAAGATTGGAAGCATACTCGTTCTTCCGAAAGAAGGTGAATGAATTTTGGATCTTGCAAGTTTTATAGGGGTAAGTCTGGCCCTTCTTGCCATCATGATAGGCATCGGAAGCGATTTAAGGCTTTTTATGGATATAACCTCTATCGCCATCGTTTTTGGAGGTACGCTCGGCTCTCTCTTTGTCGCTTACCCAATTGAAAGGGTTATGGATATATTCAAGGTTTTGATGGGAATCTTCTTTTACAAGCCTAACGATATGAACAGCACGATCAGGGAACTCGTAACCTCATCTGAAAAGGCCAGAAGAGAGGGTTTACTCTCCCTCGAGCAAGACGTAGAAAAGATAGAGGATCCTTTCATGAAGAAAGGTTTACAGATGGTCGTAGATGGAATAGACCCCGAACTTCTCAAATCCATGATGGAAACAGATCTCGATCTCAGAGAAGAAGAGGCTATGATGTACCGAAACATGTTTGCGTACGGGGCGACTGTCGCTCCTTCCTTTGGAATGGTCGGAACTATTATAGGTCTTGTCAAAATGCTTGGAAGCCTTAACGATCCTTCCACAGTTGGGCCTTCATTTGCCATCGCTTTGACTACTACCTTTATGGGGGCATTTTTGGCTTACGTTTTCTTCATGCCGATGGGTGAAAAACTCGCGAGACGTTTACAAATGGAGATGAGATACAGAAGAATGATTCTTGAAGGCATTCTCTCGATTCAGGCCGGAGACAATCCGAGAATTCTCGAAGAAAAATTAAAAGGATTTTTGAACGAAAAAGAACTCAAAGCCTACGAAAGTTCAGTTTCTCCTCAGGTTGCGGAGGGAGGTGCAACGGGTGGCTCGTAAAAAGCCCGAAGAGTTCAAAGAGAGCGCTCCGCTTTGGATGATAACATTTTCGGATATGAATTCTTTGATGATGGGATTTTTTGTTACGTTATTTTCAATGGCAACGATAAGTCCGGGGAAATTTCAGCAGGTCTCTTATGGATTCCAAACAATAATGAGTTCTCCTCCGGGCATTCTCGTAGGCGGGAAAAGTATGAGTCAGGAGCCTCTTATAACCTCTAATCCGGGTATCAGACAATCTATAATCCAGATTCAGGCAAATCCAGAGTACAAAGGAATGATAACCATAGAGCAGACGAATGAAGGCCTGCTCGTTGAACTTCATGATGCCGCTTTTTTTGAGCCGGGATCGGCAAATCTTTCTGCTCTGGCAAAGAGCCTGCTTGCAAAGATAGGTGAGATAATAATAGAGCATTCGACGAATCCTTTGTGGGTTTACGGTTATACCTCTACCGAACCGCTGCCGAAGGATTCGATATATCCTTCCAGATGGGCCTTGAGTGCGGCGAGAGCCGCGGCAGTTGTGTCATTTTTTCTCAACGATTTGAAGAATAAAAGGGCCAATGAACTTGTCTCTGAGATTATGAGTGGACAATTCGATCCAAATTATTGGTATAATCCTAATAGATTCGTTGCGATTGGAAGGGGAGATGTGCCTGCCGAGGACGCGATAAAATCGCAAACGTCTTCAATAAATCAGGAATTGGAGGCCCTTAGGCAGGAATACGCGGCAGGTCAGATCTCTTACGAAGAACTCGCGACAAAATCTAAAACCCTCAACGATGAGTTGAACAAAATGGTCCAAGAGATAAATCTTTCTTACAACAGGGTCGATATTTTGATAAGAAATCAGGGTGATTGAATGGCAGAAGAGAAGAAAAAATCCGGTCTTATGGTTATTCTGATAGCCGTTGTTTTATCGGCGGGTATTTCTATGGCCGGTACCTTTATAATAGTCAAATATCTTAACGCTCCTCCTGCCCAGCAAAAGGTAACGAGTCAACTTTCAAGAACGATGGCAATTTTAATAAGATCGGGATCTAATCAAACCTTCCCTTTGCGTGGTGGAAATCAGGTGCTCGTAGTTGATAGTTTGACATTTTTAGTCGGAAGTGCCCAGTGCAGCCAGGAAATAGGAATAGACACCCCACAGATAATGGATGGCATTCAGATGCTTATCCTTTCAAAGAGCGCGAATGAGATTTTAAATCCAGATGGTTTTCAGACTTTAAAACAACAGATAGCCGATTTGGTCGATCAAATAACGGGCTACACCGGAGATAAGGCGCCTTTGGGAGTCCTACAGGTTTACATGTACATAAAGGCAGTTGCATCGACGTGATACTATGGCTGATATCTTAAGTCAAAATGAGGTTGATACCTTACTCAAGGCACTTGCGGCCGGCGATCTTTCGGCCGAAGAGGTAAAGGTAGAAGAGACAAAAAAGGTAAAACCTTACGATTTCACGAGACCAAGCAAGTTTTCCAAAGAACAGATAAGAACCATTGAAATGGTTCATGAAAGTTTTGCGCGCGGTGTTTCAAATTATTTTTCAGCGCGCCTTAGATCTTTCGTCGATATAAGCAAGGCCTCAACAGATCAGATAACGTACAATGAATTCATAAGGTCCATATCTTCGCCAAGTTTTCTATTTGTCTTTACGGCCGAGGAATTAAATGGAAATGTCGTTATAGAGATAAATTTGAAGGTTATCTTTTCAATAATAGATAAACTTCTCGGGGGCGGAGGAGGCCTTTACCAAAAGACAAGGCCTTTGACAGAGATAGAGAATTCTTTGATGAGAAATGAGATCGTGAGAATTCTTTCAATACTCAAAGATTCCTGGTCAAGTATTTACTCTTTTACGCCAACACTCGTTTCGATAGAAAATAATCCACAATTCGTTCAGGTTGTTCCTGCCAATGAAATGGTTGTAGTTGTGACTTTGGATATGAAGATAGGCGAGATAGAAGGATTTATGAATGTGTGCTGGCCATCTTCTCTTTTGGAAATGATAGCGCCAAAATTGTACGCGGAATCCTATTTTAAACAGGAAAAACAGGTTAAACCTGGCCAATTAAGAGAAGATATAATCTCGCTGCTTAACAATGCAAAACTTAATTTGCACGTTGTGATCGGCAAGACGACCATAAGCCTTTCAGATCTTTTGAACCTCGAGGTTAGAGATGTTATAATGCTTCAAAGGCACATAGATGAACCTGCCTCCCTTTATGTCAATGGAAAGGAAAAATTTCTTTGTTCTGTTGGGACTCATAAAGGATTTAACGCTGTCCGAATCACCGAGGTTTTAAACAAGGAGATAGATGAAAATGGCGGATAAAATGTCTCAGGAAGAGATAGATTCTTTGCTTAAAGGTTCAAAGTCGATTCTTACAGAGTTAGAAAAAGATGCTATAGGAGAACTTGGTAATATATCGATGGGTGCGGCTGCGACCGCTATTTCGACGATCGTCGGAAAAAAAGTCGAAATAACGACCCCGGAAGTTTATGAAACTACCATAGATGATTTCAAAAAACTTTTTAAAGGCATGAAGATCGCAACAAGCATTGATTACTTAAAGGCACTCGAAGGGACGAATGTTTTTGTTCTTGAGCCGCACGTTGTCGCCGTCATTGCTGATATAATGATGGGAGGAACCGGGCAGGACGTAAAGGATGAACTCGATGATATAAAGTTAAGTGCCATTGCCGAAGCGATGAATCAAATGATGGGATCTGCGGCAACCTCACTTTCGGAGATTGTCAAGGAGCCGGTCGAGATCTCTCCTCCAAAGATAGAAAAACTCGATTTCACAGATCCGAATGTAAAATTTCCTCCCGTATACGATGGTCAAGACGTCGTTGCGGTCAAATTTAAAATGAAGGTAAACAATCTCGTTGAAGGCTCTTTGATCGAATTAATGTCTCCATCATTCGCAAAGAACTTCTCCAAATTTCTCATCGGAGAGGTTGGAAAAAGCAACATGACGAAAGATGAGGAGAAGCCAAAGGTTGAAAGGTCTGAAGGTGCAACTGAAAAGGTTGATAAACCTGAAAAAACAGTGAAAAAGGTTGAATTTCAAGAATTCACAGATGAAAAAGATGTGCAGGTTCAGCCACAAAAGATAGAATTGCTTCTTGATATACCGCTTGAACTTTCAGTCGAACTTGGAAGAACCACGATGAGCCTCAAACAGGTGCTCGAACTGGGAGTTGGATCTCTTGTAGAACTCGATAAACTTACCGGCGAGCCTGTAGATATCCTTGTAAATGGGAAACAAATAGCCAAAGGGGAAGTCGTTGTGGTAGGCGAAAACTTTGGTGTTAAGATTACCCAGATACTTAACAAGAAAGAAAGGCTTTATTCTCTAAAGTGAAGCGCGTTTTGATCTTTGATCTTGACGGAACCATCTTTGTTAATTCTAAAATCTCAAAGGAATTAAGAGATGCGATAGATGAACTTTCTAAGTCAAAGATCATGATATTTGCCTCTGGAAGAATGCTCTCCTCGATGGAAATTCTTTTAGACAGTTACGGTTTATCTGGAATAGAAATAGCTTACAATGGAGCCCTCATACGTTACGATGAACTATACAAATTTTGCCTTGATTATGAAAATTCATCTAAGGTAATAGACTTCCTAAGGATTAATGATATCCACCGTCAAATATACGTTGATGATGTGCTCTACGTTGAGGAAGACAACGAATTTGCAAAGGCCTATTCAGATCAATCTGGAATAGGATATAATGTCATCTCCGATCTTAAAGAGATCGCAAAAAAAGGATGCATTTACAAGATATTAGCCTTCGGCCTTCCAGAAAAGATCAGATCCTTAAGGCAAAGTGCGAAAGACATATCTAAGGATATAGATGTTTTTACCTCTTCAGAACTTTACCTTGAATTTGTTAAAAAAGGCATCAACAAAAGAGCCGCGGTTGAATTTTTAGCGCAAAAAATAGGTTTCTCGCTCGATGAGGCGATCGCTTTTGGAGACGGAGAAAATGACGCCGAACTTCTCAAAAGTGTAGGTATAAGTTTTGCGATGAGGCCTGGAAATGAAAAAAGTTTGGAGAGCGCGAAGTACATAACGGACAATGAGGACGGAAAGGGTGTTTTGAGGGCTATAGATTTTCTTAAAACTATGGGGGAGATATGATAATATCGAGGATATACATCGTAAAGGGATACGTTCAGGGTGTCGGCTTTAGGTCCTTTGTCCGCGCCCGGGCAAAGGCTTTGGGCATTAAGGGATACGTTGAAAATCTCGATGATGGCTCTGTAAGGGTTGTGGCAGAGGGCGAGGAGGAAAGTTTGAAAGTTCTTGAGGGACATTTAAGAGATGGAAATGCCTTTTCGAATGTTGAATCCGTTGATGTTGAAGAGACTCCTGTAAAAGGGTACAAAGATTTTGAGGTGTTTTGATGAGAGCATTTAGAACCTTTGTTAACTTCTTTGCCGGAGAGGTCGAAATTTTTTTGGGAGGATATATACTCATAATCTTTCTGACTATCATCTCTATGTCCCTTTCTATGAATCAATTCTTCGGGATGAATCTGTATCTTTCAAGATTCTTTGTCACTATTTTTGTATCGATGATCGTTGGCGGAATAGCGATTCAAATATCGGCAGTTAAAAGAATTTCGGATGGTTATGGAGGATACCTTTATTCTTCTATTGCAACCATATCGAATTCCGTTGCTGTTTTTTTTGAAACGATCGAGATGATTATGTACGGAACCAACTGGTTTGAATTTGAACTTTTGAGAGTGCAAAGCGATAATTCATTGATGTATTTCATGGGATTTCTGGTATTTTTGTATTCCGGATTGATGACGATACTTTCAATACTCGATCTCATCTTTATAGTGAATAAGTCATGAAAGTGCTCGGAATAATAGTCGAATACAATCCTTTCCACAACGGCCACCTTTATCATTTAAAAAGCGCAATCGAACTTGTCAGGCCGGATTTCGTGGTGGCAGTTATGAGCGGAAATTTCGTTCAAAGGGGAGAGCCGGCCATCGTTGATAAATTTGCCCGGACCGAGATGGCTTTGCGTGCCGGAATAGACGCTGTTTTTGAAATTCCTTCCATTTACGCTTTTCAAGATGCAAATGGCTTTGCAATTGGATCCGTTGGACTGCTTAATTCGATGAATGTCATAGACGATCTTGTCTTCGGTTCTGAAAGCAACGATGTCGAAAGTATCTCTGAAATTGCTTCCGTGATAGTTGAGGAGCCAGAAAAATTCAAGGAGGAACTTAAAAAACATCTAAAAAAAGGGTTTTCCTTTCCAAATGCGAGAAGGTTCGCAATGTCGAGCATATTGGAAGACAAATCCGATAACATGAGGTATTCTAACAACATACTAGGTATAGAGTACTTAGTCGCCCTCAAAAAATTGAGATCGCGCATAAAGCCTCACACGATAAAGAGGATAGGATCGAATTACAACGATGAAAAGATGTCGGAAGTTCCAAGCGCGACGGCCATAAGAAGGGCGATATTTCAAAATTCCCAACTTCAAGGTCTTCCTGATTTTTCGCTCGAGATCCTTAGACGCGAGTTAGAAGAAGGGCGGGGGCCTGTTTTCCTTGAGGATCTCTTTGATTTTTTCAGAAAAAAGGTTTTTATCCTCGAAAGAGAAGGCCTTGAAAGAATTTACGGCTTTAACGAAGGCCTTGCGGAAAGGTTTTTCGCCTCGGCTAAAAGCAAAAATCTAAAAGAATTCCTTGAGTCCGTCAAGACAAAGAGATTTACATTTACAAGAATAAAAAGAAGAATTATATACACTATCTTCGATGTTGAAAGAGAAATCGTTCTCAGATCTAACGATCATGGACCGCAATATCTAAGGCTTTTGGGATTCAGACAGAGATCGAGAGAGATATTGCGCGCCATATCTGACAGATCATCGATTCCCGTGATTTCAAATATGTCCGGATTCAAAAATGCGCTTAAATCTAAAGGAATCGACGTAGCCCTTGCTCAGGATCAGATGAGATACGATCTTAAAGTTTCTAATTTTTACAGGCTTTACTTTAAATCACAGAATTTTGAAAGCGACTTCAGAAAACCAATTATGATATGAAAGATGGCTTTGAATATTTCATTTCAATCGAATGGAACAGAACGGAAGAAAAGATCGATAGATCGCTTTTTATATCGACCGCATCTTACGTGGAAGATGAAGAGACGGCCAAGGCATTTATCTCCAAAGTCTCTCAAGAATTCAAAGATGCCACTCACAATTGCTGGGCGTACAGGATAGGGAATTTGCAATTTTATTCCGATGGCGGAGAGCCTTATAACAGTGCCGGAAGGCCTATAATGGATGCGATAAGATCGTCTGACATTGAGAGAGTATCCGTCGTAGTTTCACGGTACTTTGGCGGTAAAAAACTCGGAATAAGGGGACTGATAGAAACATACAATCACATGGCAAAGAAAGTCCTTGAATCTGCCGCAAAGAAGAGAATTTTAATCGGTAAAGTTTTAGAGATAAAATGCGCGTATTCTGAATTCGACAGGATAAGGTATTTTGTACAAAAGCACGGATATATCATTTCTCCCGTTGATTTTAAGGAATTTGTGACGATAAAGGCCTTTATTCCTTCAAATTTACCGATGAACTTTGAGTGTAAAGACTTTGGAGAAAGGGCTATTGAAGAAGAAAAACTGATCGAATTGTGAATAATTATGATAAAATTTGAATATAGCCCACATCTGTGCATAAGGAGGATAGAAATGAAAAATTTGAAATTCACCTCAAAGTTCATGATCTTTGTCGTGCTTGTGACCGTCATACCGGTGGCGATACTTATTGTCTACTCGGCCCTTTCAATGTACAATAATCTAAGTGGCGAAATCAAGAATGGCCTTTCGACATCGACACAAAACCTTGCCGACTACGTAAACCTTTACATTTCGAATTATTCAAATGTTTTAAATTACCTTTCAAATGATCCAAATGTAAAAGGGGTCTACACAAACAAAAATCAAGAAGATGTATGGATGCTAAAGACCTTTGACTCTTTTAGAAGTACCTATCCCGAAATAAATGGGATATTCGTCATTTTGAAAAATGGAAAGATCTATGCCTCTCCGTCGAATTTTCAGGTAACAACGGGAGATTGGTACAATTCAACGCTTAATTCGACTGGAATCTACACGAATTTGGTAACAGACGCAAAATCTCACAAGACCCAGATACTTGTCGCGAAGGCTATAACCGAAAACGGGAACGTTACGGGCGTTGTTGGCTTTTATTTAAATCCCGTCCAACTCGAAAGTTATATATCCAATTACAAGTACAACGGCAAAAATGCAGAGATATGGATTGAAAATAACGGAATCATAAACTTCGCCTCCCAATCTCAAGACATCGGAATGAACGTTACAAATCAATCGTGGTTTTCATCGCTAAGTTCGATATCAGGAAGTTTTAACTTTAATGAGGATGGAACTTTGAAAATTGCTCACCTTTCCACGACAGGCATCGGAAAGATCCTTCTTATGATGCCGGTAAGTGAGATGACCGGTACAGTTGTCGTTGAAGTGATAACGCTTATTGTAATAGGGCTTATAATCATCGTTTTGGCCTTTATTGCGGGAATTTTCATCTCAAGATATGCCTTCACAAAACCTGTCAAGGATCTAATACCCGTAATTCAAAGTATCTCAGATGGGAATCTTTCTGCCGAATTCAAGGTTAAAGGAAAGGACGAGGTAGCCCAGATCCAAAATGAGTTGAACAAGGTATTCAAAATACTCAAAGAAGCCATGACAAAGATAGAAAACGCGGCTCAAAGGGTCTCAAATAGCGCCGTGAATTTGTCCTCCTCTGCAGAAAATATCTCTTCTACCCTTGAAAATCTTTCTGGCACCGTCAAAGAGATGAACTCGGATACTCAAAACCTCTCTGCCTCTATCGAGGAGACCTCTGCCTCTGTCGAAGAGGTTTCATCGGCAGCCCAAAACACTGCAAAGGCTATCCAGGAGATAGCGGAACAATCCCAGCAGATCTCTGTCGGGGCCGAGAATGGTAGCAGGGCCATAGCAAACATGAAAAAAGATTTCGCCGATATAGTTAACGTGAGCCAGGAAAGCGCCGAGAGCGTTAAATCTCTTGCCGAGATGAGCGGCAACATAAGCCAGATCGTTAACGAGATAAACAAAATAGCCGAACAGACCAATTTGCTCGCTTTGAATGCCGCCATAGAGGCCGCAAGGGCTGGAGACGCGGGCAAAGGCTTTGCCGTGGTGGCTGACGAGATAAGAAAACTTGCCGAGAGTTCTAAGAGTTCTACGCAGCGCATCTCTCAAATTCTCGAAGAGATCATGGCAAAATCTTCTCAGGTATCAGATGAGACGAATAAGACTCTCGAATCGATAGAGAGGACATCAAAGGGCATAGATGAGGTTTCAATGGAATTGACAAAGATACTCGATCAGGTAAAAGGCATTACAGAAAGAATAGAATCTGTCGCGGCCGCTTCCCAAGAGGAAAGTGCCAGCGCCGAAGAGATGGCGAGTGCCATGGATATGGCAACAAAGGCTGTATCAAACATAGCATCAAAGATGGAAGGCATAACAAGAAGCATTTCCTCTACGTCTTCCCAATCGCAGGAAAATCTTAAACTCGTCGAAGACCTTAGAAAACTTTCTGAGGAGTTAGAAGAGATTTTAAAGAAATTCAAAGTATGAAAAAGGCCCCGTATGGGGCCTTTTTGATTTATAATGATATCTTTTCGATTATCATCTTTGCTATTGTTGTTGAAGGATTGGAAGTTGGCCGTAATTTTTTGAGGTTGTTCGATACAGATTCGTAAAACTCTTTTTGTGAAATTTTTTGAATCGTTGAGATTATCATCTCTAAATCGATCCTTTCTTCATCGACTACAAAAGCCCCCCCCATCTTTTCAAGATACTTTGCATTTAATTCTTGATGGCCGTTAAGCGCTCCTTTCCAGGGCACAAGGATTGAGGGCTTTGCGCTCTGAATTATCTCTGCCACTGTACTTGCGCCTGCACGCGATATTACCACATCACAATTTCTCATTAAATATGGGATATCTTCGTAGTATTCGAAATTCACCACATTGTCATTTTCGATCTTTAAAGGGCCTATGTGGAAGAAGATGATCTCTTTCATTCTTTTTGAAAGATCCTGGACTATCCTATCGATGACATTCGATCCCTCGCTTCCTCCGAATGCGAGAATCTTCATGGCCGGAAACTTTTTTAAAAATTCGGGATCTTTGCCCAGTTCAAATCCTTCCCTTACAGGCATCCCGACAAAAATGCCATTGATCGATCTTGCCGTTTCTTCGAAAGCACAAAAAGATGTTACGGCATATTCAGAGAGTTTTTTTGTGGATATGCCAGGTTGGACGTTGGACTCGTGAAGAAAAAGTGGAATACCTTTTTTGTGCGATATGTATCCGGTAATTCCTCCTATATATCCACCTGTTGTGAAAACAAAGTTTGGAGAAAAACTGGATATCAACCTTGATATCTTCAAAGTGGCAATCGCGTTTTTGTAAAGGTATTTTATTCTCGACGAATCGCTGCCTGTGGCGGGAATCTGGACGTAGTCGTATTTGAAATTTTTGAATATCTTCGCCTCCGCACCCCGACCCGTGCCGACAAAAAGCGCCCTTAGATTGACGATCTTTGACATTTCGTCTGCGACGGCGACGGCAGGATATATGTGGCCTCCTGTGACTCCCGCCGCAAATATGCCCTTAATCTCTGTTTGAATAGGCAATGTTTATCACGATCCCCAATCCCGCTAACAACGCTATTATAGAACTTCCACCATAACTGAAAAACGGCAATGTTACCCCGGTAACCGGAAGGATACCCAAAGAGACGCCGGCATTGAAAAGTACCTGTATTCCGATCAAAAACGCATAACCTGTTATGTAGACCTTCGCGAATATATCGTTAACTCTCAGAGAAATATGGACTATTTCTCTTATAAGCATGTAGTAAAGGATCATTATCAGAATTATTCCAATCAATCCGAATTCCTCACCAAAGACCGCAAAGATAAAGTCGCTAAACTGAACTGGCAAGAAGAATTTGTAAACAGATCCGCCCGGACCGGTTCCGAACAATCCACCGCTGTTTATCGCAGAAAGGGCCATATTCGCCTGATAATTAGAACTGCCCGTTATAAGGTATGTAAAAAAAGACGTAAGCCTCTCTGCCTGATACGCGTGCAAAAGGCCGGCTGCATAGGCTCCGAGGATACCGAGTACTCCAAGGCCAATTACACCGAGAACGTGAAGTAACTTTGCCCCGGCGATGTAAAGCACCACAAGGGTTATAAGGAAGAGCAATATCGTTGTTCCAAGGTCTGGTTCAAAAAACACGAGCAGATATATCGGTAAAAGCCTGATTATGGGATCTACTATTCCATCTTTGAAAGTGCTTATCTCTCCGTTCTTTCTGCTTACGTAAGCGGCAAGGTATATAAGCAAAAAGATCTTCGCGAACTCAGAACTTTGAATGGAATAAGATCCTATCGAGATCCATCTGTGAGATCCGGCCACACGGCTTGAGAAAAAGACCGCTATAAGCGCCACAATCGTCAAAATGTAATAAAGGCCAGTGTAAGATTCGTGCTTTCTGTAGTCAAAAAGACTGAAAAAGATCATGAGCACGACGCCTACCATGATGGCAACTATTTGGTGAACGAGATAGTAATCAGGTGGTGGATATGGGTACCTGTAAGTCATTATGTAACTTGCGCTGTAGAGTGTAACGAGTCCTATCGCGGAAATTATCGAAAGCAGTATGAGTATTTTACTCGTTGATTTTTCCATATACGATCCTTTTGAATTCCTTTCCTCGCTCTTCGTAATTTTTAAACATATCAAAGGAAGTGGCTGCCGGACTTAAAAGTACGAAATCACCATCTTTGGCAATCTTGATCGATATCTCTACCGCTTCTTCCATCGAATTTGCTTTGAAATAACGCACTCCATCAAGGAGAGGCTCGATTACAGGTATCATCTCTCCCATCAATATAACGGACTTTGATCTTTCCTGTAGTCCCTTTGCGAGGTTCGAGTAATCCTTTTCCTTAGGCCGGCCGCATATTATGACTATTGAATTTTTAAAATTATCGAGCGCTTTAAGGGTAGATTCTGAAGTTGTTGATTTTGAATCGTTAACGTAAGTAACGCCTTTTATTTTGGCGAAGATCTCCTGTCTGTGCTCGAGAGGTATGAAAGTTTCAAGCCCTTTCATGATCTGATCATCAGAGGATCCGAGTTTCTTCGCGATAAAGGCGGAAAATGCCGCGTTGTAGATATTGTGAATTCCTCTCAGTTTAGTTTTATCGAGAGGAAAATAGGTTTTACCTATTTTAAACCCTGTCTCATCCACAAGTATGTCTCCAGAAATTCTCGATACTCTGATACCTTTAACCTTTGGGATATCGCTGTCAGCGTTGTAGACGAATGTCTTTGCCATGGCAAGTTTCATCTTCGAATTCACGTATTCTGCGAAACTCTTGTGCCAGTCAAGGTGATTTGGAGAGATATTCAATACAACTCCAATATCGGGCACAAATGTATCTGTCCCCATCAACTGAAAACTGCTTACCTCAAGTAAAGAAATAGGCTCATTCCTTCTATCGCTCGCGGCCGTTCCTATATTGCCGCCCGTGAAGTGAGGGATATTTGAAACCTTCAGAATATGATCTGTAAGAGAGACTGTCGTCGTTTTACCATTTGATCCGGTTATCGCGATTATCTTTGAGCCATTTAAAACGTATCTCCATGCGAATTCTATCTCTCCGATCGCACGTTTTTCCCTTACCGATCTCTCGATAAGGGGATCGTCAGGCCTTACCGAAGGACTGTATATTATAAGATCGCTTTTTAAGACGCGCTCCGTATTTCCATTTTCTTCAAAATCTATTCCATGCTTCAAAAAAAACTCTTTATCCTCTTTGGAAAGAGAATTCCTTTCCGATATAAAAATATTTCCCATCCTTTTTTCCATCAAAAATTTAAGTACAGATCTGTTACTTACTCCAAATCCAATCAGCGCAAAATCCATAAGATTCCTCCAATGATAACAACCGTGAGGATCGCCTGGGATATCCAGAAGCCCGTCGTTACTTCGAGTTCGGAATAACCAGACAGTTCAAAATGATGATGAATTGGACTCATTTTAAAGATACGCTTTTTTCTGATCTTGTAACTTGTAACCTGCATTAAAACGCTTACGGCCTCGATTATGAAGACCGGAAAAATAAGGATCATCCATAATTCCATTCCGTAAAGCATGCCGATCGTTCCTATATAACCTCCGATCGCAAGGGAACCGACATCTCCCATAAAGATCTTCGCTGGTTTGATGTTGTAGAATAAAAACCCGAGGACTGCTCCCATCATGCTAAAGGTCATCGAAGCGGGTAAATTTTTGATCAGTGAAAGTACAAGAAGGCCAAGAGAGGATATTAAAAATATGCCTCCTGCAAGGCCATCAAGGCCATCGGTGAGGTTAGAGGCATTGGACATACCAGCCACAAAGATTATGGTAAAGATCGGATAAAACCATCCAAGGTTTATGGCAAAGGAGGTAAATGGAACTAAGATGTAAGTGTGAGGATTTACCATCTCAACAAAGACGTAAACGATTAAAGATACAAGAAGTTGAAGAGAAAGTTTTTGAATCCCGCTTAATCCCTTCGCCCTTTTTAAAAAGGTTTGAATAAGACCGTCTGCAAGTCCTATTGACCAGAAGCCCATAGTTGAGATTACAAGGATCAAAGTCGGAAGAGATCTATCAAAGATAAAGGCTACAATGACAGCGATAGGTATGAAGACGGTACCGGCCATCGTTGGCGTTCCCTCTTTGTAATTGTGCATATTTGGGCCTTCCGGCCTTACATGTTGTCCTATCTTTCCTCTTGCGAAGATCAAAAAGGGATAAAGTGTTAAGAGCGAAAGGATAAAAGAAAGCACAAATTCTATAACATGGCTCAAGATACCTTCAATGCCTCCTTTATCTGTCCTACGATATCTTCCATGCGGTAGAACCTTGAACCCTTGACAAGTATAACATCATTTCTCTCTAAAATATTTAAAAACTTATCCAAATTGTAAGGAATCCCAAAAGGATAAAAATTCTCATTTTGGAATGTGAAAACTGCCTTAGGCTTAATTTCTTCGTACAAAGATAGAAGATTTTTCTTTAAGTTTTCATCCTCTTTCAATTCCTTCATCGGCGCTATCACCCATACGGATCTTCCAAGATTTGCGCATGTTCTCGCCGCATTTTCGAAGGACTCTGGACTTGCGTTGTACGTGTCATCAACCAAGAGATAATCTCCCACTTTCTCTATATTCATTCTCGAAGGAGGCATCTTTAATCCTTCGAGATCGGAGGTGCCAAAGGTTAGCCCTATTCGTGAAAGTAAGGTAAGGGCCATGTTTAGATCTTTTATCTGTCCATCTCCCCAGATGCCTTCGAGGATTACTCTCGATCCGTTTAACTCAACGATCGTTTTGAGAGAATCGTATCCTTTCAAATGCACAAATCTATCGTAAATGACACCCTTTCCTTCGAGCGAAAGCCTTGGATCTCCATCGTAGATGACGAAATCCTTTGTGTGTTTTGCTATAGAAGATTTTTCTTTTGCCACGTCTATGAATGCGGAGTGAGCGCTTCCGACAAGAGTTATTATCGAGATATCTGGATTAAAAGTTGAGGAAAGGTATTCTATATCAAATGGCATCTGTGCACCCATTTCCATAACGCAAAAGTCAGGATTTGCAATTCCATTCAAAATAGAAATGGAAATTCCAACATCGGTATTTAGATTACCCTCGGTTTTTAAAACATTTCCGTGTTTCGAAAGGAGGTGAAAGAGAAATTCTTTTGTCGTTGTTTTTCCATTCGAGCCTGTTATCGCTATTTTCAGAGACTTATTTATCTTCGATCTCGCAAGATCGATCATACCCTTCTTCACATCTTCGACAAGAATATAAGTAGAAAAATCTATTTTTCTACTTACAACGGCCACTGATCCCTTCGAGTAAACCTCTTTGACAAAATCATGGCCATCTGCGTTTTGGCCTTTGAGCGCAAAAAACAAATCATCCTTTTCACACTGGCGGGAATCAGATCTAAAGTGTTTTATTTCCTTATCCTCTCCTTTAAGTTCTCCGTTCATCAACTTTGAAATTTCGGATAATCTCAAATAAGGCCCATCCCTTTCAAAATATCAAATGCCACATCTTTATCTTTAAAAGGTACCTCGTAGCCGTTGAAGATCTGGACCCTTTCATGGCCCTTTCCGGCAATTACGACCTTGTCGCCGTCTTTCCATTCCTTTAAAGCCATCTCTATTGCCCTTCTTCTGTCAGGAACTACGCGAAGTTTTTCTCTTTCCGATATTCCATTCATAACTTCGCTTATTATCTTCATAGGATCTTCAGATTTTGGATTGTCGTTGGTAAGAAAGATAAGATCCGCGTATTTCTGTGCCATAGATCCCATCAAAGGCCTCTTTCCTCTGTCCGCATCTCCACCTGCCCCGAAGACGAGGATAAGGCGGCCCTTTGTCAATTTTTTGACGAATTTAAGCACAGCCTCAAGAGCCGCTGGCGTGTGGGCATAATCTATGTAAAAATCGTACCCATGACCATGGTGCCTTTCAAGTCTTCCTTCAACTCCCTTGAATTTTTTGACAACATCCCTTATCAAATCCGTGTCAATGCCAAATGATACAGCAGAAAGAATCGAAGGAATAAGATCGTAGATCATGAAATCCCCTATTATCGGGGTTTCAAACTCCACATTCTCTCCATCGACGTTCAAGGTAAACCTTGTGCCGTTATCGTCTGATTCTTTTATCTTGAAGATCACATCTGCCCTTTTTCCGTAAGTTATTACCCTTATTCCCTTCTCGGCGGCACGTTGGGCGTACAATCTTGCCCATTTTCCGGCATCTAAATTTATAAATGCGATTCCGTCGGGTTTTACAAGGTCTATGAGATGCGCCTTTGCCTCAAAATAATTTTCGAAGTTAAGGTGCGTATCGAAATGATCCCGTGTAAGATTTAAAAAGGCTATTCTGTCAAAGGATAGTCCATCGAGGCGCTTCATTTCAAGCCCTTGAGAAGAGGCTTCAAGAGAGGCAAATTTTGCACCTTCGCTTTTTGCTCTTTGCAAAAGTTTTGCAAAGTATATGGGCGACTGGGTTGTATGATCTGAAAGTTCAAAAAATTCGGGCGTTGAATTCGCAACAGTTGTCATTAGGGCACATCCGTTACCATATGCCTTTACTATCTCGCCAAAGAGAGTTGCTGATGTTGTTTTTCCTTTCGTGCCGGTGACGGCAAAGAATTTCATGTCGTTAAAAGGGCCAAAAAAATTGTAAGCGATTAACGATATAGCCCGCCTTATGTCATTTACGATAACGTAAGGTTTGGAGGTCTTTATCTCGTATTGACAAAGCAGGGCCGCGGCCTTCGTTTCATTTGCGACGGTATGGGAATCAAATCTCGATCCTTTTATGCATGCAAAAAGAGACCCTTCAACGGTTTTCCTTGAATCTTCGCAAAACTCATTAATTTCCGGATCATACGACAAAGAATGACCTACAACGAGGTCATTCTTCGAAAGTAAATCGATTATCTTTGATAATCTCATCTTCCTATTGAATAAAATGCGCTTAATCCTTTGTAAAGTCCCACAGAGCCGAGTTTTGACTCTATTTTAAGAAGTCTGTTGTATTTTGCGATCCTTTCGCTCCTCGATAGAGATCCTGTCTTTATAAGCCCTGTGTTCATTGCGACCGAAAGATCCGCAATGAATGTGTCCTCCGTCTCTCCGGATCTGTGAGAAACCACGCATGTAAAACCGTGAGTCTTAGCGTACTCTATGGTGTCAAGCGTCTCGGTAACGGACCCTATTTGATTTAGTTTTATGAGAATGGAATTTGTTGCCTTTTTCTCTACACCTGTCTTCAGTCTATTTACATTTGTGACGTATAAATCATCGCCGATGATCTGAATTTTTTTGCCGAGTTCTTTTGTTATCTTGACAAAGCCATCCCAGTCTTCCTCGTAGAATGGATCTTCTATTGAGATTATCGGATACTTATCGACGATCTTTTTGTAAAAATCTAACAATTCATCCGTTGTTATGTCTTTTCCACCAAAATGGTACTTTTTCTTTGTCTCGTCGTAAAAAGAATCCGGTGCACTGTCAATGGCTACATATATGTCTTTTCCGGGTTTGTATCCGGCCTTTTCTATTGCTTGAACGATTACCTCTATCGCCTCTTCGTTTGATCCCAGCTTCGGTGCAAATCCTCCCTCGTCACCGACAGAAGTTGCCATCTTCATGGATTTAAGAATTGATTTTAACGCCTGAAAGGTTTCTGCTCCATATCTCAACGCCTCTTTAAAGGTTGGGGCACCGGCAGGGACTATCAGAAATTCTTGTATATCAAGGCCACTATCGGCGTGTTTTCCACCATTTATAACGTTCATCATCGGAACGGGCAATGTCTTGGCGTTGGGCCCTCCAAGGTACTCGTAAAGATCCATGTAAAGCGCATTCGCCGCGGCGCGGGCGACTGCCATTGAAACTCCGAGAATTGCGTTCGCACCGAGAGAGGATTTATTCGGTGTTCCATCGAGTTCTATCATTGTCTTATCAACGTATGCCTGATCGAAGACATTTAAGCCAACGACTCTCGGGGCTATCTTTTCATTGACATTTTCGACGGCCTTTTCTACGCCTTTTCCGTCGTATCTTTTTCCTCCATCTCTTAATTCAAGGGCTTCGTGCTTTCCGGTCGACGCCCCGGATGGAACCATGGCCGTGCCAGTCGTGCCATCCTCCAAAAGCACATCGACTTCGACGGTTGGATTTCCTCTCGAGTCGAGAATTTCCATCGCTTTCACATCAATTATATCCGTATGCATTTTCAAAACCTCCTTTGAACAGTTCAAATTCAATTATAACACTAATTTAATTATACTTGGATGTTCGAAATTTGAATGCCATTTGGTATACTTTTATCAAATTCTGTAAAATCGGGTGTTAAAGACGAATAGCGAAAAGATCTCATCACAAGATATAATAAGTGGCACGGTGTGGATAACCCTCTTTGTTGCCGGGTCAAAAATACTCGGCTTCGTAAGGCAGATGCTTGCTGGCATGCTCTTTGGGACAAGCAGTGGCTACGACGCCGTTATCGTGGCTTTGGGCCCTACGGATATAGTTGCTGGAATAATAGCCGGCGCCTTCGCGTCTATAGCCGTGCCAATTTACATAGAAGAAAAAATGCACGATCATCACAGGGAATATGCGAGATCTCTTCTTACTTTTACATCTATTTTTCTACTTTTATTCGGAATTACTCTTGCCGCTTTTCCATCTTTTTACATCCATATCTTTGCTCCCACCTTTAAGGGAGACGAATTAAAGATGGCGGAAAATTATCTTAGAATTTATTCTATTCTTCCGCTTTTAAACGGATGGTCGAATCTTTTCGGGTCTTTCCTGAGGGCTGAAAGGATGTTTTTTCAATACTCCGTTGCCCAATTTTCGGCGAATATTTTTTTGATACCTGCCATGCTTTTATTCTATCCACTTCTTAAAGAAGGATCTTATGCGCTTTCCCTCGAATTTGGAACGGGAGCGATAGGCCTTACGGCCTATCTTTATGGAAGAAAGATATGGGGCAGGATCCCATTTGGTCTTGATAGCACCAAAATCAGGCACACCTTCTATCTTGCCGTTCCACTTTTGCTCTCTTCTTCTGTCGCGACGATAAATGGTGTTGTGGATAGGGCCTTTGCAAGTGGCCTTGAGGTTGGAAGCATTTCATCTTTGAATTATTCTTTTACGATCGTCGGAATGATAAATGGAATAATAACTTCTGGAATCCTTGCCACATCTTTGACAAGCCTCTCTGAGAATGAGGTTAATTTCAACGGCAAGACAATCGTTTCGCAAACGAGGGCGATCTTTGAGTCTATGATAAAGATTCTTGCCCCGATAACTGCCTTTACCATTGTTTGTGCCGATTTGATAGTAAAGATAATATACCAGCGAGGGGCCTTTACGACCGAGTCAACTATCATGACTGCCTCAACGCTTGTTGCATATTCACCGATGATAATAACCGTTCCTCTTACGGGTATCCTTGGAAATATATACATTTCTAAAAAGCGAACGTTGAAACTTACGGTAATAAGCGTTCCCATGATCTTTTTGAATGCTTATCTCGACTGGATATTGATGATTCCTCTCAAACAGGTGGGTATAGCGGCCTCTTCGAGTATAGTTTCATTTCTACTCCTGTTTTTGATGATATACGATCTTGGAATATCCGGAATGAATGGATTCTTTTCGATCAAGACTATCCTGCCGGTCTTGACCTCTGTGATTTACGTGATCATCTTTTTATTTGCCCTTTCAAAATTAAGTACCGTGCCAAGGAATATAATCGCGATCTCTGTGTTTTTGATCCTTTTCATTTTCTTTGGAAGAAATGAAATAAGAATGGTCGTAAAAAGATTCATCAAATAGTCTTTTGGTATCCTCCTCTCGGTATGCCTTAGCCTCTTGTATTAATAAAAATCTTGTGGTATACTTTTTAAGTATTCGGGGCGTAGCGCAGAGGTAGCGCACCTGTCTTGGGCACAGGGGGTCGCTGGTTCAAATCCAGTCGCCCCGACCAAAATTCCGGCTGTTGCCGGAATTTTTATTTTGTTGCTTATTATGATATAATAGAATTGATAATTATTATCAGGAGGCTTTATGAAGAAGGAACTTTTAAATGAATTGAATCCTTACGAGGAATTCGTGATAATAAAGAAAGGAACGGAAAGGCCTTTTACCGGAAGGTACAACGATTTCTACGAAAAAGGTACGTATGTTTGCAGAAGATGTGGATTGCCACTTTACGAGTCAAAAAGCAAGTTCAAATCTGACTGTGGATGGCCAAGTTTTGACGAAGAAATACCCGGCGCTGTAAAAAGGCAGATAGACGCGGACGGAAAAAGAGTCGAAATAATCTGTGCTTACTGTGGTGCTCATCTTGGACATCTTTTTGAAGGTGAAGGGTATACACCAAAAAATGTAAGGCACTGCGTGAATTCGGTATCGATGAAGTTTATACCCGAGGGAGAAAAGGTTAGGAGAAATAGAGCATTCTTTGCCGCAGGATGCTTTTGGGGATCCGAATACATGTTTAAAAAATACAAAGGAGTGCTCGATACGCGTGTCGGATACATGGGCGGAAGGTTGAAAAATCCATCGTACGATCAAGTCTGTACCGGCATAACCGGACATTACGAAACGGTCGAAGTTATATATGACACATCTGTCAGTTACGAAGAACTTGTAAAATTTTTCTTCGAAATTCATGATTTCTCGCAACTTGACGGTCAGGGGCCCGATATTGGCGAACAATACAAAAGTGTCATCTTTTATACAGATGAAGATCAGCACAAAATTGCTGAATCCGTCAAGGCATCTCTTATTCAGAAAGGGCGATTAGTCGCGACACAGATAAAGAGAGCCTCGGATTTCTGGCTGGCCGAAGAGTACCACCAGAATTACTATGAAAAGACCGGAAAAGTTCCTTACTGTCATTTCAGAAGAGAAGTGTTTTAATTCATTTTTTTATAACTACGGCATCTTTTACAACGACAGTAACCGGCGAATTCACATCTCCCACGTCGTTGACTGAGGAAGAAAAGGTCTTTAGTGTGGAATTTTTTCCCATTCTTATTTTGTATTCAAGAGTCCCGCCGAGGTACAATTTTGATTCTATAGTACCCTTTATGCCTTCTCCATTTGGATTTTTTAGTTCCACAGCCTCAGGTCTTACGAGTAAAACTTTAGAGTCATAATTGTTTACCATACCCTTTCTTGCCTCTATCAAAATGCCATCGATCGATCTGAAAAGCACCTTATCCTCTGAGATTTCTTTTTCTATCTCCCCTTCTATGAAATTAGTCCCTCCGATAAAGGAGGCAACGAAGGCATTTACCGGTGTAAGATAAACTTCTCTTGGTTCTCCGATTTGGATTATAATCCCTGCCTGCATTATCGCGATTCTATCGGATAAGGTCATGGCTTCTGCCTGATCGTGAGTTACATAAACGGCCGTTATATTAACTTTTCTTTGCAAGTCTTTGAGTTCATACCTTACCTCTTCTCTTAATTTTGCATCGAGATTTGAAAGCGGCTCATCAAAGAGCACCACCGATGGATGTGGTGCTATTGCACGGGCAACTCCAACCCTTTGCTGCTGGCCACCTGAAATCTGTTCTATGCGCCTTTCTGCCAATTCTTCTATTCTTAACATTTTCAGGATTTCTTTTACCCTGATCTGGATCTCCCTTTCTGGCATGTGCCTCATCCTCAATCCAAAGGCAACATTGTCAAAAACATTCATGTGCGGAAAGAGTGCGAAGTTCTGAAAGACCATAGTCAGGTTTCTTTTTTCTGGAGGAAAATTCGTTATGTTCTTTCCATCTATCAATATCCTTCCCTCATCAGGAGAGATTAGACCCGCTATCATTCTCAAAGTTGTCGTTTTCCCGCATCCGGAAGGTCCGAGAAGAGTAAAGAATTCTCCATCTTTTATTTCAAGTTCTTCTATAGAGGAAGCCAAAACCTTTCCATAACGTTTTTTGAGATTTTGAATTAAGATCTTAGACATCTTATCCTCCTTATCCTTTTATGCCCGCTCCGGCCACATATTCGCTTTTTATGTATTTTTCCATCAAATATACTATAAATAAAGATGGAACTATCAAAAAGACGCTTATTGCCGATGCAGGTCCTGGAGAGATGTAATAACCACCGACGTATCTGTAAAGAAAGACCGGAAGTGTGACTATATTTGGCAGACCCAAAAGTAGCGTTAAAAGGAATTCGTTCAAAGACCACGAAAAAGCAAAAACAGATCCGGACAACAGGCCAGGCGTCACAAGCGGAATATATATCTTCAATATCGTTCTTAACCTTGTTGCACCCAGGACTCTTGCAGCCTCCTCAATAGATGGATCTATCGATTCGAAAGATGCCTCAACGCTTCTAAACATGTAAGGCGTGGCGCCTATCATGTGAACTAAAACTATAGCCATATAATTTCCTATCAGGCCGAGTTGGGTATAAATGGAAAGAATCCCTATTCCGCTGACTATTGGAGGCACAATTAAGGGTATTAAAAAAAGATTTTCTATCAACTTTTTTGATTTTATATCCTTTGTTCCTACTATGTACGCTGCCGGTATACTTATGAGCGCGGAAAAAATCACTACAAGTGGTGCTATTGTAAAGCTCAAGATCAAACTATTTCCCAACCCTGCCTGAATGACCTGAATGAAAGATCTAAAGCCTAACTGGGTTGGAAAGAGTGAAGTTCCGTACCATATTGTGCTGAAAGACCATTCAAATATGACAAAGACGGGAAAGAATATGATCAAAACTATTATTACACTTACAAGCGATGTCAGTGCTCTTTTCATCTTCTTTCACCTTGAATTTTTGCGATTATCTTCGTATAAAAATATGTTATTAAGATGGCACTTATCATGTATATGACCGATTGGACCGATGCCATCCCGTACTGGGAGAATTGTGTTACGTCATTGTATATGGATATTGACATGTATTGTGGCCAACTTGCCCCGAGGATAAAGGCAACCGAAAAGGCTCCAAACATGCCTATAAAAGAAAGGATCGATCCTGCCAAAAATCCGGGCATTGATAGAGGAAGGATTATTTTAAAAACACTTTTCCAGAAGGTCGATCCAAGGGTCCTTGAAGCCTCTATCAAGGTCGGATCTATCATTTTGAGTGTTCCAATGAGCAAAAGCACCATATATGGAAAGTTCATCCAAACATTGGCAACGATAATGCCTATTCCGTAGGGATCATTTACAAGCAATGTATTTGGATTTACTATTCCCGTCATGGCCAGCAACCTTTGAGCGTATCCTCCCGGAGAGAGCAAATTCCACCACGCAAATGCAGAGATCAAATATGGAATAAACAAAGGTATTTTGTAAGTTGCGGAAACAAAGGATTTACCTTTGAAATTTACAAAATAGAAAAAAATGGCGAGAAAAAATGAAATAACGCTTATAATTAACGTTGCAAGAGCAGAATTCCAAAAACTAAACCATAAACTCTCAAGATAAGGCCCTTTTAAATCAAAGAATTTCAAATAATATTCCAGCGTGAATTTGGGAGGCTTCATTGGTCCAAGGCTGTAAAGCCCAAAAGATTGCAAAAAAACCAAGATTAGCGGTAAAACGAATATAAAAGAATAAAATATTATAACCGGCGAAAGGTAAAGCAGTGCCACTGAAAATTTAACCTTCGGCTTCATATCTTTCCTCCCAGAAAAGGTCAGGCTTCACGCCTGACCTGATTTTTACTGAGACTTTGCTATTATTTGAGTCCAGTCTTTCATCAATTCATCCATGTAAAGGCCGGATCTCAGCCATAGAGGATTCGTTATGCTGTCAAACGGTACCCAATAAGGCTGTGTTTTTATTGCCTGAATAACCTCTGGCTTGTTCATTACCCCAGTAACGACTGGAAAGGCTCCACCCCTATCGAGAACTATACCAGTTTGAACTTCATTTGAGAGCAAGAAATTGGCAAGCACCATCGCCGCGTATTTGTGGGGAGCATTGTAAGGGATGAAAAGCCCATCCATCCCGCCTGCATCCATCGTTGGTTTTGGTATGTAGAGGCCGACTATATTAGGATCCAAAAGTCCCTGCTTTATCCAAGACGCGGTAACGTCGAGCCATTGAGGTTCAAGCCATACCTGTCCTTTTGCGAAAAGGGAGATCGCGGCAGAGTTTCCGGCCGGATAAAATCCTGGCTGATACATGTACTTTTGCAACTCTTTCAGATATCCCCACAGAGAGTATCCTTTTGGTCCAACCTTATTCCAAAGTTCGGATCCGAGCGCTTTGTCGTATGGCATTCCCATCGAATTGTAATACTTGTCATAACCGTAAAGCCACTGTGAAAGCGTTATGAGGAAAGTATGACCGCTTCCACCCGTATTTGGATCGCAGTAAGTGAATTTTCCAGGATTCGCCTTCACCCATGCCATTAAATCATCCCACGATTGTGGAGGATTTTTGACCATTTGCTTGTTGTAAAGGAAGGCTACCTGCCACCATATAAATGGCACGAAGGCCCCATTTGTCGGGATCATGTCCGTATATTGAAGCAAATATGGATCTACTATATTTCTCGCGTTGGGTATAACGTAACTCCATGGGTATTTCCAGACAACTCCTGCATCCCATGCATCGTGGAAAGGTATCGACCATGTAAAGACGAGATCCATGTCTCCAACATTCTGCCCTGCTTTTTGTTCGGCAAGAAGTTTCTGTAAAAATGCGTACCAATCTCCAAATATGAAATTGACCTTTATGCCGTATTCCTTTTCGAATTTCGGTATCAAACTTTCAAAGTAAAGTTTGTCGTATTCGGCACCGTACGCGTACCACGATACAGAACCTTCCTGTTTTGCCATTTGAACGACGGTATCCCAGGATGGTATAGGACCCTGAGGACCCGTTAGACCTGCCGTAGAAGTATCGGCCAGAGCCGTAATCGCAAACAAAACAACCAAAGCAACCAAGATAATTACTTTACCCCTCATCATCACACCTCCTTTTGAAGTTCATTTGTTTTTAGCATTAAAAATTTCTCCCAGTTATATCTAAAGATTAAGCGAATTTAAAATCCTTTTAAAGACCTTAGAATATCTTCGTGTATTTCGGGTATGGCGCCAACGATTTCTATGTCTTTTAGTTTGTAATCTTGGCCGTCGAAATTCGTGATCTTTGATCCCGCCTCTGTTGATATCGTTATTCCTGCCACAACGTCCCACGGGTATATCTCGTCTTCCCAGTACCCATCTATCCGTCCTGCCGCCAGGTAACAAAGGGATAATGCCGCGCTCCCGAGAATTCTGACTTCCTGAACTGATGGAATGATCTTTTTCGCCTCTTCGATGATACGCATCGTCTTTTGACGATCATAAGGGAAACCCGTTGAGAGAATAGAGTCTTTGAGATCCTTTTTCTTTACCGACAATTTTTTACCGTTTAGATACGCGCCCTTGCCCTTGATGCCATAAAACAACTCGTCTCTTAAAGGATCGTAAACAACACCGGCAACGGGCATTTCATCCCAGTATCCTATCGAAACACCGAAAAATGGTATCCCATGAACAAAATTAAGTGTGCCATCAAGCGGATCTACGTAAAAAACCCTTTTGATGTTTGAGATCTTTTGTACCGATTCTTCTGCCACAATTGGTATATCGTGAACCTTTTGCAATATTTCGATTATCGTTGATTGTGAATTAAGATCAACGGAAGTTACGAGATCTGCCCGTGAACTTTTTACCTTAACATCGTAAGAACTTTCATATCCATCTTTCAAAATATTCCCAGCTTTTCTTGCCGCCTCTATCATGACCTCTATTATTTCCATTTTTTCTCCTTCAGTGCATCCATGCTCCACCGGTCACATTTATCGCCTGACCAGTCATGAAATCCGCATCTTCAGATGCTAAAAACAATACAACTTTTGCAACGTCTTCGGGATAGCACAGCCGTCCGAGAGGTGTTTGCCTTATATACCCCTTCCTTACTTCTTCTGGATCATCTATGCCTCTTAATTTGGCCTCCCACACGATCTCTCTTTCCTGCATAGAGGTTTTGACAAAGCCCGGACAGACAGCATTGACATTTATTCCGTACGGGGCAAGTTCTTTCGCTGCAGATTGTGTAAAGCCGACGACGGCGAACTTCGAGGCCGAATAGTGTGCGAGCAGATCTGCACCAGTCTTCCCGGCCATAGAGGCTGTGTTGACTATTTTTCCCTTCTTTCTTTTTATCATGTGGGGAACAACGTATTTACTCACGAGCCAAACACCCTTGGCATTTACATTCATGTTGAAATCCCATTCTTCTTCTTTTAATTCCCAGAAATAGTTCATCGTCGAAACGCCGGCATTGTTTATCAAAATATCTATCACTTTAAAATCTTCTATGACCTTTTTTACTACATCTTCTACCATTTTTGAGTTTGTGACATCGAGTACGTATGATCTAACCATTTTGGAAATATCTTTCAAATTGGCGGCAGTTTTTTCAAGTTCATTTGCATCTAAATCTGTAAGAGCAAGCAAAGCGCCCTCCCGGGCGAACCCTTCCGCTATTGCCTTTCCTATGCCTTTTGCAGATCCCGTGATCAGGACAACTTTATTTTCGAATCTCATCTTCTTTTACCTCCCTGAGATTGTAAAGTTCTTCGTAGATGGATTTCAAAGATGTATACAATTTTTTATATACCGCGTAATATTTTTCGTACTTTAAATGGTTTCGAAGGTTAAAATGCGTGATTTCGGATTTTTCAGTTTCAAAATCATATAAATTCTTGATTATCCCAGCCGAGTACGCCGCAAGCAAAGCAACACCAAAGACAGATCCCTTTTCTTTTTTGTAATTTAGATCCATACCAATAACGTCTGAAACTATCTGACGCCAGAGCGGATTCTTTGCTCCTCCGTCTGAGATAAATGCTCTTTTTATGTTAAAGCCAGCCTCTTTCAAAATTTCGATGTGATGATTAAATCCGAATGAAACACTTTCAAGAAGGGATCTGAATATGTCTCCTCTTTTGTGATGGAGATCGAGTCCAAATATCAATCCGCGTGCTTTTGTATCAAAAATAGGTGTTTTTTCTCCAAGAAAGTATGGCAAAGTTACGATACCTTCAGACCCCACCGAACTCTCACAGGCCAATTTGGTAAGTTCATCGTAATTATCTGTTTTTAAAAGATTCATATACCATTTTACAAGAGAGCCACTTGTTGCCATACAACCGTTTAGGACGTATTTACCCGGTATATCGTGATAATCAAAAAAGAGTCGCTTTTCTCTTTTAAAGGAATCTGTGACAAACATTATATCGCCTGCTCCTCCGATTTTAAGAAGCAAATCTCCCTCTTCCACAAGCCCAACTGCCAAAGATGCCGCTATATGGTCTGCTGAACCCGCTATGACCGGAATTTGATCAGACAATCCGATCTCCCTTGAGGCTGCTTTACTTACCTTTCCAACTATTTCAGTAGGTTCAAAGATGGGGGGCAAAATCTTTTCGTCGATGTCGATTTGCTTCAAAAGTTCTGTGTACCATCTCTTTTCCTTTACAAGGAGCATTCCGCTTTCTAAAGCCCAGTTTAATTCCACATGTGGTATTCCTGTTAATCTTGTAACTATGAAGTCATATGATCCCATTATCCAGCGTACTTTCTTAAAGTTTCGAGGTTCATTCTTTCTTATCCACATGATTTTCGGAAAGATTATTTGTTGGTTTATAGTGTTTGCCGTAAGATCGAAGAATTCATCATCTTTTATCATTGTTTTTAAAGACTCTATTTCTTCAGTCGATCTTGAATCATTTTGCAAAATCGCCTTTCTTATCACATTGAGATCCTCGTCCAACAGTACAAGGGCCGGGACCATGCCTGTTACACCTATCGACCCTATTCTTTTACCCAGCCCATCCTTTAAATCAGTTAACAGTGATTTTAGATCTTCCCACCATTCCTCGGCATCCTCTTCTGCAAAACCTGCTTTTTGAGAGATAAGATTGTGAGGCCTTTCATTTTGATAAAAAATTCCATCCTTTCCCATGATCATTATTTTTGTTCCCGTGGTGCCTATATCGATCCCGAGTGCCAAATCTCTCATCTTATTTTATTTACCTCTTTCATAAAAGCGATAACTCTCTCTTTGTCTATAGGATTCCATGTGATCCCGTCCCTTTTCAAACTCGTCCCGATTATCGCTCCATCTGCTATCTTTAAAAGTTCTGAAACGTTTTTAATGTTAACGCCGGTGTTCACGAAGACTGGTACATCTACCTTTTCCTTTACCCTTTTCAAAGTTTCAACATCTGGTGCTACGCCAGTCATAGGACCTGAGACGAGGATGACATCTGCGAGAGAGGAAAAAGCAGCACTTCTCGCTATTTCTTCGATAGGACGTCTATCAAGATTGTAGGCGAATTCAGCCGAGATATTGAAAAATACAGATATATCTTCTCCATCTATTAATTTTTTGTACCTGTAAAGATTACCGACATTTGTATTCCAAAGTCCCATGTCGGAGACGTAGACCCCAGTGATTATTTCCCTTATGAACTTTGCCCCTGTTGCCTTTGCGATCGAGATGGCGGCAGAAGGATCCCACAAAACATCTATGCCAAAGGGAATTTCTATCATTTTCGATAACTCTCCTATGACCGTGCTCATTGAGGCTACGGTAATGTAATCTGACTCAAGCCTGTAAGGTCTATCATTTTCGTTGCAAAAGATAAGGCCATCTATCTTTCCTTCCTGAAGAGAGATAAGATCATTTTTAACCCTTTCTTTTATGTATTCCATGCCCTTTTCATCGTTGTAAAGAGGAGAACCTGGCAATGGAGGAAAATGCACCATTCCTATCACAGGCTTTTCGGTACCAAAAAGATCTTTAACCTTCATTTTATACTCCTTTCTAACACAAAATCTTTATTCCGTTTTTATTCAAATATTCCACAACATTTTCTGGCAAATTCCTGTCTGTGATCAAAGCGTCAAAGACATTAAGATCCGAGACCTTTATGAACGCATTTTTTCCGTACTTTGAGTGATCGGCAAGGAGGTATTTTTTGTCAGAAAGTTCTATCATTTTTCTCTTTATTTCAACTTCAAAATCAGATGAATTAAAAGTTCCCGTCAAATTCCATCCGTCAGTCGCTATAAAGGCCTTTTCAACGTGAAATTGATTTAAAAAATCTACCGTTTCATATCCTCCTATGCTGTAATATCCCGATCTTGCCTCCCCGCACGCCACGATCGTTCTTATATTGGGATGCTTCGAGAGTTCCTCGGCTATTTTAAGGTCAACGACGACTGCCTTAATACCTTTTTTGCTTCCCATTATCTTTGCGAGGTAATATATCGTGGTTCCAGAATCGAGAAAGATAGAATCACCGTCGTCAATTTGCTCGAGTGCTATACGGGCTATTTTTTTCTTTTCTTCGATCATATTCGAAAGTTTAAGATCGAACATCGGTTCAAATCCAGATTTTTCAAGGGAAAAGACTATTCCTCCTCTTACCCTTTTCATTGGTATCTCTCCGTCCGACTCAAGGCTGGCTATATCGCGCCTTACAGTTGCCTCGGAGATGCCGAGCAATTCTGCGAGATACTTTGTAGATGCATTCCCTTCTTGCGAGATCACTTCGAATATCCTTTTAACTCTTTCGGATTTATTCACCGTACCACCTTTTTGCATTTACGATCATTTTATTGATCGAAATTGATCTTTTCTTGATCATTATAATCGCGCCATTTCAAAATTGCAACTCCGTTTTTCATGAGAATAGAATTGTTATTGGCAAAAAAATTCCAAAAATTCTATTTATCCTTCAATTTCCTTTCGCTATCTTTGAGTTGTTTTAGATTTTGAAGTTTAAGTATAATTGAAACAAAGGAGGCTTTTTGATGAAGGTTCCCGATTTTTTAACTCCCGAAAAGATGGAGGCAAAACATACCCATGCCTCGATCTTGCTTGGAACTCTTTCAAGGATAGGATCCAAAATCTCGCGGGTTGTCGAACTTGGAAGTGGGAATGGGGTTGTCCTTGTCATCATGGCAAAATTAAATCCCGTAAAAGAACTGATCGGAATAGAGATAAATGAAAGATCCTGCGAGGTTGCACGCAAGATCGTAGAAATGAATGGTCTAACAGACCGGATAAGAATAATAAATGCAGATGTAAGAGACGCCCAAAAAATTCTTGGGTATGAGAGTACGGATTGTGTCGTCTTTAATCCGCCCTTTCACAATGATGGAAAGAAGAGCAACGAAAATGAAAGATTTTTAGAAAGAAATGTGGATGATTTCGAAGATTTCGTTGTGGCGGCGAAAAATATTTTGAAATACGGCCATGAATTTTTCGCGATAACCTCTCCAAAGAATTTAATACTCGATATCAACGTATTTGTAAAGCACAATATGACACCAAAGACAATAACGCCTGTGTATGGAAAATTTGGCGTTGATTCAAAGATGATCTTTTTAGAAGGGAAAAAAGGTGGAAAGATGGGAGGATTTAAATTACACTCTCCTATCTTTTTAGATAAATTCTAATTTAGATCCGGCGATCTTTCGAGAAATGCATAGGTCAACCCTACGCCGAGTGAAAATAATCCAAAAAAGAGGTACCCATTTGCGACTCCCAATGTATTCGATATCCATCCTCCAAAAACATCTCCGAAGATCATAGAAAGACCGCTTGTCGTCATCCAAAAAAGGGCGTGGGCATCTGATCTGTTAGACGGCGCTATTTTTGAATTCACGTAATAAAAAACGGCGTAATATATGGCTACCCAGTTGAAAAATTCAAAAGATTGAATTGCAACGATCGCAAATGGATTCGAGATCAAAAAGGTAAGAATCCATCTAATTCCGAACATCAAAGATCCGATCACGAGCATTTTCTTTACCCCGAGTTTTTTTACAATCCTGTCGGCAAAGAAGAAAAATGGTATTTCCGCCAGCGCTTGAATTGCTATCGATATTCCCGCAAAGGAGGTAGGGTATCCTCTTGCGCGCATGAAAATTGGCATAAAATAAAGGCCAAAGGCATTTGAAGAGAGAATGAGAATTTCGAAAACGAGTATTCTGTAAAACTGTGGGGGTAAACTTTTGAAAGAAAACTTTATCTTTTGATTGATATTGTATCCCTGCGTTTTTGGAACGAGAAGCGAGGATACGCCTATGAAGGCAAATGAAATTGATCCAATGAGGAAGAAGAAAAAGTGACTGGTTATGTACCCAAAAAGTAGCATCACAAGAGCGTATCCTAAAGATCCCATCATTCGGGCTTTTCCAAAAGAAAATCCGAATTTATTGGCGTTGTAGCTTGCCATTGACTCTGCTATTGGGATTATCGAGGTCCACAAGAAGCCGGCCAATAGCGAGATCAAAAAGATGGCCCAAAAGTTTCTAAAAAGATATATAAGCCATATCGAAAAAGCGGTGGTAAAGGAGATAAAGGTAAGAATTACATTTTTGACTCTTTTGTCTGAAATTCGCATCCAAAAAGGATTGGATACAAGGATGACTATCGCGGCGGTGCTGCCAAGAATTCCATTTTGAAGATCTGAAAAGCCTAATTGATTGAAGTAATTTCCTATGAAGGTAAAGAAAGCCATCGGAAGATATATTGAAAACTCAAGCAACCAAAATGACCAGATCATAAGACCTCCTAAAATCAATGAGGAAATGGAACTGTAAGCCGGATTCTGTCGTGGATGATCATCTATCTTGGAGATACGTTACCGTATCCCTCGAGCGACCTACCAGAGAGATCGGCGGGCCACCTGTATCCTCTCGACTTGGTCTTGCTTCGGGTGGAGGTTACCAGGACGAAC
>CAYSSO010000005.1:0-21765 GCA_964433875.1 uncultured Mesoaciditoga sp.
ATAGAGCTTTACGAATGGCTCGATCCGATTTTTCCTTACATAGATTACAGGGTTTACGCATAACCCTGTTTTTGGTGTGAGGAAAAAAATAAAAAGATCAGGAGGTTAAAATGGCAAAGAAAATGAGTACCATGGATGGGAATACCGCTGCAGCCCATGTAGCGTACGCTTTTACAGAAGTTGCAACGATATATCCTATAACACCATCCTCTCCGATGGCCGAACTTACGGACCTTTGGTCTGCCCAAGGTAGAAAAAATATTTTCGGCCAGAGAGTAAATGTCGTTGAGATGCAGTCCGAAGGCGGAGCCGCAGGAGCGATGCATGGCGCACTGGTCGCGGGCTCTCTTGCCACTACCTATACCGCTTCACAGGGATTACTTTTGATGATACCGAATATTTACAAGATCGCAGGTGAACTTTTGCCGGGCGTATTTCACGTTGCCGCGAGAACAGTAGCGGCCCATGCACTTTCAATATTCGGCGATCATTCAGACGTGATGGCGGTAAGGCAGACTGGAGCCGCCCTTCTCGCTTCAGGGAGCGTTCAGGAGGTTATGGATCTTGGAAGTATAGCCCATCTCTCTGCCATAAAATCGAGAATACCGTTTATCCATTTCTTCGATGGCTTTAGAACGTCTCACGAAATTCAAAAGATAGAGGTACTCGACTACGATGTTTTGGCAAATCTTCTCGACAGGGATGCTCTAAAGGCATTCAAAGACAGAGCGTTGAATCCTGAACATCCTAAAACGATGGGAACAGCGCAGAATCCTGATATATTCTTTCAGGCAAAAGAAGCGTCAAACAAATTTTACATGGCCGTACCGGATATCGTTGCCGGGTACATGAAAAGCATCTCAGAGATAACTGGAAGAGAATACAAACCCTTCAATTATTACGGAGATCCAGATGCCGATCGTGTCATAGTTGCGATGGGATCAGTTACGGAGACGATTTCTGAGGTCGTTGATTATTTGAATTCAAGAGGCCAGCACGTTGGAGTCATAAAGGTCCATCTTTACAGGCCTTTCTCCGAAAAGTACTTCTTTGATGTTCTTCCGAAAAATGTGAAGAAAATAGCGGTTCTTGATAGAACGAAAGAGTCTGGCGCTTTAGGTGAGCCTTTGTACGAGGATGTCAGAACGTTGTTTTACGGTAGAAGAAATGCTCCTCTCATCGTTGGAGGACGTTACGGATTGAGTTCAAAAGACACGACACCTGCTCAGATAAAGGCCGTCTTTGACAATTTGGAAGAGAAGACGCCGAAGAACTGGTTTACTATAGGCATCGTCGATGATGTCACAAACACTTCTTTGCCAGTTAAGGAAAAGATAAACACCACTGCGGAAGGAACTATAAGGTGCAAATTCTGGGGTTATGGATCCGATGGAACTGTCGGTGCAAACAAGGAAGCCATAAAGATCATCGGAGACAACACCGATATGTACGCGCAAGGATATTTTGCCTACGACTCTCATAAATCCGGCGGTGTGACGATCTCACATTTGAGGTTTGGAAAGAAACCCATAAGATCGACGTATCTCATAGAAGAGGCCGATTACATAGCCTGCCACAAGCAATCTTACGTTTACCAGTACGATATACTCGACGGCCTTAAAAAAGGCGGTACCTTTGTTCTTAACACGATATGGTCTCCAGAAGAACTCGATAAAAAATTGCCAGGAAAGATGAAAAAGTACATCGCCCAGAATAACATAAACTTCTACATAATAGATGCGACTCATATCGCCATGAACATAGGGCTTGGCGGAAGGATAAACATGATAATGCAGGCGGCATTCTTCAAACTTGCAAATGTCATTCCAATAGATGACGCGGTCAAATACCTAAAAGAATCGATAGTCCATGCTTACGGCGCCAAAGGAGAAAAGGTAGTTGAAATGAATTACAAAGCCGTTGACCAGGGGATAAGCGCCCTCGTTAAGGTCAATGTGCCCGATTCGTGGAAAAATGCCAGCGATGACGAAAATATGCCTGTTCTTCCCGAGAGACCCGATTTCATCAAAAATATAGTCGATGTCATGAACAGACAAGAAGGAGACAAATTGCCGGTTTCAGCGTTTGTGGGCAGAGAGAATGGAGAATTTCCACAGGGAACGGCCGCCTACGAAAAACGCGGAATCGCGGTTGAAGTGCCGGAATGGCAGGCTGATACCTGTATTCAGTGTAACCAGTGCGCCTTCGCCTGTCCGCATGCCGTCATAAGACCATTTTTACTTGACGATGAGGAAGTTAAGAAGGCACCAAAAGATTTCGTGACGAAGAAAGCAACGGGTAAAGGGCTCGAAGGCCTTCAGTACAGAATCCAGATCTCTCCTCTCGATTGTACAGGGTGCGGTGTTTGTGTCGATGTTTGTCCAACTCCAAAGAAATCTCTTGTTATGAAACCTCTTGAAGATCAGGAAAAAGAGATCCCGAACTGGGACTTTGCGATAAAGGAAATTTCGGACAAATCAGATCGTGTCCCTGTTGATACGATAAGGGGAAGCCAATTTGCGAGGCCTTTACTTGAGTTCTCCGGCGCATGTCCCGGATGTGGAGAGACGCCTTACGCTAAACTCGTTACCCAGTTATTCGGAGATAGAATGATAATTGCAAACGCAACGGGATGCTCATCTATATGGGGCGCATCAGCACCTTCGACGCCTTACACTGTTAACGCAGAAGGAAGGGGTCCTGCGTGGGCAAATTCACTCTTTGAGGACAATGCGGAATACGCCTTTGGCATGGCTCTCTCCGTTAAATACGCAAGGAGTAGGCTTGCGGATTTAATGAATGAACTCATGACTTTGAATATACCGCAAGAGATAAAAACGCCTTTCAAAGAATGGCTTGACGGAAAGGACGATGCGAGAAGTTCAAAGGCCGCGACTCTTAAGATTTTGAAGGTTCTCGATGCAAAGGTTAACGACAAAAGGGCAATGGAGATCTTAAAAGAGATAAATGAAAGAAGAGACATGCTCATCAAGAAGTCCATTTGGGCTTTCGGAGGAGATGGATGGGCATACGATATAGGATACGGTGGTCTCGATCACATACTCGCCTCTGGCGAAGATGTAAATGTCCTTGTCTTTGATACCGAAGTTTACTCGAACACGGGAGGCCAGGCCTCCAAGTCAACTCCAGAAGCGGCCGTCGCACAATTTGCAGCCTCCGGGAAGAAGACGGCAAAGAAAGATCTTGGCAGAATGGCAATGACATATGGTTACGTTTACGTGGCCCAGGTTGCAATGGGTGCGAATATGAACCAGACTCTTAAGGCCTTTTTGGAAGCGGAAAGTTATCCCGGTCCTTCTTTGATAATCGCTTATTCTCCATGCATAAATCATGGAATAAAGGCTGGCATGGGAAAGATGGCAGATCAGGAGAAACGCGCCGTGGAATCGGGATACTGGCATCTTTACAGGTACAATCCGTTGCTTCGCAAAGAGGGAAAGAATCCATTCGTGCTCGATTCAAAGGAGCCAAAGGCTTCATTTGAAGATTTTCTCATGAGCGAAGTGAGATATTCCTCACTTAAGATAACCTTCCCCGAGATCGCCGATCAACTCTTTAAAATGGCAGCCGAACAAGCAAAGGAGAAATACGAAATTTACAAGAAATTGAGCGAGGAGGCGTTATGATGAATGCCATAGATTACGCCTTGAAGATGGAATTAGACGGTAAGGCTTTTTACGAAAAGCAATCTAAAGAAAGCAAGGATTTACGAATAAAGCAGATCTTTGATATGCTTGCAAAGGATGAACAGAGGCATTACGATATAATAAATGGATTCAAAAAATCATCTTACAATTATAAAGGTACGGACACCTTTAAAACCACAAAGAATCTCTTTTCTGAACTGATAAACAAAGGAGAAAATTTCAAAGCAGACGTTAATGTCTTTGATATCTACAAACAGGCCATAGAGATGGAAAAGAAAAGTGTAGATCTGTACCTTAACGAGGCAAAGAAATCAACGAATAAAGATGAAAAAGAGATCCTTTTGAAATTGTCCGAAGAAGAAAAAAAGCATCAGGTGATACTTGAAAATTTAATGGAATTCATAAGAAAGGGAGACGAATGGGTTGAATCTCCAGAATTTTCCCATCTCGATGAATTCGATAAATTTTCTCAAAGAGACAAGTATTGAAAAACTATGGTAAAATAGAACGGATCGAAAGATCCGTTCTATTTTTTGATGGGGGAAAAGATGAGTGAAAAATCGAGAAGATTTGTAGCGGAATGGCTTTTCAATCACAAACCTGAATTTGTCGTCATCAATTCAAGGGATTCCGTTGAATTTTTCAGGTCTCCGTGCAGGATAAGTTTGAAATTCAACGGTACGAATTACGATTTCTTCATCGAATCGGACTCTGAAAGATTTGAACTGGAGATAGAAAATAGTTTTACAGCCCTTTGCCCGGACAAATACAAGGAGAGTTCTTTGCTCATAGTTGATTCGGTGATCTCTGTAGAGATGGTCGAACGTTTTGAGAGGTAGAAATGATCTCCATAGGTGAAGATGTATTCGTCACTGAAAATCTTAACGGAGCGTCCAACGCGGGCGTTGTGATAGGAAAAAGGGGGATCATCGTTGTCGATTCGACCTTCTTTCCATCAAAGGCTATAAGATTGATGGATTTTATCTCTTCGATTTCATCAAAGGTTGTCTTGTACGTTGTAAACACACATTATCACCTTGATCACACTCTCGGTAATTGTTCCATAGAAGCACCGGTTATCTCGAGCAAAATGACAAAGGATTATTTAGAACGGATAGATTTCGAAAAATTTCGATCCTCGCTTGAGCCTATTATTCAAAGAGAGTTGAAGAATGCCCATATAGTTTTTCCCTCGATAACATTTAACAAGAAGATGACCGTGGATCTTGGAAATAAGAAGGTGGAAATTTTACGTGTTGGAGGTCATACCCCGGATTCTTCGATAGTCAAGGTCTGGCCAAATGGAATATGTTTTTGCGGAGATCTTCTCTTTTCCGGATACCACGCAGAGATAACTTCTGAATCTGATATAGATTCATGGATAAAGGTCCTTGGTAAGTTGAAAAATGAAAGTCTAAAGTGGTTTGTCCCCGGCCACGGTATGGTCGGAGGCGTAAAAGACGTAGATGAAATGATAATTTATCTTGAAAAATTTAAATCCCTTTCTTTTATGATAAAATCTAATAAAATTGACGATGTTATCGAAAAATTCGGTGATGATCCCGTCTTTGCAAAAAGAGGCTTTCCATTGCTCTTTGAGGATAGCCTTATTGAATATTTAAGGAGGGATGATGTTGGAAAGAACGCTGGTCCTTATAAAACCAGACGGCGTTGAAAGAGGCCTTATAGGAGAGATAGTTTCAAGATTCGAAAAAAAAGGTTTCAAGATCGTTGAAATGAAGATGTTCAAGATGGACAGATCTCTTGCTGAAGCCCACTATGAAGATCATAAAGGAAAGCCTTACTACGAAAAACTTATAAATTACATCACAAGCGGCAAAATAGTTGCGATGGTCTTGGAAGGTGAGAATGCCGTTGAAATCGTAAGAATGATGATAGGGAAGACCTCTCCTCTTGAGGCCTTACCGGGAACTATCAGAGGCGATTTTGCACTCAACGTTACTATCAATTTAGTCCATGCTTCCGACTCTCAAGAAAGCGCAAGAAAGGAAATAAACAGGTTCTTTCCATCTAAGGGGGAATGAAAATGGCAGATGAGATTGAAAATCTAAAGAGAGAAAATGAGCATCTCAAAGAAAGGATAAAATGGTACGAAAGCCAGATAGAGCAAATGGAAACCTTGATAAATCAATATAACGAACTTGTCAGACGTGAATTCGATAACCTCGAAAGCGTTGTCAACAAGATGGGCACGCATGAAGTCATAGATCCGGTAACAAGGGTTTATTCGCGAGAACACATGCTCGCATATTTGAATTTCATTTATTCCAAGGCCTTTGAAATGAATTTGAAGTGCGCCATGATCTTTTTTGACATAGACGACTTTGATCAGAAAACAAAGACGCTTGAAAAAGACGAGATAGATATTTTGATGAGGGAAGTTGGCAAATTTCTTAAAAATGCCGTAAGAGTTCCTCTTGATATGGTATCGAAAATTGGACTTGATGAGTTTTTAATACTTATAACCGAGACCCCGAGAGAAAATGTCATATCCATAGCGCACAGGATAAACAAATCATTTGCCTCTCAAAAATTTGAAATAGGTGGCAAGATAATTGGCCTAACTTGCACTGTTTCTGTTGTTACCTTTCCGGAGGATTCAAAGGAATTCGCAAAACTTCTCGATCTGGGGGAAAAATTACTTGAGATCGGCAAACAAAAAGGTAAAAACATGGTGATCTTTTCAGAATGAGCGATATTTCCATCGTAAAGTTTGCAGGCCAAAGTAAGGTAACGCTTGAAGGATATATAGGATACTTTCTCATCACAAGAAGCGGAGATTTCAAGTACGATGTCGTTCAATATCCGCTGAGTTTTTCTTCTATGGTGAATGTCAGTTTCAAGGATGACTTCAAGTTGATCCAGTTAAAGGTACCGCAGATAAAAAACAGGATGATCAAAAGTTCCCCAGAGACGAAGGAGATGAATGCCGAACTTGATAAATTCATAAACAAAAGGATAAGTTCCGATGAATCATTCAAGCACAGGCTTAAAATCGCGATTCAAAATGGAGATATCGAAGTGATATCTTCTATATTGGAAGATTTTTTCAAAGAATGGGTTGATCCCATCAAGATGAATGTTGACATTCAGGAGATGACATTTGCCGAGTTTTCGAAGCAACTTTCTAAAGTCGGAAATAGCGAAGATGCTTTCAAGGTCATAAAAAGAGACGATCTCAAAGACCTTTCGGAGGCTTATCCCATAGTAGATCCGATTGCTGGAAAATCCATAAATGATTTTAGAATAGGAGAGAAGATTTATTTTACCGTTCTGAGATTTGCAAATGATCAGGTAAAATCTGAAATTCTTAAAAAATTTCCCGACGATTTCAACGCGCAAGGCGAGAATACCTCTCCTCTTGTTGGAAGGGTGATATCAAAGGAATTCGTGCCGGAATTTGGAGAGGATTTTACCCTTATAAAAATAGAATGCCAAAATTTTTACTTTAAGGCTATGGTATTGAACAGTATGAACTTGATGACGACATCGGTAGGGGTACCGATCATAGGCAATTCACAATCTGATCGGCCACGCCAAAGTCCAAAAGTTAAAAATGAGGAAGAAGTTCACCTCCATCTTGCAGATATCCTTATCGCGGTTATTCTTGTTGCGGGAATAGTTGGAACGGCCATGGCAATAATGTACTTTTTTTTCATAAAATGAAAAACGGCTCTGTACTCATCGAATCCCTGATATTTTTGATTTTGTCCTTTATTTTGTTTTTGATAATCGATTCGGCCTTTTTCTCTTTAATGAACAATCAAAGACAAATAGAGAGAGGCGCGACTGAATTGTCTCAAATCATTTCGATGTCAAATCTGTCTTGCGATGATCTTTCATTGATAAATGCGGGAGAAATTCATGAATACAGATCCAAGATCACGGGGGAGACTTTCAGGATCGGTAATAATTGAATTGATCGTTGCCTTTTCGATCTACGCCGTGGGCATTTCTATAACATATGAATCCATAATTATCTTGATAAAAATGATCGAAGAGATCTCAACTTCTAATCAATTCGTTCAAGATTTTGAAGATGTTATACTTTACATGTACAAAGATGTAAAGGATCGAGAACTCGAATTGATCGTCTACAAAGATAGTTATATCGAACATTCAATACTTTTGATAGGATCCGATCCTGTTATTGCTTACCAGTTATTTCAGGCAAAGGACAGATCTTCTTTAAGAAGGCTTGTCGCAAATGGCAAGGAAAACATTCACAAATTGGTCGAATTAAGACCGGGAAGTTCCTACTTTAACACCCATTTTTCTGGCTTTAACTCCCTCTACAGTGGGAAAGAAAGTATATCTTTCAAAGTAGATGGAAAGTACATAACCTTCGAATTCGGAAAATTAAAGACATACATAGGCAAGGTCTCTAATCGCTAAGGGCCTTCTGGACGGCATGCCATGCGAGCGTTGCGCATTTCACGCGCATCGGGTATTTGTTAACGCCGCTGAATACCACCGCATCTTTTAGATCATCGACAGGTTCTTTGCCGTTTGTAACCATTTCTATGAACTCTCGTGATATCTTTTTTGCCTGATTTACATCCATTCCCTTTAAAACCTCTGTCATCACAGAGGCCGAAGCCATACTTATGGCACATCCTATTCCTTTGAATTTTATATCCTTTATTTTCCCGTCTTCGAATTTAACCTGCAAGGAGATCTGATCGCCGCACGAAGAATTGGTCATCTGGACTTCTTTATCGAAGACTGAAAGGTTTCCAAAGTTCCTCGGATGTTTTTGATGGTCCATGATTATTTCCGCGTAAAGGTCTGAAAAATCTCTCATGAAAATCGCCTCTTTGCATCTTCAATCGCCTCTGCAAGGACATCTATATCTGATTTTTCGTTGTATATGTAAAAACTTGCCCTTGCCGTCGCCATGAACTCCACATTTAGAGATCTTAAAATTGGCTGGGCACAGTGATGGCCGCTTCTTATTGCCACTCCATTTGCGTCCAGGATCGAAGCAACATCGTGTGGATGAATGCCTTTGATGTTGAATGAAAGGATTCCACCTCTTTTTTCGAGGTCTTTGGGACCGTAGAGTATTATTCGATCTACAGGACTTAACTTTTCGTAGGCGTAGGCAAGTAAATTCCTTTCGTGTTCCAAAATCCTTTCCATTCCTATTTTTTCCAAATACCTTATAGCCGCGGCAAGCCCTATAGCGCCTTCCACATTAGGAGTTCCTGCCTCGTATCTGTCCGGTGCACAGGCAAAGGTAGTTGAATCGTTTTTTACCTCGTCTATCATCCCGCCGCCTGTGAGGAATGGCTTTAGATTTTCAATGATTGATTTCTTCACGTAAAGCACGCCTATTCCCATCGGGGCAAGCATTTTGTGCCCCGAGAAGGAAAGAAAGTCCGCGTCTATTTTTTTTACGTCTACCGGCATCGACGGAACTGATTGGGCTCCATCCACGACAAAGACCGATCCTGCTTTGTGGGCTATGTAACCTATCTCTTCGACGGGATTTATAACACCGAATGAATTCGTCATTCCGGCGCAGGCGACTATCTTTGTTTTTGAAGTTACATATCGCTTTACCATATCGATATCGATAGTCCCATCTTCGCGTAGCGGCACCACTTTGAAATTTGCCTTTTTTCTTAAGGCGAGTTGTTGCCATGGAACGAAGTCGCTATGATGCTCGCCTGTCATCACCACAATCTCGTCGCCTTCCGACACGTTTGCGTCTCCCCACCCATAGGCTACTGTGTTTATCGACTCCGTCGTTCCGGATGTGAATATTATCTCATCGAAATCCGCATTTATGAATTTTGCAACCTCTTTTCTCGCATCCTTGTAAGCGATCGTTGTTTTCTCGCCAAGATAGTGAGCACTTCTTGAAACATTCGCGTTGGTGAACTTATAGAAATCTGCCACCGCATTTATAACCTCAAATGGTTTTTGAGTTGTGGCCGCATTGTCGAGATAGACGAGTTTTTTCCCGTTGGGTAAAATAGTTGAAAGAATTGGAAAATCGTTTTTTATCTCAGATCCTAACTGATATTGCATTTTCGATCTCCTCTTTGAGATTGGCATTGTCAGGAGGGATCTCATTTATAACAGGTTCGAAAATGCCCGACACTATCAACCTTATCGCGGATCTTTCATCGAGCCCTCTTGACATTAGATAGTATAACTTATCTTCATCTATATTTCCAACAGAGGCTCCATGTTTTGCGATCACATCGTTGTTATCAACGTAGAGTGAAGGGATAGAATCGGATCGGGCCTTATTCGAAAGGCTGATCGTGTTGCTTCTTTCTTCTGAATCGGCTCCGGCGGCCGTGTTCTTTATCTCTATATTTCCCCTGACGACTGAGTATCCTTCATCTCCGAGAGATCCCTTCGTTTCTATTCTTCCGTACGTAGATCTTCCGAAATGGTTTATAGAATTCCTTAAATCTATCCTTTCTTTTCCCCGAGCAAAATAGACGGTTTTAAAGGTTACCTTTGAGAAATCTCCGTTTAGATTTGCCGTGTGATCTATGGCCGTCTTTTGACCTCCAAATATGACGTCGTAAACTTCCAGATTTGCGTTTTCCTCGAGGTTATATAAACTCGAAGAAAGTACGAGATCCGTCTTTGGGCTTATTATAACGTTGAAGATTTTCAATTTCGATCCAGCCTTGAGAAGAAATTTTGAAGCCGAGTTCAGAAAATTTCCCTCTCCTTTGTACGATCTTACCATTATGGCCGATGAATTTTCTTCTAAAATCAGGCCGGAATTTTCTATTACAGTGCCGTTGTTTTTCAAATCATACTCGAGATCTATCTTTTCCTTTTTATCGATTTTTTTAAAGATACCGCTGTTGAAAAAGATAAGGGCCATCATCACGAATTTCGGATCGACGCCATCGAATCTCTTCGTTATAAAATCCCTTAATTCGGTTTTTAGAGCATCTTGTGTAAAGAGTATATCTCTCTTCTTGACGAAATTTCCCGAGTACCTTTTGATGGGATACTTTTTGAATTCCGAAAGTTCAAGCCTTTTCCATACCGGAAACCCATAGGAAGCATAATCAGAGATGAGATCGTAGAACGATTCATCTTTGTTTGGTATGTCGTCCAGTCCATAATCTTCTTTTACTGTAAAACTTTGCCTTTTGGGCTCTACTCTTGTAAACATGACCATCACCCTATCTTCGAATTGAAATGCATGTCTATTATTCTGTTGAATTCTACCGCGTATTCAAAAGGCAATTGCTTTATAAACGGATCAAGGAATCCCCTGACTATGAGCGCCTTTGCATCATCTTCTGTAAGTCCCCTGCTCATGAGGTAATATATTTGATCCTCATTTATTTTACCAACGTAAGCCTCATGGCCTATCTCCGACTGGTTGTTCATGACTTCTATTATTGGGAGAGTATCAGACTTTGAGATGTTGTCAACCATTAAGGCGGAACAATCTACAGAAGATTTTGAATGAATCGCGGACTCAGATACCCTTACAAGTCCTCTGTAAAAGGCATACCCTCCACCAAAACTTATGCTTCTCGAATCAACCTTTGAGGAGGTGTAAGGGGCAAAGTGAAAGACCTTTGTTCCGGTGTCGAGATGCTGGCCCGGCCCCGCATAGGTTATAGTTGTGTACTCTACCCTCGCGCCTTTGCCTTTAAGTATACTCGAAGGGTATAGCATGGTCTTGGCCGATCCCATAGTTCCTGATATCCATATTATAGAGCCGTCTTTGTCAACGGAAGCGCGTTTTGTGTTGAGATTGTAGGTATTTTTTGCCCAGTTCTCTATCGTCGAGAATTTAACAGTTGCACCTTCTCCAACGTATATTTCGACGGCCCCGGCGTGTAAGTTACTTATCGAGTAATTCTGGCCCGAGCATCCTTCTATGAATTCCAATTTTGATCCCTTGCCAACCACTATGAGCGTGTGTTCAAATTGGCCCATCCCGGGGGATCCCATCAGGTAATACGACTGTATCGGCATTGGAACATTTACATTTGGTGGCACATATATAAAGGTTCCTCCGCTCCATACGGCACCGTGAAGGGCGGCAAATTTGTGGTCGTTGGGCGGGATAAGGCGCATGAAGTATTTTTTAACAAGATCTGGATATTCTCTGACGGCTGTCCCCATCTCGAGGAAGATAACGCCGAGTTTTTTTAGGGACTCTTTCATGTTGTGGTATACCATTTCGGAGTCGTATTGCGCGCCGACGCCTGCAAGGGCCTCCCTTTCCGCCTGGGGTATTCCGAGTTTTTCGAAGTTTTCTCTTATATCTTCTGGAACGTCTTCCCACGATCTTTCATTTTGAGCGCCAGGTCTTACGTAATTGACTATCGAATTGAGGTCAAGGGCCGATATATCAACGCCAAAGTTCGGGTTAGGCCTATTTAAAAAGTATTCGAGAGATTTCATTCTTATCTCTTTCATCCACGAAGGCTCATTTTTTGATTCCGATATCTCTTCTATGATCCTCCTATTTAGGCCTGGTTCTGTTTTCGAAAGCGTATTTTTTGTCATATTCTCACTTCCTCATAACCGTTTCTTTCGAGTTCCTCGGCGAGTTCTATTCCACCGGTTTTGACTATACGCCCGTCTATAAAGATGTGTACGAATTTTGGCTTTACATAGTCTAAGATTCTTTTGTAATGCGTTACGAGCACAACGGCCATACCGTTCTTAGACGTATTGTTTATTCCTTCTGATACTATTCTTAAAGCGTCTATATCAAGGCCGGAATCCGTCTCATCGAGCAACGCTATCTTTGGATTTAGTGCGCTCAATTGAAGAATCTCTGACTTTTTCCTTTCTCCTCCCGAGAAGCCGAGATTAACGTATCTTTTTAGAAAATCGTGATCCATCTTAAGAGAATCGGCGATCTTTACCATCATGTCCCCAAATTCGAGGACGCTCATCTTTTTTTCAGGATGCACCTTTTCATAGGCAAGGCGTAAAAAGTTCATGAAAGTTACGCCCGATATTTCTTCGGGATACTGAAATGATTGGAATATGCCAAGTCTTGCCCTTTCATCGACGCTTAAGTTGAGTATGCTTTTACCTTCGAACAAAATGTCTCCGGATGTTACTTTGTATTTTGGATTTCCCATAATGACATTTATAAGGGTAGTCTTACCGGCACCGTTAGGTCCCATGATCGCGTGAATTTCATCCTTATTCACATCAAGGTTGACTCCCTTGATCACTTCCTTTTCGCCAACTGACGCGTGAAGATCGATAATCTTGATTAATTCCATATTAAGCCTCCCTGTAAATCTATACCTTTTTAGTCCAAATTAATTTTACCACTATTTAGAAATAAAAGCAAGAAAAGCCTTTTAAAAAATGGTAAAATATAAGGGTAAAATACAATTAACGGAGGTTAAAATGCGTCGAGGACACGGTTTTGGAAGAAGACATGGTATGAGAGTAAGGTTCATAGGACCTTTTTTGCTTCTTGCCCTTTATAAAGAGCCATCTTATGGATACCAATTGATGGATAAATTAAAAGAATTTGGCTTTGAAGAATATTTACCGGATCAAACTGCAATTTATAAGATGCTTAGGAACCTGGAAGAAAAGGGTTTAATAACCTCGAAATGGGACACGACCGGTTCTGGGCCTGCGCGTCACGTCTACGAGATAACACCGGCGGGAATTGAGACCCTCGATATTCTTGCCTCGGAGATAAAGGACAATATCCAAATTTACAAAAATTTTCTTGAAATATTCGAGAATATTAGAAAGGCAGATGAAATGGATAATTGAAAAAAATTGAATGGTTGAACCGCAATCTCGCTCTTTTGATGATGGGCCGTTTTTTGAGGAGCATGGCCCAGGGATTTTTGATAATAATAGTCGCAATTTACCTTTCCAAATTGGGCTTTTCTGGCGTTCAAATAGGCTTTATTTTCACGGTTACGATAATTGTTTCTCTACTTTTTGCAATTTTAGTCGGCTTTTTCGCCGATAAGTACGGAAGAAAACTCGTCATAATAGTTATGACTGCCATAAGCGCCATCAGCGCTGCTTGCTTTCTCTTTACGACTAATTATTACATTTTAATGGCACTCATCGCCGCCGGAACGATAGGACGTGGGGGAGGGGCTGGCAGCGGCGGGGCATTTGGTCCCTTTTATCCTGCGGAACAGGCTTTGATAAGCGAAAGCGTTAAGCCAGTCTTCAGAAATCATGCCTTTAGTTACCTTTCGATCTTTGGAACGTTAGGTAGTGCCGCAGGATCTATTTTGGCGCTTATACCTTCTTACTACGATAATCTATTTAACCTCGGGTGGCGCGGAAGTTATCTTTTTTTAATGGCTTTAGCGTCTGCCATATACGTTGTCATGATCTTTTTAACCATTCCTATAGAAGAGAACAAAAACAGGCCGAAAAGAGCCGGCACATTTAAAATTTCATGGGGTCTTGTTGGCAAACTCTCGATAACAAATGCTTTGAATGGATTTGGGATAGGATTTTTAGGTCCCATACTTGTTTACTGGTTTTTCATAAGATACGGCGCAAATAGCGCCTCTATTGGAATTCTCTACACCGTGATCAATATCATGGCGGTAATTCCATTTTTAATAGCGCCATTTCTCGCTAAAATATGGGGATCGGTTAAGACTATAGTTATTACAAGGCTTTTCGGTGTTGCATCGCTTGTTTTGATGGCCTTTATGCCAACCTTCTTGCTCGCAAGTCTCTTCTTTGCGATAAGGATGATGGTAATCGCGATAGGGAATCCTCTCCGCCAGTCTTTTGTGATGGGCCAGGCAAAGAGCGAAGAAAGAGCAACTGTTGCGTCTTTAAGTAATCTTCCACAGCAAATAACTTCCTCTTTTGGACCTGCAATAGGGGGATATCTTATAGATCTCTCGATGGTTGAAATGCCAATGCTTATCGCGGCGGCATTTCAATTTTTAAATGCCGTGTTTTACTGGAAGTTTTTCAAAGGATCGAATGAAGAATAAGCGGGCCTTTCAGCCCGCGTTTTTGTACAGTATGCATCTTACAAAATGATCTTCTGCGATCTTGACCATATCGGGTACTCTTTCTTTACATTCAGGTTTTGCAAAGGGACATCTCGGCTCAAACGGACATCCCGGAGGTAGGTTCGTCAGATCTGGCACCTCTCCTCCAACATCCACCTTCTCCGGCTCTAACCCCGATTCCGGCTTTGGTGCCGCCTTCTTCAACAATTGCGTGTAAGGATGCTTTGGATCGTTTATCACATCGTCCGATGGTCCTATTTCAACTAAATGACCCGCGTACATTATCGCTATCCTGTCGGACATGTAATGTGCCCCTGCGAGATCATGCGTTATGAAAAGATATGATACCCCTTCTTTTTCTTTCAATTCCAACATCTGGTTCATTATATCAAGCCTTATCGAAACGTCCAACATCGACGTTGGCTCATCTGCAAGTATCAGTTGAGGCTGAACTGCTATCGCACGTGCTATTCCTACCCTTTGCCTTTGCCCTCCAGAAAGTTCGTATGGAAGTTTATCGTATATCTGCTTTGGAGGAATAAGGCCGGCCTCTTCGAGTATTGCCAGGACCCTGTCTTTTATCTTGTCTTTTTCGACGATTCTGTGTATCTTCAATGGCCTTGTAAGGGCGTATCCGACAGTGTGTAAAGGGTTGAGAGATGAGAATGGGTCTTGAAAGATCATCTGAACATGCTTTCTGTAATTTACAAGTTCCTTATGCTTCATCCTCAAAGGTGTTTCCTGGCCATTCAAAAAGATCTTTCCACCTGTCGGCTCATAAAGCCTTACTATGACTCTTGCAACTGTCGTCTTCCCGCTTCCGGATTCTCCTACAAGCCCGAGAACCTCTTTTTCTCTTATCTGAAAATCTATCCCGTTTATCGCATGAACTATCCTTGTCCTTCCGATACTGCCTATCCTGAATTCTTTTACAAGATTTTTTACTTCTATAACGTTTTTTGCCGTTTTTTGCCCTGTCTCCATCTGCATCACTTCCCGTCGTAGAGATGACACGCGACAAAGTGTTCACTCTCTATTTCTACAAGTTTCGGATTCTCGACATCGCACACTCCATTTATCCTCTTTTCACATCTCGGATAAAATGGACATCCTTTTATATCGCTCGAGAGATCCGGAGGCCTCCCGGCTATTCCGTGGAGTTTTTGCCTTTTCCCAACCAGAGGCGGGAACGAGTGCATAAGGCCGTAAGTGTAAGGGTGCAAAGGCTTAGCGTATAATTTTTCCGATGGCGCCTTTTCTATTATCTGGCCTGCGTACATTATCGCAATAGAATCTGAAATTTCGACAAGTAAAGACAGATCATGGGTTATGAAAATTATCGCAAATCCCAATTTCCTTCTTAATTCGTCGATCTCTTGAAGTATCCTCCTTTGGACGACAACGTCCAGCGCCGTAGTCGGCTCGTCCATTATCACTAATTTGGGATTTAGGGCAAGCGCCATCGCTATGACAACCCTTTGCTTCATTCCCCCGGACAACTGATGCGGATACGCGTCTAAGTATTTGGATGAAACGTTGACAAGATTTAGCAATTCTTTCGCACGCTTTTCAAGTTCGCCTTCCGTCATGTTGACATGGTACTTTATCGAATTGTATATCTGTGTCCTTACCTTTAAGACCGGATTTAGAACATTCATCGAGGCCTGAAAGACCATCGAGAACTCCTTCCATCTCATCTTTCTCAGACTCTCATCGTCAACTTTCATCAAATCTGTACCGTTGAATTCTATCGATCCTGAAAAAATCTTTCCGGGCGGCATAAGCAACCTTATCACTCCAAAAGCGAGTGTGGACTTTCCACATCCAGATTCTCCCGCTATACCAAGAAATTCTCCCTGATTTAATTCAAAAGACACATTCCTTACTGCCCATGTCTTGAAGTTGGTGAATTCATATCCAGCATTTAAGTCTTTAACTTTAAGTAATGCGCTCATCTTATCGCTTCCTCAACCTTGGATTCGTTAACTCATCGACTGCAAAGTTCATAAGAGCAAAGGACATTCCGAGCAACGCTATGAGCAATCCTGGTACTGCCGCCCATTCCCACAGTCCAAAGAGTAGAGCCTGATTGTTTTGTGCCCAGTAAAGAATAGTTCCCCATGATATCGCGCTTGAATCGCCGAGACCTAAAAATTCAAGTCCTGCTTCACTCAAAACCGCATAGACGGCTGCACCAAAGAAGTTTGCCACTATAAGGCTTAGCATGTTTGGAAAGATATCTGAAAAGATTATGTGTGCCGAACTCTCACCCGTCACCACAGAGGCCTTGATGTAATCCCTATTTTTCAAGGTTAAGACCTGCGATCTTAAGGTTCTCGCTCCCCAGGCCCATCCCGTCAAAGATATGACAAAAATTATCGTCCACACACCTTTTACGACTATGAAAGCGCTTATTATGATTATGAGCGGGAGACCTGGAATAACAAGGAAAATATTTGTGATGGTCATTAAAATATCATCTGTAAGCCCCCCGAGATATCCAGAGGTTAAACCCATTATGACCGAGACAGCAGTTGCTATGCCTCCGGTTATAAGGCCAACTATCAGGGACAATCTTGTGCCCCATATAACCTGAGAGAGTATATCTTGACCGACGGCAGTTGTACCGAGCCAGTGTTTCCAACTTGGCCCTTGAAGCGGAGTGAATGCCATCGAATTTGGAGAATAAGGGGCTATCCATGGAGCAAAGATCGCAAGTACCACGAAGAAAAGAAAGATTATAACCCCTATTGCCGATTTTCTATTTTTGAAAAAAAGTTTTACGTAATTCACATTATTCACCACCCGATCTTGCTCTTGGATCAAGAAAGACATATACTATATCTGCAATGAAATTCGCAACGAGAACTGCTATCGTTATGAAAAGGAATATGGCCTGCATGAGAGGATAATCTATGTTTAAAACGGCTTGATAAAGCAAATACCCAACTCCGGGGTATGAAAAAACGATCTCTGTCAAAAGCACACCGCTTATTACAAAACCTATTGCCATTGCAAAACCTGTAAAACTCGGCAATATGGCGTTTCTCGCGGCATAATTCATTTCTACCTCTCTTTCAGGCAAGCCTTGTGCAAAAGCAAAGGTTATGTAGTCGTCTGAGAGGACACTTATCATGTTATTTCTCATGGTAAGCATCCATCCTCCCATAGCCGTTATGATTATCGTTGCGGCTGGAAGTATGGCGTGGTACAAAACAGACCACACAAGCGCAATTCCTGAAAGGCCAGATGAAGAAGAATATGCGCCACCGAGAGGGAACCATCCAAAGACAAAGGCAAAGACATACTCAACTATTAGGGCAAACCAGAAGTATGGCATCGAATTAAGAAAAAAGGCTATCGGAACGGCGAAACTGCTTGTGACTGAATTTCTTTTCCACGATACTCTTATACCCAAGAGTGTTCCGAGTATAAATGCTATGACAGTTGAAATTCCGGCCAATCCTAATGTCCAAGGAACTGCTTGTGCCAAAACTTGGGCAACCGTTGTCGGATAGAAACTCACAGATATTCCAAAATTACCCGTTGCCATCCTTCCAAGATAATCCCAGTATTGGACGAGCATACTTTCGTGGGTATTTATACCGAAGGCAATCTCGAGGGCACTTATTGCCTGAGGGTTTAGCCTACCCTGAAATTTTGCTATCATAACCTCTGCCGGGTTCCCTGGCATCATTCGTGGAAGAATGAAATTTATGGTTACAGCCGCCCATAGAGTGATTAGAAAAAATACAATCCTTTTCAAAATGTACTTCATTTAACGCCTCCACTGTATCCGAATTGACCCGGCTATCCGCTTTATTAATATATCATTTTATTTATTATGTTATTAAACATCAAATTTAAGGATTAAAGGCGTTTATAGATAAATTTGTGCCAAATATAAGAATTATTTTGTTATCGCTTCTAATATCTCATATTTTTGCTATTTATATTTGTATATCGTAAAATATCTATGAAAAATAAATTTTTTTGATGAAGATATATTTGAAGAAATCTTCTTTTCTTCAGGCTTTAGAGATCATTTGAATCTTTGATATCTTCTTTGCAAGCGGAAAGACCAAAGAAATCTTTATCACGTCTATCCATATGAAAGGTAAAAATCCGGTCTCTATTGATCTTCTAAAACTATGAAGATAAAAATAAAGCACACCAACACCAAAGGCATATATTGTAAGAAGTGCCAAAGATAGAATTACAAACCTAAATATGCCATTTCTTTTCCATCCAAAAGATGCAATGGCGGCAGATGGAATAAACCCTAAGATGTACCCTCCGACCGGACTTATGATCGATCCGATTCCGCCAGATCCGGCAAAGACGGGAAGACCGATCATTCCAAGAAGAGTATATCCAATCATTACCACCAAAGAATCGAGAGGTGAAAGAAAGAAGGCCATTAAAAATATGGCGAATACTTGAAGGGTTACCGGAACAGGCCCTATCGGGATCGAAATGGTAGAAAGTAAAGATACAATTGCAAGCCAGATTGCCATCCTTGATATCTTCATACATCAATTATACCAAACATACGCGTGGATCGAAGCATCGGCATAAAGAAATGTTATAATTCTTGCGGAGGCGGAGATGATTCTTAAGATAGAAGATCTCGAGATGAGATTTGGCGACAATCTTTTATTTGAGAGGGTAAACCTTCAGGTCAAAGAAGGAGAGAAAATCGTCCTAATAGGTCCAAATGGATCGGGAAAGACCACCTTCTTGAAGATCTTAAACGGTAAGGTAGAGCAAACCGGTGGAAAGGTATTTTTCTTCGGTCGCCAGATTGGAACTTTAAGTCAGTTTAGAATGGACGAGGACAGGACACTCTATGAAGAGGGACTTTCAGCCTTTGACAAAGCCTTTTATTATTATGAAAAGGCCATTGAGAATGCGATAAACAAGAATATAGACGGTTACGATCTCGCCCTTTCCAGTGCCGAGTCGCTTGATGTTTATTCGGCCGAAAAGAGAGTCAGAGAAATGCTTAAGGGCATCGGTTTTTCAGAAAAAGATTTTGACAGGAAGATATCAACGTTGAGCGCCGGCGAGATAACAAAACTTGAAATCGCCAAATTGATGATAATGGACCCGGATTTAACTATCTTGGACGAGCCCGGAAATTATCTCGATGTGTACGGAATGGAATTTTTAAACGATGTAATTCCCGAACTTAAAGGAGCCGTCATAATCGCTACCCATGACAGGAATATAATGGAAAAGATTCCAGACAGAATATGGGAGATAGATTTTGGTACGATAAGATCTTACGACGGGAAGTATGGCGATTTTCTTTTACAAAAGGAGAATTTTCTCAAAACATTTGAGAACCAAACAAAAATACTCGATAAAAAGATAAACGAGATTCAAAAAGCCATAAAACGTTACAGAGAATGGGGAAGAGACAAAGCGATCAAGCAGGCAAAGTCAAAGGAAAAGTTTGTCGAAAAGTTGTTGGAAGAAAGAAAGGATTTCGAGTTCGAAAAGCGTAAAACCTTTACCCAACTTAGATTTCAAACAAAAGGCGTGAGCGAGGATGTAATTTTAAAGGTTGACGACTTGGAAGTATTCGCCGGAGATAAATACATAGGAAAATTTTCTTTCGAAATCCACAACGGTCAAAAGGTCGCGCTTATAGGAAGGAACGGAATAGGAAAGACTTCTTTGCTTAAGACTTTGATATCAAAAAAAGTTTCTCTTAAGTGGGGGCCAAATACCCGCGTTGCCTTCGTTGACACCGTCGGAGCAGACAGAAGCAAAAAGCAGATAATCGAAGATATATGGGAAATTGTGCCGCTATGGAAGGATTTTGAAGTGAGAAAGTATCTTGGAAAATTTGGATTTGAAGGAGATGATGCCTTCAAAGAGATCTCTTCCTTAAGCGGTGGCGAACTCGTAAGGTATCAACTGGCAAAGGCGCTTATAAATGATCCAAATTTTCTTATTTTAGATGAACCTACAAACCATCTCGATCTTTACATGATCGAATCTTTGGAAGAGACTATTTCAAAGTACGCTGGCGCGGTCCTTTTTACCACACACGATCTCAAATTCGCAGAACGCATAGCCGATCTGTATTTTATAATGGACGCAGAAGGGTTGCACAGATTTGAAAATTATGAAATGGCCGAAGATTTTCTGAGAAGCGCTTTTAACAATGTCAAAAAACTTTCAACCTCGAATGAGAATTTTGAGAAAAAAAGAAGGATCAAAAACAGAATGAAAAAGTTAGAGATCGAAATTTCGCAGCATGAAGAAAGATTAGACATTTTAAATGAAAAGATAACGAATCTTGAATCTCAGATGTTGAGTTGCAATGACCATTACAAACTCGTTGAACTTTTAAGAGACAAAGAAAGAGTTGAGAAAGAGGCGGAAGAGATCATAAAGAAAATATACGAATTTGAGGAAGAAAAAAGGGTTCTTGAGGAGGAATCATCATGAAATACATTATAGAAGACAGGATAACTTTAGAAGACGTTGTCAACGTTGCGAGGGGAATGAAGGTCGAAATATCTCCAAGGACGGCCGAGAAAATAGATAAATCGAGGAAAAACGTTGAAAGGCTTTTGTCCTCGGACAAGGCCATGTACGGTATAAATACCGGATTCGGAGCACTCGCAACTGTAAAGATATCGAAAGAGGAGATAAACGATCTTCAATCAAATTTGGTACGGAGCCATTCCGTCGGCGTTGGTCCCGTTCTCGATGAAGAAAGCACAAGGGCGATGATGCTTTTGAGAGCCTTCTCTCTTTCTCGAGGATATTCAGGCGTAAAACTTGAGACCGTAAATCAGATAGTTGAATTTTTGAACAGAGGCATTACTCCAGTAGTTCCCTCTCAAGGATCTGTCGGATCAAGCGGCGATCTTGCACCTCTTGCCCATGTTGCGCTTGCAATGATGGGCGAAGGCGATGTGATTTATCGCGGAAAGATAATGGACGCTTCGAAAGCACTTGAAATTGAAAAATTAAAGCCTCTCAAGTATTCCGCAAAAGAAGGCCTCGCGCTTACCAACGGAACGCAGGCGATGACGGCCATCCTTGCCCTCGTTCTTTACGATACGAAGGTGCTTTTT
>CAYSSO010000005.1:21792-67944 GCA_964433875.1 uncultured Mesoaciditoga sp.
AATTCACTTATAACCGCCTCTATCTCTATAGACGCGCTTAAAGGATCGACTACACCATTCGATCCGAGAATACACGAATTGAGGCCGTACGAAGGTCAAAAGTATGTCGCGTCGCGTATAATGGAATATCTCGCAGGCAGCGAGATAAGAGCCTCACACATAAATTGTTCGAAGGTTCAAGATGCTTATTCTCTGAGAGCCATCCCGCAGGTTCTCGGCGCTGTAAAGGATACCATCGATTATGTCGAAAAGCAACTCGATATCGAAATGAATGCAGTTACAGATAATCCGCTCGTTTTCGAAGATGAAGTTTTAAGCGGTGGAAATTTTCATGGAGAGCCGATGGCCTTCGCCGCCGATTTTCTCGGTATAGCCTTGAGCGAACTTGGAAATATAAGTGAAAGGCGAATAGACAGGCTTGTTAATCCGCTTGTTTCTGGCCTTCCTCCATTTTTAGCCGATGGAAAGGCCGGGCTTAATTCTGGATTGATGATGTGGCAATACACGGCGGCATCTTTGGTCAGTGAAAATAAGGTTCTTTCACATCCGGCCTCCGTTGATTCGATTCCAACATCTGCCTATCAGGAAGATCATGTTTCCATGGGAACTATCGCTGCCGTTAAAAGTAGGAAGATATTTGAAAATGTTTCGAAGATAATAGCGATAGAGGCTATGGTTGCATCGAAGGGTATAAGGTATCATCTGCCGCTTCGGACCGGCAAAAAGATAGAACCATTGGTGGATCTTATAAATTCAAAGGTTAACTATTTGCAAAGAGATCATTACATGGGAAAGGAATTCGAAAAAATTTTAACGATGATAAAAAGCGAAAATATGAGAGGAATGATCGAATGACCCGTGAAGAACTTATAAAGTATTTTAATTCCAAATCTTACACCCCTTCAACTCTAACGTCAATTGCCCAAAAGACAAACTCAGATGTCGAAGAATTGAAAAAACTGATCGAAGTTCTTGAGGAAGAAGGCTTTATTTACAGCACAAGAAGTGGCAAATGGCACAAGGTTAGAGAAAATGAGATGATAGGTATTATAAAGTTCACAAGGTCCGGCAAAAGAGCCTTTGTGACATCTTCATCTGGAAGAGAAGCCTCTGTGGAAATTGCAAATACCATGTGGGCTTTGAACGGAGATAAGGTGCTCGTCGAGATAATAAAAGATGAAGACGATATCCCTTCGGGAAGGGTCGTCAAGATCCTTGAAAGAGCGCTGAAAAAGATCGTTGGTGTTTACAAATCCCAATGGACAAATTTTGGGTATCTGATACCGGACGATCCACGGGTAATATACGAGTTTAGAGTTTATTTTAAAGATTCGATCGATGTTAAAGATGGAGACAAAGTTGTCGCAAAGATAACGAGATATCCGGATTCCAATGCCGAAGGAACTGTTGAGATCGTTGAAAAAATAGGCAGGGCAGATCTCCCTCAATCGGATCTTCCAAGTGTTATAGAAAAGTATAATCTGCCAAAGCCCGGCGAATTTCCGAAATCCGTGATCAAGGCCATAAAAAAACTCCCGGATGATGTCGAAGAAAAGGACATCGAAGGTAGAAAAGATTTCAGGGGCAAACATGTCTTTACAATAGATGGAGAAGATGCGAAAGACTTTGACGATGCCGTCTCAATAGAGAAACTTTCAAATGGTAATTACCTTCTCGGTGTTCACATCGCCGACGTTTCAAATTACGTCAAGGAAGGAGATCCCATAGATATCGAGGCTTTCAAAAGGGGAACGAGTGTTTATCTTATTGATACAGTTATACCCATGTTACCCTTTAAATTGTCCAACGATCTTTGTAGCCTTGTTGAAGGCAAGGACAGACTTACAGTCTCTGCAGAGATGGAAATAGACGAATATGGTCGTGTGCTCAAAAGGCAATTTTCGAAAAGCGTTATAAGGTCTGTCAAGAGGCTTACATACACAAAGGTTACAAAGTTGCTCGAGGATCCAGATGAAGAGATAGAAAATGAAATCGGGTTTTTAAGGAAAGACCTTGAGATGATGAGAGATCTTGCGCATACTATAAAAACGAGCAGGCTTGGAAGAGGCTCTATAGAATTCGCATCGGACGAGGTTAAAGTGATCGTAGATGAGAATGGGTATGTCGAGGATATAATCTTAAGAAAGCAAAATGTTGCCGAAATGATGATAGAAGAGTTCATGATAAGCGCAAATGAATCTGTTGCGGGTCTTTTCGACAGGATCGGTTTTCCGTTCATCTACAGGATTCACGGGAAGCCGGATGTTGAGACTATAGAAGAACTCTCAGAATATTTGAGAGCGATAGGCATAAAGTTCAAGATCACGGAAAATATACAGCCGATAATGCTTCAAAGGATCTTAGAACAGATAAAAGGCCATCCTCTCGAAATGGTAATTCAGCGTCTTCTTGTCAGATCGATGAAAAAAGCCGTTTATTCTGAAACAAATGTGGGCCATTTCGGCCTCGCATCTTTGAATTACACACATTTTACAAGTCCTATAAGAAGGTATCCAGATCTTATGGTACACAGACTTTTAAAGATATACATTGAAAAAGGCAAATTTTCCAACGAAGAGGTAGAGAGATATTCGAAAATCTTGCCATCGATAGCGAAACATTCGTCCGAAAGAGAGGTTATAGCAGATCAGGCCGAGAGAGATCTCGTATCTATGAAAAAGATAGAATACGCTCAGAATCATATTGGAGAGGCCTTTGATGTGGTTGTAACTGGAGTTACGGATTTTGGCCTTTTTGTTGAAATCCCTGATAAAGCCATAAGCGGGCTCATTCATATCTCTACCCTTAACGATTATTACATTCACGATGAAAAGTTCAACACACTTACCGGAACGAGTGGAAGGATCTTTAAAATCGGCGACAAATTAAAGGCTAAAATAGTGTCGGCTGACAAGATAAAGGGAATGATAGATTTTGTGCTGGAGGATGAAAATGGAAAAGGTAGAGAAGGAAAAAATGATCAAAAGGTTAAGAAGAATAGAAGGACAGGTTAGAGGCATTCAAACGATGTTAGAAAATGACAGAGAATGTCCCGACATTCTTATAGAGATATCGGCGGTAAAATCTGCCCTGGATGCTGTAAGCAAAATCATAGCCCAGAATTATACGTATGAATGTGTGAAGGTCGATCCGGGGAATGAAGAAAAACTGGAATCGCTTTTGAGGGCGATTTTCAAATACCATTGAAAGGAGATTTTATTAAATGAGAAGGTATCAAAAGATAATTGTGGCCATATTTTTAATATCGGCCTTAATCGGAATTGCATGGGCAACTGAAAATATAGCGCAATCGAATTCTGACACTGTCGGAGAGGTCTTAAAACTCATAAAAATGTATTATTACAACGGGTCTTCTGTGAATTTTGAGAAACTTCAAGACGCGGCGATAAATGCCATAGTCGCAAATCTTGGAAGTCATTTCACTTACTATTTTCCTCCGAGCGAGGCGAGCGAGTTCAACATTCAGACCTCTTCTCAGTACGGTGGTATAGGTACCGAGGTAACTTACAATGCAACGAGAAATGCAATTGAGGTTATAAGCCCGATGTACGGATCACCCGCTCAAAAGGCCGGAATAAAGAGCGGTGACCTTATAATGTCAATTGATGGCACAAGCGTTAAATCTCTCGGGTATGTCAACGCCGTTAATGCCTTGCGGGGTACTCCCGGATCGACCGTTACAATAGTCATATACAGGCCTTCGGACAACGCAACGATGACTTTGAGTATAACAAGGGCAAAGATAGAGTTAAAAACTGTTAAATATACAACATTCGAGGCCTCCTCTGTCAAGATCGGCTACATCAGAATAACGAATTTCAGCGAGACGACGGCCAATGATTTTAACAAGGCTTTTGCATCGCTTTTAAATGATCATATTCAGGCTTTGATTTTAGATCTCAGAAATGATCCGGGTGGATTATTCACCGCGGCCCTCGATGTTGCAAGCCAATTTTTGCCGAAGGGTAAATTGATAATAACGATGAGAGACAAAAATGGAAATGAGTATCCGTTCTTTTCCTATGGAGGACTTGATCCGAAAATACCGGTTGTTGTGCTTGTTAATAACGGATCGGCCTCTTCTTCTGAGATAGTATCGGCCGCTTTAAGGGACAATCACGTGGGAGTCTTGGTTGGAGAGAGAACCTTCGGTAAGGCTGCCGTCCAGACAGAATTTAAACTCAGCAACGGTGGTTTATTACTTTTAGTTACGGATCATTACTTTACACCGAATGGCCAGGATATAAATCTTAAAGGGATAGAGCCGGACTACGTGGTCTCCTCTGGAGCCACTCCAACTCAGAACGAAAGTTACAAGGCCTTAATTCAAAGTGTCGTTATGTCCACACAAAGCACGGCCCAGATAGATTTTTCCGATCCTCAGGTTCAGAAAGCGATTGAGATCCTCATCTCGGAAGTAAAGGAAGGCATAACTTTTCCAAGAAATTTAAAATGAATTGCCCCGCCAAAGGCGGGGTTTTTTGATCTACTCGAACAATGCAAATGTTGGATCGTGACATGCCCCCACCAGAGCATGTCATTGCCTTGCCTTATGTTAACATCAAGTTCAAGATCATTATCAAGCCATTGAGAAGTTGGTAAGGTGGCAGGATTTATGAATGGATTATACGCTAAATCCTGATTACTTAACAACTAAAATTGAGGATCTTTTTGTCATATTTCCTGCGTTGTCATAGGCCATAACGTATATCGTATAGGTTGCAGGATTTGTCGGTTTCCAGTCGAATTCAAAGGTATTTGATTTGAAATCCCTTACGACAACGGGTATCAGGTTTGGATACGGCTGCGGATCTCTCGAAGAGTAGATCTGCAATTCGAGATAATTGATCCCGCTTATTGAGTCCGTTGCATTTGCACTTATGTGAATTATCGAGTTTGTCGATGCCGTCGACGGCGCAGAAATCTCAAGGGAAGGCGGTGTGGTATCTTTAAAAACGTTGAAGTACGCGCTCGCATATCCTTTCTTGCCATATGCGTTGACAGCCTCGGCCATCAGGGTGTGCGATCCCTGATTTTGCGGAGTCCAGTGTAGGATGTATGGAGGCGCATTCACTGATCCTATCTCATTTCCGTCAACGTAGAAATTAACGTAATTTATCGCCGCATTTGATTGAATTACAGTTGCTCCAAGCGTGATCTTGCCTCCGAGGTATATCGAGATCGGAGTTGCAAATGCCTCGATTTCTGGTAAACTTCCCGGGTAGACGTAAAAGTAGAAATTAGATGTCGCGGATCTGCCGAAGATGTCTTGAGCGTAAACTTTGAAAAGATGAGTACCCGTTGCCGAAGCGATCCAGTGAATTGTGTAAAGACCAGTCGCACTTTTCGAAGGAGTAAGAGGAGTATTGTCTATCCACATCTCTACATTCGAGATTTTGCTCTGTGAGACGATACTTGCACCGAAAGTTACAAAGTCGGATTGTTCAACCAAAGAGGAGATGTAGGGATATATGATAGGACCATTGTTGTTTATGTAATTCGGCAAAACATTCACATTTACTATCGTCGAAGAGACGGTATTATTCGAGTCGATGCTTTCTATTTTTATGGGTATTACTCCGGCTTTATCCGGAATCCACGATATGGCATACGTGTTGTCATTTCCATTTGAAACGCTTCCTATACTTGAGGCGTTAAGAATATTGTAGAAATTGACAGTCTTTATTGATGCGTCGGGGGCCGTCGCGTAGGTCCTGACAGTTAAAATCTTTGAAATGCCCGCAGTTGCGTAGGGAGTAAATGACGGAAAAAGGTACGGCGGATATGTTTTTGGATTGTATGAAACGTTGAAATCAAAAGAGGTGGATTGCATTTCAAAGTTGTCATTTGCGATTATTGTTACGGTATGCGGGCCATCGGATGGGTTGAACCGGTAAGTTAACGTATCTGTCGAATAGGCCGTGTACACAAGACCGCCATCTATGTAAAGTCTTATTGTTTTCATCGGTGGGTAGTAATTGTAGACAACGGCCGTCACAGTTGCGCTTTGGCCGTGCTGGATATTGGAAGGCATTATTCCGGCCTGGATTATCATGTTGTTAGTCTGAGGCGTTACGGCTATATGATAGGTTTCTTCGTTAAACCATCCAAGAGGATCTTTCAAAGTGACATTGACCGTATGGTATCCCGCTACCACGCTCCATGTCGCCACGTATGTTGTAGAGGATGATGAAGAAGGTACAACGTTAAGAGGAAGATTATCAACGGTTATGTATGGCGTAAAACCGGTGGGATCGTATCCTGAAACTTTAAATGTCACGTAGGAATTCGAGAGCGAAGGGTACTGTGGTGTCCATGAGACACTTTTTATCTGCGGATAAGGATAATTCGATGCCGTAAAAGTTATCGAAGTTGAAGAAATTGTGCCTATTTTGTCCGAGACATTTATCGAGAGCGTATGGCTTCCGGGCGTAATTGTAGATGTTGAAAGAAAGGTCGATGGTGAAATTGAAGTTACAGGCAAAGGTTGAGAATCGAGGCTCACTTCCTTTGAGGACAGGCCTATTTGCGAAGTCGCCGAGAAAGTGAAGGAGACGATCTGACCGCCTTGAGGATTTGCCGGCGAAATAGAGATGTTGTATATCTTTGGAGGATACGGCAAAGAAACATCTATGACCTTCGAATTTGAAGAAAAGTGATTGTACGAATCTGTAACAGTGGCAACTACCGTATGCACCCCGCTTACGGCAGTCCATGTCGCGACAAAGGTATCATTCGTGCTCGTGAGTGCGAGACTCTGTCCGTCGATAGAAAGGGCACAAGTGAGATTAGAATACAGATCATTCGATTGTACCGTTATCTTTACCGATTGTCCCGCTACAAAATTCGAAGGGCTGAATGATATCGATGGTACCGAAGGACCTGAAAGGTTCATGCATCCTGCAAGTAATATAGAAAGTGTTATCAGTATAATTGAGAATAAAAGGATTCGTTTCATCGGATCACCTCAAAGTATTATTCAACTTTTTGATCTCCTCTTCCTTTGTTTGTGTCATTCACAAATTGTTTCATTTTTCTTAATTGACTTAAAAGTACCTTATAGAGTATACTTACCGAGAGGTGGGTAAATGTTTGAAAGTTTACAGAGCAAGTTATCAGAGGCTTTTAAGATTTTGAGGGGAAAGGGAAAGATAACAGAGAGCAATATCCAAGATGCCGTCAGACAAGTCAAGATGTCATTGTTAGAGGCCGATGTGAATTACAAGGTTGTAAAAGAACTGACCGATAGGATCTCCGAGCGTGCTATAGGAGAAAAGGTTATTCAAAACATCTCACCAGATCAGCAGTTTATAAAGATAGTGAATGACGAACTACTTAGGCTCTTTGGAGAGACGGCCTCTCTTGATCTGCATTCAAGGCCTGCGGTCATTTTGATCGTCGGTCTTCAGGGAAGCGGAAAGACAACCTCGGCGGCCAAACTTGCCTTGTGGCTTAAAAAGAAAAATGGAAGGAATCCACTACTTGTCGCAGATGACGTTCACAGGCCGGCCGCAATAGATCAACTCGAGGCGCTCGGCAAAAGCGTGGACATACCGGTCTTTTACGGGGAGAGGAAAGATCCATACAAAATCGCCCGTGAATCGCTTGATTTCGCCGTGAAAAAAGGTTGCGACGTCATCATTGTAGACACAGCCGGAAGGCTTCAAATAGACGAAGAGATGATGAAAGAGGCCGAAGAAATATCTAAAATAGTCAAACCCGATGAGGTTTTGATGGTTCTCGACTCTATGGCCGGTCAGGATGTTGTTAACGCCGCAGTTGAATTCGATAAGAGGCTTTCTGTGACGGGCTTTATAATAACAAAACTTGATGGAGACGCGAGAGGAGGAATTGCGCTATCCACAAAGTACGTTACGGGCAAGCCGATAAAGTTTTCGAGCACCGGAGAAAAATTGGACCAATTCGATCTCTTTTATCCTGACAGAATCGTCTCGAGAATTCTTGGTATGGGAGACATAGTCTCTCTTGTTGAAAAGGTCCAGCAGGGTCTTGATAAAAAAAAGATGGAGGAGATGGAAAAGAGGCTCAAAAAGGCCCAGTTTACATTTGATGATTTTTTGGATCAGATTCATCAGATAAAGAAAATGGGGTCGCTCTCTTCCATTTTGGAAATGATTCCGGGCGCTCAAAATGTTAAAGATCTTAAGATCGATGATGAACAGGTAAAGCACGTTGAAGCCATAATAAATTCAATGACAAAGAAGGAAAGATCCAATCCTGAGATAATAAATTTTTCGAGAAAACAAAGAATTGCAAAGGGAAGCGGAAGGCCTCTTTCCGAAGTTAACAAACTCATGAAGAACTATGAAGACATGAAAAAAATGCTTAAAAATTTCAATAAAATCGGTAAATTAGGGAAGTTTCCCTTTCAGATGAAATAAGGAGGTGCAAAATGGTTAAGATCAAACTTACCAGAATGGGGAAAAGAGGTCAACCCTTTTACAGGGTCATCGTTGTTGAATCTTCAAAGTCGAGGGATGGCGCTTACATAGAATCTCTTGGTTATTACAATCCGATGAAAAAGCCCTTTGAAGTCAAAATAGACGATGAAAGGGCCCTCTATTGGCTTGAGCACGGAGCCCAGCCAACGGAGACAGTTAGATCTCTGCTTTCTAAAAATGGAATAATGAAGGCTTACCATGAAAAGCGCTTTGTAAAGGGATAATCGTGGACTTAAAAGAATCTCTTGAATTCATGATAAAATCCGTTTGCAAAGAACCAGAATTTGTAAGAATCAAAGAAAGTCTTGTGGATGGGAAGATCGTTTACGAGATCTTCGTATCAGACGAGGACATAGGTCAGATAATAGGCAAGGATGGAAGGACTATAAAATCGATAGAGTTAATCCTTAGATCTTTGAAAAATGGCGAGGGGGATTTTGAATTAAAGGTGATCAGATGAATCTTGTCGCGATAGGAAAGGTCTTTTCGGTTTTTGGTCTGAATGGGAAGGTTAAGTTCTATTCTTACATAGAAGATCGTGATATGAAGAATTTTCTGAATCACGATGTGTGGATAGGACGTAACTCCAAAAAGGTTTTAAAAATAAAAATAAATTCTCTTTCGAAAATGAACAACCATCAAATAATAGGATTTGATGGGTTCGATTCAGTTGATAAGGTCAAAAATCTTACCGGTCAGATGATATACGTCGACGAATCCGATCTTCCTTCTTTAAAAGAGGATGAATATTATTTCTACCAACTCATCGAATCCATAGTCTATTACGAAGATGGAAGTGAGGTTGGAATCGTAACAGATGTGATAAGGACCGGGTCCAATGATGTGCTTGTGATTGGAAGAGAAGAGGTTCTGATTCCGGTTATAAAGGATTACATCTTGGAGATGGACCTTAAAAATCGCAGAATAACCGTTAGAAAGATGGAGTGGTTCTGATTTGAGGATCGAAGTTGTAACAACCATTCCCGATTTTTTTGATTCCTTCGTGAAATTTGGAATCGTTGGACGGGCCATAAGTTCTAAAAAGATAGAGTTTACCGTTATAAATTTGAGAGAATATACCCATGATAAGCATAGAACCACGGATGATTACACTTATGGTACCGGAATCGGAATGGTTATGAAGGTTGAACCGGTCTTTGAAATGTTTGATGAATACATCAAAAATCATGAAAGGCCGTGGATTGTCTACCCTTCTCCGCAGGGAGAGATCTTCGATCAGCAAAAAGCCATAGAACTGTCGTCGAGGTCCGATGTGATGTTTCTCTGTGGAAGGTACGAGGGGATAGACGAGAGGATCATGACGATCGTCGATGAAGAAATATCGATAGGCGATTTCGTCGTAAGTGGTGGTGAAAGCGTTACTATGGTCTTCATCGAAGCGATCGCAAGAATGATTCCAGGTGTTGTTGGAAAAGATCTTTCTGTCAAAGATGACTCATTTTTTTCGGGTCTTTTGGATCATTCAAACTACACAAGGCCACCATCTTACAGGGGAATGGAAGTTCCGGAAATACTAAGGTGTGGCGATCACGCAAAAATAGGGAGATATCTTCTCAAAGACGCAATAATAAGGACCATTAAAAAGAGGCCGGATCTTTTTTTGAAGAGAGATTTCACCCTTGAGGAAAAGGCAGCCATTGTGGAATTGCTCAGGGAGAAGATATGTTAGATAAAATATACGTTGGAGTTTTGCATTACCCTTCCATTGGGAAGGACGGAAGAATAGTGACAACTGCCGTTGTGAATATGGATGTTCACGATATAGCAAGAACGTGCAGAACCTATCTCGTCAAAAGGTATTACATAGTCAATAACCTTCCCGTCCAAAAACAGATAGTCTTAAGAGTTTTGAATTTTTGGGGAAGCGATTTTGGGAAAAATTACAATTCTTCAAGGTTTGAGGCTTTAAAACTCGTTAAGATGGTCTCTTACTACGAAGATCTGATAGAAGACATTACAAAAGCAGAAGGATGTGAGCCCATAAAGGTTTTTACATCGGCAAAGAAAAGGGACAATATGGTCTCTTATGCGGCCTTGAAGGATATGATCGTTAAAGATGAAAGACCTTTTTTGTTTCTTTTCGGAACGGGACAAGGAATGCCGAGAGAGATTCTTGAGACATGTGATATCTCTTTAGAGCCAATAAGGGCTCTTTCGGATTACAATCATCTTTCGGTTAGATCGGCTGTTGCCATAACTTTGGATAGAGCGATAGGAGAATTGATCTAAAAGGAGGTCATTTTAAATGGATCAACTTATAAGGGCAATGGAATTGCCCGATAAAAAGGAATTGCCAAAGATATCTATAGGTGATGTGGTAAGAGTTACGACTTCTGTTGTGGAAGGAGGAAAGGAAAGGGGTCAGGTTTTTGAAGGAACTGTTATAGCGATGTCCGGATCTTCTGGCGGAAGAACCTTTACAGTCAGAAAGATCTCGCACAACTCTATAGGAGTGGAGAGAATTTTCCCTTTCAATTCCCCGTCTATAAAGGAGGTTACCGTTGTAAGGCATAACAAGGTGAGAAGGGCAAAATTGTATTACATACGGGCCTTGAAAGGTAAAAAAGCGAGAATGAAGGAAAAACGCCAGCCGTTATCCAATTAAGGTGTTCGAAGTGGCGAACAAACAGGCCAAGAAATCTGATAATCTCTCAGAAAAGGTAAAGCATGAAACGTGGGAATGGATAAAGGCTATCGTCATAGCAATACTGATAGTTATACCCGTAAAACTTTTTGTCCTTGATACCATGATCGTTCCCACGGGTTCTATGATACCTACCATAATGCCGGGAGATAGGATCTTTGTGGATCAGATATCATGGAAATACAAGGACCTTAAAATAGGAGACATAGTAGTTTTCTGGACGCCATTTGTCGATAAATCTTCTTTGGCGATGCTTGGTCCTTTTGACAAATTTATGGACGCTTTAAGTCCTGTCCATTACGCGGGCCATGTCAAATATGTCAAAAGATTGATAGCGGTGGGAGGGGATACGGTTCAACTTGTTCCGGCGCCGGGCCATCCTTACTTTTACCATGTTGAGGTTAACGGTAAAATTCCACCGGCACTCAAGGATCACCTTTACACCAAGGCTGGAATCTTTGACGATCCAAATTATTATTACGAAATGGCCAATCCCCAAAAATACATATCGAATCCGAATTACCAGTTTTTGGCTTATTACAATCAAGATATGGACTATACCAACTATTACGATTCCGTTGTTTCGAAATGGGGAGAATACGTTACCGAAGATGCCTCTGGCAATATCGTCATTCATGTACCGAAGGGATATTTTTTTGCCATGGGCGATAACACGACAGATTCTTTTGACAGCAGATACTGGGGCTTCGTACCGATGTCAAACATGATTGGCACGCCATTCTTGAGGATATGGCCTCTTAACAGGTTTGGAGTGATGAAATAATGGAAGTTTGGTATCCATCTCATATCGAAAAGGCAAAAAGGGCCATAAAATCTCTCATAAAACTTGTAAGCGGTATAATAGAGATAGTCGATGCAAGAGCGCCAATGGCAACGAGGCCTCTTGACATAGAACCATATTTCAAAGATAAAAAGCGTCTCATATTTCTTAACAAGGCCGATCTTGCCGAGGATGACGTTACAAAAAGATGGGTCGAAAAGTTCTCGAAGGAATGTCAGACCCTTGCCGGTTCGATAAAGGGAATGCCAAATATTCAGGAGATCTTTCTGCCCTTTAGATCGGATCATGAAGTGAATATATTGATCGTCGGTATGCCGAATGTTGGTAAATCTACCCTTGTTAATATGGTCAAGAAGAAACGCGCCGCGGCTATTGGAGACAAACCGGGTGTTACAAGATCTGTTCAATGGATAAGGATAGACGATAAGATGAAATTACTCGATACTCCCGGTATTACCTATCCAAAGATTTCGAATGAGGTGCTTTACGCTAAATTAGGTTTGTGCAACGTTATAGACATTGAGCAGGTTGATTTTGAAGCACTCGTCTATTACGAATTGGATTTGCTGTCGAAGATAAAGCCAGAATTGATAGAAAAGATAGGAGAAGGAGATTCCATAGTTAAAAAAATAGAAAGTTATGGAAGGCAAAGAGGTTTTATTCTTAAAGGTGGAACTTTGGATATAAATAGAACGCTTTTGACATTGCACAGAGAAATAACGCATGAAAAATTTGGTAAAATAAGTTATGAATTTCCAGAGGATTTTTGAAAGGAGAGAGATATGGACACATTTGAAAAGGTCAAAAAACTTGTTTCCGATAAATTGGGAGTTGAAGGTGATAAAATAACAGAAAAGTCCTCTTTTGTGGATGACCTTGGGGCTGATTCTTTAGACCTTGTCGATCTTGTCATGGCATTAGAAGATGAATTTGGTATAAAGGTCGATGATGATAAACTTGAGAAGTTCGTCACAGTCGGGGATGTCGTTGAATACATTAACAGTGTCAAGAAGTGATCTTACTTAAAGAGGTGGGGTAATGGGAAATGTCGATTTGAGAATGACAAAAAGGGGCGTTGTGCTTTACATAGAAGAGTACGATGATTTGGACGATCTGTTTGTCCAGATAACCAACAAATTTTCCCAGTTAAATGGTTTCTTCGCCGAAGACGATAAGATATCTGTCATGTTGAAAGATAAAGAAAAACACTCGAAGGATATAACGGAGATAATTTCTTTCATTGAAAAGATAGGGTTCAAAGTGGGTGAGATTCTCGTCGGTGAAATGAGCCAAAATGTGAAGCAGAAAACTCTCTCTGTAAAGGAAAAATTGAGCCTTGTAGATGAAGAAAATAAGAAATTTAGGATGAATCCAACAAAGGTTATAAAAAAGACCGTGAGATCCGGCCAGGCCATAGTGCACGATGGGGATGTAATGCTGATAGGAAATCTTAACGACGGTGGAGAGATAATAGCCGACGGTAACGTTGTCGTCATAGGAGAGGCAAGAGGCGTTATAAGAGCCGGATCGAGAGGGAACGAAGAGGCAATAATATATGCCGTAATTATGTCGCCGGAATTAATTCAGATAGCCAATTACGTCATTCACTTAAGTGAGCCTGTGGTAAATGCCATTGGCTATGTGAGGAATGGTAAGATCCTTGTCGAAAGATTTGATACGGTCAAATTTGGTCAGGTGATAAATCATCGAGAATAAACTGTTAGTCTCTGATTTTGTACCTGTTAGAAATGATCAAAATAAGATGTCTGTTTACCTTCTCCAAAAAAAGGCTGACTTTCAAGAATTCGTTGAAACGCTTTACCATGGTAGAGAGTTCATTTACATAGTTGATTCAAAGATAAGGCTTTTTCACACGGATTTTGTCAGTTCCGTTGAAAGCACGCCAATTTTTGCCGGAGAAAGGGCCAAATCCATTATAGGAATGATGGACGTTCAAAACCTCATAATAAATTCTGAAATAAATGACCCCGTTGTTGTGGTAATAGGTGGCGGCAGTGTCCTTGACACGTGTGGCTTTGCCCTTGCAACGTACAAAAAAAGACTGGAAACAGTTTTTGTTCCGACAACCCTTAGCGCCCAACTCGAAAGTTTTTTCAAAGATGAAGTTTATCTTAATTTCGATAGAGTAAAGGATGCGATGAAGGTTAGATTTCAGCCAGATGTGCTTGTCAATATTGTTGAGTTCATAAAAACGCAACTTGTCGAAGAAAAAAAGCTTTCGATGATTCATGCCATCGCTTTCGGTCTTTCGCATTCGAAAAAGTTTTTTGATATGGTTGAAAAGATACTTAACTCTGAATTGATCGGCAATTATGAGGTTATATCTCACATGATATTTGAAAGCCTAAGGCTCAAAATAAACACGGGTCAGGTAAATGTTGGAGAAGAAAGCGCCCGTGCTTTCATGACAGCGTCCCAGTTGGACATTCCGTACCTTGTAGCCCTCTACTACGGCGTCATGATCGAATCCTTTGTTTCTTACAGGCTTGGATTTATCTCGGAAGAAGAGATGAACAGGATTTATTCTATTTTGAAAAGGTCTTCAAATGCCCATTTTGATTTTTCTTCTGCCATAGATCAGATCTCTTCTTACGGTGAGCCTTTGAAGATGAAATTGCCTGTAAGAATAGGAAAGACTATGGATTATCAAATTTTCCCGGGTTTTTTGGCAGAAATGATTTATTCGGCCCATTCAAAAGGGCTGATATAAAGGGAGGTTAAAATGGATAAGCAGAATATGTACTCTGTGGTAAGAGTGGTTCTACTTGTCGTGTTTATAGTCGTTGCACTTGGAGCCCTTATATGGGTTGCATCGTTAAATGGAAAGATAAACAACATAGATCGCAAAGCTTCAAGCGCTCAAACAGCCGTCGCTTCTTTGACAACTCGCATTGCAAGTTTGACTGCGAGTATAGCAAAATTAAAAAGTGTAAGTACAACAAGGCTTTCGTCAAGTGTATCCGTTAATCTTCCAACGTTGCAATCAACGTACATAAGCCTTCAATCTATAACCTATCCTTTGTTGCTTGCAAATGCTCCAGAATCTTTGAGTTCGAATATCTCTCTGACAACAATAACGGCTACGAATCTTGACGCTTTAAAACCATTGCTTTCATCAACAAATACTTATGAAATAACGCAAATGAATAATCTTTACTATTTCGCGTATCCGGGAAGCGGAGTTACCTATTCAATACAGGTGCTTTCCTCTCCTTATCCCGATAGAGTCCTTTCTTTGGTTAAATCTTTAAGGAGCGCGGGAGTACCGGCCTTCAAAATAGATTACTCTTCCCAGTCTGGATTATTTATAGGGGTTTTCCCGGATTACAATTCTGCCTCTACTTATGCCAACGCGATCTCAACGCCTAATGTAACATCGATAGTTGGTTCTGGAGCCTCTTCATGGCTTATAAGAACTATACCATAGAGGTGCTCGAATGGATAAGGAAAATTTTGATCTTAGATTTATTCTTTTGATAGTTTCCATAGCAATAGGCCTTATAGCCATTATCTGGGCTGGAGTGTTGACTTCGAAAATATCGAACTTCGATCAAAAGATCGCTCAGACCCAGACAAGTGTTGCTTCTATGACCTCTTATGTGGCGAGTACAACTGCAACTTTGAATGATCAAATTTCGAAGATCGAGAAGATTGTCGCGACCCAATCATCGACAATTGCCTCATTAACCTCGTACGTTAGAAATATGTATGCCGATCTTTCGGCAAAGATTCTTTCGGAAGATCAAAAGATCTCGACAACGCAGTCAAATCTTTCGGCACTTTCGAATCAGGTTGGAAGTTTGCTCTCAAATCTTCAAAATTTAGCACAACCTCAACCCTCCACATCCCAACAAACTATAGTCGCATCTTCTACAAATCCTTTGATGCCTTTGATTTTGGGAGGGGCACCATCTCTTAATCCATCTGTTAATCTTTATACCACAACGGCAACGAGTTTAAGTGGTGTGAACGCGATACTTTCGGGAGTTACAACTTACGAAATAACTAAAAGCGATGGAATTTATTATGTTGCCTATCCAGGGAAGGGTACAACGTACTCGATACAGATCCTTTCTTCTCCATACTCAGATAGGGTGCTCGCGCTTGTCAATACGCTTAGAAATATTGGAATACCCGCCTTTAAGATAGATTATTCAAACCTTTCAGCCCTTTTCATAGGTGTATTTACCGGTTACAATGCGGCTCTAAATTATGCAAATTCGATAAGTGCGAATCCGGCCGTGACTTCCATAGTGCAGTCAACAGTTTCATCGTGGCTAATAAGACAGATACCTTGATAAATGAGTACCCGTACAAGGATAGTACTGGGCATTATAATTCTAATTTTTGCAATAGGCATTTTCATATCGGCGATTACTCCTTTGAGGGAAGGCATAAAAAAATCGAATAAGGTAATGACGGTGCCTGCGACTTCTGCCTTCCCTGTGAATATAAATACTGCCGACGAAAAAACCATTGAAATGTTACCGGGAATAGGCCCTTCAAAGGCAAAGGCAATCGTTGATTACAGGAAAAAGGCAGGCCCATTTAAAACTTTTGAAGATATTTTAAAGGTACCGGGAATAGGTCCTTCAACGCTTGACAAATTTTCTGGCCTGATCACCGGAGTCTCTACGGCTTCGTTTAAAAATAGTCAGAAGATAAATATAAACAGCGCAACGGCTAAAGAGATAGAAAACCTTCCTTCGATAGGCCAAATTAAGGCCCGTGGGATAGTCTCTTACAGAGAAACCCACGGACCTTTTCGTAATTTAGAAGACCTTAAAAAGGTAAGCGGAATAGGGTCAAAAACAATCCAAAAGATAAAGGATTTAATAGAGTTTTAAAAACAAAAACCCCATCTTCAGATGGGGCTATTGGCGGAGAGAGTGGGATTTGAACCCACGGAGCCTATTAAGCTCATACGCTCTCCAGGCGTACGCCTTTGACCACTCGGCCATCTCTCCTCACAATTAAATCCCTGATTGCCAGGGATTTAATTTGACAAAATAGTTAAAGAATGTTATAATTTTGAAAATGTAACTTTTATTTTACTTTGGTGGGCTCAGGTGGATTCGAACCATCGACCGCCCGGTTATGGGCCGGGAGCTCTACCAGCTGAGCTATGAGCCCAATAGCGTTAAATATTATAAAACATTTGATTCAAATTGTCAATAGGGATATACAAAAACGTGAGGGGTGAAACATGTTATGCAGGATAATCGTGTTGATCCCGTGAAAATATTGATACTCAAATACCCGAGGCTTCTTATAATAAAAGCCGCATTTTCGATCTTCAGCCAGCACAAAAAGATAGACCTTTTCGCGCTTGAAGACAGTATAAAAAGAGAATTTGAAAGGGAAAACCAAAAGAGAGTCTAAAAGACTCTCTTTTTTAGAAGTTTTTTCTCTTTGGAGGAAGATTGAATGTAGCCGTTTTATCATCATCTTTGGTAAGTTTGAGATATCTGTTTGCGGCATCTTTGGCCAATCTTTCGATTATCGCCGGAAGATCGCTTTCTCTGATAAGGTAATCGAGCCGTGGATCTCTTTTCAAGTTTTCTGAGATTTGATATTTTGCCTGATTGTCGACATCTAATTTGATCTCTGATGGATCGTACTTTGCAAAGTCTTCATTTATCCTCGAGAGCAGATCGATGACCGTTTTGGAGAATATATTCATCACTTCTGATGGTTTCTTCGTTCCATTCAACTTTTCCCTGTAATTTTTGGATATCTCCTTTTCTATATTTGTATAACTGTACATCACTGTAACACCCCCTTAAGTACCGTTATAGATGATAAGGCAAAGATCACCGCCGTCTCAACTCTTAAAATTCTTTCGCTTAACTTTATTTTTTCAAAACCAAGCGACTCAAATCTCTCTTTTTCCCTTTGTGTAAATCCGCCTTCAGGTCCAAAGATAAGCACATATTCGCATGAATCTTCTATTTCTCTTACCGTTTTCTTTGAATCTGGATCGAAAAGGATCTTTACCGCGCTTTGTGGAATTTTGAAATCTTTAAAATCGACTATCTCTGGCATGTACAAATTTCCACTTTGTTTGAGCGCATCGCGCATGACGTATTCGATCTTTTTTATTTTTGACTCTGTTTCCTTTCTCGTAGTTCTATCCATATTCGATAAGACAAGAGTGGAAATTTCCAATTCGGTTGCTTTTTCGACTAAAAAACGCATTCTTTCCCATTTTATCGGAGAAATTATTACATGAATCTTTAATCCTTTTCTTTCTTGAACCTTTATGATTTCATCAACTTTGGATCGATAATTTGAAAGGATGCCTCTAAAAAGACGGCCCTTCCCGTCGGTAAAAAATATCTCGGATCCATTTTTTATTCTCATGACCTTCATGTGGTTTATCTCATGATCGTCAAACTCGGCAATTCCATTTTCTACTCTTGCAAAGAAGAATTCAGACACTATATTTCAGTCTTTCCTCCCATGTAATTTCTTAAAGCCTCTGGTACTCTTATCTTTCCATCTTTGGTCTGGTAGTTTTCGAAGATCGCAACCAATGTTCTTCCAACGGCAAGGCCAGAGCCATTGAGTGTGTGGGCAAAGTCAAGCGTGCCATCATTTCTCTTTATTCTAACATTTGCTCGGCGGGCTTGAAAGTCTGTAACGTTGCTGCATGAAGATATTTCTTTGTAACTGTTGTAGGATGGAAGCCATACCTCTATGTCGTACGTCCTCGACGAGACGAACCCTATATCTCCAGTGCAAAGTTCTATGACTCTGTACGGAAGTTCAAGGTATTGAAGCACTTCTTCCGCATCGTGAGTCAGGCTTTCAAGTTCTTCATAGGAATCTTCAGGCTTTGTATACTTTACAAGTTCAACTTTGTCGAATTGGTGTTGCCTTATCATGCCACGCACATCTTTTCCGTAACTGCCAGCCTCTCTCCTGTAACATGGCGTGTATGAAACGTATTTTAAAGGAAGATCTCTTTCATCTATTATTTCATCCTGATGCATGGCCGAGAGAGGGACCTCGGCAGTCGGAATGAGAAAAAGATCATCGAGGGTTGTTGAATAAGACTCCTCTTCAAACTTCGGCAATTTGCCTGTGTTAAGCATTGTCTGCCTGAGGACAAGATGCGGTGGAAGAATTTCTGTGTATCCGTGTTTTTTTGTATGCAAATCGATCATGAAAGAAATTAGAGCCCTCTCCATGAGGGCGGCATCTCCTTTTAGGATTGTGAATCTTGATCCAGAGATCTTGGCGGCCCTTTCGAAGTCGAGAAGGCCTCTCTTTGGGCCAAGGTCCCAGTGAGGCTGTGGATCGAAGTTGAACTTTGTAGGCTCTCCCCATCTTCTTATCTCTACATTGTCATTTTCATCCTTTCCAAATGGTACTTTTTCATAGGGTATATTGGGTAAGAATAACAAGGCCTGATTTAACTTAGACTGAAGTTTTGACAGTTCATCTTCGTCATTCTTTATTTTTTCAGACAAAACCTTTCCACGATCCAAAATCTTATTTACCCCTTCTTCGTCTTTGGCAGCCTTTAACTTTGCGATCTCTTTCGAGATGGAATTCCTTTCTGCCCTCATCGAGTTGAGATCCGTTATCATCTTCCTTATTTTTTCATCCAATTTTAGAATCTCATCTATTTCTTCTTCGGCAATACCCCTTCTTCCGAGAAGCATCTTTACCTTTTGCGGATTTTCTCTGATGAACTTTATATCGAGCATAGATCCCTCCTTTACTTTATAACGCTTACAGTGCCGCTTCCGTAATTCACGACGTATATCTCGCCTGAATTTTGATCTACCCTTACAGCGCATGGTTGATGGCCAACAGGTAGGACTCTTATTATCGATTGGGTCTGCGCGTTTACAAAAATCAGGGAATCAGTCTTCGAATTGGTAAGATAAATCGCGTTTACCGTCGGGTCATATACCATGCTGTTGACGCCAAGACCAACGTTGAAAGTCCCTATTACTCCGCCCTTTATCATGCTTATGCTCCCGTCAGATTCATTCAGTACATAGACAATGCCGTCTCCTATGCAGATAGAGGATGGATTATTTCCCACCTTGATGGTGTTGATTACCATATTCGTGTTCCCATTTATAACGCTTACCGTGTTGTCTCCGGAATTTGTCACGTATATCAAATTATTGTCTTCGTCTACGGCTATACCGTAAGGGCTCTTTCCGACGTTGACGGTGCCGATGACCTTATTCGTTGATGCGTCTATTATGCTTAAAGTATTGTCAAAGTTATTCGCGACGTATATCCTGTTTGTCTTTGAATCCAGCGCGATGCCGCGTGGCTCGTTTCCAACCTTTATATTCGTAACAACCTTATTCGTTTTTTCATCTATGACCGTCACGGTGTTATCTCCAAAATTTGCAACGTATACCATGTTATTTTGAGGATCGAAGATCATCTTCCACGGATCTATCCCAACATTTATCTGTTCAAGAATGTTGTAATTTGAAAGATCAAAGACATCAACGATATTTTGCGATGAAACACTTACATATCCCTTCCCATCTTTCAAATCCAAGATCAGATCGCGTGGCGCTTTGCCGGTATAAAAGACTCCATTTACCTTTTCTTCAATGCCGTAAAAGTTGACATTTTTATCATTTCCATTCACATCTATTGCGGGAGTGAATCTCCATCCCGCCTTCTTTGGATCGATCTTCACATCGCCTTTTAGACCATTTTTTGACCAGTATCCATTAGAATCGGTATAGACCGGGGCATATCCATTGCTAAAACTTATCATGACATTTCCTATCGGATTTCCTTCAAAATCGCGCACGTATCCGGAAACGGTGTAGGTCAAAGATTGGGTATAAAAAAGGCCGGCAAAAATCGCTCCTATTATTCCTATGCCTACAAGTAAATAGATAAAAAAATCATTCAAAGGTATTACCTCCAGCGGTCAATTAACAAAATTTAGTTGCTATTTTGTATATTTCAACGAATTCATCTAATTTTAAAGAGGCTCCGCCTATCAATCCACCATCTACATCAGAAAGAAGGAAGAGTTCCTGACAGTTTTCTTTATTCATACTTCCTCCGTAAAGGCATGATATTTTGTCTGCGATATCGGGATAAATCTTCCTTAACTGATCTCTGACATACGCTATCGCTTCCTGCGCCTGATATGGCTGGGCAACGACTCCGGTCCCTATTGCCCATACAGGTTCATACGCTATGGTAAGCCTTTGAGGATCTTCGATTTTGACATCTTCTAAGTCTTTTGAAAGTTGATCTCTTATTACATCAAAGGTTTTTCCATTTTGCCTTTCATTGAGCGTCTCTCCTATGCAAAGAATGACATTCATTCCACTCGAGATTGCCGCTTTTACCTTTTCATTTATGAATTGATCGCTCTCACCAAAGATATGTCTTCTTTCAGAGTGCCCTATTATAACATGATCTATTCCCATATCCTTGAGCATTGGGACGCTTATCTCTCCTGTAAAAGCCCCAGATTTTTGCGAATGAACGTTTTGAGCCCCCACTACGATATCGTATCCTGTAAAGATCTCCTTTACGACAGAAAGAGACACAAAAGGCGGGAATACCCACATCTTTGTGTCTCCACTGATTTTTACGCTTTTTATCAAATCCCTTGCGAAGGTTCTCGCCTCCGAAGGGGTTTTATTCATTTTCCAGTTACCGGCTACTATCAGCGGGCGTTTTTTTTTGCGTCAGAGATTGAAGCAATTCCGGGTAATTCTTTTCCTTCCAGGAACTCGAGAGATGCTCCTCCACCGGTCGAGACGTGGGATACCTTTTCAGAAAGGCCGAATTTATCCATCGCGGCGGCGCTATCGCCACCTCCCACGACTGTGGTTGCGTTCTTCATTTTCGCAAGTTCCTCGGCTATAGCCTTTGTGCCGGTTGCAAAATCGTCTATTTCAAAAACACCCATCGGGCCATTCCACACAACGGTTTTTGCACCGTTGAGTTTGTATTTGAAAAGTTCGATGGTCTTTGGTCCTATATCAAGGCCCATCCACCCATCCGGAATCCCCGAGGATATTTCGACGATCTTCTTTTCAGCGCCGGCCTTCAACTCCTGTGCACAAACGGTATCGATTGGGAGGACGAAATCAACGTTAAGTTTTTTTGCGTTTGAAAGAATTTCCTTTGCAACGTCGAGTTTATCTTCTTCGAACTTTGAAGATCCTATTTTGTGCCCTTCGGCTTTCAAGAAGGTGAACATCATGGCTCCGCCTATAAGAACTTTGTCGGCTTTTTTTAGAAGATTATCTATGACTCCTATTTTGTCCGATACCTTTGCACCACCGAGTATGACTACATAAGGCTTTTCTGGAGAGTATGTAACCTTCGAAAGCATCTCGATCTCTTTTTCCATTAAAAATCCAGCGACAGATGGCAGATATTTTGCAACTCCTACGTTAGACGCGTGAGCCCTGTGTGCAGTCCCGAATGCATCATTGACGTGAATGTCTCCAAGTTTGGCAAAGGACTTCGAAAGTTCGGGATCATTTTTTTCCTCGCCGGGGAAGAATCTTGTATTTTCCATTAACACCACGTCGCCGGGTTTCATTGAATTGACGAGGCCTTCGGCCCTCGGCCCGATCGTGTCATGACAGAAGGTTACCTTTCTTCCAAGCAATTCTTGGAGTTTTTTTGCCACAGGCTCAAGTGAGAATTGAGGATCCGGTCCTCCCTTTGGCCTGCCAAGGTGGGAAAGGAGTATAACCTTTCCACCTTTTTCTATTACGTATTGAATGGTTGGCAATTCGGCCCTTATGCGGGTATCGTCAGTTATCACACCATTTTCAATTGGAACGTTGAAATCCACGCGCATCAAGACGCGCTTGTTTTTCAGATCAACATCCCTTACAGTTAATTTACCCATAAAAACCACCATCAAAGGAGTTTCTGAACCATTTCTATCAAATCAACGGCCCTGTTTGTGTATCCGTATTCATTGTCATACCATCCAAAGACATTTACGAGTTCACCGTTAACCTTTGTGAGTAAAGAATCGAAGATACAAGAATGTGTTTCTCCTATTATATCTCTTGAAACGATCTCATCTGTGCAGTAGAGCAAAGCTTTGCCCATCGGTCCTTCGGCTGCCTTTTTGAATGCGGCGTTAACCTCTTCGACAGTTGTCGGCCTTTTGACTATAACTTTTAGATCCGTTATCGATCCTGTCGAAACGGGTACTCTTAAAGCCATCCCGTCCAATTTTCCCTTGACGGATGGAACGACAAGATGGATGGCCTTTGCCGCTCCGGTCGTCGTGGGTATCGTGTTCATCGCGGCGGCCCTTGCACGTCTGAGATCCTTATGGGGCAAATCGAGGATTCTCTGATCATTTGTGTAACCGTGAACTGTTGTCATGAAACCCTTGACGATCCCGAAGTTATCTTCAAGTACTTTCACAAGAGGAGAAAGGGAATTGGTCGTGCAGGAACCCGTGGATATGACAACGTGTTCTCTTTTTAACGCTTCATCGTTAACGTGTGGATTTATTGTCGAATCAGCGCCGTCTGCGGGGGCAGAAATTATAACCTTTTCGGCTCCGGCCTGAATGTGGGCCATTGCCTTATCCTTGCTTGTGAAAAGTCCGGTAGATTCAACGGCGAGTCTTACTCCAAGAGCTTTCCACGGAAGTTTAGAAGGATCCTTTTCGGCAAAGACCTTTATCTCTTTTCCATCGATTATTATAGCGTCATTGGTGTAGGAAACAGTTCCTTTATATGTTCCGTAGTTTGAGTCATACTTAAAAAGATGAGCGAGAGTTTTCGTATCGGTTATGTCATTTACTGCCACAACATTTATAGGCCTCTTTTGTTCGAGAATGACACGCAAGATTTGTCTTCCAATCCTTCCAAACCCGTTAATTCCAACTTTTACTTCTGACATTTTAACGACCTCCTTAATTTGATTAAAATCCAGGTATTTTTATGTTACCTGTAGCGGATTTCATTTCCTCTTCTGAACGTTCTTTGACCATATTTGCGTATTCGTTAAAGGCACTGACAAGTAAATCTTTCAACATTTCAGGATCCGAGAGAAGATCATTCGAGATCTTTATCTCTTTTACTTCATAATCGCAGTTACCTTTAACACTGACTGCTCCGCCACCAACCGTTGCGCTTACCTCTATGTTTTTGAGGTTTTCCTGAACTGCCGCTATCTTTTTTTGCATTTCTTGGGCCTGTTTCATTAAATTTCCTATATTTCCTCCAAAGCCAAAATTCTTAGCCATTTTAGCCTCCTTCTGGGAGAATCTTTCCGCCGAACAAACTTAAGACCTTTATGACAGGTTCTTTGAGATTGTCCTCTATAGAATCGATAGGTACCTTCGAATAGGCAAAGACAAAATGCGCATCCCTTTTGGCCATTTCTTTGAATTTTCGATCGATTTCTTCTGCCTTCTCTTCGAGAATCTCTTTATGAAGAGGAACGTAAGAGATGACAAGTATTCTATCGCCTAAATCTTTAAAGGTCGACATTTTTAAAGATACGTAAATTGAAAGATCTTCACTTTGATAACTCTCCACAAATTTGTCGATAACATTCTCGATTGTCTTTTCTTTGATCGCAGGATGAACTGTTTCATGCTTTTTATACTTCAACGCTTCAAAAACGCTCATGATTTTAAAGACATCGAATTGCCTTTCTTCATATTTAAGGTACTGGATCAGATCAATTGCAAACTTTCCAACCTGGATCATCTGAAGATCTTCTATTTTTTCCGATGAATATTCTACCACATTTTTAAGGAAATTCATGACATCAATACCGCGATTTTTTATCGATTCTACGGTATTGATGAGCGATTCGATATTTCCATTCAAAATCGAAGATGCGTAATTTTCCACGATCTCGATGGGACTTTCTCCGAGCACGAGGAGCGTATCATTTAAGGTTATCCTATCTTCGGCAAATCTCGATATTTCCTCGAGCATCCCGATGGCATCCCTCATACCGCCAGCCGCATCTTTCGAAATATGTTCGAGCGCTTCCGGCTCGTATTTTATCTTTTCATTTTCACATATTCTTACGAGTCTGTTTTTTATAACGTCAGATGGAATTCTTCTGAATTCGAGGACTTGGCATCTCGATAAAACAGTCTCTGGAACCTTTTGTATCTCGGTCGTCGCGAGAATGAAGATAGTCTTTTCCGGCGGTTCCTCAAGCGTTTTTAAAAGTGCGTTGAAGGCTTCCTTTGTTAGCATATGAACCTCATCGATGATGTAAACCTTGTATTTCTGATTGAAAGGCATGTAGGCGACGCGATCCCTTATATTTCTTATCTCGTCTATTCCTCTATTTGAGGCCGCATCCATTTCTACAACATCGAGTGAATTTCCCGAATCTATTTCAACGCATGAATTGCACACATTGCACGGTTCATAGCCGTCTATAGGATTTGAACAATTGATGCTCTTTGCAAGGATCCTGGCAACAGAGGTTTTTCCCGTTCCTCGGGGACCGCTGAAAAGGTAGGAATGGGAGACGTTTTTGGACTTTATGGCACTTATGAGTATCTTTTTGACGTGATCCTGCCATACGACATCTTCAAATTTTTTGGGTCTGTACTTTAAGTAAAGCGTACCCATCCATTTCACTCTCCTTAAATATTTTAACACAAATGGAGAGATTTCGTTTTTTCCAATTTGTGAAATTTATAACAAAATTGTTTTTCACCTTTTTATCAAGAGGTATATTACCGTGTAAATTGAGAGCCATAGAATAGCGAAAAATGTTATAAATTCGATGAAAAAATGAAGGTGCTTGAGAATAAAGGCAAAATTTTCGAAGTTAAATAAACTCAAAATTTGCCAACTGTTGAGCCTTAAAAATCTTCCAAAGTAGATCCCTGCCCCAGAAAGAAAGGAAATGATCACCACAAATGCCCAACTTAAAATTTTGTGCCTTTCTTTGATGGTTTTTTGAATGTTGAACAGGGAGATAAAGCCCATGACAATACTCAAAAAGGTTGCAAATAAAATTTCGATCAATTCGTACCAGCGAATTATGTTTTGATCGTACACAAAGATATTCTTGTCCATTTTAATGTAATCTAAAGATCTTATGTGGATAGTATCCGTTAGGATGTAAGGAATATTGGGATAAAAGATGAACCATAAAATGATTAGGGGAATCAAAAGATAGAATAAAAGTCTCTTTCCTGAAGCGTGAATGTAGGCGATGAGAAATGAAAGAAAGAAAGGAATCCATGCGAGAAGGATATTAACGATTAAGAATAAAAATTCGTAATCTTTATAGCAAAACACGCCGTAAAAAACAATGACAATGGCAAGAAAAGATGCAAAAGACAAAGTTAGAAATGATTTTTGGGCGATCGGGATCAATCCTTTCTAATGATTCATATTGAAACAATTTTATTATATAATTTCTTGTGAAAGAAGGTATATTCATGATAGAAAGTTTGAAAAGTTTTTACGAGAAATACAAAAAAATCAGCGAAAATTTGGTAGATCCGGAGGTTATAAAGTCCTCGGAGATGGTCATAAAGTATTCGAAAGAACTCTCAGAGGTAGAAAAACCGGCAAAGTTGTATGAAACATATTTGAAAGTTCTTAACGAAATAGATGAATTGAAATCTCTCGATTCCCCCGATCTTCATGAGGAGATTTTGAAGGAGGTAAAAGAAAAAGAAGATTTGATCTTCAGATTAGAAAAGGAAGCCGGCGATTTTTTAGATTCGCTCGACTCTAATTTTTCGAGAAATGTCATCGTTGAAATCAGAGCCGGTGTTGGAGGCCAGGAGAGCGCCATCTTCGCGGGAGATCTTTTGAGGATGTACCTCAGGTATGCCGAAAGGCATGGTTTTGAGACCGAAATTCTCGATTCTCACGAAACGGAACTTGGAGGGTTTAAAGAGGTTACCTTTTCAGTTTCTGGAAATGGCGCTTACAAACTGTTCAAATACGAAAGTGGCGTTCATAGAGTGCAGAGAGTTCCTGTTACCGAAGCCTCTGGAAGGATTCACACGTCAACTGCCACCGTTGCGGTTTTGCCGGAAGCAACGGAGGTTGATATCGAGATAAATCCAGATGATCTTAGAATAGATACCTTCAGATCTTCTGGAGCCGGAGGCCAGCATGTGAACAGGACTGAGTCTGCCGTAAGAATAACTCATATACCTACAGGTACCGTTGTCGTTTGCGAATCGGAAAGGTCTCAGATTCAAAATAGGACGATAGCCATGAAGATATTGAGATCGAAACTTTTTGAGATGAAGAAACGTGAAGAAGAGGAAAAGATGTCGGATATGAGAAGAAGCCAGATAGGAATGGGAGAGAGAAGTGAAAAGATAAGAACTTACAATTTTCCGCAAAACAGAGTAACGGATCATAGAAATGGGTTTACCGCGTACAATCTTGAGGAGATCATGGACGGGGATTTGGACGAGATCGTTAAATCTTTGGCCGAATGGGAATCTCAAATGGCCGTAAAAGGGTAGGTGAGTTTTTTGAAAAGGAGCCTTTTGTTTTTTGCAATTGTGTCAGTAGGAACTCTTTCTTTGATACTTTCCGGGTGTTTTCAGACTCTATCAACCACGATATCTTACCAGACCTACATTCAGGCAACGCCATTTTCTTCTGTTAACCACATAGAGATATTCATAAAATCGATAAATGCCAACGGGAATACCGTTCTTCTCAGTTCCACTTATAACAGAGAATACGATCTTGTGCCACCGCTTAACGGAACGGGAAATTTTTATATTGCAAGTCCAATGAGCGGCCTTCAAAGCCTTGCATTTAACGGTAATCCTCCTTTCACGGTAAATTCTCTTTTGATAAACATAGGTCCCGTTGCAACCATTGTCCTTGGAAATGGAAATGTGTACACCGTTCCCGTTGCAACCTCTGTGAATGTACCCTTTTACAGTTATGCCCTTCAAAAGATGCAGTTAGCGCCATTGCAAATCAATAACGGCCAGAACAAGACAGCCTTGATCCTTTGGAACCTTTCAAATCTCTCAACCAATGCAAAGAGTCCAATTGCGCTCAGTGCGATTGGCCTTGATATGTCGCAGATTGTACCTTTGTACATAACTCATGGCGTTTCATCTGATCCTTCACTTTATGGCGGGCTTTACAGATACGCATCGATTTCGGACTTTTCAAAGACCTATACCTTTACGGCACAGGGATACTGGAATACTTTGAACAACACCTACGATTTCACACTTTATCCATTCGTTGCCCCGACATCGCAAGGCTATCCAGCCATCGTTTCCATAAACAGCGCAACCGAGACGATATCAACGGTTAATGTAACGGTCAATTCTTCTCCTTTATCTTTGAACTTATGAGAAAAAAGATAATTCTTATAGTGCTTTTGGCGATCGCCACATACCTTGTGTATTTTGACATTACGTCTTACATATCGTACACAAAAGCAAAAAGCGAATATGAAAGGATTTTAAAAGAATACAACCAGACCAAACAAGAGTTAGATTATCTAAAGCAAACTATGAAGGAGATCGAATCGCAAATTGCGAATAGTGGTAACAACATCCCACAAACCCCTTCCACATCAGGTAAGTAGGGCAAAGGCACTTGCTGATGATTTTGGCTGCCGTTACATTCCGCGAAGGCACTTTTTTTTCTTGGAAGGGGAGATAGTTATAATCGTTGAAAAAAACGGAATTTCGGCTGTAAAGGACGGAAAGCGTCTTTTCTTTCACCCGTCTCTTTCCGTTTTAAGAAAGTCTAACGTTGAGAGTGGCCAGAGAGATTACCTCATCGAGTCTCTCGATCTTTCGGGAAATGAAAGGGTGCTCGATTGTACCCTTGGCCTTGGAAGTGAAGCACTTTTGATTGCTCATTTTTTGCCAGAAGGACACGTTAAATGCCTTGAGAGTTCAAAGATAATAAAGATAATCGTCGAAAATGGCCTTAAAGATAAAAACCTGCCGGATTGGATTAGAGAATCTGCCCGAAGGATCGAGATCTTGGAGTATGATTACAAAAAATTCGTAAGAGAAAGCAATGAAACCTTTGATTGTGCCTACGTTGATCCGATGTTTGAACATCCAAACTTTAAATCCTCTGCGATAAATCCGTTAAGACATTTTGCGGATCATTCGGGGATAGATCCCGAGGACATAGAGGAGATGAAGAGGATAACACGCAAAAGAATAGTCGTAAAGGCGAGGTGGAATGACTCGATCTTTGAAAGGTATAAATTCGATAAGGTTGTCGGAAGTTTGAAAAGTAAGATAGGTTATGGAGTGATAGAGATTTGAAGATACCTGTTATAATGGGACCTACCGGAGTTGGAAAGAGCGAATTTGCCATTAAACTTGCCAGAAGGATTGGTGGAGAGATAATATCGATGGACTCAATGCAGATATACAGGTACATGGATATAGGAACTTCAAAGGTCGATCCAAAATTCAGAGAAGAGATTCCCCATTACATGATAGACATAATAGACCCGGATGAAGAATTCGACGTGAAAAGATTCAGAGATATGGCCCTGAAATTCATAGAAGATATAATTTCGAGAAAAAAGATACCAATTCTTGTCGGTGGAACAGGTCTTTATTTTGAAGTGCTAAGGTATGGAATCTTCGATGGCCCTTCTAAGAATGAAGTGATAAGAGAAGCGCTTTTGAAGATTGAAAGAGAAAAATCCGGATCTCTGAGAAATCTGCTCTCATGTATCGATCCGAAGGCCTTTGAAAAGATAGATCCTCACGATCTTGTAAGGACCATTAGAGCACTTGAAGTTTACATTCTTACAAATAGGCCAATATCGAGTTTTTGGAATGAAAGGAAGGGTCAGGACAGATACGCGATCTTCATTCTTACAAGGGATAGAAATGAACTTTATTCTCGAATAAACAAAAGAGTTGATTTTATGTTCGAAAATGGTCTCATTGATGAGGTTAAAAAGATTATAGATATGGGATATTCAAAGGATTTAAAGCCCATGAGATCCATAGGGTATAAAGAAGTGGTACAATATCTTGAAGGGAAAATCAATCTAAAGGGATGTATAGAGATGATAAAATTATCGACGAGGCATTATGCCAAAAGACAGTTAACGTGGTTTAGAAAGTACAGGGATGCCATATGGATAAATTTAGACGAGGAATCGTCTCTCGAAAAAGTAATTCAATTCATTGAATAGGGGGCCTAAAGGTGGAAAAGCAGAACTTACAAGATAAGTTGTTGAATTACCTTAGAAAGAAGAAGATAGAAGCAAAGGTTTATCTCGTTAACGGCTTTCAAGTCAAGGGACTTGTGAGATCTTTTGACAATTACACCGTTTTGATCGAAACATGGTATACAAACATGCGATAAGTACCGTTATCCCGTCTGAATATCTCGAACTTGAAGAGGTAATAGGGAAAGAATCTTTAGAAGAGGAGGAAAAAACAGAAAAAGATTGAAAAGATCTGTATTGCTTGGCGTTAGCCATTCGAGAGGATACGAGGTAGAAAAGAGTCTTGAAGAACTTTCGCTTCTCGCAAAAAGCGTTGGAATTGAAGTAGTGGGAACTTTTTGGCAATTTTTGAGTTCTCCTCTGCCGACCTATCTTGGAAGTGGAAAATTAAATTCCATTGCAAAATACATAGAACTTTATCGTGCAGATGGTATTATCACCGACGACGAGCTTACCATCGTCCAGAGATCAAAACTCGAGGAGAACCTCAAAGTTGAAGTGCTTGATAGAACTGAGATAATTTTGCGCGCATTTTCACGTAGCGCTACAATGGAGGAAGGGAAGATAGAGGTTCAACTTGCGACTTTGGAGTATACGCTTTCGCACCTAAGGTCGAAGAACCTTTCGAGAACGGGCGGAGGAATAGGCACAGTCGGTCCCGGAGAGACGAAATTAGAGATGGACAGAAGAACTATAAAAAGGAAGATCGCATTTCTTAAAGAAGAACTTGAAAAGATAGAGAAGAACAAGATGATAAAAAAAAGCAAGAGAAGTTCCTCTTTAATACCTAAAATTTCCATTGCCGGATACACAAATGCTGGCAAATCGATGCTTTTGAAATCGATCAGCGGTTTTAACATAAAAAGTGAAGATAAACTTTTTACAACGCTTGACCCTATAACTCGAAGAGTATGGATAGGAGAGAATCTTTACGCTCTTTTTTCGGATACGGTCGGATTTATATCTAAGTTACCCCCTCAACTTGTTAGAGCCTTTAAAGCCACCCTCGATGAAATAAAGGAAGCCAACCTCATTTTACTTGTTGCCGATGGTGCCGATGATGACATCGAGAAGAAAATAAATGTTTCTCTCGAGACTATAAATGAAATAGGCGCTTCGAATATTCCCATTTTGAAGGTTATAAACAAGATCGATCTGTGTTCTTCAAGTCGTCTGTCCTTTCTTTCCCGTAAGTACAGTGATGCGATTTTTGTTTCGGCCGCCAAAGGCCTTTACATAGATGATCTGATAGCAAAAGTGCGTGAAGAATTAACAAAGGATTACATTTCGTTCGAAGGAAGCATAGGCGTCGATAATTGGCAGAAGATTTTAAATACAGATGGAATAAGGGTTTTGAACTTTGAATCCATCGATGGAGTAGTTCATGCCAGGCTTAAGGTTAATTCAAACCTTTTACCGAAGATAAAGGAGATCCAGAATGTTTTTCAGACGTAAGATCCAAAATGGCCCCCTTTACTTTGAAAAAGAGGGTATTTTTATGTATACTCAAAGCAATAAGGGAACGATCTTTAAGACCATCTTGAGAAAAGGGTATGATTTTCAAATAAATTACGATGAAGGACCTGCAATACTTCTTGACAAAGAGTTGGTAGGTCAGAGGGCGGACGATCTGATAGTCGTTCATCTCGAATTAGATCAAAATTACAATGTTGTCTCTTCAGAGATAAACGGGGGCAGATTTCTAACCCCGCAAGAATACGAAGAACTTTTAAAAAAGGAGGAACTAAAGTGAAGAAACTTTTCACAAGTGAAAGTGTTACAGAAGGACATCCGGACAAGATAGCGGATCAGGTATCGGATGCAATTTTGGATGAGGCGCTGGCTCAGGACCCGGAAAGCAGGGTCGCAATTGAGACCTTTGTCGTAAGGGGAGAGGTAATGGTTGGGGGCCAGATGACGACACGCGCGTACATAGACATTCCATCTGTTGTACGAAAGACCGTGCTTGACATTGGATACACAAGGGCCAAGTATGGTTTTGATGGTGAAACGTGCGCCGTTATTACTGCTATAGATGAACAATCTCCGGATATAGCACTTGGTGTCGATGAGGCTTTTGAAGTAAAAGAAGGAGAAAAGGTCTCAGATCCTCTTGAAAAACTCGGTGCTGGAGATCAGGGAATAATGTTTGGGTATGCAACTGATGAAACATCTGAATATATGCCATTGAGTATATCCCTCGCTCACAGGCTTGCAAGAAGGCTTGCCGAAGTTAGAAAGGACAAAACTCTTGATTTTCTAAGGCCTGATGGAAAAACTCAGGTAACCATAGAATTTGACGATGATAATACCCCCATCGCTGTTGATGCCGTTATCGTTTCGGCCCAGCACGATCCAAACGTTTCAAGGGTAGATCTTGAAAATGGCATAAGAGAAGAGGTCATAAAGAAAATAATTCCCGCAAATCTTTTGACGAAAAACACGAAGATTTACATAAACCCGACGGGCCGTTTCGTCATAGGTGGTCCTATGGGTGATACGGGATTGACTGGAAGAAAGATAATAGTCGATACCTATGGCGGTGTAGCACCACACGGTGGAGGTGCTTTCAGTGGCAAAGATCCGACCAAGGTAGACAGATCAGCCTCTTACATGGCAAGATACGTTGCAAAGAACATAGTTGCAGCAGGTCTTGCTCATAAATGCTTGATTCAGGTTGCATACGCGATAGGCGTTGCAAGGCCTGTTTCCATTTTTGTCGATACATACGGGACCGGCCTATTACCTGATATGGAACTGACAAAGATCGTAAGCCAGAATTTTGATTTTAGACCGGGGGCAATAATAAAAAATCTCAATTTAAGAAGGCCAATTTACAAGCAGGTGGCAGCCTACGGCCATTTTGGAAGAACAGATCTCGATCTTTCATGGGAGAAGACAGACAGTGTTAATTTGTTGAGGTCTGTCGTGAAGGCTTGAATGGAAGAGTACGATGTAGTTGTTGTTGGATCTGGACATGCCGGTGTTGAAGCGGCACTGGCAAGCGCAAAGCAGGGTCTTAAGACCCTGCTTTTGGGCATAAATCTCGATAACATTGCATGGACTCCGTGCAATCCTGCCATTGGAGGGCCTGCAAAGGGAATAATAGCGAGAGAGGTAGATGCGCTCGGTGGTGCGATGGCGAAGATAACGGATGTTGCCATGATAAACATAAGGGTTTTAAATACCTCCAAAGGTCCTGCTGTCCAAGCCTTGAGGGCTCAAGTAGACAAATACCTTTATTCGAAGACTGCAAAGCAAATTCTCATGGAAGAAAAGAACTTGACTCTCAGGCAAGGTGTTGCCACACGCCTTGTGGTAGAGGATGGGAAAGTTGCCGGAATAGAGACCTCTCTTGGAATTTTTTACAAATGTAAATGTGCAATAATAACAACGGGCACATTTTTAGGGGGAAGAATCTTCATAGGACCGAATTCAATGCCGGCTGGTCGTCTTGGAGAACCTGCTGCCGAAGGTCTAACAGAGAGTTTAAGAAGTTATGGAATAAACATGAAGAGATTCAAAACCGGGACTCCTCCACGTGTTTTGAAATCTTCAATAGATTTTTCAATCCTTGAAAGGCAAGACACGTCCGATGAGCCTCTCGCTTTTTCTTATTCTGATGAACCGAGAGTACTGCCGAAAACACATCCGTGTTTTATAACGAGGACAAACACGCAAACTCACGATATAATAAGGGCAAATTTGCATTTTTCTCCGATGTATGGAGACGTTAAACTCATTCATTCCGTGGGGCCGAGGTATTGTCCATCGATAGAAGACAAGGTCGTTAAATTTCCCGACAAAGATTCGCACCAACTTTTTGTTGAACCAGAAGGCATAGATTCTATGGAGTATTACATAAATGGATTTAGCACCTCCTTACCTTACGATGCCCAGGTGAGGATGCTTCATACCCTTCCGGGCTTCGATCACGCTGTAATAATAAGACCGGCTTACGCGGTCGAATACGATTACGCAGATCCAACGCAGTTGTATCCGACCCTTGAATCTAAGGTGATAGAAAATCTTTACTTCGCAGGTCAGGTTAACGGCACAAGCGGGTATGAGGAGGCCGCAGGTCAGGGGATGATGGCCGGATTGAACGCGGGATTGAAATTAAAAGGTGAGGATCAGATCGTGCTTGGACGTCATGAGGCGTACATTGGTGTTATGATAGACGATCTCGTCTTTAAAGGAGTTGATGAGCCTTACAGAATGCTTACCTCAAGGGCCGAATACAGATTACTTCTGAGAGATGACAACGCTCAATTCAGGCTTACAAAGTACGGCTACAGGGCCGGAATCGTCGATAAATCAACATACGAAAAGGTTTTAAGAGTTGAAAAAGAGATAAAAGATGCGATAGAAAAACTTCAAAAAACAAAGGTCAGGGTCTCAAGGTTTAAGGAACTAACACTCGACAAAACCATTTCCCTTTACGATCTTTTAAAGATGCCGAATGTTTCATATTCTGACATAGCCATGTTCGATACCCATCCTTTGGAAGATCCTCAGGTAATAAAGGAAGTTGAAATAGAGGCTCATTATGGTGGGTATATATCCAAAGAAATACAGGAAGCCCAGAAACTTTCGAAACTCGACAAAATAAGAATACCGGATAATTTTGATTTCTCGAGCGTGGTAGGTATTTCGACTGAATCGAAGCAGAAGTTAATGAAGATGAGACCCTCAACTCTTGGCCAGGCCGCAAGAATTCAAGGAGTTACACCGAGCGATCTTTTCCTTTTAAGCGCGAAGATAAAGGAGTAAAGATGGACAAGATATACGTGATAGGTCATAAAAATCCCGATACCGATTCTATTTCCAGCGTGATAGGTTATGCAGATTTTTTGAATCGCTCCGATCCAATATACGTTCCCGCACGATGCGGTGAGATAAATTCCGAAACTAAATTTGCGCTCTCAAAATTCGGAGTGAATGAGCCTGTGTACATAGAAAGCCTTGAACCGAAGATTGCAGACATGAAATTACCTTCTCCTGTAAGCGTTCACGAAGATGTCCCTACTATTGATGTGGCGATGCTTATGGAAAAGTACGATATAAAAAATGTTCCGGTCATCGATGGTGAAGGTAGACTTGTGGGCCTTATAAGCGAAAGAGGGCTTGCAAAAGCTTACGTGAGAAAAAATAAAATAGAACAACTTGAAATGGCCCCTATTAGCATAGAGACACTGGCAAGGATAATAGATGGAAGGGTAATCTTCGATTCTGGAAGAGTTCTTAAAGGAAAGGTCTACACGGCAATAGATGCCCTCCACGTGGCACTTTCAAAACTTGGTCATGAAGATGTGGCAATCGTTGGGGATAATGAGCCGGATCAAATTGCATTCATAAGATCTAACATAGCGGCGCTTATAATCGCAAATGGTGCTCCAGTGGGAGAAAGGGTTATAAGTGAAGCGAAATTGCATAACACCTCGATCATTCAAACTAATCTCGACGCATTCGGTGTTGGTAAGATGATAAATTTATCTCTTCCGGCAAAGATGGTAATGGCAAAGGATATACCTGTTTTGAAAATGCATGATTCCATCGAATATGCAAAAAAAATAGTGTATGAATCGAAGTTTAGAACTGCTTGTATTGTCGATAACAACGGAGTTCTTTCGGGAATTGTAACGAGGACGAATCTTTTGGAAGAGGTAAAGAAATCAGTTATACTTCTTGATCACAACGAGTACACTCAAGCCGTAGATGGAATAGAGAAGGCCGAAATAATAGAGATAATAGATCACCACAGAATAGGAAATATAGACACGATCAAGCCGATTAAATTTTTAAATGATCCAATAGGTTCAACCTCTACAATAATAACTTATAAATTCATAGATGCAGGGATTACCCCATCGCCCCAAATTGCCGGAGTTCTTTTGAGTGGAATACTGTCGGACACACTTGTGATGAAACTATCAACCACGACGCAAAGGGACATAAAGGCCGTTGAATATCTTTCTCACATAGCCGGAGTAAATCCTTACGATTACGGAAATGAATTGATCAACGCGGGCATGTCTCTCGAAGGCTTATCAATAGATGAGATTCTCACCAAAGACATGAAAAGGTACAATCTGTTCGGTAAAAACATAGTTATTTCGCAGGTCATGGTAGCCTCTTTTGATTTTGCCTTATCTAAATCAAAAGAAATAATATCGAAGATGTCTAAATTGAGAGATTCCATCAATGTCGATTGCTTTTTCTGCCTTTTTACGAATGTGTTCGAGGAGTCGAGCGATCTCTTTATAAGTTCTGATGAAGAATGCCTTTTAAAGTTCAAATCGAATCCGGTAAGACTGGAAGGAGTTATGTCTCGCAAAAAAGATTTTCTTCCCTATCTTGCAAAGATAATTCATAATTAGACAAATCAAAAGAGATTGTAACATCTTATTTTTATTGACATTTATGGTTAAGATGAAGTATAATTTTTTGACATCTTATTGAAAGGGGATGAAGTATTTGAAAACAAGGGGTAAGTTACTTCTTTTTTCTGCATCAATCGCGATAGTCGCCTTAGTCCTAAGTGGCTGTTTCTTAATGCCTCCAACGGTAAGATTTATCTCTCCAACCTCTCTTAACAATGCTGCCTATCCTGTTAATTCTCCAATAACTTTTGCGTGGTCCGGAGAGAATGGACTTACCTACACTTTAACTCTCTCTGCCTCGGGTGTTGGCCCAATAACGTTGCTGTCCAATTCAAATCTAACCACTTATCAAACATCAATAGCAACACCAGGAGTTTACACGGCTCAAATCGTGGGCAAAACTGGCCTTGGCGGAACTGGAAAAGATACCACAACATTTAACGTTACATCTTTGCAGATAACAAACACTGCCACGGTTTACGCGAAAAAAAATCTAACTGTTTCATGGAAATCGCTTGATGGCAAACCTCACACGTACCTTTATTCTATAACAAATGGCGCAACATGGATATCAACGACTCAGACAACCGCAACTTTGACAAACCTTTCAGATGGGAATTACACTTTCATGGTAAAACTTGCCAATTCTTATGTGCCGGCAGCCGTTTACAATTTTGAAATTCTAACGGCCGGGCCAACGATAGGTATCGCAGTTTCCGATAGAACTGAAGGCGGCTTTTACGGTATAGGATCTCATCCTCAGGGTAGATACGCACAAATAAGTTGGGCTTCCAATCAAAAATTGGGCGCTTTACTTGTGAGATTTTACATGTATGGTCCTTTGGGAACAGGGCTAAGATACAGACTTAACATATCTCCAAATGGTCAATGGATCGTCCTTCCGGCGACATCGACGGCCCAGCAATGGTATTTGATTCCTCACCCGAATACGAATACCGATATGATAGTTTCGGCAACGGGTTACGGCAGTTTGCAAGTCTACGATATGAGCGGCAACGCTTACAACGTGCCTCCTTTCGAGTTGGGTCAGACTTACGCGATAGGCATGTTGCCTATAAACTGGCTTGGAACGCAGGGAGCTTTTTCAATAGCCCCATTTGTGCTTAGCGAAAGATACGGACTTTCGGATATGCCACAGATGTACATCGGATACAACACGACTTCAGTCGCGACGGGAGGGTCTTTTGTTGCATCTGTGTACGCTCCAAACCTTACTTCGTACGCATCCGGTACCCATGAAATAGTCAACGATAACGTCGATCACACCGACATCACAACGAACAACGGCCTTATGTACATGCAATTTTCGGTTCAACTTGCTCCAGGACTTCAACTTGGCAATGTTACATTCCCAGACATGATGACGGGAAAAGTTAACCTTTCGACTTACAAATACGATGCAAATAGTGGAATTTTGACAGTTTACAGAGGATTTGTAAATCCTGTCCCCGGTGCACCGGTGGCACAGTCATCAACTGATATAGCGGTACAGATTCAGTGTACGGTGCCGGCGACCTACAGCGGATCTTACGCGTATGCTGGCATAGTATACGAAGGTTACTTCGGTAACGAAGGATACAGCAATCTCAATCCCGTCTTCAAAGACAACTCTTTGAGAAACATAGACGGTGTCGTGATCTTGAGATCTGTACCCGTAGTTTCCGTTAGCAGTGCACAGTAGGGGTGATTGATATGAAAAAGATTACCTTTATCTTGATCGCTTTGGTTTTAGTTTCTGCCTTTGCGTTTGGAATCTCTTTGAATACGCAGACTGTTATGAGTACATCTGTCGTCGAGGCGGTAAATGCGCAAAATACTCAACTCGGACTTCCGTGGTCTGCAGGCCTTAACGGCTTTAACGGAAAGACGATAGGGCAATTGTCAGTTATGAATGGATGGCGGCCACTTCCAAAAGATTTTGTCAACGTCATTTTATCGAATTCAAAGAAACTCACGACAACGGACGATATGCTCATGGGATCTTACACGCTGTTTAACCCTTTGACGATGGACGCATCTAACCTTCCGACCGCTTATGACCTCAGCAACCAATTCGTCCAATATCCTGGCATTTCTTATGTGACGCCTGTCAAGGATCAGGGTTACCATGGCACGTGCTGGGCCTTTTCTACAACGGAAACCTTTGAGACGGCCCTTGCCATGCAGGGTGTTGTACCGTATTCAAATATCCCCGTGCTTTCAACCCAGTTCGTTGCATACCATGACATAGATTGGAATCTTTTGATCGCCGCAAATGGATGGGTAGTCCAAGATTCTAATGAGGACGTAGGCGGGAACCAGTACTTTTCAATGTACAATGCCATAAGGTATGGAATACCCCCTGCCACCGACTTCCCGACGATATCTTACGAGAATTCTCCATGGATAGAATGGGATCCTCAAAATCCTAACTGGCAAAAAGATTTGATTTACTCGCAGGGTACACTTTTACTTCTCAGCGCTCCAGAAGAGGCGTACTATTACCACGTGAGTTACGATCAGTACATAGATGCGATAAAGACTATGATAATGAAGTATGGCTCTGTCAGCGTTTCTTACTCGGTACCGGCCGACTTTTTCAGTTACACAAGTGGTGTCTATGTTCCTGTGAATCCAGGTACTTCCTCTAACCCATACGAGGGTGGCCATGCCGTTCAAATAGTCGGATGGATAGACAATTACGTTGCATCCAACGGTCAGACTTACAACGTGTGGATAGTTAGAAATTCATGGGGTACAAGTTGGGGCATGAATGGGTACTGGCTTCAGCCGTGGGTAACTCCTCAGGAATACGCATCTGGAAATGTTCCGGCATGGAAATTTGAATCTTACGGCAATTGGTTCTTTGTGCCAATATTCAAAACTGTTAACGTCTCTTACTCTCAAGCCGATTTTAACAACGATGGATACGTCAACATGACAGACTGGAATATGCTCGTAAGCGCTATGCAGGAGACGAACCCGTCATCTCAAACTATAGCCAAATACGATATAGGAGTGCCAAAGACTGGCAAGATCGGTGGAGGATCTTTGGAACAATTCATGTATTTGTGGAATCTTGCGGCCCAGAGCGGACATTAAAAGTTAACAAAACAATAAAGGGCGCTAAATGCGCCCTTTATTTTTTTAACTGACTTTATGGTAAAATATTCCTGTGGTTTGTGAATAGAGGTGGTAGAGATTGAAAATAGGAATTCCGAGAGCGTTATATTTTTACGTTTATTATCCAATGTGGTACGGATTTTTTTCCTCCCTCGGTCATGATATGAAACTTTCTATTCCAACTAACAAAGAGATCATAAATTTGGGAGTTTCGTATTCCGTTGATGATATATGTATCTCCGTTAAGGTATTTCACGGCCATGTTAAGTATCTGCTCGATAAAGATGTTGATTTTGTCTTCGTTCCAAGAATTGCAAGTGAGGAGAAATACAAATACACATGCCCAAAATTGGCCGCTCTTCCAGATCTTATGAAAAGCGCCTTTGTTAAGGATGCGAATAGAATTTTGACGTCAACCTTTTACACAAGACAGGGAGATAAACATATCTTTAAGGCTTTTGAAGAGATAGGAAGGCAACTCGGAGATTCTGAAGAAAGAGTGAAAAGGGCGGCGAAGGAAGGGATAAAATACCAAAACCTTGCCATAAAAGCCTTAAGATCGGGCCACACCTTTCTTGAGGTTGTCAGAAACATAAAAAACCTTGAGGGACTTATAAAAAAGCCTGTTGAGAAGAAAAGATATACCGTTGCCCTTGCCGGCTTTCCTTACGACGTTTACGACACTTTCACGAATGGAGACGTGATATCAAAACTCGAGGACTCCGGCGTCGGGATAGTGACAACTGATATGTTAGATCCAAAAGTTTACAAACATTACTCCAAATACATGATAAAAGACCTTTTCTGGTATCAGGCAAATGCCGCGGCAAAGGGTGGGATGTACTACATAGATTCGCCGGATATAGATGGAATAATAAGCATATCATCATTCAACTGCGGTATAAGTTCTATATATCAAAAATTGCTTGACCTTTATTCTAAAGAGGTTGGAAAGCCAGTCATGCACATAATTGTTGATGAACAAACCGGAGATGCTGGTCTTGCAACGAGAATAGAGGCATTCATCGATTTAATACGTGTGAAAAGAGGTGATGGTCTTGTCTCGCAAGAAAATAACCTACACGGTACCAAGAATGGGGTACACGTACGCGGCATTTGAGAGTTTTTTTGAAATACTCGGATACGATGTCATAATACCGGAGCCGACAAATACCGAAACTATAAAAGAAGGCGTTTCAAATTCGCCCGAATACATGTGTTTTCCATTTAAAATATTGCTTGGTCAGTTTGAAAGAGTTCTCGAAAAAAATCCCGACAGATACTTCAAGGTAGTCTCTCTTGAAAGTTATGGGCCTTGCAGATTTGGTTATTATAGCCCACTATATTACAAGATATTAAAAGACAAGGGATTTACAAATTTTGAAATAGTCAACATTGAAGGAGTTTATCCACCGCTTCACAAGGGTATTCCGAGATTCTTTAAAAAACTCATAAAACTCACAGGATGGCATGCGCCGTGGACAATTGTCAAAGCCTTTGTAATAGCGGGATGGAAGGTATATGCTCTCGAGCAACTCGAGAAAAAACTTTACTACCTTATCCCGAGAGAAAAGGTTACCGGCTCGACAGAAAAGATCTTCAATGCGGCAGTTGAGAGGATAAGGCATGCTCCAAATAAGGTTAAAGCCATAAAGAAGATTTTGAATGAAGAGATTGAGAAGATGGAGAAAAATCCCCACGTCGATCGCGACGATCTTCCAAAAATAGGCCTTGTTGGAGAGGCCTACATATTGATGGATTACAGCAACAATCTTGATATAGAAAAAAAGTTAGCCTACATGGGAGTAGACGTAGACAGATCTTTGAGGGTTACAAATTGGACTCTCGACAGGCTTATAAAGGCAAAATCTCATAAAGCCCACATGCTTGAGGTTAACAAGGGATATCTCGATTTCTTCATAGGCGGTGATGGGCAAGAAAGTATAATGAACACAATACTTTACAAAAAAGCCGGATACGACGGAGTTATTCAAGCCCAGCCATTTGGATGCTTGCCAGAAACGGCCGCAAAAGAAATTCTTGCAAAGGTAAGCGAGGATTATGACATTCCCGTTTTAAGTCTCGCATTCGACGAGCAAACGGGTGAGGCTGGATTTGTAACGAGGCTTGAGGCCTTTGTTGACATGATAAAAAGTAGAAAACAGATAAAAAAAGCACAAAAGGAATCCGTAACGGTTGAAAGTTAGAGGTGAAAAAATGTCAAAAACAGTTGCGCTGGGAATAGACATAGGTTCTGTAACGACAAAGGTTGTCTTTGTAGACGAAAATGATGAGATAATAGAAGGGCTTTACATTCGTACTAAGGGAAATCCTATAGACACCATAAAGGCTGGGATGATAGAGGCCTACAATGTTATTTCTTCGAAATATGGAGACATAGAGGTAATGGCCGTTGGAACAACTGGAAGTGGAAGACAACTTGCCGGCGTTGTCGTCGGGGCCGATATCATAAAAAATGAGATCTCGGCCCACGCTTATGCGGCAATTCATGAAGTGCCGGATGTTTCCACAATCTTCGAGATAGGTGGACAAGATTCGAAAATAATCTTCATAAGGAATGGAGCCGTCACAGATTTTGCTATGAACACCGTTTGCGCTGCCGGAACGGGATCTTTCCTCGATCATCAGGCTGAAAGAATAGGAATCGGTATAGAAAAATTTGGAGAGTACGCGCTAAGGGCCACTAATCCAGTTAGAATAGCCGGAAGATGTACCGTCTTTGCGGAGTCCGACATGATTCACAAACAACAAATGGGTGCGACTCCTGAAGATATAATAGCAGGACTTGCAGAAAGTCTTGTTAGAAATTATCTTAACAACCTTGCCCGGGGAAAGGAATTGCTTCCAAAGTTCGTCTTCCAAGGAGGCGTTTCTGAAAATATAGGCATAGTAAAGGCTTTCGAGAATGCCGTTGGGGCCGAGGTCATAGTGCCAAAAAATAACAAATTGATGGGGGCATGGGGCGTTGCGATGCTTGCAAAAAGGGAGATCGAAATAACGGGTCAAAAGACGAACTTCAAAGGCTTCAAGGTGACAGAACTTGAGCATAAAACCCGAGTTTTCTATTGTGATGGTTGCGCAAATAACTGCGAAGTTTACGAGGTTATAGAAAATGGAGAGACCATAGCCTACTGGGGAGACAGATGCGGTAAATGGTCTAACAGGTTGACTTCCAAGGTAAGAAGGGCCGAAAGGGCAGAAAAAAGAGAAGAAATAGGTAGCGAAAAATAAAAGGTGAAGAAAAGTCCAAATGTTCTAAAAGCACTTGTTGGCATACTCGACAAGGTTGAAAAGCCTAGTAGATATATAGGAAATGAATACAATTCGGTAAAAAAAGATGCGCAGATCTCGATGTGCCTTGTTTTCCCAGATCTTTACGATGTGGGAATGTCTCATTTTGGAGTCAAGATACTTTACGATATCGTAAACGATCTTGACTTTGCAAAATGCGAAAGGTCGTATTTGCCATGGCCGGATATGCAAAAAGAGATGCAGATCAGATCCATTCCTCTTTATTCTTATGAATCTTACACGCCTCTTGACCAGTTTGATGTTGTCGGTTTTACACTTCAGTATGAATTATCCTATACGAATGTCTTAAGGGCTCTAAAACTTTCAAATATACCTGTAAGAAGTTCAGATAGAGATGAGAACTCTCCAATTATAATAGCAGGGGGGCCATGCGCTTTTAACCCCGCACCGATCGAAGATTTCATAGATGCATTTTTGATAGGAGATGGTGAGGAAGGCATCGTTGAGATGCTTGAGGCGATAAGATCTGGAAAAGATCGAAAAGATAAACTTAGAAGACTTTCGAATATAGATGGCGTTTACGTTCCTTCCTACAACGATCGTGTCAAAAAGAGAATTGTTCGGGACCTAAGATCATGGTCACCAACGCGTCAGATTCTTCCCTACACCGAGATAGTCCATGACAGGGCCGTTGTTGAGATAATGAGAGGATGTACAAATGGATGCAGGTTTTGTCAGGCAGGGATGATATACAGACCTGTAAGGGAAAGAGACAAGGATCAAATTTTGGATATTTCTCTTGAGACGATAAAGCAAACTGGATACGAAGAATTGAGCCTTCTTTCTTTAAGTAGCGCAGATCATAGCCAGATAAGAGAGATAGTTTCCTCTCTGAGAGATATACCCTACACATCCCTTTCTATTCCTTCTACAAGAGCCAATGCTTTAACGGTTGAGATAGCAAAAGGCATCGGGAGTGTCAGAAAAAGTGGAATAACTATAGCCCCAGAGGCAGGCACACAAAGACTGAGAAATGTGATAAATAAAGGTATAAGTGAAGAAGATATATTGACGGCTGCAAAACTTGCGGTGGATAACGGCTGGAGAAGGATAAAACTCTATTTCATGATAGGACTGCCAACTGAAACCGATGATGATGTCCGTGGCATAGGCCACCTTATAGATAAAGTGAAACGTTTAGGCTTTTACGATCTTTCGGCGACGATAGGCGTGTTCGTTCCAAAGCCTCATACTCCATTCCAGTTTTCGTCGCAGATAACGCCTGATGAGGCTTCCAGAAGGTTCAAACTTTTGAATTGGGCGAATAGATTTGCGAAATTGAATTTCACAGATCCTCATAAGGCTTTAATCGAAGGCATTCTTTCAAGAGGCGGAAAAGAACTCTCTTACGCGATAGAGGAGGCTGAAAAAAGAGATTTGATATTTGCTGACTGGGATGAATTTTTCAACGCACAAGGGTGGATGGATATCTTTGAAAAATATGGCATAGACATTGATTACATAATGGAAAAGAAGAATTTCAAAGATAAATTTCCATGGGATTTCGTCGATTCTGGAATATCAAAGGGCTTTTTATGGGCAGAGTACATAAAGGCTTTAAGGGGCGATCTGACCGTTGATTGCAGAAATGGATGTACCGGATGCGGTGTATGTCCAGATTTCGGAGTTGAGAATCTGATCTACGGAGTTGGACGATGAAATACCTTTTCTTTTACAAAAGGTACGGGCTTTTGAGATTCCTTTCGAATCATGAAACGATGAGGATGATCGAAAGAATTCTGAGAAGGACCGGAATGGGTTTAAAAATGACAGAGGGCTTCCATCAAAGGCTTAAACTCTCATTCGGCCAGGCACTGCCGACTGGTATAATAGATAGGGCAGGACTTTTTTTGATATCTACCGATGAAGAAATAGGCAAAGGGTTCGTCGAGAAGGTAAACTCGCTCTCTCCGCGTGGGTTTGAAGTGTACAAAATTTGCAAAGTTTCAGATAGATTCGAACTTGGTAGATCCATAAAAGGATATGTTTTTTCGCTTATATTTTTCGAAGAACCCGGTATTTTTGAAGGATGGAAGATTGAAAAGTATGGTAAAATATGGAAAACAAGTTTTTTCGTTGCTTTCAATTCTTCCTCTCCAAGAATCAATGCATACGGTCAGTACCTTACTTTGAGAGAAAGCGTTGTTTTCAAGGAGGCTTTCAATGACGAAGGTACTTGTTGTGGATGATTCAGATGTTTTGAGAAAAATAGCAATCTTTAATCTCTCCAAAGCTGGCTTTGAAGTTCATGAGGCAATGGACGGGCTTATGGGCATTGAAAAGATAATCGAGGTAAAACCTGATGTTGTCATTCTGGACATAATGATGCCGAAGTTGGATGGATTTCAAGTGCTTGAAAAGGTGAAAAAGGATCCTCAATTGAATGCGGTAAAGTTCATAGTGCTGACTGCAAAAGGAGGAGATGCCGATTTAGAGATGGCAAAAAAACTTGGGGCAGAAGAATTCATGACGAAACCTTTTAGCCCTAAAGCACTTGTAGAGGCGGTGGTAAGACTTGCATCAGGATGAGAAGATCGATCTGCGAAGTATATATAGTGAACTTTCAAATTACTCTCGCGATGCCGGATGGTACAACTTTCCAAACCTTGAATACATTGATACAGATCGTATAATCGAAATTTTTAAAAAGGCCATAGATGAGATAAGAAATTACAAAAAAGAAATAGAAGAATCTGCCTTGATTTTGGAAGAAAATCTCGAAGAAATTTCAAATACTTACGATTTGCTTTCAGCCCTTCTCGAGATAACTAACATTCTTTCAAAGGATATAAATCCATTCAAAGTTGCTTCTGAGATAGTTGATATCATCGAAAAAAACATAATGGCTCGAGAGATTTCTCTTTTTCTCTTTGATGAAGGGAATGAATTCGAATTTTCCACTCCCAACGCCAAAAGTACAAAAGAATTTTTTAAATCTTACATATTAACTTCAAAATCAGTGGTCATGAATGATTCGATACCGCTTATGGTAATACCAATTCAATCAAATGAAGAGTTCAACGGTGCCTTTATATGTATGGGAAAAGAAAATGGCACTTTTTTCACTGCCGCGGACAGAAAATTGGTAGAGGCCGCCTCTAAGCAATTAAAACTCGCTTTAAGCAATTACATTTATTTCAAAAATGAAATGAAACG
>CAYSSO010000005.1:67969-70551 GCA_964433875.1 uncultured Mesoaciditoga sp.
AAATCGCAATAGCGCGTGATATTCAGCGCAACCTTTTCCCCCACACCTTTCCCCCAAATTACAAAATATGGGGAGCCTCCTTGCCCGCAAGAGAGATAGGAGGAGATTATTACGATGCATTTGAAAGGGATGGTAAACTCTTTATGACAATTGCCGACGTTTCGGGCAAAGGTATAGGGGCGGCCATAATGATGAGCATGTTCAGAAGTTACCTCAAAAGTTTAAGTGCGAAATCCAATCCCCATCAAATAGCAACTCTTTTGAATCATTTAATGTGCGAAGAACTCTCTGAAGACAAATTTGTAACTTCGGTAATAGGGATCTTCGATTCGCGCAATAGAACCTTTGAATACGTAAACGCAGGCCACGATCCGGTAATCGTTTTTAGCAACGGAGTGATGAAATTGCTTGAATCTGAAAACCCACCTTTTGGAGTTATCGAGAATGACGACTTTTACATTCCAAAAAGTATCAAACTTTCTGAAAATGATTTGGTTGTCATGTACACAGACGGATTTCCAGAGGCAAGAAATGAGAAAAATGAAGAATATGGCCTCGAAAGGTTATTTAAAAAAATCGCAGAATTAATTGAAAGAACTCCAGATGAAATAGTCAAAAATCTTTTAGAAGATGTAAAAACGTTTTCTCAATCTACTTTACAACACGACGATATGACAATCCTCGTCATGAGAGTATGAATATGAAGTTCAAAGGGATCTTTCATTTTAAGATATCAAATCTTCCTTACTTTACCAAGTGGCTTATACTCGGGATAATAATAGGCATCTTAAGCGGGTTTGCCTCAACTTTACTTTATTACTCCGTTGAACTTTCAGAAAAGTTCTTCTTTGGCTATCTTTTGGGGATGCAAGTTCCACGAACAATGGGCGATGGTGGTATTCTTAATTATTCTGTCGAAAGAATATACCTTATTCCTTTGATTGTAATTGCCGGTGCATTTATATCTGCGCTTTTGGTTTACAAATTCGCTCCAGAGGCCGAAGGAGACAGCAAAGCGATAGAGGCATACCATCAAAAGCAGGGAAAGATAAGATGGCGTGTTGCACCCATAAAACTAATAGCCTCTGCGCTTGTTATAGGATCAGGAGGAAGCGCTGGAAGAGAAGGACCGAGTTCTCAAATTTCGGCCGGTCTTGGTGCCATGGTTGCGGATATATTGAAACTAAATTCAGAAGACAGAAGAAGAATGGTTGCGATAGGGATCGGTGCAGGTATAGGAACGATCTTCAAATCCCCAATTGCCGGAGCAATTATAGCCGCAGAAATACTGTATAAAAGAGATTTCGAACCCGACGTTATATATCCGGCCATAGTGGCCTCGGCGACTGGTTATTCTATCTTTGGTATTTTCTATGGTTTTACTCCGATCTTTGGATATTATCTTGCTCCCTTTAATCCAATCAGATTACCGATGTATGCCGTATTAGGAATTGTAGCAGGTTTAATGGCAATACTTTATCCCAAATGCTTTTATCATGTGCAGGATAAGTTTTCTGAATGGAAGGTTAACAGATATTTTAAACCCGCAATCGGTGCGATTGTAACGGGATTGATGGCTCTGCTCTTTCCCGAGATCATGGCAAGTGGCTACGGATGGGTCCAAATTTTGATGGATCAAAAATTTGACTTACTGCCAACCTTTGGAATGCCATTATTGCTTGTACTTTTTGCGATACCGTTTATCAAGATCTTTGCAACCTCCATGACGGTTGGCTCTGGCGGAAGCGGAGGACTGTTTGCACCAGGCATCTTTACCGGCGCTTTCATAGGCGCAGATGTAGGCATAATCTTTCATTTTATCTTTCCGGCACAGGTGCCAACGATCGCGCCTTTCGTGATCGTGGGCATGTTAGCCTTTTACGGTGCGGCGGCAAAAATACCCGTTTCTGTTATATTGATGGTCGTGGAAATGACTGGTGGACTGCAGTTGTTGCCGGCCGAAATGATAGCGGTTTCTATATCCTACCTTGTATCTGGGAATTACACGATATATCGCGCTCAGGTTCCGACAAGAAAAGATTCTCCTGCCCATGCCGGTGAATACAACATGCCGATTTTGATGGATCTTAAGGTTACAAGCATAGAAAATTTTAGAAATGTCTCGATAAATCCAGATGCTGATATAAAAGAGGCAAAGGCGTTGATGACACAAAATTCTGTCTCATCTCTTGCCGTATCGAATCAAGGCCATTTTCTCGGTGCGATTTATATGTACGATATTTACCAGTTAAATGAAGGAAAGGTAAGGACTTTTATGAAGACCGGAGTTGCCTCAGTAAAGCCAAATTCTACCCTCGAAGAGGCGTGGGAGATAATGAACACCAACAAAAGCACATGGGTGCCGGTTGTGCTTAACGGTGCTTTTCTTGGAATAATAACAATGGAAGATATTTTGGATGTTTACAGGTCAAAGTTGAAATCACTCGGAATATCTGAAAATACATAATTATGATATAATTAAAAAAATTGAATTAAGGATGGTGCTCAGAATGAAAATCTTTGCGTTGTTTTTGATCATCGTTGTTTTTGCTGGCTTTGCTTTTGCTTTTAATCTCCAGATC
>CAYSSO010000005.1:70561-83894 GCA_964433875.1 uncultured Mesoaciditoga sp.
GGGGGAGTTGAAATAGCATCTTTTTGGACATCAGGCGTCGCGCTTCCAACAATTAATACCTCATTTGCTTTTCCGATCTCAAACAATCTGTCTTTAACAGGACAGATCGGATCTATTTTAACCCAGCAGATGAACTATATAACTTCAACTTCAACACAAAGTGCGGCCTTACTTGCCATTGCAGGCATCAGATACACAACATACATGTCCACATCGGGAGACTTTCAAAGATTTGTTGGAGCAGATGTAGGCGTTATCTCTAATTTCGTTCAATCAGGCGGAGTTTCGCCCATAGTTGGAATAAATGCGGGTTATATTTTTCCAATCGTTAGCGGTTTTGAGGGGTATGTAAAGGGCGCTTTGAGGCTTATGATGATCTCGGTACCGACATCTTCTCAAATAGGATCTGCCTTCCCTCTTTCACTTCCTGTTGTGGAAGTTTCAACAGGTTTGAACTTTTCTTTTTAAGTAGTTGATTTGTTCGCAAATATATGATACAATTAATTGTAAGAGCGCGTAGCTCAGATGGTAGAGCGCTTCCTTGACGCGGAAGAGGTAGCAGGTTCAATTCCTGCCGCGCTCACCAAATAGCGACCAAATAGGTCGCTTTAGTTTTATAAAAAGGAGGCAGGATGAAAGTAGGCGTTGTTGATGCTGGAAGCAATTCTTTCTTGCTTTTGATGGCTGAAAAAAAGGATGAAAAGATAGAGTACTTTTTTGATACGTCTCGAATAATTGGCCTTGGCCATCTTGAAAATGGAAAGGTTAAAGAGGAGACCTTTAAGAAGGCGTTGGAGACCGTAAAAGAATATAGGTCCATCTGTGCGGAGCATTCTATCGATAGGACTGTAATCACGGGAAGCGAGATCTTTAGAAAGATCGATAGAAAGTATTTCGATATTTTATCTCAAAACTTCGATAAATCGATGATTTTAACCCGTCAAGAAGAGTCTTTATTTTCTTACAGATCGGTTGCTGAAGATGAAAAATTTAATTTCGATCCGGTAGTTGTGGACATAGGTGGCGGAAGTTTTGAGATTGCGTGGAGAGATAAAGAGTTCATTTTCAAAAGTATTCCCATGGGAGCGATCTTCATAACTGATAAATTCATAAAAAGATATCCTGTCGGAGATCAATTAGATCATGTCCAAGAATTGGACTCCTATCTCGATCTTCCCAATAAACCACTTGTATCGATAGGTGGCACAGGGACAACGATAGCATGCATTGTGGAACAAAAAGAATTCGATCCGGCGGTAATTCACGGTAAATTTTTGAAATTTGAAACTTTGAAATCGCTTTTTGAAAGTATGAAAAGAATGACAATCGATGAGATCTCTTCAATCAAAGGGATGGAGAGAGGAAGAGAAAAGATAATAATCTCGGGATTATTCCTTCTTTTGCGCATTCTCGAGAAAAATTCTATCGACGGTCTTTACGTTTCGACAAGAGGGCACAGGTATACGGTGGCGCGCGATGCTTTAAAAGGAGAAATATGATCGTAGTTAGATTGAATAAAAGAGGAATGGAAAAGATATTAAGAAAGCATTTGTGGATCTTCTCCGATGAAGTGGCAGAGGTTATTGCCGACAGTGAATCGGGAATTGCAAACCTTTTCTACGGAGATCATTTTTTAGGCCGCGGCCTTTACAATGAAAGATCAAAGAATGTCATAAAATTTCTTACTTCCAAAGATGAAGAAATCAACGAAGATTTTTTTAAGAAAAGATTTAATCTGGCCTTAAAAAGAAGATCGGGATTGCCAGAATTCAGGCGTGAGGTAAATTCAGAGGGAGATCTCCTTCCGGGCCTTGTGATTGATAGATTCGGCGATTTGATAGTTATCCAGATAAGATCGGTCGCGCTTGAAAAGATTAAAAGTTTGATAGTAAAAGCCATTGTCGATGTTTACTCTCCTTCAACTGTTTATGAAAGAAGTGATTTCGAATCTCTGCCGGAGGAGGGATTGTCGAGAGAAAAGGGATTACTTTACGGTAAAATTCCACAAACTGTTGTTGTCGAAGAAAACGGTCTTAAATTTCTCGTTGATGCTGTAAAGGGGCAAAAAACAGGATTTTTCTATGATCAGAGAAATTCAAGGAAATTTGCGCGTGATTTTGCCCGTGGCACAACCGCGCTTGATCTTTTTACCTATACAGGTGGTTTTGCGCTGAACCTTGCAAAGGTCGGAATGAAGGTTGATGCCGTCGATCTTTCAGAGACTGATCTTGAAACGGGAAGACAAAATGCCATCATAAATGGTCTGAAAATAAATTTTTTGAAAGGAGACGCTTTTAATCTCAAAGGCTTTGGATCTTACGATCTCATCGTAGCAGATCCTCCTTCTTTAATAAAGAGAAAGGAAGAAAAACAAAGAGCATTCGACCTTCTCTCAAAATTAACAGATGAAATATTCGATCACATAAGACCAGATGGCAGAGTATGTTTATGCTCTTGCGCTTACAATATAGATAGAACCATGATAGAAAAGGTCATTTCAAATTTGTCTCAAAAGAAAGGTTTGATCGTCAGATCTCTCGGATGGACTGGATTACCCATCGATCATCCGGTTTTACTTTCAATGCCGGAGACGGATTATTTGAAATGTTTCTGGTTTGAGGCATTAAGGGATGATTTATGAAAATAGGCACAAGTGGATTTTCATTTCCTGACTGGGTTGGAAATCTTTATCCGGCAAATACAAAAAGAGAAAATATGTTTTTGGAATACCTGAAATTGGGCTTTGATTCTGTCGAGATTAACTCCACATATTATTCGATGCCTTATTCCAAGACGATGAGTTCACTTTCACAAAGATCCCCTCAAAATTTCACATTTTGCGTAAAGTTGCATAAAAGTTTTACCCATGAATACGATCAAGATTTGAAATATCTTTATCTCAAATTTTTAGAGGGTATAAAGCCTCTTATCGAAGATAAAAAGTTAGGATGTGTTATAGGTCAATTTCCATACTCATTTAAAAGGTCAGAAGAATCAATAGAGTACATCTTAAATCTCAGACAAATCATCGATATCCCTCTTGTTATTGAATTCAGAAATGATCTTTGGAATCTCGAAACTCTTGAGATGCTTACAAAATATGAAATCTCAATCGCAGGGGTTGATCTTCCAAAATTGAAAGGGTTAAGAATGAATGAAAGGCCATTTGGGAAGATATCTTATTTCCGTTTTCATGGAAGAAATGTGAACTGGTTCAAAGATGAAATGAAACGGTATGATTACATTTACAGTAAAGATGAATTATACCAACTTGCAAAGAATGTTCTAAGTGCTCCTGAGCCAGTATATGTTTTTTTCAACAACTGCCATAACGGTCAGGCTGCGAAAAATGCCATTCAATTTTCAGAGATCATACGGAAAGTTCGAAATTAGCATTTGATTTTTGAGCAGTCTTTTTTTCCACTTCTTTCCATGTCTCGAGAAGTTCCTTCATTATCTCCATCGCTTCCTCCAATTTTTTCGTATCTTTGTGGATATTTCCTTCTACGAGTTCTCTGTAAACAAAATCGTACAGTTCTCTAAGATTTTTTGCTATCTGTCCGCCTTTTTGATCGTCTAAAATGGACATTAAATATATGATCATCTCCTGGGCTCTCAAAAGGATATTATTTCTTTTTTCGTTGTTCTCTATATTCACGATTGCTTTTTGTATTAATTCAATTATTTGATCGTAGATCATCTCTATTAGTTTTGCAGGCCCCGCCGTTAATATGGCACTTTTGAGATACTGATCCATTCATACTCCCTCCGTTTCAAGTATTTTTGAGAATATTTTTCTGTAAATTTCGCAGACATTTTTTATCCTTTTGACAGTCTCATCTTTGTTTTCAAGGGCCACAAATGAATTTATCTCCATAAAAAGTTTGCTCTTTTCTTCTTCGTCTTCTTTTGATTCAAAATCTCTCCCCATTTGTTTTATAGAGTTTAGGGCGCTTTCGAAGACTTCGAAACCATTTACGATCTGTGGAAGGACGGAAAAAATGTCATTTTCTATGTTCTGTTGATCCACCCAGTCGAGAAATTGCATCGCACTTTCTGATATTCGCAAAATGCTCTCACTTACAGTTATAAATGAAAGGTCAACCGTCTCACTTCCGCTTAAGACACACTTGTCTATCTCCGAAATCGGGAGTAACTTTTTATTTATCTTTATCTCGTCAAGCACGCTGTTTTGAGGATAAAGTTCCGATATGATGTCGGACAATTTGACGCTTTTTTCGTATTTTTTAACTTCATTGCCATTTATCGTAACCCTTATCATAATAACGCCCTCCTTACATATTTTCGGCAAAAAGCCAAATAACTTTAACGCCCTTTTAAGCAAGAATTCTCCCACTTCTGTAGTGATAAGAGAATTCTTGATCTGTGTTAGAATGGAATCAGGACTGAACAAGCTTTAATCGAATCATCGCTTGCGGCAGGTGCTCATAATGGCATGTGGCATGTGGCTCGTAGAAAAAGCAGTGACGCGTAATCGGTAATCATACTGCTTACTCTTCACTACTCACCGATCACCATTTAGGGCATCCTGCTCTCTGCTTACATGGACTATTCGACTTTTAAAGTGAATTAAGTATATAATGAAAAAAATGACAGTTGAAAAGGGGATTTGTTTTGAAGAAAATCTTAATCGTTGAGGACGATAAAAGCATAGGGGATATACTTAATCTTTACATTAGCAAAAAATACGACACAATTCTCGTAAACGATGGTATGGAAGCCGCCAGGATCATAAAAAAAGAAAGATTAGATTTGATCCTGCTCGATTTGATGCTTCCAAATATAAGTGGCGAGACACTTGCGCAGATGGCCGATTTAAATGGCATTCCCGTCATAATAATAACCGCAAAGAATTCGGAAGAAGACATTCTGAATGGTTTGAAACTCGGTGCCATTGATTACATAACAAAACCTTTTTCTCCAAAGGTATTGCTAGCCAAGATAGACAATTTCTTTTCAAGAATGATGAATAACATGTTCGATTTCGAAGATGAAGGAAGAAGTTTGACGATCGACGGAAAGAAGATCTATCTGACGCCTGTCGAGTCCAAACTTTTGAGATTTTTGATCAACAATTATGGAAGGGTTTGTAAAAGGGAGGAGTTGCTGGTGGCCGTATGGAATGAGGAGAGATCCGAAAGAATAGTCGATGCGACTGTGAAAAATTTGAGGAAAAAGATAAGGGGTAGCGGTATAGAAATAAAAACGGTGATGGGCCTTGGTTACACGATCGAAAAATCCAAAACTTTCAACTAAATTCATAATTTACGTTATTGTACCGGTTATAATAATGGGAATTTTGATGGTATTTGCCCAGCAGAGAATTTTCGAGAATAGGTTTGAAAATTTCACGAGAAATTACGGGAAAAATTTTTATGGATTCAATCCTTACTTTCCACAGCAAAGGTTAAAAAATATAGAAAGAATAAAACGAGAGACAGCGATAGAAATCTTTATCTCCTTTGGAATTGCATTTGGCGCTTCTTTAGCCGTGTCTATTATTCTGGCAGAAGTTTTCCAAAAAAAAGTATCAGATGCCTTAAAATCTCTCTCTAAAGGCATAGAAAGAATAAAAACTAATCAGAAGCCTGACTTTTCGAATGTGAAATTTTCCTCCGAGATAGCAGAACTTGCCGCCGATATAGAATCCCTCGCAGAAAAATTGTCCGAGAAATCTCTTGCGAGAAAGGCCATGACCTCGAGCGTTTATCACGAGATCATGACCCCATTGACGGTCATAAGAATGGAACTTGAGGCTGTAAGAGATGATGTTGTACCATACAGCAAAGGAATCGTTGAAAAGATGCTTCTTAACATAGACCACATTACCGAGGTGCTTAGAGATTTGAAAAGTATAGAAGGCGACGATCTAAATTACATCAAAGAAGAATTTGATGCCGGATTTGAGACCGAAGAGATATTCAAATCTTTTATTCCAATCCTTGAATCGAGAAATCAAAAATTTTTTACCGATTTTAAAAGCGTTTCGATCGTGGCCGATAAAAGAAGGTTCAGACAGACGATCTTCAATTTGCTGTCGAATGCGGTTAAATATACAAAAATTGGTGGAAAAATTTCGATAAGTGTAGATCAAAACAAAATAGTAGTCGCAAATGAATTTGAAGGGGATCCGCCGAAGCAATCTGATTTTGGAACGGGCTTAAAATTGGTAAAGGATTTTTGCGAATACCACGGATTTAGGTTCGAAATAACAAAGTCAGAGGGATACGTTGTAACTTCGATAAATTACCATTCTGTTTGATTTTTTACGTATGAGCCATTATAAAATGTTAGAGCAATGATTCAAAATCTAAAAATTCATTCGGTATATTTTCATTCAAAAAATGTTATGATCGTTTATGTGGAGCGTGATCGAGTGAAGGTTGAAAAATTACGTTTTTTTAAGACTATGCCGGATTACAAGGAACTTATAATTTTGTCCGAGATAGATGAAAATCCCCATGTGACACAAAAAGAAATAGCGGAAAAGTGCGGTATAACCCCTCCGATGGTTAACAAGTACCTTTTTGATCTCGAAAAACAGGGATATGTCGAGATAAGAGGCACAACTACGAGAAACACAACATACCATCTTACAAATGACGGGAAAAATAGGCTTATGATTCTCAACATTTCCTACAGTCGCGAGGTTTTGAAGATGTACAAAGACTCCCAGAAAAATTTTGAGCAAGTGTGGAATTACTTAATTTCAAACGATCTAAAAAAAGTCGTGCTTTTTGGGGCTGGCGATGTTGGAGAGATGGCATTTGAAATAATGAAGGATCATGACATTAAAATTGTCGGCTTTATAGACGAAGATGAGAAAAGAATCGGAAAAGAAATAGGGGGATTAAAGATAAGCCCGCTTTCCGAACTCGATAAAATGGAATTTGATGCCGTCGTTATAACATCTTACAGACACGGCGTCGAGATGGCAAAAAGAGTTATAACTGATAAGCCTGTTTTCATTTTTTCTCTCGAAGATGGAGTAACATCTCTTAAACTTGCGAGAGATAAATAAAAGGGAGGGTAATAGATGTTAGGATTGATAATCGGGATTGTTGTGGTTGCGATTCTGGTGATCATCGTTGTATGGTTAATCGCCGCTTACAACTCTCTTGTCACGCTCAAGAAGAGAGGCCAAAATGCCTGGGCGCAGATAGATGTTCAACTCAACAGAAGACATGATTTGATTCCAAATCTTGTAGAATCCGCCAAAGGATATATGAAATACGAGCAAGAAACATTGCAAAAGGTCATTGATGCGAGATCGAAAGCCGTTAGTGCGGGAAATATCAAAGACAAGATAGATGCTGAAAATCAATTGACCGGAGCGCTTGGAAGGTTATTGGCAGTTTTCGAAAGGTATCCGGATCTGAAGGCCAATCAAAATGTCCAGATGCTCATGGAACAGTTGACAGACACGGAAAACAAGATAGCCTATTCGCGTCAGTTCTACAATGATATCGTCACCAGGTACAACACAAAGACTGCCGTTTTTCCTTCCAACATAGTGGCAAATCTCTTTAAGTTCGAAGAAATGCCGCTTTTCAGAGCCGAAGAAGAGGTGAAATCTGTTCCAAAGGTAGATCTTAATATATGAGGAGGTCATGAAATGTATGTAAAGAGTACAAAAGAAATTCTTGACAAGGCGAATGCAGGATATTATGGTGTCGGTGCTTTCAACATCAACGACATAGAATTTTTGGCTGGTATAATATCTGCCGGAGTTGAAAAAAGATCGCCTGTTATAATTCAGGCAAGTGAAGGAGCCATGGCTTACGCCGGTAATGGGGATTTTAGAAAGGGTGCCTATGTTCTTGCCGATATAGTGAGAAGGTATGCAGATGATGTGCCGATTCCCGTTGCTCTTCATCTCGATCACGGTCACGATATGGAGCACGTTATGGCAGCGATAAAGGCCGGTTTTACCTCTGTCATGATAGATGCCTCTGCAAAACCCTTTGAAGAGAATATGGCCATAACGTCTGAGGTTGTAAAAATTGCGCACGCCGCCGGAATTTCTGTTGAAGCAGAACTCGGTAAACTTGTCGGCGTCGAAGATAACGTGTCAGTTGCAGAAAGAGACGCAACACTTGTCGATCCTGATGAGGCAAAGATCTTTGTCGAAAAAACCGGCGTTGATTTTCTTGCTCCCGCGATAGGAACGAGCCATGGCGCTTTTAAATTCAAAGGCGAGGCTAAACTCGATTTTGAAAGACTTCAAAGGGTCAAGTATCTTACAAAATTGCCTCTTGTACTTCATGGCGCATCGAGTGTCCTTGAGGAAGATGTGAAAAAGGCGAATTCTTACGGCGCAAAGATAGAGGGAGCGAAGGGAGTACCATTTGCGATCTTGAAAGAATCCATAAAGTACGGAATAAATAAGATAAATACTGACACCGATTTGAGAATCGCATTCATAGCCGAATTGAGAAAGGCGCTTTACGATAAACCGTCTGACATAGATCCAAGAAATTTCTTTAAGCCAGCCATAGAGGCTGTAAAAAGAATTGTGGCTCAAAGAATGGATGTGCTTGGATCATCGGGGAAAGCTTAACCGGAGGTGTTGAAATTGAAGGTTCTAGTGATTAACGCTGGAAGTTCTTCATTGAAATACCAGTTATTCGACATGGTAAATGAAGATGTTCTGTGCAGCGGGATAGTGGAGAGAATAGGACTGGAAGGTTCAAGGCTTGTCCACAAGTTAAACGGTCAAAAACACATAAAAGAGCAAGAAGTAAAGGATCACAGGGTTGCTCTCAAGATCGTCCTTGAAATCCTTACAGATAAAACCTATGGTGTCATAGATTCTATGAAAGAAATAAATGCTGTTGGCCACAGGGTCGTACACGGTGGAGAGGCCTTCTCCGGCTCTGTTTTGATAGACGAGAAGGTTATGAAGGCGCTTGAGGATAACATTGAACTTGCACCTCTTCACAATCCTCCGAATATAATGGGAATAAAGGCGGCAAGGGAATTGCTTCCAGACGTTCCTCACGTCGGGACCTTCGATACCGCGTTCCATCAAACCCTACCGAAGAAAGCCTATCTTTACGCGATACCTTTGAGATATTACGAAAAGTACAAGATAAGAAGATATGGCTTTCATGGCACCTCTCATTTTTACGTTTCTCATAGAACGGCCGAGATCCTTGGAAAGCCAATAGAAGAATTGAAAATAATAACGTGCCACATAGGAAATGGAAGTTCTGTTTCGGCTGTCAAGTACGGAAAGAGTGTAGATACCTCTATGGGTTTTACGCCTCTTGAAGGCCTGGTGATGGGAACGAGATCGGGAGATCTTGATCCTGCGATTGTGACATTTTTACAGGAAAAGGAAGGCCTTTCTTACAAAGAGATAAATAACATTTTGAATAAAGAAAGCGGCGCATACGGACTTTCAAATGGTTTAAGCAGTGATATGAGAGATATAGAAAATGCAGCGCTCGAGGATCACAATGAAATTGCAAAACTTGCCCTTGATATATACGATTACAGGATAGCAAAATACGTTGGTGCTTACGCAGCGGCGATGAACGGCGTTGATGCGATAACATTTACCGCCGGAGTTGGAGAAAATTCTCCTTACACAAGGGCCGATGTTTGCAGTTATCTTGAATTCCTTGGCCTCAAGATAGATAACGCCAAAAATAACATTCGTGGAAAAGAGGCCGTAATATCCACCGATGATTCAAAGGTAAAGGCTATTGTTGTTCCGACAAATGAAGAACTTGTTATAGCGCGTGATACACAGAAAATAGCGCAAAGCATAAAAAAATGAGGAGGAAGTAACATGATCCTTATGAAGGGAAAGAGCATAGTAAGCATTGATGATTTAACGATCGAGGAATTAAACCAGTTAATCGACACATCGATACGCCTTAAAGATGAACTTTACAGTGGCGAGAGAAGAGATGTGCTTGCGGGTAAAACTCTCGGTATGATCTTTGAAAAGCCATCATTGAGGACACGTGTTGCCTTTGAAACTGCGATGACGCAACTTGGAGGTCATGCCATATATTTAGGTCCGGACGATATAAAACTTGGCAAAAGAGAAACTACCGAAGACATCGCGAGAGTGCTTTCGAGTATGGTAGACGTTATAATGGCAAGGGTCTTTGCACATAAAACCGTTGAAGATCTTGCAAAATATTCACGCGTGCCCGTTATAAATGGCCTTTCAGATTTCGAGCATCCAACTCAAATCGTCGGCGATATGGTTACAGTCAAAGAAAAATTTGGATATTTCAAGGGTATCAAATTCTCATTCATAGGAGATGGAAATAACGTTGCAAATTCCATAGTCTTGGCCGGTGCGAAACTCGGAATGCACGTTGTTGTGGCATCTCCGAAAGGGTACGAACTGCAAAAAAAGGTTTTCGAAAGATCTTTGGAGATCTCAAAATTAACGCAAGCGAAGATAGAAATAACGAATGATCCAGAATACGCTGCAAAAGACGCGGATGTCATTTACACAGACGTGTGGGCTTCTATGGGACAGGAAAATGAGGCCGAAGCAAGAAAAAAGATCTTCGCACCTTATCAGGTGAATTCAAGAATAATGGGTCTTGCCAAAAAAACTGCCATTTTCATGCACTGTCTTCCTGCCCATTATGGGGAAGAAGTAACGGAAGAGGTCGGGCATGGGCCGCAAAGTGTGATATTCGAAGAGGCTGAAAATAGATTGCATTCGATAAAAGCGATGATCGTTCATGTAACGAGATGATTTTTTCGATCTTGATACAAGATAATAAGAGATAAAAAGATATAAATGTAGGAAAGTACTGTTAAAAAGTCTTTTTTTGCTTTTAATTGGTACTAATCGTCTCTAATTGGCTTATACTGACTATCTATTAAAACGAATTTTGTTTTATAATTTTTACAAGCCTAAAAGGAGGCGATACCATGCAGGAAAAGAAAGAAAAGAAGCAGGAAAAGAAACAGGATAAGAAAGAAAAGAAATAAGTAATTTGGTAAGCAAATCCCTTCTCGTAGAGAAGGGATTTTTTGATAAATACATTAATCCGTAGATTATGCAATCCGCACGCAATTTTCATAACCAGAAACATTTTCGCCCCTCTTTCGATCGTTTCATTTATTTTCACTGATGTCAAGTTATAAAAATGACAAAATAAATTGAAATATGGTGATTTTAACAGTAGATTTTCTCGATATATCTTTTTTGAAAAAATGAAATCACATGGCCAATTTTATTGACATATGTATATACATATGATAAAATTGCAGAGGTGATTGCAATGAGAAAAGAAGAAAGAAGAAGAAAAATAATCGATTTGCTCTCAAAATCAGATTCGGAGATCAGCGGGGATCAACTCGCCGGAATTTTAGGAGTCACAAGGCAGATAATCGTTCAGGATATAAGCGTTTTGAGGTCAATGAATCACAACATAATCTCGCTGGCAAGGGGATATAAGTTAATAAAAAAGAATGACGGCATAAAAAGGATAATCGCGGTCAGACATTCAAAAGAAAAGATAAAAGAAGAATTGATGTGCGTCATTCAAAATGGCGGAAGAGTTTTAGACGTCATCATCGAACATCCCGTCTACGGTGAGATAAAGGGAAACATCAACGTTTCAAATGAAGACGAGGTTGAGAAATTCATGGGAATGATAGAAACATCCGCTGCCATGCCTCTTTTATCCCTTTCAAACGGTGTGCATCTTCACACCATAGAGGCAAAGGATGAAGAAACAATAAATCGGATAATATTGACCCTTGACAGAAAGAAATTTATCTTGAAATAGGAGGGTAAAGATGAAAATAGACCATGTCGTTGATCTTTATGTGCCTTCCAAAGTTCAAAGATCTTTGCTTTTGCTTTTCTCGTTTGCATGGATGACCGACGCTGCAGGGGTTATGATGATGACATTCACACTCGGGGGAATTTCTGCGGAATGGCACCTTTCTACATTTCAGTCAAGTACGATCGCGAGTTTAACCTTCGTCGGCATGCTTTTAGGAGCTATAAGTTCTGGTTTTGTGCTTGATCTGGCGGGAAGAAAATTTGCGATGAATCTCTTTCTTGCCTTTACGATTTTTTTTACCTTCGTAGATGGATTTTCTCCCTCTCCTCTTTTCTTTGGTATCTTTAGATTTTTGTCTGGTATAGGATACGGAGGTCTTATGCCTTCGGTTAACGCGTATCTTAGCGAGAGTACAGCCATAAAAATAAGGGGAAGGTATCTTGTTTTGTTAGAGTCGAGTTGGGCAGTTGGAAGTATTTTAATCGGATTGTACGCGGTATTTGGATCCGGGTGGAGAAGCGTTTACTATTCGATCTTGGTTGCGTCTTTGATCTTCATACCATTTTTAAGAATAAAAGAGAGTCCTCGCTACGTATTTTTGAAAAAGGGCAAGAAGGGCCTTGAAGAACTTTTAGGCGTGCGTATAGATAGCGTCGAGGCGATAGAAAGGCCCGTAGTTCCGGTTAGGGCCCTCTTTGGAAAGAAATACTTTAAAAGCACCATTCTTGTATGGTCGTCGTGGTTTACCATAAGTTTGATATACTATGGCCTGTTCACGTGGCTTCCAAAGATCCTCTCTGCGAGCGGAATAGGGACAAATGCGCTGTGGTTTACATTTTTCATCTTTCTTGCGCAACTGCCCGGATACCTTAGCGCTGCCTATCTCATAGAGAAGATGGGAAGAAAATCTTCTTTAATCCTATTTTTTACCGGGACTGCTATTTCTTCCCTTATATTTTCATTTGTTACAAGCATTTACACGCTTGTCATTGCCGGACTGATAACAAGTTTCTTTTGCATGGGTGTCTGGGGCCTTGTTTACGCTTACACACCTGAACTTTTTCCCACACCATTTAGAGGCAGTGCGAACGGCTCTGCCGGGATGATGGCAAGAATCGCCGGCATAATAGCGCCTTATTTCGTCGCCTCATTTTTCGGTACCAACGTTTTGCATGCGTTAATATGGTTTTCGATTTTAGCATTTTTAATGGCTCTTTTGACGGCATTTTTGGGAAGAGAAACTAAAGCAGAAAATATAGAATAAGCCCCTTATGTCAAGGGGCATCATACTTAACTCAACGAATGTCTAAAGCGATCGGTGAAGCGTGAGAAATGAACCTGTTTTAATTATCAATTGAAAATTGTCAATGCTTGCTACATGCCACAAATCACCCGCTACATTCCAAATCACCTGCTGCAGCGATGATTCTGAATTTGAAACTAATATTAAGCATTTGCTGTTACTTCAACGGCGTCTAATTTTTCGACCGCGTCGAATCTGCACACCTCGTAACAACTTCCGCACTTTATGCACTTCTCCT
>CAYSSO010000006.1:0-38394 GCA_964433875.1 uncultured Mesoaciditoga sp.
CTACCAACGATGAGTCAGGTTTATTCTAACTGGACTGCCGCTTTAATGAAATCTAACGTTATTCAACCAATGCAAACCTTCATAGACAATCCTCAAATTGGACTTTCCAAGAGTCAATTGAATGATATATGGGAGCCATTCTTAAAAGCCAACACCTGGAATGGAAAGATTTACACCCTGCCATTTAACAAATCAATATACATAATGTACGTCAATGAGGACGCTCTTGCCCTTGCCGGAGTAAGCATTCCAAAAACTGTTCCAGAACTGATAAAGGACCTCCCACTTCTGACTATAAAAGATTCGTCCGGAAAGGTCATCCAGTACGCCCTTGGATTGAGGACCACTGTAGATACCTATGAGGTCTTCTTAAGGCAAAATGGAGCCGACTTTATAAACTCGGATTACACAAAGGCCACTCTCGATACCCCCGTTGCTCTTGAAACTCTTCAAACACTCGTTGATATGATAAAGACCGGAGATGTGCTGGCTCAAGGCGGATATTTGGATGGACCTTTCGGAAATGGCCAAATAGCGATGTACATAGATACCTCGGCAGGAATTTCTTACACGGCAAACAGCGTCGGAGGTAAGTTCTCATGGACGATAGCGCCGGTTCCTGCGTGGAAGACGCAGGCTCCACCATTTGCGGGAACAGATCTCGCAATCTTCAATACCGCAAGTCCGGCCGAGCAGGAAGCGGCCTGGGAATTCGTTAAATTCCTTTTAAGTCCTCAAATTCAGGCATTCTGGGCAATAAAGACCGGATATCTCCCGGTTACAAAGAGCGCGATAGAGACCCAGGCATGGAAGGATTACGCGGCATCAAACCCGATGGCCAATGTGCTTGTATCTCAGATTCCTTATGGTTCATCTGATCCCGGCATTGCCGCGTGGAGCCAGATAAGAAATGATGTTGGCACTCTCGTCTCAGATGCGATGTTCTTCAAGAAAACTCCTCAGGAAGCCCTTCAACTTGCCCAGCAGGAGGTTACAAAAGATCTTCAAAGCCAGTAATAAAAAAGCCCCGAAAGGGGCTTTTTTATTATCTTTTTGCAAGAGCTTTTCTTCTTCTTTCAAGCCATCCTATGAGGATAGGACTTGCTATGTATATTGAAGAATATGTGCCGGTTATGACTCCAAAACTCATTCCAAATGAGAATGGTCTTAAGACAGAACCTGCGAAGAGAAAAAGTGTGAAGACAACTATGAAGGTCGTCAAAGACGTGTTTATGGTTCTCGAAAGAGTTTCATTTATGGAGACATTTACTATCTCATCGATTGGCCTGCCATGCATCTTTTTCAAGTTTTCTCTTATTCTCGAATAAACAACGACGGTATCATTCAAAGAGTACCCGAGCAACGTAAGTAGCGCGGCGATGGCAGTGCTATCAAAGGTTATCCAAAACATAGAGAAAAGTCCTGCCGTGATTATCAAATCATGGGCAAGAGAGGCTAAAGCGCCTATACCGAAAACAAAACGATATCTTATGGCTATGTATATGAGTAAAAGTATAACAACAATGATCGATGCCCATATTGCTGACTGTCTTAAACCCGCCGCCGCATAACCGCTGACCGTTTCGAAAGATTCAAAGTTAACCTCCAAATTTTGTGATTTAGCAACATTTTGGACGTCGGCATTCAATTTCGCCCTTGCAGATGCGTTGTAGAATTGCTTTACCGTCAGATCAAAAAAAGATCTCTTGGTAGTCGTGCCACTTGAAGTCATCGACATGAGTTTTACTATGCTCGCATTGGCAAATACAGGATCGGCCTTCGAGAAGATCACTCTAACTTCTGAAACGGACAGATCTGGTTTGTTGAAGGAAGCCGTTATCATGGTGCCGCCTGCGAAATCAACTCCGAAGTTAAAGCCTTTGACGAATATAAAGACTATAGATAGCGCTATTGCGGCCAAAGATATGCCGATGAAGATGTACCTCGGGCCGACGAAGTTTATCATCTTTTTCATCTCTGATTACCTCCCTTTTTGCTTTTGTTAGTTAGATTCTTCTGGACAGAATCCAGCTGAGCAGGCTGGGCCTGTCCGACTGAGGCTGGGAGGTACTTGTTTTTGATGTGCGGGGCGAGAAAGTCCATTAAAACCCTTGAAAAGACAAGGGATGTAAAGATCGTCCCTATTATACCTACTGTCAAAGTTACCGCGAATCCCTTTATGGATCCGGTTCCAAGGTAATAAAGTACAAAAGCAACCAACAAAGTTGTTATATTCGCATCGAGAATGACGGCCGTCGATCTCGAAAAGCCTGCCGTTATGGCGGCTTTTGAAGTCTTTCCGGTCCTCATCTCTTCTTTTATCCTTTCAAAGATTATAACGTTACCATCTACCGTCGTTCCTATCGTAAGAATGATACCTGCCATACCGGGCAATGTGAGGATTCCATGAGTGAGGGCGAGCATTCCAAGCACAAAGAACGCGTTGTAGACGAGGGCAAGATCCGCCACCATTCCCATTAAAGGTCCGTAATACGCAAGCATGTAAGCAAGAACTATTGCCATTCCTATCAATCCAACTATTATGCTTGTACGTACAACGTCAGCGCCGAGTGTTGGACCTATGGTTTGTTCCTCGGTCAGATTCAAAGTCACAGGCAAATTACCGCTACGAATAAGGGCCGCCAGTTCCTGAGCCTGTTGATACGTGAAATTTCCGGTTATCTGTGCACGGCCTCCTTGAATTGCCTGCTGAACTATTGGAGCACTTAAGACGTAATTATCAAGCACTATAGCAAGAGGTTTCCCGACAAGAGCCTGCGTTATTTGATAAAAGTCCTGAGCACCCTTTGCGTTGAAGGAAAGATCTATTTCCCATCCTCCACTTGCCGTGTTCATGGCTGCCGAAGCGTTTGAGACTTCACTTCCATTTAATTGAAGTGTCCCGGCTCCGACCTGAATATTTTTATTTACGAGATACCATGTATTGGGCGGAACACTTGGATCTTTGGACAAAAGCCACTCGGCACCAGCATATTGAAGGCCTATCTTTGGGGCTGGTTTGACCGTAGACTGAACGGTGTCAAGCACCTGGGCAAAGTACAACTCTCCCCTTTGACCAATCAGACTTTCAGCCTGCTGAGGATTATCTATTCCCGGAATTTCAACCCTTATTCCATTGTTTCCGATTGTCGAAACATTTGCCTCTGTGTAATTCGCATCGTCAAGCCTTCTTCTTAAAATAGTTACAACCTGATTTGCGGTATCGGGAGTAATGTTGCCGGAAAATGTATATTCAAGCAAAGATCCACCCTTTATGTCCAGGCCAAGAGGTATATTGGCAAATAAACCCGTGTTAGAGGGATTCATTGGATAGAACAGGAAAAACAGAACAACGAATAGAACAATTAAAACAACCGCTATTCTTATCGTGTTATACCTCATCACGAAGGCCTAAGGCCTATTCACCTCCACTCATTTGCTTTCGGAATTCTTCGAGTTGTCAGAATCTTTTGGTTCGTCTTTACTTTCATTTTTCGATTCTTCTGCTTTAGAATCATCCGTTCCCTCGCTCTTTATAACAGATGATATGGCGCGCTTCGTGACCTCCATCTCTGTATTTCCAGTTCTTATTTTGACTGTATTGTTTTTGATATCCGTTACCTTCCCGATAACCCCTCCCACTGTAACGACCGTATCTCCCCGCTTGAGATTGCTCATCATCTTTTCAAATGTTTTGCTTTGCCTTCTCTGGGGAAAGATGAGTAAAAAATAAAAGATCGCAACGATGACAACAAGCCATATTATCATCGTTAATATGCCCGTATCTCCACCTCCGCTTGCCGCAGGAGCTGTAGATTGAGGGGCAGTAGAACCGGGTGCTGCTGCCAATACGATTTTGTCTAACACTTAAATTATTCCTCCCTTCAATTAATCATTTGAATGAATATCTAAAATTTTTCTTGCCTCATCAGGCGTTGCGATTTCACGTCCGATACTTTTTGCGATTTTCACAACGTTTTCAACGAGTTCAGCGTTAGACTTTGCAAGTACTCCCTTTGAAATGTATATGTTGTCTTCAAGTCCAACCCTTACATTGCCTCCCATTGCAATTGCAATGGCGGCCATTTCAAATTCATGCCTTCCAATTCCGGCAACTGTCCATGTTGCATCGGATGGTATCGAATCTACCATTCTTACAAGGTTTCTCACATCTGCCGGGCATGCTCCGGGCACTCCAAGTACGAAATCAAAGTGAAGGTGACCCTTTATTATTCCTTCCTTGACTATTCTTAAAGCGTTTGAGATATGTCCGATCTCAAAGCATTCGAATTCGGGCATCACATTCATCTCGGCCATCTTCGAAGCGAAGTGCCTTATAAGTGGCATATCATTTACAAAGATATCGTCACCAAAATTCGTTGTGCCCGTGTCCAAAGAAGCCATTTCCGGAAGCGCGTATATCGATTGAAGCCTTTCCTCGGCACTCATTCCGACGGCCCCGCCCGTTGAAACCTGAATAATAAGATCTGGCGCTTTTTCCCTTATCAAACCTATGACTTTTTTAAATACATTCACATCCTGGGTAGGTCTGCCTTCTTCGTCTCTGACGTGAAGGTGAACTATCGAGGCCCCCGCCCTGTACGATAGAAAGGCCTCATTTGCTATCTCTTCTGGAGTCAAAGGAATGTAAGGCGTTTGCGCCCTTGTAACTTCGGCACCACAGATAGCCGCAGTTATTATGAGTTTATTCATTATGCCTTTCTTACCCTTCTCTGCCTTTCCTGTGGCACAACGCATGTCCCACTCGCCTTTGCGACAAGAACCGGCTTTTCAAGTATATCACATCCACCGGCATTGTCCACAGGAGCAATAACTTTGTAAGCCTCAAAGTACATCTTTCGAGATGTTTTTCCAAATTCAGTTATCTTGCCGTAAACTTCGATGTAATCGCCGGCATGAACGGGGGCAAGGAATTCTACCATATCGTAGGCTCGGAACAGTCCTTCGTCTCCATCTGAAATTATAAGCAATTCCGTTGCCGCATCTCCAAAGAATTGCATTATCTTTGCACCATCAACAAGCCCTCCGGAGTAATGAACGTCTGATTGGGAGATTCTTACCCTTATCATTGGTTTCGTCCAATCTTCGTAAGGCATTTCAATCACCAAAGGAGGTCTGATTTTTATCTTTTATCTCTTTCGATATCTTTGAAATGAAATCATCGACTTTGAGATCTCCAAGATCTTTTCCATTTCTCAATCTTACGGCAACGCTTTCGCTCTCGACCTCTCTGTCTCCAATTACAAGCATATACGGGATTTTTTGAATCTGGGCCTCTCTTATCTTGTAATTTATCTTTCTTGGTTTGTCATCAAGAATTGTCCTTATCTCCTTTTCATCTAAGACCTGAACAACCTTTTTTGCGTATTCCGCATGCTTGTCAGATATTGGAAGAACAGCAACCTGGATCGGAGAAATCCACGTGGGAAAAGCGCCTGCGTAATGCTCTATCAATATTCCTATGAATCTCTCTATCGATCCGTATATAACTCTGTGGATCATGACTGGCCTGTGATCTAAGTTATCAGATCCGGTATAGGAGATTTCAAAACGCTCCGGCATCAAAAAGTCAAGTTGAATTGTCGCGCACTGCCACGTTCTACCTATCGAGTCTTTGACGTGGAAATCTATCTTTGGACCGTAAAATGCCCCATCACCTTCGTTAACTTGATATTGAAGTCCAATATGTTCAAGAGCCGCACGAAGGGCATTTGTAGATTTTTCCCATATCTCGTCAGATCCCATGGAATTTTCAGGTCTTGTTGAAAGTTCAACCTTGTAAGGGAATCCAAAGAGTTTGTATGTTTTGTCTATTAAAGAAATAACACCCTTTATCTCGTTTTCTATTTGATCTTCGGTGCAGAAGATATGGGCATCATCCTGTGTAAATGCGCGGGTCCTAAAAAGTCCATGTACAACGCCACTTCTTTCGTAACGATGAACGGTGCCAAGTTCGCACATTCTCAACGGGAGATCCTTATAACTTCTGGTCTGTGATTTGTATATCATTATATGGCCAGGACAGTTCATCGGCTTTATCGCATACATCTGATTTTCCTTTTCCGTAAAGTACATGTTTTCTTTGTAATGATCCCAGTGTCCTGACTGTCTCCACAGACTTTCATTCATAACCATGGGCGTAACTACCTCTACATAACCGGCTTTTTTGTGTTCTTCTCTCCAGTACTTCTCAAGTTCGCGCCTTATAATAGTGCCTTTTGGGTGGAAAAATACCATGCCTGGGGCAACATCCGGATGGATAGAAAATAGATCAAGTTGGGGTCCGAGTTTTCTATGATCTCTTTTTTCGGCCTCTTCCATCATTTTGAGGTAACTGTCGAGATCTTCCTTTTTGTAAAAGGCCGTTCCATAGATCCTTTGAAGCATCTTGTTCTTTTCGTCGCCCCGCCAGTAAGCGCCTGCCACGTTTAAAAGTTTGAAGTATTTTACCCTTCCAGTCGAAGGCATGTGAGGCCCTCTGCAAAGATCGACGAATTCACCTTGCCTGTAGAGAGTGACATTGTCTTCGTTGATGTCTTTTATTATCTCGACCTTGTATGGTTGATCTTTTGATTCAAAGTAATTTATGGCCTCTTTAGAAGTCATTGAAAATTTTTCCAGTGGAAGATCCTCTTTTATGATTTTTTTCATTTCTTCTTCTATCTTTTTCAGTTCATCTTCATTCAAAGGTACATCTACATCCACATCGTAATAAAAGCCATTTTCTATCGTTGGGCCTATGGCAAATTTCGCATTTTTGTAAATTCTTTGAATTGCCTGGGCCATTATGTGGCTCATCGTATGCCTGTACAATTCTCCCGATCTGGGATCTTCTATCGTAAAGAGTTCTATCTTGTCTTCCGGCTTTACCGTGTAAAAAAGATCCACGATCTCCTTGCCGGCAACCCCACCGACGATCTTTGAATCAAGATTCAACGATTTTATCAAATCTTTAAGTATACCCTCATGAACATCGTAAGACTTTTCATTGAATATCAACTTAGCCAATTAATCCACCTTCTTAGACAACTTTTAGATTATTATACCAGATTAATTGAGAATTTCGAAGAATATTTCAAAAAGCGCAATTCATCAATTGGAAATGGCTTTAAAGTACTTCAAAATTCCATTGTCGTACACAAGCGCTTCTTTCCATATATTGACAGGATTTTCAAGCCATTTTTCCCTTGACGGATTTGACATGAAAAAAGGTTCTATTAAGACGGCCGGAACCTGTGCATATCTTAAAACATAATATTCTTCCTGAATCAGATCACCCTCTACGCCGGTGAAGTTTTCAAAGGCCTCAAGTATTATCTTTGCGGCAAGTTCAGAGGTATCAGAGGTGCTCCAGTAAAAAGCCTGTGGTCTGTCTATATCTGGAGCACCCTCTATCGAATTATGATGCATGCACAGGAAAAGGTCGGCATGAAGATTGTTAGCAAGTGCTATTCTTGATTGAAGGGAAACATACACATCTGTTGCCCTTGTAAGGTACACCGATGCCCCTTGCAATTTTAAGATACTTGCAAGATCGAGTGCAACCTCCAAATTTATCGTCTTTTCAAGCAATCCTGTCGGCCCTATCGCTCCTGTATCATCTCCGCCATGCCCAGGATCGAGAACTATTATCTTTCCACTCAATACGTTCATAGAGTTTGCATTTGAAATATCTGCCGCAAAAATGGCAGAAAACAAAAGACTAAAAATCGTAAACAAGATAAGGATCTTCCTCATGGCCCGCCTCCTGCAGATTTAAACGGATTTATACATTCTGTAAAGAGAAAAGTTAGGAGCGAATTTGAAGATCGCAAATGATTTTGATGGCAATTCAAAATCTATTTCAGAGACCTTCGAGATCGCCTCTCCTTCGCCAAAGATCCTCTCCATTCTAACATGGTGCATAAAATATGCAAAGGGAATTGGAACCTTCTCGATTATTTTGGAATCAGAAAAATTGGCAAAGAAAAAGAGAGTATCTTTTGGGTCCTTCGTGTACCGACCGAATCCAACAATGAATGGATTTGAAAGATCGATTTTAAGGTATCTACCGCCATTTAAAGCATTCTCACGTCGCTTTATCTCAAATGCCTTTATTACGAATTCCCTGAATTCCCAGTCCCACCTGCTTTGATCCCAGATCATCGGCCTTCTATTATCAGGATCCCCATCGCCATACATTCCATTTTCTTCTCCATAGTAGAGAAGAGGATTTCCGGGATAAGCAATTTGAAAGGCAATTGCCATTTTTTTAAAGGCTTTATCTTTTATTGTAGAATTCATCCTCGGCGTATCGTGCGATGAGATCATATTCCAGGATTTGCACAGTTTTTCTCCGATCTCTTCTGCCATCCTGTCGAGACCATGTTTTAAGGTTTGAACATCAAAGTTGCCATTGATCGTGTTTAAAAGCAATGTAGAGAAATAATAATTCATGACCCCGTCGAGTTTTGATCTTAACCATTCGCCCGGATAACCGCTCACCTCTCCTATGACGAGTGCATCTGGTTTTATCGATTTGGAACTGTCAGCAATTAAAGAATTTATACTGTGGCCAAGGTCGTGAGCGCAGTCGAGTCTCCAGCCGTCAGCGCCCATCCTCAAATAACGCTTGACGACGGAATTATTGTCTGTGAACAATATGCGTCTGAGTTCATCATTTTCCAAGTTAAGTTCAGGAAGCAATTTTATGTCTAACCACGATCTGAATTCATCCGGCCATCTTTTGAATTCAAAAAAATCCCTGTACGGAGAGTTGAGATCGTTGTAGGCTCCGCCATTTCCATACTTTTTTGATCTGTTAAACCACACGCTATCAACGCCAACATGATTGAAGACGCCATCAAGAATGACTTTCATCTCTCTTTTGTGAGACTCCTCAAATAATCTGGCAAGGGTATTTTCATCTCCAAATTGAGGATCAACTACAAAATCATGGGTATCATACTTGTGATTTGTCGAAGCCAGAAAAATTGGCGTCAGATATATAACGTTGACTCCAAGAGATTTTACGTAATCAAGGCTCTCTATTATTCCATCTAAATCTCCCCCAAAAAATTCGAGACCATGGCTTTCTTTTGATGGTATCTCATCCCAATTCCTGATAACCCCTCCGTCACGGCTGTAGAGACCTTCTTTAACCTTTTTCTCAAAATCCTTTCCTCTTTTGAACCTATCAACGAATATTTGATAGACTATTTGTGATTCATGCCAGTTTATTTTCAACACTCCTTTCGTATTTTTCAGTATATCCAAGATTTATCGTGATTTAGATCTATTCTCAGACGGTCTCCGACCTTTTTTGAATTGTTCTTTAAATACGCCGTTATTTCGACATTATCTCTTTTCAAATGAAACAAAGAATACCTCGCATTTATAGGATCTATGGAAGTTATTTCGAATTCCGTGCCATTTTCAGACTCAAGGACAGCATCAGGTCTAAAGGCAAGGATTTTACCAGACGGTGCACCAAAAAGATCCCTGACGGTATTCAGACCAAGTGGCGAGGTAAGAATCGCGACATCGAGAGTCTTAGGATGATCGTACACATTCATAGATAGGTCGTCTTGGACTATCTTTCCATCTATCATGATTATCATGCGATTGGAAATGGCGAGGGCATCAACCACATCAGAGACCACGAGAATGTAAGTTTTTCCAAGAGTAAGAAGGTTCCTTTTTAGATCTGACCTGACGAATTGCTTTTGATACGCGTCCAATCTTGAAAATGGTTCGTCTAACATCAATATGTCAAATTCTCTGACCGTTTCCCTTGCAAAGGCCGTGGCCTGTTTTAGCCCTTCTGGAAGGTTTTTGGGCATGAAAGAAAGGCTCTCTTCGAGTCCTCCGTCGATCTCTTTTGCCCTTTTTTTAACCTTTCCATTTATTTCCTCTTTCTTTATCTTTTTTACAGTCAGAGGAAAGGATATATTTTTAAAAGTATTCATGTGGGGAAAAAGCGCGTACTCCTGAAACATCATCGCCATGCGTCTCAAGTGAGGTTGGAAGTGAGACATATCCACCCCATTTAAAATAACAGATCCCGTTGATGGTATGAGACCGCAAATCGCCCTTAGAAGTGTCGATTTTCCCGATCCTGAAGGACCTAAAATGGCAAGTACGTCTCCTTTTTCGATCGAAAAACTCACAGGTCCCAATTTGAAAGTTCCGATCTTCGCTTCTAAATCCCTAATTTCAAGGTACATACTTTCCTTCCCCCCATTTCCTTACAAAGTCCAAAAATTCACCCTCCAAGTTTGACATTATCCTTTCTTTCTTTCTTATCATGAAAAAATTTCTTTCTATTTTCAAACCCTTGATATTCAGTACAATTATAGACCCATTTTTCTCGTCTTCTTCATATATGAGTTTGGAAAGGAAACCAATGCCAATTCCGCTCTTTATCATGTACTTTATTGCCTCATTACTTGAGAGCGTGATTATAACATTTGGAGAGATCCCGAGAGATTCGAATTTGTACTCTATCAATTTTCTTGTACCGGACCCTTTTTCGCGTAAGATCAATGGAAGGGAACTTATATCTTCAATATCTATTTTCGAAGGAAGTGGAAAGCGGGGAGAGGCGATAGGATTCATTTCATCCATGTAGAATTTTTCGCTTTCGAGAGATTTATGGAAAAAAGGTATCTCCACAAATCCTACCGATATCTCTTCGTCTAAGATTTCCTCAACTATATCGGAAGTGTTTTCTATATCAACTGAAAAATTAACTTTATGTTCTTGCAAAAAATCTACCATTATCTTTGGAAGAAGGTAATCTCCTATAGTCTTGCTTGCACCTATCTTTAGCGTGGTTCCAATGTGCTTTTGCAAATTCGTTATCCTGTCGATCGTCTCGTCAAATACCCTTGAAAGGCTCTCAAGTTCTTTGTATATCAAAAATCCTTCTTCGGTCAATTTAAGAATATTTCCACCTTGAACTCTTTCAAACAACTTAACATTCAATTTCTCTTCCATGTTCTTTATATGCTGGGAAATTGCCGACTGGCTTATGAAAAGGTTCTTTGAAGCGCCCGTTATGCTTCCCGTATTTACAACTTCGAGAAAAACTTTTATTTCATTTATATTTATCATTTTTTATCTCTCTGAGATCGTCCGGCAAAAGCGCGTAAAGATCCGGATCCCTCTCGCACATCGACTGGAGTACATCGATGAGGTCTTTATTCTTAAAAGCCTTTGCAGCGATCGCCTTAAAAACCTCTTTGTCATCTGAATATGAAAGCGCAACCGCAACGTCAAAGACCATATCTTTTGAGGATTCATTTTCAAGTTCGTAGAGCAAATACTTCTCCGAGTCTTTGAATCCCAACCTTGCGAGGGCGCCATGAACTATTATGGCTTCCTCTTCAGTTTCAACGACGTTTAAAAGCCTTTTTAGATATTCGATTCCCCCCCTGCAGTTTTTTTCTCCTATTATGTCTGCCAGATAAAAAATACCCGGGTTCTTATTCTCCTTTTTCATCTCCAAGTCTAACCTTTTGATAAGTTGTCCACAACAATCGAGTTCTAAAAGTGCATCTGTAACTATCTCTGCCATCCTGGCATCTCCATCAAAAAGCAGATCTATCAACGCAGGGACGGCTTTTTCACCCTTCTCTTCAACAATCCGCTTTATTAGACGATCTCTTTCGCTCAATTTCTTTTACTCCTATTTTAAAAGTTAGGGCCTTGAAAGATATTGCTATGTCGACATCTTCGATCTCTACATTTTCTATTTTTAACTTCACCGGCGCAAAGTTAAGTATCCCTTTTACGCCAGATTTAACAAGCATTTCCGTGACATTTCTCGCCTCTGAAGAAGGTACGGCGATGACACCTATCTCTATATTCAGTTTTTTGACTTTCTCATCGAGTTCTTCTATTGAATACACCGGAATCGATCTTGTGCCTATTTTTTTCCCTATTTTGGAAGGATTTCTATCAAAAAACGCAATTATCCGGTATCCTTCCTTGAAAAATTCCGTGTGATTGGCAAGTGCTGTGCCTATATTTCCGGCGCCAACGATGCATACATTCCACGTTTTATTTATGCTCAAAAGGTTTTCCAAAGAAAGTTTTAATTCCTTAAGTTCATATCCAGTACCGCGTTTTCCAAATTCTCCAAAATAAGAAAGATCCTTTCTTATCTGACTCGGCTTTAGAGCAAGCCTCTCACCAAGTTCTTGGGATGAAGTTATCTCCTTTCCTTCGGATAGAAGAGAAACAACACATCTATGGTAAAGTGCTAATCTTTTGGATACCGGATTTGGAACTTTCATTATTTCCCCCCTCTATATCACTATGTTAACAACATTTTTGGCGACAAAGACTTTTTTTGGCGCCTTTCCATTAGTCAAACTTTTTATCTTTTCATTTTCAAAGGCTATTCTTTCCAATTCTTGATCGGAGAGGTTTGCGTTTACCGTCTCTTTTGCCCTTACCTTGCCATTTATCATTATAACTATCTCTATTTTTCTCGGCAGAATGGCATTCTCGTCGTAAGAGGGCCATTCGGTATTTGCGACAAATGGTTTCTCTCCCATTCTTTCCCACAATTCTTCCGCTATGTGAGGTGCAAAGGGTGAGATAGCGGGAACGAATTTGTGAGCGAATTCATTTATCAATTCTACATTTATCTGTTCTTTTGGAGTCGATTTTACGTAATCGCTAAAGAGATTAACGAGTTCCATGAATCCGCTGACGACCGTGTTGAATCTGAAATCCCCTTCTATGTCATTCGTTATCTTTTTGAGAATAATGTGAAGTTTTCTTCTTATTTCGTACTCTTCATCAGTTAGGGATCTTTCGAACTTTTTCAAATTCATAAGCGGTATAATCTCTTCAAATAGATTCCACAATCTTGAGACGAATCTTGAAACTCCTTCGATTCCAGAATCGAGCCATTCGGCATCTTTTTCTGGGGGACCCATAAAAAGTATGTAAAGCCTTAGAGTGTCTGCACCGTATTTATCAACCATATCATCTGGAGAAACAACATTGCCTTTGGATTTTGACATCTTGGCTCCGTCTTTGTATATCATTCCCTGAGTGAAAAGGTTTTTGAAAGGTTCGTCGAAAGACAGATATCCTCCATCTCTTAAGACCTTTGTTATGAATCGAGAATACAAAAGGTGTAAAATTGCATGTTCTACGCCTCCGATGTACTGATCTACCGGCAACCATTCATCAACATCCTTCTTTACAAAGGGCCGATCCTTTTCGTGCGGATTTACATACCTTAAGTAATACCAAGAAGAATCAACAAAGGTATCCATCGTATCACTTTCTCTTATCGCAGGCCCTCCACATTTTGGACATGTTGTGTGCAGGAATTTTTCGTCGTAAGAGAGAGGAGACCTTCCTGTTGGATCAAATTTGACATCTCGAGGCAATTTGACCGGTAGATCTTTTTCTGGAACAGGAACAATCCCGCATTTTTCACAGTAAACAACGGGAATAGGAGCTCCCCAGTACCTTTGACGCGATATAAGCCAGTCTCGCAATTTGTAATTGACAGATCTTCTTCCAATCCCATTCTTTTCAAGATAATCGATTATTTTGACAATGGCATCTTCATTTTTCATTCCGGTGAAAGGTCCGGAGTTTTCAAGAATGCCATTTCCATCGTATGGAAGTTCTCCATCAGAGGAGACGACTCTCTCGATGGGGAGGTTATACTTTTTTGCGAAAGCATAATCTCTGGGATCATGTGCCGGGACGGCCATTATAGCACCGGTACCGTATTCGTAAAGAATGTAATTGGCAACGTATATCGGTATCTCTCTTCCGTTAACCGGATTTATCGCATGGGTACCGAGAAAAACTCCTTCTTTTGGCGCATCGGAGGAGAACCTTTCAAATCTGTTTTCGGAAAGGTTTATCCTCGTCAAAAATTCCTCAACTTCGTGCCTTCTCGATGGAATCGTTAGTTCATCTATCAAAGGGGATTCTGGAGCAACGGCCATAAAGGTAACTCCCCACAGAGTATCTGGACGGGTGGTAAATATCTTAAGTATCTTGCCGCTTTCCTTAACTTTAAAATCAACCTCGGCACCGGTACTTTTACCTATCCAGTTTCTCTGCATCGTCTTTACATTTTCGGGCCATCCAATCAATTTATCTATGAAATTATCGAGTTCTTCGGCATAATTCGTTATTTTAAAATACCACTGTTCAAGTTGCTTTATAACAACGGGAGTACCACATCTTTCACATTTCCCGTCCACAACCTGCTCATTTGCAAGGACTGTTTTGCATGAAGGGCACCAATTGACAGGGCCACTCTTTTTGTAAGCGAGACCCTTTTCGTAAAGTTTGAGAAAGATCCACTGGGTCCATTTGTAGTAATCCTCTTTGTAGGTTATCACTTCTCTGTCCCAATCATAACTTATCCCTAATTTTTTTATTTGCCCTCTTATTTTGTTTATATTTTCTCTTGTCCAATCTTCGGGATGAATGTTACCGTGGGCTATGGCCGCGTTTTCTGCCGGCAGTCCGAAAGAATCGTAGCCGAAGGGATTCAAAACGTTGTAGCCGCGCATTCTTTTGTATCTTGCAACAACATCTCCGATGGTGTAGTTCTTAACATGACCCACATGAAGTGTGCCCGAAGGATATGGAAACATGACAAGGGAATAGTACTTTGGCTTTTCCGAATGATTTGGCGTATGAAAAATACCACTCTCTTCCCATTTTTTTTGCCATTTAGTCTCTATTTTGTCAGGTTCGTACATTTAAACCTCCTTCACGTCGAGCCTTTCGGTGTCCGACCACAAAGACTCTATATCGTAAAACTCTCTTGCCGCTTTTGTAAAGATATTCACGACTATTTCTCCTGCATCGACTATCATCCAATTATGATCGTCACTTTTGTCGTAAAAGATTATCTCATGGTTGTGGGATTTCAAAATTTGGAGTACTCTATCCCTTATAGATCTCATGTTAACGCTCGAATTCGCCGTTGCTATGACAAAGTAATCTGTTAGATAACTTAATCCTTTCATCTTCAAGATCACGAGATCGGGGTCTTCTTCCTTAAGAATTTCATCACATATCTCTCTTAAAAGAGACAAAGATCTTTACCTCCCTACTCGACTGTAACACTTTTTGCAAGGTTTCTCGGCATATCTATGTTAAGGTTTCTGTCATTGGCAATGTTGTATGCAAAAAGTTGAAGGGTTATTCCGACAACGAAAGGATAAAGATAACTTTCGAGATCCGGAACGCGTATGACATCGTTGACGAGTGAAGAGACCTTACGATCAGAAGCGCTTACTATCGCAACGATCTGAGCGTTTCTTGCCTTTGTTTCAAGTACATTCGAAAGCATCTTGTCCTTCAATTCATCATCGACGACGATGGCCATGACCGGAAATTTTTCATCAAGTAAGGCTATTGGTCCATGTTTTAATTCTCCGGCCTGATAACCGACGGCATTCGTATAACTTATCTCTTTCAATTTCAAAGCGCCTTCTAACGCCGATGGATAATTTATCCCTCGTCCTATGTACATGAAGTTGGTATATCCGACATATCTGTCCGCAATCGATTTTATGGAATCTTCCTGAGTTAAGATGAAATTGTCAACGATTTCCGGTAATTTTAAAAGATTTTTTACTATCTCGGGATGATTGCCTCCCATCAATTGATCCATGTAAAGGGCAAAAAGGTACAGAACTGTTACCTGCCCTATGTAAGCCTTTGTGGAGGCAACGCTTATCTCCGGACCTGCATTTATGTAAAGTGTTCTGTCCGCCTCTCTTGTTAGAGTCGATCCAACGACATTGGATATCGCAAGTACCTTTCCGCCGAGAGATTTGACAAGTCTTACACTTTCCAAGGTATCTGCAGTTTCTCCTGACTGGCTTATTGCAATATTAAGCACCCTGTCATCCACAAAGACATTTCTATATCTGAACTCTGAAGAGACCTCAACTTCAACGTCAAATGGCCTTAAACGTTCGAGGAAGTATTTGAAAACGAGTCCCGCATGGAAACTCGTTCCGCAGGCTATGACATTTATTTTCCTGAGGTTTTTAATGTATTCGTTCCAGTCTTTGATCTCTTCAAAAAAGATTTTCTCATTTTTTATACGCCCAACAAGAGCATCGGAGATAACGCGGGGTTCTTCGTGTATTTCCTTCATCATGAAATGTTTATACCCGCCTTTTTCGGCCGATTTTTCATCCCAGTTTATATGGTAAAAATTATTTTCGACAGGTTTTCCAGAGTTTTCGAAGATCTCGAATTCATTTCTTTTTAACCTCGCAATCTGGCCATCTTCAAGAAAGACGACATCTCTACTTACCGAAATTAAAGGAGTTACATCAGAGGCACAGTAGGTGCCAGAATCATTCATGGCAATGACAAGAGGGCTTTTTCTTCTTGCGAATATAACCTCATCTTCAATGTCTGCATGTATGACACCTATTGCGTAAGTTCCTTCAAGATCGAGAGTCGCGAGTCTAACAGCCTCAAGGAGATCTCCTCTAAAGTACTTTTCTATGAGATGGGCTATAACTTCGGTATCTGTTTGCGAGACAAAGATGTGGCCTTCAGATATCAGTTTGTCTCTTAAAGCGGCAAAATTCTCTATTATTCCGTTATGAACCACGGCTATCTTTTTGGTGCAATCCATCTGTGGATGGGCATTTACATCTGTTGGCATGCCATGGGTTGCCCATCTTGTGTGTGCTATACCCGCATTTATCTTTTCTTCTAATCTTCCGTCCAACGAGGATCTAAGCGCGTCTACCTTGCCAGTTCTCTTTTCGACGACAAGATTTTTTGATTTTACAAAGGCTATACCGGCAGAATCGTATCCCCTATATTCAAGTTTTTTAAGGCCGTTAACGAGATCTTCTACCTTGCCTTTTCCTATGAAGCCGTATATTCCGCACATACTAAACACTTCCTCGTATTATTTCGATAATCCCCTTGTCTATTCCGGTTGCGGCAACATTCAAAGCATTAAAAATAGCCTTCGAGTCAGAGGCTCCATGAGCCTTGACGGCAATACCATTGACTCCGAGTAAGAATGCCCCGCCGTACTTTCTGTAATCGAGAGACTCTTTGAATCTGTCAAAAGTCCCTTTCATCAAAAGAGCGCCTATTTTTTGAAATACATTCGAATTTTTTATAGATCTTTTGAGCATATCTGAGACAAAAAGTCCCACTCCTTCAGATGTCTTCAAGACTATATTACCACTAAAACCATCTGAAAGGACCACATCCACATCTCCGTAAAAGACGTCTCTTCCCTCAAGATTTCCGCAAAAGGCCTCTCCGAATTTATCCTTTAGCAATGAATGAGCCTCTTTCAAAAGATCTGGCCCCTTCTCTTCCTCTGCACCAACATTCAATAGGCCAACTTTGGGATTTTGCTTATTTAAAATGCCCTTCGCGTAGGCCACGCCCATTACTCCGAGTTGGACGTAATGTTGCGGCTTAAGAGAGAGATTTGCACCGGCATCTATCAAAACAGTTCCGCCGCCTTTGGACGGCATGACCGTCGCTATGGCCGGCCTTTCTATTCCTTCCATCCTGCCGAGTAAAAAGGTCCCCAGAACAAGCAAAGCACCGGTATTCCCAGCGCTCACAAACCCATCCGCTTTTCCATCTTTCACAAGCGTTGCGGCAACATTCATCGATGCTTCTTTTCTTTTGAGTATTTCGGTTGGCTTGGAACTCATTCCGAATCTTTCCGGAGCATTTACCACTTCTATTTTTGAATCTTTTGGAATAAGGGAAGATATTTTTTCCGCGTCTCCAACAAGGGTAATCTTGTGCCCTGTTTTTTCAACGAACAAAAGCGCTCCCTTTACTTCTTCATAGGGAGCGTGATCTCCTCCGAATGCATCAAGCGCTATGTGCGCCAACGATGTCACTCCTTAACTTCAAGAATCTGTTTTCCGTTATAATATCCACATTTCATGCAGACGTGATGTGGAAGCATAGGTTCTCCACAATGCGGACATTTTGTGACAGTCACATGCTTTTCACGGTAATAGACAGATCTTCTTCTGTTTGTTCTTGTCAGAGAAGGCTTTTTCTTTGGAACGGCCATTTTTATTCTCCTTTCGATTCAAAAGATATCTTTTTCAAAGCGTAGAATGGAGAGTCAACCCTTTCATCTCCATATTCGCAAACGTGATCTGGATGATCGTTCAAATTGATCCCGCAATGCGGACATAGGCCTTTACAATCTGCTTTGCAAAGTATCTTCATGGGTATTTCAAGCAGTATCGATTCAACCACCCTGTCTGTAAGATCCAAGAACTCCATCGTAGGGTTATAATAAAACACGCCAACTTCATCCATAACTTCTTCAATTTCTTTGACCTTTGCGTTTTCGACGTAAACTGCTTCTACTTTCCCATTTATATCAACTTTAACCGGTTCAAGGCACCTGTCGCACGGATGAATTATTTGAGTTTTAACCTCTCCGCTCACGTAGATCCTTTTAGAAGAAAATTCAATCTCCAAATCGATCTTCACCGGCTGAGAGTAAGGATAAGTTTCCCCTTCCAAATCAAGGTCCGTCCATAGCTCTGTTTCGTTAATCTTTACCTTTTGTTCGTGCTTTAAAGTTTCAAGTTTTATTTTCAACATATCATTCACCTTGGCGTGCCCGGGGAGATTTGAACTCCCGATCTATAGATCCGCAGTCTATCGCTCTATCCAGCTGAGCTACGGGCACAACTGGCGGAGAGAGTGGGATTTGAACCCACGGTGGGAAAATCCCACGCTTGCTTAGCAGGCAAGTGCCTTCGACCGCTCGGCCATCTCTCCAATTACTTTAGAAGTATATCACAAAAAATTCAATTGCTCAAGGGGTCGAATTGTATTGTCTTATCTTCTTTCCATCTTCATCATCACTGTACCGCCGATCGATATCATTGAAAGACCTATTGCAGTGAAGACTGACGCGATAATCACGAAATCATTAGTGTGCATCGCCTCTATTCCAAGTGTATATCTTAGACCCTGTGCGAAATAGGAAATCGGCAAGATGCGGGATACAATTCTCATGTAATCAGGCATTATCGAGTAAGGGAAGAAAACATCTGAAAAAAGCATCATCGTAACAGAAAGAATCGTCGTTATGTTGAGGATAGTCCATAGATCTCTCGAAATCATCGAAATCAAAAGGCCTATTCCAAGTGAAAGAAAGATGCCGCTTGAAACGAAGATCAAAAAGATTGGCCAGTTCACATTGTAAGAGGTAGAAAAAAACCATTCCGATAGCAATATGGTCAGCACAGAGGCCAAAACAGAGACAATAAACCTTACAAAGGCAAGAGAAAGGAAAAAAGCACCTCCATTTACCGGGGTAACGGAAAGTCTTTTTAAAACTCCGTTTTGCCTGTAGTTTCCAGCGATTATTGCCATTCCAAACATTCCGGCTATCGTTATGGAAATCGCTATAACTCCTGGAACTATAAATCCTATGACGGTCAAACTGCCCTTTTCGACCGATATGGGCTTTAACTGTATATAATTTTTGATGCTCGAAAGTCCATTCACAACGCTTCCGGCAATTACATCTTGGAGAATCCTAAGATAATTGTTGTACTGGCCAAAGGATTGGTTGTATATAAACGTGAGAGAATTTTGATCAAGAATTGCTCCCATTTGCACATTTCCAGAGAGCAACAAACGATTTAGAGCCTCCTCGTTATCGACAAAATAAAAATCCACCCCGCTTCCAGAGGCTGCCTTCGTTATCATTTTCTCAATTTCGGACGAGGCGGTATATGCGCCTACTTTGACGTTGACTGCCGTTTTGCTGCCGGAGAGTCCCTCTATAACGAAGCCAAGTATGAACATCAAAACTATTGGAAGCAAAAAGAACATAACTAAAGCCTGCCTGTCGCGTAAAAGCATGGCAAAAGACTTGTATATCATCATATCAGTCCTTCCATACCCTTTTTCCGTCGAATCTCAGGAAGGTGGCGCTGAATTTTGGATAATCATGATATCTGTCATTCGAAAGTATCCACGAATTCGTACTTTTGGCTATCTCTATTATCAATTCATCGGCTGGAGAATGAAATTTGACATCTGGATGCTTTTGAAATTTTTCTTCGAAAATTCTCTTTTGAGAGCCTCTAAGGTTGTATTCGAAATTCTCATCAAAGATTATTTTAAAGGGCCAAGGTGTTTCACGCATCCTTCCGATAAGGCGAAAGGAAAGAAAAATGTTGTTTAAATCCGGATAAGGACTTTCAACCATCGAAACATTGCTTCCATCAACGATAAGCAATGCTCTGGCATTTCTTGTAAGTGCTCCTCTTACGTAAGGATCTCTTATAGAGTCTGCAACCAGTTTTTTGTCAGATGGAAGAAGGGGATTGTATATTTCCTGAAAAGTGTTAAATGTCGCCGTGTCAAGGGATAGAAAATCGAGATTTTGAATCATTTTAATAAGTTCTTCTATTACACCGTTGTCGCTGTTGTAATTTTGCTTTAATGCAAATACAAAGTAGAGATCGAGAAAATCATCGAAATAGGCCGAATTGTCCTTTAAAAACTTCTTCCATCCTCTCATAAACGTTGAATAGTCTTTTGTGCTTATCCCTTCGATTTCTGCAAGTTTAATCGTTATTTCATCCATTGGAAGGTAATTTTTTGGATCCATAATCATGGTCACTATACCGTTTGAAGAATCATTCGCCTCTGAAAGAACTAACTTTGGATCTATCATTTTAAGCGCTTCTGAAATTTTTTTCTTTGTCCATCCGTCTTTTCCATATCTTCTTATAACGTTTGCAAGATGTAAGGCATCTTCTCCATCTTCAAGAAAAATCTTTTCTTTGTAAAGATCAATAAGTCTTTTCTTCATTCTAAAAGTTCATCGATAAATTCGCTTGCCTTGAAATCCTTTAGATCTTCTAAACCTTCTCCTATTCCTATGAGTTTCACAGGTATGTTAAGTTCCCTTTTTATAGAAAAGATCATTCCGCCCTTTGCCGTTCCGTCGAATTTTGTCAGCACAATACCGGTAACTCCCGTGCTCTGTCCAAATATCTTCGCCTGCTGGATTGCATTTTGGCCTATCGTTGAGTCCAAAACAAGAAGCACCTCTTGAGGCTGATCTGGTTTTAACTTCTTTATTATCTTATGAATTTTTTCAAGTTCTCTCATCAAATTATCCTTTGTATGAAGCCTTCCCGCCGTGTCTATCAAAGCAACATCCAATTTTTCAGAGATGGCATGCGTAACCGTGTCATAAACAACGGCTCCGGCCTCCGCTCCCCATTGATGTGATATGACCGGAACCCCTACCTTTTTCCCCCATTCCTTTAATTGGTCTATCGCGGCCGCTCTGAAGGTATCTCCGGCTCCGAGGACAACACGTTTTCCGGCTTTTTTGAATCTGAATGCGAGTTTTCCGGCCGTTGTTGTCTTTCCAGATCCATTAACTCCAACAAGCGTGTAAATAGTCGGCCCTTCATTTGCGAATGTTATAGACTCATCGGGACCTAAAAGTTCTAAAAGTATCTTCCTTAGAGCCTCTAACGCATCTTTCTCTTTTGATTCTTTTATCTTTTCAATGATGTAATCAGATGTGGAGACACCAACATCTGAAAGCAAAAGCAGTTCCCTTATCTCTTCTATCTTTTCTTTGTCTAAATTTCCACCCTTTAGAATGGATAAGGCCTTTCCAAAAAATCCATTCTTTGTCTTTTCAAGACCCTTTTTGAATATATCAAATATTCCCAACTTGATCACCGGGCTTGTAAAGATCGAGTAGTTCTTTAACTTTTCCGATAAGGTAATCCTTATTATCGATCTTGACTTTTAATGGCTTATCTGAATTTCTTAATTTGAGTTCAACCTCTCCATTCTCGAGAGATTTACCGCATGTTATTCTCAAAGGTATTCCTATCAGATCGGCATCCTTGAACTTAAATCCCGCCGATACCTCCCTGTCATCGAGAATCACATCTATGCCATTTCTTTCGAGAAGATCATGCAGTTCATACCCGATCTTCATTTGTTCTCCTGCAATGTTGACGACGGTTATAACGGCTTCAAAAGGCGCTATCGATCTTGGCCATATTATTCCTCGATCGTCATGAAATTGTTCGACAACGGCGGCCATAGTCCTGCTTACTCCCCATCCGTAACAGCCCATAATGTAGTACTTCTCATTTCCGTCAGAATCGACATAGGTGGCAGAGAGTTTTTCCGAATACTTTGTGCCAAGTTTGAAGACTTGACCCACCTCTATGCCCTTTTTCATCTTCAAAGGATGACCGCACTTTGGACATCTGTCCCCCTCAACGACTGTTCGTATGTCGGCAAATTCGCTTATTTTGAAATCTCTTTCGTGATTTACATTTACGTAGTGATATTCATTCTTAAGACCGCCGACGATGTAATTAACAAGAGGCTTTACAGATCTGTCTGCTATTATTCTCACATTCACACCGATTGGTCCTATATATCCAATCTGAGTAGAGAATTTTTGATAGACTTCTTCTCCGGTTGCAAGTCTTAAGGTTTGATCTCCAAGGTAGGATTTTAGTTTTGCAACATTTATTTCAAGATCTCCTCTTATCATTGCCATGATATATCCACTTCGGCCGACAAAGATCATAGACTTAACAATGTGTTTTTTATCTACATTTAAAAATTTCGAAAGTTCCTCGACAGTTCTGACATTAGGTGTCTCGACGAGTTTAAGTGGTTTTTTATCCTCTTCAATTTTGAATTCATCATCTGAGCATTCTGCTCTTTCCTGAGTGGCGGCATAACCGCAACTATCGCAAACGAGTATATCTGATTCACCACTTTCGGCAAAGGCTGTGAATTCGTGAGAATTGCTTCCACCTATTGCCCCGGTATCAGCCTCAACGGCAACGTACTTTAAATCCATCCTTTCACATATCTTGGAATAGGCATCATACATATCTTTATAAGTTTTGTCAAGCGATTCATAACTTGTGTGAAAACTGTAGGCATCTTTCATTATAAACTCTCTTCCACGCAGAAGACCAAAACGTGGCCTTATCTCGTCTCTGTATTTCGTATTTATCTGGTAAAAATTAACTGGCAGTTGCTTGTAAGATCTTAATTCGTCCTTAACGAGGGTCGTTATCATTTCTTCATGAGTTGGGCCAAGCGTGAACTCTCTGTCATTCCTGTCTTTTAATTTCATCATCTCGGGACCGTAATCTTCCCATCTACCCGTTATTTTCCATATCTCGGCAGGCTGCATTATGGGCATCAAAAGTTCCTGTGCTCCCGTTTTATTCATCTCTTCCCTTACTATCTGCGTTATCTTTTGAAGGACCTTTGTACCGAGAGGAAGGTAGGAAAAAATCCCGGAGGCAGATTTTCTTATGAATCCACCTCTTACGAGTAATTCAGCGCTTTTGATGTCAGCATCAGACGGCACTTCTTTCAAAGTTGGAGCATAGAGTTTAGACCAGTACATATTTCCTCCTATATTTTACTGACGATTTTATCTATAATTTCAAAATATCCTTTTTTATCATTTTGGGCAAGAGTCCCTTCGTCTGCACTTTTCTCGATCTCTATGTCAAAAGGAATTTCTCCAAGTCCGGGCAATCCGAGGATCCTTTCGAGATCGTCAATTCCAATCCTTCCGAAAGGATAAAGTTTGTTGTGGCAGTTGTCGCAGACAAAATAAGCCATATTTTCGACAAAGCCTGAAATTTTTATGCCGACCTGGTTGAAAAAGTCAACTGTCCTCACGGCATCCGCTACGGAAAGTTCGCCCGGCGTCGTGACTATAACGGCTCCGTCAAGATCTAAATTTTGCTTTACGGTAAGCGCAGCATCTCCGGTGCCTGGAGGAAGATCGATTATGAAGTAATCAAGTTCGGGCCAGTCCGTCATCTCCATCATTTCAACAATGGCTTTTGTGACCATTGCACCTTTCCATATAACTGGCGTTTCCTGATCTACAACGTATCCGAGAGACATGGAATAGATTCCATCTTTAAAGACTGGAATTAACTTTTTTTTATTCTCTCCAACAGTTGCCCTTTCATTGATCGTTCCAAGCATTCTCGGCACATTTGGCCCATGTATATCGGCATCTAAAATGCCAACTTTGTACCCCTTTCTTTTCAAAGATATGGCCATAGAAACGGCTACTGTGGTCTTTCCAACCCCTCCCTTTGCGCTTAAGACGGCTATGCGTTTTTTTGCGCTCTGGACGAAATGTTTTTGCTCGACAGTAGTCGAGGCCGGTTGATCTTGAACCGTTGTCAGAATTAGCCTTATTCCCGATCCTCTAAAGGCCGATTTTATGTCTTCGAGGATGCGATTTCTGACATCTTCATTTTTTGTCGCAAGATTAAGAAGGATCTTGACTTCCTCTCCATTTATTTCGATTGACTTAACTATCTTAAAATCGACTATACTCCTGGCGTAGCTGGGATATCTTACCTTTGAAAGGATCGATCTTATCTCCTCTTCTGTCATCAAACTCGCCTCTTTTGATATTTCATTTTTGAAAGCACTTCTTCTTTGAATTCTTTAAACTCTCCATTTATTATAGCAGTCTTCGATCTTTTCATCAAATCGATTAGAAAATAGATGTTGTGGTAAGTCGCTAAGATCATTCCCGTCGATTCATTTCTTTTTATAAGATGGTGAATATATCCACGCGAATAATTATGGCATACTTCACAATCACACGATGGATCAAGGGGACCTTTGTCTCTTTCGTATATTGAGGCACGAATATTTATTCGCCCTTCTGAGGTGAGTATTCCGCCATGTCTTGCCATCCTTGTCGGTAGAACGCAATCCATCATATCCACTCCACGTTCGACGGCTTCAAGCATCAAGAGAGGATCTCCAACTCCCATCAGATACCTTGGCTTATCTTCCGGCATAAGAGGCAGGACAACGTCTAACATTCTGATCGTTGTATCGATATCCTCTCCCACACTCAACCCTCCAATTCCAAAGCCATCGAAGGGCAGAGACGTTATTTCGATCGTACTCTCCTTTCTGGTTTCTTCAAAAAAACCCCCTTGGGTTATTCCGAAAAGCGCTTGATCCTTTCTTTGATGAGCGAGAATAGCCCTTTGCGCCCATTTAAAGGTTCTCTTCATCGACTTTTTCGTCGATTCGAGGTCATACGTTGGTGCAAGGCATTCATCGAGTACCATTGCTATATCCGAATCTATGGTCTCTTGAATCTCAACAACCTTTTCCGGCGTGAACCTGTGAATCGTTCCGTCAAAAGGAGATTTAAAGTCGGCTCCGTTATCATCGATCTTTATATTTTTCGAAAGGCTGAAGATCTGAAAGCCACCGCTGTCCGTAAGAACCGGTATATCCCATGAGGCAAAATTGTGTATCCCTCCGAATTCGCGAAGTATTTCGAGACCGGGTTTGAGATAAAGGTGAAAGGCATTCGCGAGGACTATGGTGGCGCCAGCCTTTTTTACACATTCGCGTGTGCACATTTTAACGGCGCCGTTGGTTCCAACAGGCATGAAGACGGGAGTCTCTACCGTGCCTCTTTCTAATATTAATTTTCCGGATCTTGCAGTTCCATCTCTTGCGGTGGTTTCGAATCGCAAATTTTTTCACCCTTTCCATTTAAAAATTCGTCAAAGGTCATTTTCAATTCCTCTTCGTTGTTTCTCAACTTTATGACCCTGGAAAAAATGTTAACCTCGGAGACGGTATATATCTTTTCTCCGAATCTGGCAGTGTCTCCGGTATCTGGAATTCCATTTAAAATTTCAAGATAATTGTCATTCTCGTATGCCAAACAACACAGTAATCTTCCGCACACGCCGGAAATCTTTGAAGGATTTATCAAAAGTTGCTGCGTCTTTGCGTATTTTAGCGTAATACTTTTGAACTCCCTTTCGAATCTCGAACAACATGTTTGCATTCCGCACATTCCTATTCCGCCAACTATCTTGGCAACATCTCTAACGCCTATCTGCCTTAGTTCTATTCTTGTTTTAAAGGTTGCGGCGAGATCTTTGACGAGCGCTCTAAAGTCGATCCTCCCATCTGCAGAGAAGAAGTAGATGAGTTTAGTTTTATCAAGTGTGTATCTTGCATAGAGCATCTTCATAGGAAGTGCGTGTTCGACGACCTTTTCCTTACCTATTTCAAAGGCCGCTGCCGCATCTTTTTGATTTGCAAGATTGGTCTCTATATCTTCATAACTTGCAATCCTTAAAATCTTTTTCTCAGCGTTTTCTTCTTTGAAGATCTTTATAACAGTTCCTATCTCTATTCCAAAATCGCTCTCCGCGACAACTTTTTGATTTACCTTTATCTCTCCATCGAATTCCAGGTGATAAATCTGTCCAAGTTTTTCAAAAGTTACTCCATATACCATGATCTATACCTTCTTTAAAATAGAAAAATTCAGCAAAAGCCAGAAAATTTCAACGTCCATGCTTACTTTTTCTCTTTTTATTCTCGAAAGTCTCTCGACGAATTCTTTCAAAGGTGGTTTCATCTTTACATAGTAAGTGATATAGGACTTTCTGTTTAAACTTTTCCAAAAACTCGTGTTGTGAAAGATGATCAGGTCCTCACATAAAATCAAAGATGCGTCAAAAAGAATAGAAAGTGATTCATCCCTTGAAAGAAAATCGTTAAGACGATCGAAGTATTCGTTCATATTTTTAAAATTTACCAACAAAAGCACACGCTCAAAATCTGCAAGTAAGGCATTTTTTTCTTTGAAAGTTTCGAAATCAAGCACATTACTTTCCATCAAAGATATTATATTTTTTATCTCCTCGGGCGCTTTTTTGTAAAGATCGACAAGTTCTGGATTGCTCTTTAGAAGATCTGTCTCTCTCGGATCCTGTAGGTTCAACGATTCTACAAACTCATTTGCCCACGAAGATCCAGCAAAGATAAAAAATCTGCTTTTTAAGGTCGGAAAGATCGAATCGATGTTGGATGAAAATGCAAGGAAGGCCGCATAGTCTGGAGGTTCTTCAACGATCTTCAACAATGCCGAAGAGGCCTCCGGTGTTAAAAGCGACATCTCATCGATGATGACGTACTTCCTCGTGGCATTTGATGGAGGATAAGACAGAAATGATTTTATCCTTCTTATCGTATCTATACTTACGTATTCTTCTCTTTCTACCTCAAATGTATCGTAATAAGGGTTATTTTTTTCAACTATTTTGAACAAAGACGAAACTACCTCCCGCTTGTAAAGATCATTTTCTACCTTTACCAGGAATCGCGGTACAGAGTCTCTTGTAAAGAAAGTCGAAAGATTTTTGACGAATTCGTCCACGCTTTTCATCTGTAAAGATCCATTATAAGACCATTTATCTCTCCTATCTTGGAAGCAAAATAAATGGTTGATTTTTCCGATTCCATGATTTTTTTAGAGAGTTCTTCGATTTGTTTGTCTATTTGGTCGACTATAAAGTAAAAGCGCGTCTTCTTCTCCTCAAAATTTTTAACCTCTGAAAATTTGTAGAGCCGCTTCTTTACAATGGCTAAAAATGACCGTATCTTCTTTTTGTAAACATTCATATTTTCTTCAGTTGGAGATCTCGAAAGCGCATTTCCGCTTTCTATTATCTCTTCAACTATTAAGTTAAGATCCTTTTCTTCCTCCTCTTCGAGAAAGTATTCAAACCCATTTTTTAATTTTTTAACGTCTTTCGTCCTTTTTGGCTCTACAGGCTGGGCCCCTTCATCTGCTGGATTTATTCTCAATCCACCACCCCTTTCACTGTTTTTTCTATCTTACCATCGTATGGCGGGAATATAATGCCTCTTTCAGTTACAATTGCATCTACAAGGGAAGCATCTGTAACGTCAAATGCCGGATTATAAACGCCCACACCATCTGGTGCGATTTTTATCCCCTTTATCGATGTTACCTCGTCGTGCGATCTTTCCTCTATCGGTATCTCACTCCCTTTTTTTATGTTCAAATCGATCGTCGAAATCGGTGCCACAACGTAAAACTTAACGTTATGCCTCTTTGCAAGAAGGGCAAGGGAATAAGTGCCTATTTTGTTTGCAACATCTCCATTTGAGGCTATTCTATCTGCGCCAACTATTACCGCATCCACCTTTCTTGTTTTCATAACCCATCCAGCCATATTATCACATATAAGCGTTGTTTTAACGCCGAGTTTCATTAATTCCCATGCGGTCAGACGAGATCCCTGGAGATATGGCCTTGTTTCGTCGACGTAGGCGCTTATGGTCTTCCCGTGATCGATCGCGGCATGGATCATGCCTATTGCCGTTCCATAATCTACAGTTGCAAGTGCGCCGGCATTGCAGTGGGTTATCACCGTCGCATTCGAGGGCAAGAGGGTCTGGCCGTATTCGCCCATTTTTTTGTTAACGGCGATATCTTCATTTGCTATACTCTCTGCTTCATCGTTGAGAGATTTTATAATGTAGGCAGGATCTCCTCTTAATGACAAAAATTTTGAATGCATCTTTTCAAGAGCCCAGAAGAGATTAACGGCCGTTGGACGGGTTTTAGCGAGTTTTTCCTTTACTTTGTTCATCTTTTCTACACAAAGATCATCTTTGTTTTCAATAGCCCCTATGACGTACCCAAAGGCGGCTGTTGCACCTATGGCAGGTGCGCCACGCACGACCATCTCCTTTATCGCCGAAGCAACACAGTCAGAACTTTCACACCTTACATATTCTTCTACTTGTGGCAACTTTCGTTGATCTATAAGTGATATTGATCTGCCATCCCACTTCATCGTCAATGTAGAAATCAATTCATATCCACCTCTTTTACAAGATTGTTGCATATCCATTCGAGAAATTCTTCATCCCTCTCATCAAATGGTGAGAGATAATGACTGTCTATATCGAGTTCTCCAATTACCTTTCCATTTTTTATCAAAGGAATGACTATTTCGCTTTTGACGGAAGGATTGCAGGAAAGATAATTTTGTTCCTTCGAAACATCTTGAACGACAAAATTTTTCATCGTCTCGGCTGCCTGACCACATATCCCATCTCCAAAAGCGATGCGCGTGTGTATTGTCGGCTCACCAACGTAAGGGCCGAGTTTCAACATTTTATCTCCGTCGACAAGATAAAAACCTACCCAGTTGTAGTAGGGAACATTATCGTAAAGATATTTGCAAATGCAAAGCAAGTTCCCTTTGCATGATTGTGAAAGTGCTTCCTTCATCGTGCTGAATTTTGATTTATCAAATTTCACATTTTCACCTTCATTTCAAGAACTGTCTTAACGTCATGGGTATGGCCTTTGACACTTACCTTAGGCCATACATGCTCTATTCTTCCCGTTGGATCTATCAAGAAAGTACTCCTTACAGTTCCGAGAGTTCCTTGGGCACCGTACATCGCTATAACCTTTCTATCGGTATCGCTGAGCAACCTTATCTTTAACTGCCTTTTTTCTTCGAATTTTTTATGGCTTTCAACTGTGTCGGCACTTATCCCGATGACTTCGGCATTGAGTTTAGATATCTCATCGAGATGTTCTGTAAATGAGATTGCCTCTGCTGTGCATCCGGGAGTGTTATCTTTAGGATAAAAGTAAAGCACTACCCATCTGCCTCTGAAATCGCCAAGGCAGACTTTATTGTCATTTTGATCCGGAAGGCAAAAACAAGGTGCCATTTCTCCAACTTTCAACATCTAAATCACCCTTTCAAAAAGAGAAACTATCTCAAAATGATGCGTCTGCGGGAAAAGGTCTACTATTACCGCGTCTTTTATATTATACAATTTTTGTACTAATATGCGAGCATCTCTCGAAAATGTTGAAACATCGCAAGAAACATATATCAATCTCTCTGGTTTTGCGCTAAGGATATTCTTCATTGTTTCTCTGTCTATCCCGCTTCTTGGCGGATCTACAACAATTGTTGAATAACCTTCGAGGTTAAAGTTGGCAGCCTTTCCAATTCTAAAATCGATATTTCTTATTCCGTTTATATTCGCATTCTTTCTTGCCTCTATAATCGATGAAGGAGAACTTTCAATTCCTGCGAGTTTTTCAAATCTTTTCGCAAGTTGAAGTGAGAAAAATCCGACACCGCAGTAAAGATCGGCAAGATTTTTACCTTCTTGCGCGTATGCTATGACCTGATCGGCCAGAACTTTTGCCCCTTCGTAATTTATCTGAAAGAAAGATTTCGGTGGAATTCTGTAGACGATATCGTTTATTTTGAACTCGAGATATCCTCTTCCTTTTATGATCTTTTGGTGCCCAGAAAGCGCTATCTTTGAATTCGAAATCAAAGAGATTATCTCTTCAGCAGATGAACTTGGAATTTCAGTCATTTTTTGTGAAACGAAGATGGCCATCTTTTTCTCTATGCCATCTCTTAAAACAAGGTGAGAAAAACCTCTTAAATCTTTTATTTCACGCTTTAGAGTGTTCAAATTGTCAGAAATTATATGGCATTTATCTATTTCAACAAATCGATGTGAATTTCTACCAAAAAATCCTGCCTTACCATTGACAATGACGAATTCAACCTTATTTCTGTAATTGTATTCAGACGTGGGAATTAATTTCGATGGAGATATCTCTAAATTGGCACGTTTCATCTGATCTAAAAAGATCTCTTTTTTGTATTCTAACTGGAACTTGTAATCGAGATCCATCCATTCACATCCGCCGCATGTGCCAAAATGATCGCAGATGGCTTTTCGCCTGTATTTCGAAGGCAAATTGACCTTTGAAACGGAAGCAATTGTAAAATCCTTCTCATCTTTTTCGATTTTAACATCCACATCTTCGCCGGGATAGGCGCCTCGCACGAGATATACCTTTCCGTCTTTTCTGGAAAGGCCATATCCGCCGGCAACCATCTTTTCGATGATCATAACGTACCACTCACATTCAAAGAAATGGCACCACCAATCTTATCATCAATATTTTGAAGTTGTAAGTCACTGCTTAAGGTCAAAGATCCAAGATTCCACAACAACGACATTCCAGCGTTCCATCCTCCTGCCCAGATTTGACCATTAAATTTTAACACGTTATTTGAAAAAGAAAAGCCTATCGAAGGAGAGGATGTGAAATTTATGCCGGCTGTACCGGACATTATTGGAAATTCTAAATTTGCGCTCAACATTGAAGAGGCGGCAGAGGAATAAAGTGAAAACCCGCCTGAAAAGATCGCATTGTAGGATAAAAATGTAGAGTTGAACCCCATGCTAAAGGATCTTTGAAAGTTTGACAGATATATATTCATGTACGATGGCCCTTCTGATTTGGAAACCGAAAGGCCAAAGCCGTATGAATTCACGCTTGCCTGAACCGTTACAGGCGTTGAAATCTGGATTGCAGACCAGTTTGTAGAATTTGAAAGGTTCTGACCTAACATAACGCTAAAAATTTCATTGGAAAATGATTCGTAAGTTGTAACGTTTGATGCGAAGATACTTATATTCCCTGAAAGATTTTTATGCTTTAGATAAAGATCAAAACCACTTTGACTGCTAAGTTCAAAAGATGTGTTAATGAGAGAAGAGCATGCCGAAATAGATATCGAATCTCTGTCAAAGGAGAAAGAAAGCGCCTTGTTATTCACCGCCACCCCAAGGCCCGGGCTTTGCGTTATGCCCATTGGATATCTAAAGCCTTCAGAAGTGTAGCGGAGATCGAAGTTATAATTTGGTGATTCCTTTCCAAAATCGATCTGAAAAGAAGGGATGGTATCCAAATTGAATGAAGTTCTAATTCTTTCACTTCCGACTGCCTCGAGAGAGGCAAAGAATTGGTTAGAAGGTGTTGAAAAGATCGTACACGTTATACCGCTTAGAGAATATCCATCTTGGTTTGCACTTAACTTTGTCGAAAGGAGATATGAGTCGCTATTTTCTAAAGCGCTCTGGTATTCCACCGTAAAGGTTTGTGGAAAGGAGAGATCGAGAAAATAAATTGTACCTGTCGTGTAATCAACAGAATAGAGGGATGGATCTAAAGGGTGACCGTTAAGGTAAATTGAAAGGCTACCATAAACCATCGGAAGAGTTACATAAGGATCGATCGGAGACACATTTATGTCTAAGATCACCGTTTTACCGATCAACTGCCCGAATGAGAGATATGGCAATTTGATGCCAAAGATTGGAATATTGTTACCGTAAATTGAAGATATCGAATTGCCAATTTGAAGGTCTAAAGGAATGTAATAAAGCGTAAGCCATTTCGTATTTGTTCCTATTGACGAAGAGATGTAGAGGCCATCTTCTATCTCCCCATTTACAAGAAACTGGAACTGCTGATTGAATACAGGCCCGAGGTAGTAATAATTTCCGAAACCGTAAGAAAGACCCAAACTTCCATTTATTTGAATTCTCACACCAAAGGCCACACAACTAAGTGCCAAAAATAAAACCAGCGGAAATTTTACGACCATTTTTGGCCTCTGAGAAACTCATGATCTTCTTTGACTGGAATTGAATCTTGGAAAGGATTATCGAGCGATCTCCACAGCCAATTATGCCGTTAGAGTTTATTTTTATTATCTCGCCAGGTCTTCCCGACTCTTCAACTATGCCGCCGAAGCCAAAGAGTTTGACCATCTCTCCATTTAAAGTAGTTCTTGCGCCCGGCTTTGAATCAAGAGCTCTTATCAAATTTCCAATTTTAAGGGCAGTGAGGTTCCAGTCTATGATCGTCTCATCTGGAGTTATTTTGGCCGCGTAAGAAGGAATACCTTCTTGATCTCTTAATTCTATCCTTTGAAGTTTTACAAAATCGATTATCATCCTTGCGCCGACAAGGCCAAGTTTTTTGCTTAAAGTATCAAAAGTGTCAAGCGGATCCACCTCTATTTTCTCCATCATCGCTATTTTGCCTGTGTCAAGGCCTTTGTCTATTTTGAAAATCGTTATCCCACTTTCACTTGCACCATCGAGAAGGGTTCTTTGGATTGGAGCCGCTCCCCTGTACTTTGGCAATAAAGAGGCGTGGACGTTAAAAAAACCGTGAGGGACGGCCTCTAACAATTTGGTTTTTAATATTTGGCCGAAAGCAACGACTATACCGAGATCGATCTTCAATTCTTTAAGAGTATTTATGAAACTTTCATCATTTACATTTTGAATTTCTGCTAAATTTAAATTCTTCGATCTGGCAAAAGAAGCGACCGGCGTAGAAGTTAGGCGCTTATTCCTGCCGGCGGGTCGCGGCACCTGCGTTACGATTAGTTCAACATTTGAAGAATTTAGAAGTGCTTCAAGAATCGGTATTGCAAAATCAGAAGAACCAAAAAACGCTATTTTTTCAAACACTCTTTGTCTCCTGCGAGACTCTCTTTTTGAGTATCTCTTCTCCTTTTTCCTTTATCTCATCGAGTTGGGGCTTGAGAGTCCTTCTTTTTATCAAACTAAGGTAATCAATGAAGAGTTTGCCGTTGAGATGATCGAACTCGTGCTGAAAGACGCGCGCCTCGTATCCTTCGAGATCTCTAACGTATTCTTTACCGTATTGATCTGTATATTTAACTTTTATTTTGACGGCCCGCGGCACCTCTTCGTAAATATCTGGAATGCTAAGACATCCTTCCTGTCCAGATTCGACTTCCTTAGATCTTTCTATTATTTGAGGATTGACAACGATGTTCAATTTTTCGCCTATATCGTACATAAAAAATCTTTTTGAAATACCGACCTGAGGAGCGGCCAAACCAATGCCGTCTTGTGTATACATTATTTCGCTCATTTCTTTTAAGAATTCCTCATCGAGATCGCCCGGCAAAACTTCCTTTGCGATCTTTCTCAAAACAGGATCACCGTAAAATCTAAGTTTAAGCATCGAAACACCTCGTTAAAAAGTTGTACCGTTCCATCCCCACATAGAACCTTCAAAATCAACAAAGTTTATGTATATTCTGTCCTTTTTTATGCCTGCATTTCTCTCTATGAAGTTACACAGTTCTTCCGAAAGTTTGCCCGTCCTTTCTTGCGGCAAGCCTATGCTTTTCAATTCTAAAAAAGCGCAGGGATCTGTCTTCCCATCGAAGATCATCTTTTTTGTCTCGGAACTTGCCATTACATAGCGTTCTGGCTTTCCAAGCGATCTTGAAATAAGGGTTGAAACTCCCTTCAAAAGGTCTTCTTTTATCTCGACATTCGCTTCTATTCTGATATATGGCATATCTATCACCTCATATTTATTGTATCACAAAGTCAAAAACTTTCCCAGTGTAAAACTTCTTCGAGCGATCTCTTGTATGGTATTGGAGGAAGAGAGTCGAAATATCCCAAAGAAAGGATTGAGATCATTCTTAGATTTTGGGGAACTTTGAAGTGACTGAGAATTTCCTCTTCATAAGTACGATTGTATCCGGCAATCCAACAAGTTCCAATTCCATAATTAAAGGCCGCAAGGATCATGTTTTCGGTAGCGGCAGCACCATCTTCGAGATGGTGCCTGTTATTTTTTTCACAAAAAGTGATTATACAGGCGCTTCCATCTTTTATGAACTTACCATATGTTGTGATCTTCGAGAGGAATTCGAGATCTTTTTTGTTCGTAACCACGAGAAATTCCCATGGCTGGGAATTATTGCCACTTGGAGCAAGCCTTCCGCAGTCGACGATATCCGAAAGTATTTCTTTTGCGATAGGCTTATCTGAGTATTTTCTTACGCTTCTTCTTTTTTTGATAGCTTCGATAACTTCCATAAAATCACCTCATCTTAAACAAAATGCCCTCACGCAAGAGGGCTATGGAGCGGCCAACGGGGCTTGAACCCGCGACCCTCAACTTGGGAAGCTGATGCTCTACCAACTGAGCTATGGCCGCACATTAAAATTTTACCATAATGGATACGCTAAATCAAGTTTTAGTCCTCATCTATCATCTTTTTACGCATTAACTTTACTCTTAAAGTCTTTTTCGCATCTGGAGTCTTTTTAGTCTCTTCGACTATATTTATCCTTTTTATTAAAATAGAAAGCACTATAAGTCCTATTGAAGCAAAGGTAGCGATCAAAAAAGCATAGGTTATAGAATTTGCAAGGTATTTTGCCATATCGTTGAAGACTCCGTTCAAAATCGCGTGAAGCGTTACAGGTGTTTTTGAAAGAATTTGATTTTTATTCATAAGAAATTGTGGCGAGTTCATTGAAGAGAGTAAATCTTTTGGAAGCACATAGTCTAAGATCTTTGGAATTCCAGTTAATTGTGAGGCGTAAATTGTGTTTACTATCGTTCCGAATACGGCCGTTCCAACGGTCCCTCCTATGCTTCTGAAAAATTGAACGGATGAAAGCGCGAGACCTGTGTACTTTCTATCAACGGCACTTTGAATTACGACCATCATCATACCCATTGTGACTCCCACGCCAAAACCTGTCAGTATCATATAAAAGTCAAGCCTTAGGGTTGATACATCGTAAGGTATACGAGATATAAGAAATAATCCTATCGTTGTCAAAATCGATCCGGCGATAAATACAAGTTTATATTTTCCTGTTTTTGATATGTAAAACCCACCTAAGACGCTTGATGCCATTGATGCAAGCATGACGGGCATAAGGATGAGCCCTGAGTTTGTTGCCGATTGGCCTTGAACCCCCTGAATAAAGAGTGGAATGTAGACGGAAAGAGAAAATAAAGAGAATCCTACGAGAAAGTTGATCGAGTTAGCAACGGAAAAGACCTGATTTTTGAACAATTTCAATTCCAAAATTGGTTCCTGTACTTTTCTTTCGACAAAATAAAATGGGATAAAAAGCATTGCAGAAATCATAAAAAGCCCCCACACCTGAGGTTCAACCCATGAATTGTCTATTGAAGCGTAAGAGAGGCCCATCAAGAGGGAAAAAATCATTCCACCAAGCAATATTGCACCCCAATAATCGATCTTGGCCTTTGCGTTGCCACCGAGTTCCTTCGACAGAAAAAAGTAAGCCATAAAAAGAGCCGGTATTCCTATTGGCATGTTAACGTAAAATACCCAGTGCCAACTTATTTGATCTGTAAGATATCCTCCTATCAAAGGACCGAGTATACTCGATACGGCAAAGACCGCTCCTATAAGGCCTTGATACTTTCCTCTTTCTCTGGGAGTAAAGACATCACCTATTATCGCAGGGCCAACTGCCATAAGAGCCGCCGCCCCTATTCCCTGAAAAGTCCTTGCCCCTATGAGCCAATATATGTTTTGCGAAAGACCGGCAATCCAAGAAAAAGCCATGAATGTGAGCATACCACCCATGTAGAAGTATTTTCTTCCAAAGATATCTGAAATTTTCCCGAAGATAGGTATGAAAATGGTCGATGTGAGCATGTAGGCCGTGAAAACCCACGAATACAAAGACATTCCGCCAAGTTCATCTATTATCCTCGGCATCGCAGTACCAACCACTGTTTGATCCATTGAAGACATAAAAACTCCAAGCATAACCGTTGCCAAAGCACCGAAAGCAATCCTTCTTGAAATATTTTTTTCTGGCATGCAGTGCACCTCTATCTGTAAAGATATATCTGCATAGATTGTACGCTCAAAAGATTTCTTACAAATGAAGGGATTTTGATTCTTTTTTTAATAAAAAACTTTGATTGAACTTGTGGTGCAATGTCAAGTTGTATTAAAAGAATTAAAGGTTTATTTCAAATGATTTTTGAATAAAAATTATGATTAATTTTTTTATTTAAATATTTTCACAAATTATCTAAATATATCTTCGTTAATCTTCACAAATGACTTTCTTGATTTAAAATTTGAAAAGCATGTGTATTTCAATTATAAAATCATTTTTTGCAAGATCATTTCTTGTATTATTCTAATTTTTGATGATGATATAATACTTTGCTATTTCATTAAAAAGGAGGGTTTTTTATGAAAAAGTTTTATTTGATTCTTATTGCTTTACTTGTTTTAGGGATAATGGCATTTTCAACTGTCAACGTCATAATTGATGAAGGGCATTCAAACCAGTACAATCAGTCAAAGTTAACAGATATGGTAAAAACTCTTGAATCTTCTGGCTATAACGTGATATTTTCGACCTCTGAAATTACGCCTCAACTTTTAAATCAGGGAAAAATACTCTTGCTTGCAAATCCAAAATCACTGTCTGACTCAGAAATAAATGCAATAGTTAACTTTGTACAAAATGGTGGAGGATTATTTTTAACTGCCGAATCAAACTACAAACAAGAAGGCCATTTTGCCGTTCTGAACAAATTGCTCGGGGCATTAAATGCGGGATTCGTTTTTAATCCTGACGAAGTTGAAGATAGTTCTTTTAACTATGGTGATGTTTGGGAAGTCAAAATTAGCGATTTTCCCTCAACTCCATTTAACATTGCAAATGGAATAAGTGTTATTAAATTTTACAGTGGATGCTCTTTGGCAGCGCCTGGAAATAACCCACTTCAAAATGGACAGGCTTATGTGATCGCTCAGACTTCTCCTATGGCAAAACAAGCGGATACGGATTCTCAAACATATTCTTACTGGCAACCACCTTTACCTGTTGGAGCGGCACAAATTATAGGAAAAGGAAGATTAATTGGATTTGGAACGGCAATATATTCGAACTACGATTGGACAACGAAAGGATATGATAACGCACAGTTTACCTTAAATATTCTGGCATGGCTTTCTGGAAAGTGAGATGAAATAAAATGGATAAGAGGGTATTTTTCATTTCATTAATCTTTCTGATCTCTTTTGCTCTTTTTATCTTTGGAGCGGAGACATTTAGATTCATCGTTTTCGGTGATAACAGACCTTACAATAATGAAGAACCTCAGCCTGCCGTATTCAGACAAATAGTTCAGGATGTTGAATGGATACACCCATCTTTTGTGATCGATACAGGTGATCTTGTCCATGGATATGATGCGAATGCAGAACAGACGTGGCAGCAATATATAGATTTCTTGAATGTCACAAAGATCTTTGATATCCCATTTTATACTACCGTCGGTAACCATGATGTAGCCGGAGAAAATGGTCAAACGGATTACGAATTGCTCCTACATAGGCCCCTTTATTATTCGTTTAATTACGATACAAGCCATTTCATAGTACTTGATACAAATGTTAACTCTCCGAATGGAGATTTTACTCAAGCCCAATATGATTGGCTTGTCAAAGATCTTGAATCTGCAACTTCTGTAGATAATATTTTTATCTTCATGCATAAGCCGCTTCATGAATATGGCGATCCAGCGGATACGGCATGGACAGATAAAACTATGGCTCGCAAAGTTGAAGAACTTTTCAATTCTTATAATCAGAAATACCATAACATAAGGATAGTATTCGAAGGACATGAACACCTTTACTGGAAAGCAGATTTCGGTGGAATAACATACATTATCACGGGTGGAGCGGGTGCTCCACTTTATCAGGCACCTCAAGATGGAGGTTTTTACCATTTTGTTCTTGT
>CAYSSO010000006.1:38415-75047 GCA_964433875.1 uncultured Mesoaciditoga sp.
AGTCTACGGCAAACAAGTCTATACGCAGGTATTTCTTCCAGGATATTTTGATGTTAAATACTATCCTTTGAACACAGGGGCATTTAACAGTGTAACAGCCATTATAACGAATCATTTGCCAACCATCTACGATGGATTGCTTATCAAAGGTCTTAAATTTGTTATGCCAGATTTTTCATCTTACACGGTCAATGGAAATATTCCATGCAGGATCTGGAAGACTGTCAAAAATGATAATGGTACTGTTACTATTTATGTTGAAGCAAAATTGGAACTCGGAAGTTACTCTCAAATGACACAAAATGTTGTAACTGTAAGCGTTGGAAGGTAAAATGACGAATAAAGCCCCAGTTATGGGGCTTTATTTTTAAAAAAGCGTTAAAATGTGAATGAATTTTTGCACTATACGCGTGTAGCCATAGCGATACAAAAATTACTTTATCGAGAATTTTGATTTCGACTGAGCCTCAACGGAGTATTTTGTAATTTCTACATTGCAACTTCCATCGTGAGTAGAACACCACTCGTAGCATTGCTTTGCAAGAGATTCATCTTTGTAATGCAGACCACATATCTCACATTTGAACACGTTTTCCATGATATCACCTCACCACGAATTGGCCATACATGCCATTTTCTGCATGACCAGGTACCTGACAAATGTAGTAAAAATCACCCGCAACGCTGGCTTTAAAAGTTGTCTCGGACGAATAGAATTTACCGTTGCTCTCAGGAGGTAACGGCTGTATAAACGCCCCCCCAAACGCGGGACCATCGAACATCATCTCTCCCATGTAGTAATAAGGTGGCGCACCGGCAGTTACAACCACGCCATGATACATATCATTGTCCCCATTCACAAACTCTATTGTCACATTGGCATTCTTTTGCACGACTATTGTCGGATTCACAAGACCATACACTCCAAATGAATACATAGGACCATTCTGGGGACTTGCAATTATTGGAATTTTCACATCCGGCCCGTAAAAATAAATCGTGTTGGAACTTTTGTCTATTTTCACATTCGTACCTGCTGGTGTGTTTAAAGCCGACACTTCAGATGCGCTGATCGTTGTGTTTGGGGCAAATCCACCCCACATGCCAAAGCCGAATGCAAAAACTGTTATACCCGCTCCAATCAGCAAAAGTACTATTCCAATTAAAAGAAATTTCCCTTCTCTCTCGCTCATATCATCTCACCCATTCATTAAATCCCTCAACATTCTCTCGTACTCTTCTTTTGTGATTTCACCACGGGCATATCTTATTTTCAAAGCAGAAATCGCCTCATCGTAATCATTTCTACTTCTATAATAATGCCTGTGGTAATTGTGATATGTTCCTCCCGTCATAAACCATCTTACGATCATGACTATTCCCCACAGCACAAAAACAAATCCTAAAATGCCTATTATCATCATGAGCCATCCACCACCCCAGCCCCATCCGTATCCACCCCAAAAACCAGGTCCTCCATACCACCACATCATATTCTCACATTCCTTCCTCTAAAATTTCGTTTATTTCATTTATCTCTTCTATTTTTGCATTCAAAACTTCCATCGCCTTTCTGACATCCAATTTCTTTTCCTGCGCAAAATTCTTGATCGTCTGCATCTTCGCACAGCACGTGTTAAAACCGAGTTTTAAAAGTTCCGATTGCATGGACGGATCTTTATCGAGGATCTCTTTTATCGTCGTGCTTTCATCGACTAAATCTATTTTCTTCATGATTCTTTCCTCCATTCATTCGGAAAGCTTTAAGGATATTTCTTCAAGTATTCCGCTTATTTCTTTGAATATGGATTTTAGCCGTTTATCGCTTGTTTCTATCGTTTTTGGATCAAGATACGCAAGATGGTAGCCGTCGCTATCTTCGAAAATCCCAATTTTGCAGGGTAAATTTATTCCCTCAATCGGAGAAATTGTCAAAATTTCATGGGCCTTCGACGCGTTACAAATATCGAAGACAATTGCATTTTTTCCGAGATCTTTACCCTTAGACTTTAAAATCGCACCAAAATCATGCTCGGCAAGCACGGCAAAATTATGAGAATTTACAAGATCTTTCAATTTACCTTTCGTACTCTTAAAATCGTTGACTTTTATTTTTCTTTCAACAACTTTCATTTTAGCCCTCCTTCACAAAGATTTTTCGAGGTATTTCATAAGCGTTTCTAATTCTTTCAATTTTTCATCAACATCTCCGCTTTTAACGGCATCTTTAACACAGGTCTCTATGTGTTTATTTATCACCGATGTATTTGCCTTTTTCAAAAGCGCTATTACCGCAAGCAACTGCGTCGAGATATCAACACAATATCTGTCGTCTTCTATCATCTTTATGATCGCATCAAGATGCCCTCTTGCCGTTTTCAAAAGATTCAATGCCTCTTCATGTTTTAGATGGTGATCGGCATGCTGAACGTGTAATTTTTCCATTTGGATCACTCTATCCTCACAAGCGTGTATCCGGCCTCTTCTATTGCACTTTTGAATGTATCAAAAGAGATCTCTTTTTTTGTTTCTACCTCTGCCGTCCCGTTATCGAGATTTACCTCGGCCCTTTTAACTCCCTTTATACCCTTTAAGGCTTCTTCAACGTGCATCTTGCAATGCTCGCACGTCATCCCGTCAATATACAGTTTCATCCTTTAACATCTCCTTTCAACTTTATGCCCTTAAGCCTTAGAGCATTAGTGACAACCGTAACCGAAGAAAAGGCCATCGCAAGTGCCGCTATCATCGGGTTTAAAGATATGCCAAATGGCATGTATAAAATTCCAGCCGCTATCGGTATCCCTATAATGTTGTAGAAAAATGCCCAGAATAGATTTTCTTTGACATTCTTTATCGTCGCATTTGAAAGTTCTATCGCCTTTACGATATCCTCAAGATCGTTTTTCATCAAAACGATATCTGCACTCTCCATCGCTATGTCCGTGCCCGAGGAAACAGCTATGCCAATGTCCGCCTTCGCAAGGGCTACCGAATCGTTTATTCCATCTCCAATCATTGCAACGCTGACACCGTTCGCTTTAAGTTGCTCGATTATCTGTGCCTTTTGATCCGGCAGTACCTCTGCAAAGAAATCGTCTACACCTACTTGCTTGGCTATAATCTCTGCCGTTTTGGCGTTGTCCCCGGTGAGCATGTAAACTTTCCCGATCCGCTTCAAACTTTGGACGGCTTTAATGGCCGTTGGATTTATCTCATCGGCAATTGCTATGTAACCTATAACCTGCTCCCCGTATTTGACGAATACATGCGTGTACCCATCGTCATTACCGTCCGAGTATCCTATGAATTTCGCATTCCCCATCCTTACCTTCCTGCCATTTATGATCCCTTCTATTCCTCTGCCGGGAATAGCCTTAAAATCTTTTACGTCAAAGAGATCAGATTTGTACCCATTTGTTATGGCTTTGTCAAGAGGATGGGAACTTCTCGAAGCCATCGATGCGGCTATTTTGAACAATTCATCCCTATCGTAATTAATCGGCACAATATCCACAACTTTAGGCCGTCCATACGTAATCGTACCTGTCTTGTCAAAGACAAAAACCTTTATCTTTCTTAAAGTCTCAAGCGCTTCTCCGCTTTTGAACAGTACCCCATTTTCGGCCGCCTTCCCGCTTCCGACCATTATGGCCGTCGGAGTTGCTAGACCGAGAGCGCACGGACACGCTATGACAAGCACGGCTATACTCATGGTAAGTGCAAAGACAAATCCCATACCAAACAAAAGCCAGACAATAAAGGTCAGTATCGCTATTCCAATGACAATAGGTACAAAGTAGCCGCTTACTACATCCGCAAGTCGCGCAATGGGTGCCTTTGAGGATTGAGCATCACGTATCAATTTTATTATCTTGGCAATAACGGTGTCCTTTCCCACCTTCTGTGCTTCCATTTCTATTGTCCCATCTAAATTAATGCTTCCCGCCGAAACGTGCGTTCCAGCCGATGCGTCTATGGGTATTGGCTCCCCTGTCAGCATGGATTGATCTATCGAGGCGTTACCAGATAAAACTATGCCATCAACCGGAATTGTCATACCTGCTTTCACTATTAAAATATCACCAACTTTGACTTCTTCAACTGGAATTTCTTTTTGGGAATCCCCATCTTTTAAAATCGCCACTTTAGGCTTTAGATTCATCAACTTCTTTATCGCAGTCGAAGTTTTAGACTTTGAAAGATTTTCGAAGTATTTTCCCAAAGAAATTAGTGCCACTATAACGCCTGCCGTGTCTAAATAAAGCCCCGATACATATTCAGGATGACCCAAAATTATCTCAACGGTTGAAAATAAACTGTAAATTATGGCAGCACCTGTGCCAAGACCTACCAGTGTATCCATGTTGGGCTCACCTTTGAAAAGCAAAGGAATGCCCTTTATGTAGAAGTTTCTTCCAAAGATGATTATGGGTATGACAAGCAATATCTGGACAAGCGCAAAGTTCAAAGGAGAAATCGCCGGCGAAATTATGGCAGGCAGCGTAAGACCAAAGGTATGTGCCATTGAGATAAACAACAAGGGTGCCGCGAATATAGAGGAAAAGATAAATCTGTTTCTGAAGGTACGAACTGTTTTTTTGCGCTTTATCTCGTCGCGATCGTAATCATCGTCTGGGATAAGGGTTGCACCGTAACCGGCTTTTTTGACACTCTTTTCCATATCCTTCACTTTTACGACTGCCGGATCGAATTTCACAACGGCCTTTTCATCCATGAGATTTACAGATACGAAAGAGACTCCTTCAAGTTTAGATATGGATTTTTCGACCGCCTTCACGCACGATGCACATGTCATGCCTTCTATGTCTAACTTTACCTCTTTCTCTTGCACATTCTCACATCCTCCGAAGACTTCCTGTATATACCCTCCGGTGGGGAGGGGGATTAATTCCATTGTAAAATATATTTGTTTCTTTTGGGTAAAGAAATAAATAATTGTCTGTTAATCAACTTTATCTAAGTTTGTATAAACTTTCGATTTTTAAAGCATATACTGAATCAATTTTAAATTTCGAATCGTAGCGATGGCAGGTGCCCATAATGGCACGTGGCTCGTAGAAAAAGCAGTGACACGTAATTTATAATTATACTGCTCACTCTTCACTACTCATCGATCACCATTTAGGGCATCCTTCCCTCCGCTTACAGTAAAGACTATTCGACTTTTAACGTGGATTCAGTATATAATAAAAAGCAAGAAAGGGGCGATTTTATGAAATGGATAACAAGATCGCATGTTCATGTTGACAGAGTTGCCTGTCCGTGGTTGATAAAAAGATTTATCGACAGTCAGGCCGAATTCATCTTTGTGACCAGATCATTGGTGACGGAAATGGCTCAGAAGGAAAATGCGACTCCTTTTGATGTTGAAGGCGTTGAACTCGGTCACAAGGACGGGCATTGTTCTTTTGTCTCAATTCTCGAAAAATACAAGATAAATGATCCCGTTTTACAAAAGATGGGAGAAATCATAAACGCGGCCGATACAAACCATCTTGATGCAAATCCTTATGCTGCCGGCCTTGAAATTATTGCGAGCGGTTTTTCTTTGATGTATCCGGATGATACCCAAAATATCGAAGAACAATTCAAAGTCTACGATGCGCTTTATGCTGCAATAAAGGTAAGATATAAAAATGAATAAAAAACAATTCACAGATTTTTTTGCGCTAAATTCTTCCATGCTTTCCATGCTTGTCCTTGTCATAATGGTTGGCATGGGACAGTACATGGGAGACAAATTCTTGCCCCTTTATCTGATAGCCCTGGGTGGAGGCGCTATTTCCGTTGGCGCTTTGAATGGAATGCAGAATTTGCTTGGAGCCATATACTCATTCCCTGGAGGTTATTTGAGTGACAGGATAGGCTATAAGAAATCCCTTATATTTTTTACTCTCTTTTCGATGATTGGATATTCGATAGTTATAATATTACCGGCATGGCAGTTTGTACTCATCGGAGCAATTTTTTTCATCGCCTGGTCTGCAATCGCCATGCCTGCGATAATGAGTTTAATATCGGATGCTGTGCCGAAAAACAAGAGGGTAATGGGAGTTTCCATGCATTCTCTTGTTAGAAGAGTTCCTATGGCTCTCGGCCCTCTTATCGGAGGAATTTTGATAGATCTTTACGGTATCACAAATGGAATAAGGATTTCATTTATCTTGGCAATGGCCTTTGCCATTGTGTCTATCTTTATTTTCAACTCTTTCATAAAAGATTCCGGCAAGAAATCAGAGTCTGTCAGAATAAGATCGATGCTTAAAAATCTAAGCGGTAATCTCAGAACATTGCTGATATCCGATATATTTGTGAGATTTTGCGAACAGATCCCTTACGCTTTCGTTGTCATTTGGGTAGTCGAGAAAAATGGTCTTGATGCTTTTCAATTTGGAATATTGACGACCATAGAGATGATAACTGCCATGATAATTTATGTGCCCGTCGCATATCTGGCTGACAGACACACAAAGAAGCCATTCGTTGTTATAACTTTCGGATTTTTCACACTTTTTCCCCTTGTATTGCTTTTCTCGAGAAGTTTTGAACTTTTGATCATTGCCTTTATAATAAGAGGTCTTAAGGAATTCGGAGAGCCAACAAGAAAATCTTTGATAATGGACCTTTCGCCCGAAGGTCAAAAGGCTGGAACTTTTGGGGCTTATTACCTTGTAAGGGATGGCATTGTGTCGGTGGCTGCCTTTTTGAGTGCCTTTTTGTGGATCGTGTCGCCAGCCGTTAATTTCTTGACGGCTTTTGCATTTGGATTGATCGGAACTTTTATTTTCCTTTTATTCGGAAAATCTTATTCGAAGGCGTAAGTCCTGAGTGTAAAATACTTTTTATGGTATAATCTTTTGAAAAAGTTGGAAGGAGAATCTACATGCTTAAAAGGACCCATAGAATTCATGAATTAAACAATTCTTTGATTGGAAAAGAAGTTATAGTGAATGGATGGGTTGACAGGATAAGGGATCTTGGAGGAATTATCTTTGTCTGGATAAGAGACAGATACGGTATAGTGCAGGTTTTATTTGAGCCGGGAAGTTCAACTTATGAGATTGCAAAAAAGCTCTCTTTAGAGTACGTTGTGGGTGTAAAGGGAATTCTCAGGGAAAGACCTCGTGAGGCCAAAAACTTGGATCTTGTTAGCGGGGAGTTAGAGATACTCGCAACGGAATTAGAGATACTTGCAGAATCCAAGACTCCTCCGATTTATATAAATCGTGAGGAAGGAAGCGAAGATATAAGGCTTAAATACAGATATTTAGATCTAAGAAGGAAGAGCCTTCAGTCGAATTTGATATTTCGACACAAATTAATTCAAAAGACAAGAGAATACTTTAACTCTTTGGATTTTGTCGAGATAGAAACTCCTTATCTTATGAAGTCTACACCCGAGGGAGCGAGAAATTTCATAGTTCCGTCGAGAATAAAGAAGGGAACTTTTTACGCCCTTCCGCAATCTCCTCAAATCTTCAAACAACTTTTGATGATCGCGGGGTTTGACAGATATTACCAGATAGCAAGATGTTTTAGAGACGAAGATCTCAGAGCGGACAGACAGCCGGAATTTACCCAGATAGATGTGGAAATGTCCTTTGTGGATCAGGAAGATGTGCAAAAGGTTATAGGAGATCTTGTAAAGTATCTTTTCAAAGAAACGCTTAACATAGACATAGGCAATGTCTCTTCTATGAAGTACAGCGATGCGATAGAACTTTACGGATCAGACAAGCCCGATTTAAGATTCGGAATGGAAATGAAAAATTTGACGAATCAAGGATTCGTACAAAACCTTGGCTTTTTGAAGCCATTAGAAAAAGAAGAAGTGAAAATGATAGTCGTGCCTCCAAATGAGGTGCTTTCGAGGAAGGATCTCGATGGATATACAGAAAATGCGAAGTCCTCTAACCTGAGACTCGGCTGGGCCAAATTTTTTGATGGTAAATTCACGGGGAGTATAGGGAAATTACTTTCAGATGTTGATTTAAAGGTTAAATCCGGAGAGACCGTTCTAATCTGTGCAGGGCCGCAGAATAATCTCAATTCATTCCTCGGAAGAGTTAGAATTGACATAGCAAATAAAATAAAGATAATACCTGAGAGAACATTTAAAGTTTTGTGGATAAATGAATTCCCGATGTTCGAGTGGAACGAAGAGGAGAAAAGATTTCAAGCCCAGCACCATCCATTCACAATGCCATATCTTGAAGACCTTGAAAACGAGGATCTGTCCAAAATAAGGGCACATTCGTACGATCTCGTGATAAACGGGTGGGAAATGGGCAGCGGAAGCGTGAGAATTCACACAAGGCCTTTGCAGGAAAGGATCTTTAAGTTGATAGGAATAAGTGAAGAGGAAGCAAAAAGACGCTTTGGATTCTTTCTCGAAGCGTTTGAGTATGGTGCTCCACCACACGCTGGATTTGCGATAGGAGTTGACAGACTTGTTTCGATAATGGTCGGTGCTCCTTCTTTAAGAGAGGTTATAGCCTTTCCAAAAACCACAAGTGGAACTGACCTCATGATGGACACCCCCTCAGAGGTTACAGAAGAGCAATTAAAAGAACTTGGAATAAGATTGGAGGTAAATTCATGAATGAATTTTCTATAGAAATCACAAAAAACGCAAAAATTGTTCTCGTCAAGATGAAAGGAGAACTCGACGCTTATCAGTCAATAGACTTCAAGAAACGCATGATAGATGAAGTCTTAAACAGCGATGAAAAGGTTATTTTAATGGACATGACTGGCCTTTCGTACATAGACAGTGCGGGACTGGGCGCTCTCGTTTCACTTCTTAAGAGGGCATCTGAAGGTTCAAAAGAATTGAGATTTTTCGGAATGAGATCGAATGTCAAAAAGATATTCGAACTTACAAGATTGAACATGGTATTCAAGATATTCGACACTTATGAAGAAGCATCTGTATGATATACATAGCGATCGATGGCCCGGCGGGATCTGGGAAAAGTTCTGTTGCAAGTGAACTTGCAAAGAGACTTGGATTTGGATATCTCAACACGGGAAACATATACAGGTTGATTTCCTTCTTCTGGATTCAAGAGGGTCAGCCAGATTTTTCGAGAGAATTCTTCGAATTCATAAAGGGAAAGAATTTTTCTATTTCAGATGACTCTATAATAGTAGATGGGAAAAGTTACAACAGTGAATTGAGAACCTTAGAGGTAGGACGTGTCGTTTCAAAGGTTGCAGAAATTCCCGAGATAAGAGAGATCGTAACAAGGAAAAGCAGAGAAATAGTAAAAGATGGCAATTTTGTGGTTGAAGGAAGGGATATAGGAACCGTTGTATTGCCATGTGCCTTTTTGAAGATCTTTCTGACTGCATCGATCGAAGAGAGAGCCAGAAGAAGATACAAAGAACTTATCTCGAAGGGAATAAAGGCGAACTTTGAGGATATAATAAATGAGATAAGGGAACGAGATCGCATAGATTCTTCAAGGACTGTTTCTCCATTGAAGACCGCAGATGATGCCATAACGATAATAACGGATGGTCTTGATCTTGAAGAGGTGGTAGATAAAATTTACTCTATTTACACCGAGAGGATGAAGAGTGTTAGAGATAAAAATTGCGAATGAGATAGGGTTCTGTTTTGGAGTGGACAGAGCGGTAAAAATAACCGAAGAATTTTTAAATAAAGGTGAAAGTGTTTACGTAACCGGCGATCTTATTCATAATGAGGAAGAAATGAGGAAACTTGAAAAAATGGGGCTAAAAACTTTTAAAATCGATTCTGAATGGCCCGATCTTTCTTCTTCAGTTGTCGTGGTGAGAGCGCATGGTATCCCGATAGAACAAATGAAAAAACTCATCTCCATTGCAAAACAGGTTGTGAATGCGACATGTCCTGTAGTCTCTTCCGTTGCCGATTCTATAAACCGCGCTCGTAAAGAAGGATTTGAAATATTACTCTACGGCCACGAACACCACGACGAGGTTACATATCTTACAAGTATAGTCGATGAAATAAAGGTATTCGATTCGCCGGATAAAATAAATTACTCGACGAAAAAAATAGCAATTTTTTCCCAGACTACGATGGATATGAATGGATTTAAAGAAGTGGTAAAGAAAATATCCGAAAATATGGATGAGTTATCAATTGTCATGGTAGAAAATACCATTTGTAAGGTTACCTACCAAAGAGAAAGGGAGGTGGAAGAGTTAGCGAAATCTCAGGATGTCTGTCTTGTAGTTGGCGGAAGCAAAAGTTCTAACACAAGAAAACTTTTTAACATCGCCAAAAATCTGAATGGAAGGACCTATCTTATCTTAAATGCAGACGATCTAAAGGTAGAATGGTTTGAGTCTGTCAAAAGTGTCGGAATATGCAGTGGAACCTCAACTCCAAGAAGAATTGTAGACGAAATAGTGAAGAAGTTGAGGACGTTTTGAAAAATTAAAGGAGGTGTGCCCTTCGGGGTAAAATCATGGAAAACGGCGAAGTGGTAAACGGTAAAAATGAATTTGAGGAGTATATCGAGAATGAGAATCTTGGAATACCTACTGTTGGAGAGGTCAGAAAATGTACGGTTGTAAGTTCCGGAACCGAATACGTTATAGTTGATCTCGGCGCAAAAACTGAAGGCATTATAACAAAGAAGGAACTTGTGAAAGAACCCCAGGATTACAAATCCGGCGACATTATAGACGCTGTCGTTATAAATTATAGAGGGGAAGAAGAAGGGGCCCGTACATATCTTTCTGAAAGAAGATACTTTATACCAAAAGTGCTCGAAGAGATAAAAAAGAGCATGGAAGAAAAGAAGCCTATCAAAGGTCATATAATAAAAAAGGTAAGAGGAGGATACACGGTAGAAATTCAAGGCGCTGTTTCAGCCTTTTTACCGGGATCTCAGGCTTCATACCTTAACAACATTTCAAATGATGAACTTCTCAAAAGAGAATTCGAATTTGAAGTGATAAATTTTGAAGAGAGAAATAACGGCAACAATATAGTGCTTTCAATGGACTCGATTGTCAATAAAGAGGTAGAAAAATTCCTCGAATCTGTCAACGTCGGTGAAAAGATAAAAGGTATTGTCAAAGATATAACTAACTTCGGAGTCTTTATGGATGTCGGCCCGATGATCGCGTTGATCCCGCGAAGTGAGATAAGTTGGGACAGAAATGTCAATTTAAGAGAAAAGTTTAAAATGGGAGAAACAGTCGAAGGAGTGGTAATATCAAAAGACATCCAAAACAAAAAAATGTCTGTCAGCGTTAAAAGATTAACCGAAGATCCGTGGGAAAGGATCGAAGAAAAATATCCAGTTGGAAGCATTGTAGACGCCACAGTTACCGGTATAGCACCTTATGGAATCTTTGTCAGAATCGATGATGGAATAAAGGGACTTGTAAGGGCCGAGAATATTTTCTGGGGAAATACTAAGAGAAACCTAAAAGACTACTTCCATGAAAATGATCAGATAAAGGTTGAAGTTACCGAAATAGATAAAAACAAGAGAAGGATTTCCTTTAGTGTGAAGGATGTAAAAGGAGATCCGTGGAACAACATAGAAGAGAAGTACCACGTTGGTGATGCTGTAAAGGCAAAGGTAGAAAAGGTTCTTGACACTGGAATCATTCTTGGTATAGAAGACGAGATATCCGGATTTGCGCATGTTTCAGAATTGTCATGGAATTTTGTGAAAAACCCATCCGATCTTTTCAAGAGGAATCAAGAAGTCGAGGTAAAGATCCTCGATATAAGTCCTGAGAAGAGAAGAATGAAATTAAGCGTTAAGAGGCTTCTAAAAGACCCGTGGGAAGAACTTTCAAAAACAGTTAAAGTGGGTACTCCCGTTGATTGTGAAGTGGTCAATTTAAAGAATTCTGGAGCCATCTTAAGAGTCGTAAATTACAACGTGGAAGGATTTTTGCCCAAATCTCAATTTTACGATGGGATAAAGGTGGGAGATCTTTTCAAGGCAAAAATTCACAAGGTATCTTACAATCCAGATTTAGATGAGAGAGATATGGTTGTAACGATAAAAGATTTGCCTGATAATTCCAAGAAAGAAGATCATAAACCAATGAAAACGACCATAGAGGAATTGGTGAATAGAAAAGGTGAAAAGTAATTTTGATCTGCCCGCTGTCGTGATAGCGGGCAGAAAAAATGCTGGCAAATCAAGTATATTCAACAGGCTTGTTGGATTTAGAAGATCTCTGGTTGCCGATTATGAAGGTTTAACCAGAGATCCGGTTATTTTTGATATGAATATCGAAGGAAAAACATTTCGTCTTGTTGATCTGCCCGGTTATTTCTTGGATCCATCTGACGAGATAGAGTTTGAGATGAATCTTTCCTTTAAAAAATGGATCTCCATTGCAACGCTAATCATCTTTGTGATAGATGGAAGATCGAACCTTACCCAGGAAGACATTGAAATCGCAGAGATGATCCGAAAATCGGGAAAAAAATATATCTTCGTAGTTAACAAGTGTGAGAGCGACGCTTACAAGAAAAACCTTGGAGAAATATATTCCATTTCAATGGGAGAACCTATCTTCATTTCGGCCGAGCACAACATAGGCTTTGATCTTTTAGAAGAGGAAATTCTAAAATCAATTCCTGAATCTGAAATCGAAATAAAAAATTCCGGTCCGAAGGTTTCGATAATCGGCAAGCCAAATGTCGGAAAGTCTTCTCTTTTCAATTCAATAATAAACGAATCTGTCTCGATAGTCACGTCTATACCGGGCACAACAAGAGACACAATAGATGCTTCTTTGAATTACAAGGGCAGACATATCATCTTCATAGATACGGCCGGATTGAGAAAGAGGTCTCATGTTCAAAAGGGTAGCGTTGAATCGTTTAGCGGGGCAAGAACGATAAGGGCAATCATGAACTCAGATATATCACTTATCGTTGTGGACGCTTCCGAGGGGATAACTGAACAAGACAAGAAGGTAGCCTCGATGGTTGTAAAATATTCAAAGGCTTCAATAATAGTAGGAAACAAATGGGATCTGGCAATGAAGAACTTCGTCGAAGATGTAGAAAGGGAACTTTTCTTTATCTCCTACAGTCCCTTTGTACCGGTCTCAGCGCTGAATGGGTGGAATTTAACGGCGTTAATGGATCAGATAATAAGAGTCTACGATCAGTACACATCGACTCTGCCAACTTCGAAAATAGCAGGATTGTCTTTCAAATTCTCATCTGAACATGCGATTCCATCAAAGTTAAAGATCTTTTACGCGACTCAGATTGATACAACTCCGCCGACTATTTCGGTCTTTGTTAACTCCCCAGAATTGTTCACAGAAAGTGTCAGAAGGTCTTACGAAAATTTTTTGAGAAGGAATATAAGTGAATTTGAGAATGTACCTTTAAAAATAATTGTAAAAGCGAGAAGAGAAAATGACAAATGAGATATTATGGATAGTTATGTCTTATCTTGTTGGAAGTATTCCTTTTAGTTATATTCTTCCACGTCTTAAAGGTATTGATGTCAGAAGAGTGGGAAGTGGAAATGTTGGAGGAACAAATGCTTTAAGGGCCGCAGGTCCTTTTATTGGTTTCACATCTATGTTCTTAGACATAGCAAAATCTTTCGTTGTAGTTCTTCTTGCGCGTCTTATGGGTTTTCCGATGCCTTTTATTTTGCTTTCTGGAACTGCAGCGGTAATTGGTCATGACTATTCAATATACATGAAATTTCGAGGCGGCAAGGGTGTGGCCTCAACTCTCGGCTTCATATTGGCAATAAATCCATTCGTTGCGTTAGGTTTTCTCGGAATATGGCTGATTTTTACCCTTGCGACGAAATATGTCTCTCTTGCATCTATGATTGGAATTGGATTTGCGCTCTTGCTCTCATTCCTGTTTGGAGAGATCTATTTTGGATTTGCTCTGCTTTTTCTCTTGGTACTTAGCGTATACAGACACCACGAAAATATAAAAAGACTGATCAACGGAAGAGAAAACAAGATGGATCTCATAAATATGTTAAGACAGAAGTGATCGGTTTGAAATGGCTTGTTTTGCTTTTCCTTTTTATTTCATTTATGGCATTTGGATCTTACATTAACAATTTTTCAGCGTCGGTAAATGCATGGAATAACTCCAATATAAGTGAAGCAGTTTCGCTCATTAACATGTCCTTATCATCAACGATAAATGTTGCCGATGCGGCCAATTTATGGTATTTCAAGGCCCGCCTTGATCTGATGAATGGTAATCTTACGTCGGCATCAAATGATCTCAATAATGCCGTTATGGTCTTTAAATCATCTCCGACCTATACATTCATAAAATCGCTTATTTCCGCCTCTTTTACGGCTTTTCTACCCATAGTATCTGTCAAAAAACAAGATACAATTTATGGCATATACAAGGGAAGTGAAGTATTTTACTCTCCTGTTTCAGTTGCGATCAGAGAAAATGGATTTTACGTCCTGGACGCGGCAAATAGAAATGTGATTGAATTTTCCAAAGTTCAAAATGTCTATCCTCTCGATGTGAATTCAACGCCAACAGCCATCATATATTCAAGTATTTCGGATAGATTTTATGTTTCATTCGAGAATGGTTCGATATATTCTTATTCTCCAAAGTTCAACGATAAAAAGATTTTTCTTTCAAACCTTTCTTTTCCGGTTATTTTCTGTCAGGATAGCGCAGGTAGGTTTTACGTTGGAGAGTACGGGAAGGATGCCGTTGATGTATTTGAAAATAACGGAGATCTCTTCAGAAGGTTTGATCTATTTTCGAAAAGGGTTCACATTTTCTCGTACGGCCATGCACGATCTGGAATATTTTATTTGATGGACCTGACCGATAAAGAAATACGCAGATTCGATCTTATCACCTCAAAAGAATTGAGTCCTATTCCATTCCCTTCAGGGCCATTACCCTACGATTTTTCAGTTTTGGGAGACAATATTGTTTTTTTTAACTCGGATCAGATGGTAAGTGGAGGGATAAATTTTAACCTTGAGGATTCGAAAGCCGTTTTTTACGCCGATTTAAGCGGCCAGACCCTTTTGACTGTTGATCCGGTCTCAAATGATGTCAAGATCTACAAAATTTCCCTTCAAGGAAATCCTATCTTCCCGATTATAGATAGAATAGGATTTAAGAATGGAAATATAGAAACCTACTTTAGAATAATAAATCTTGCAAATAGGTCGATAGAATATCTTCCAGATCTGATTGTAAAGATAAATGGTTCGATGGTACCTTTCTCGGTTAATTACGTTTATCAAAATTACAAATTGTACATCTTCCCTGATATCTCTCAAATTCTTTCCGTAGACAAAAATGTAAGAAATGTGGTGATCGTGAAGGGAAACGTCTTAAATGAACTCGAGAAATATTTTGGCACTCTAATGCTTAGGAATGTTTCACTTTTTGTAGTCGGAGATCCTCAAGATTTTTCGGAAAAAACGAAGCTCATGGTCTATATCACAGGAGGAACATTTATATCCGAAAGCGAGATTGGATCTATTCAACAGATGATCTCCACGACAAAGTACAAATCCTTGGTGACAAGTTTTCCTGTACCGGTATCTCTTGGCGGAATTAACAGTATCTCGATTTATTACGGTGCAAATTCGAATTTGATCGATACCGTTTATTATACCGATCAAAATATACTCTCGAAATGATGAGACTGAAGTATCGTCTCAGAACAAGATCGACAAAAGAACTTATCAAACTGGCGCAGAGCGGTGTAAAGGAGGCTGCAGATTTCATAGTTGAGCAGTTTTATCCAATGGTCGTAAAGATCGCTAATCAGTACTACGGCCAATGGTCAGATCAAGACGATCTCATTCAAAATGGACTTGTCGGACTTATAAAAGCGATTTATTATTACAAAGAAGACAAAAGTACTTTTTCGACCTTCGCATGGAAATCAGTCGATTCAGAAATGAAATCCTTTTTGACATATTTAAACAGAAGAAAGCATAAAATACTTACAGATTCTCTAAAAGTTGATTTGCTTCTCGAAGAAGAATCAGAAGATAAAAGTTCAGATATAGGATATGAGCCTACCTTGGTAGATGATTATCTTTACGAAGATCTTATGTCCAAAATTTCATCGGTACTCGATGAAGATGAATTCGAATTGTTCAAGATGTACATGCAGGATGAATCTTACAAAGAGATAGCCGATCGGATCGGAAAGAATGCAAAGTATGTCGATAACACGATTCAAAAGATAAAGCGTAAAATTAAGCCAGTTATCGAGACCCACAAGATGATAAGACAAATAGTCGCCGATATTGAAAGGATGTGATCTGTTGAACGAAGAAACGCCATTTATCTACAAGTTAATCGTTGTACTGGTAATAGTCTCCGCAATCTTTGCGACTTTTATGAGTATACTTGATTTTGCCTTTATAAGATCAAATTCGGTCTCCATTTCAAATATGGACGAAGAGATAAAGTCAATGAATGGCCAGATAAATGATATCAATTCCAATATCTCCATTCTCAAGCAGGACATCTATCCAGGAGGGATTATAGACAAATACATAAGCGCTTATAATTTCCTTTCGAATACAAGTGTGGATCTCCAGAGAATTTTAACCTTCGCATCACAGCAACCACAAGCGCAATATTTTACAATCTACATAACCGGCAACAAGGGTGTTTGGATAAACGTGTCTAAAAAAGATCAATACATCTTGCAGGCAGAATTAAGACCGGGCCTTTCAAACTACCTATTTTTCTATTCCGGAACCCCGACAGTTGAAACTATTTACACTATATCAGTTGATAAGTCGTGTGTTGTGACGAGTAATGATGCTTCCGACACTTACTTTCTCATTTCACAAAGCGGCGTATCGAAGATCATTAAGATGCAAAAAAATCCCCAACCGGTGTCAGAACTATTTTAAGGAGGGATGATCATGAAAATTGAAAAATTGGACAGTTCTGTATTCAAAGTTACTTACGGGACACCTCAAAATCCGTTTGAAGTTGTCCAGAATTACAAATTAGAAGATGCTAAAGAGTTTTCATGTATGCAGGAAGATGGCCGATTGATTGTAAGGGACAAAGAAACTTTGATAACGCAGAGATCAGAAGAATTTAAAAACGGGATTTTTTCAGTTGATTTTTCCTGTAAAGATGCCCATTTTTTCGGATTTGGAGAAAAAATGGGGTATCTTGATAAGAGGGGAAGGAACTTCAAAATGATGAACTACGATTTTCCACTTCACGTGCCTGATCTCGACCCAATGTACATCTCAATACCATTTTTCATAGCGATCTTTGACAAATCAGCAATTGGAATTTTTGTTGACACGACCTCTTATTCTTTTTTCAATCTTCGAGAAGACGGATTTGCGATCTCGGCAAGGGATGAAGGAATGACAATGTACTTCATATATGGGCCGGATGTGCAAAGGGTGATAAGTACTTTTACGGGCATGGTTGGAAGAATGGAAATGCCTCCAGCATGGGCCATCGGATACCAGCAGTCGAGATGGAGTTATTCGAGAGACGAGGCGATTGAGGTTGCAAAAAAGATGAGACAAAAGGGGATACCATGCGATGTCATTTATCTTGATATAGATTACATGGATGGGTACAGAATCTTCACGTGGAAGAATGATTTTGAAAGCGAATTTGCAGATCGATTGCATGACATGGGCTTTAAACTCGTCACTATTGTGGATCCTGGAGTCAAAATAGACGAGAATTACGATATTTACAGATCGGCCAAATCGATGGACGAATTTGTAAAGGACAGAGATGGAAATGATTTTACCGGTTATGTTTGGCCGGGAAGATGTAACTTCCCAGATTTTTTGAGATCGGATGTAAGAGAATGGTGGGCAAGATCCCATAAAGCTTTATTTGAAAAAGGTGTTGACGGGATATGGAATGACATGAATGAGCCTGCCATAGTGTGGACAGACTCGAAGACAAAAAAGGTCTCCGAACTCTTCAAAAAGGAAATTGATTTCCAAATCCTCGGAGAGGCCAAATCTCTTTTCACTCAGAACGATGCCGGTGATGAAATATTCCATAAAGACGACAATGGAAAAATCTGGCCGCATTACAAAGTGAGAAATATCTATGCATATCTTGAGGCGATAGCAACGAAAAGGGCATTTGAAATTTACAAACCCAACAAAAGGCCTTTTATACTGACGAGATCGGGATTTGCCGGCATTCAAAAGTATGCCGCCGTCTGGACCGGGGATAATTCGAGTTGGTGGGAGCATTTAGAGATCGAAATGCCTATTTCAATGGGACTTGGGCTTAGCGGTGTTGCTTTCACCGGCGCAGATGTCGGAGGATTCGGAGGGGATGCAAACGGGGAATTACTGGCAAGATGGATTGAGATGGGATCCTTCTTTCCTTTCTTTAGAAATCATTCTGCAATTGGAACGATGAGACAAGAGCCATGGTCTTTTGGAGAGAAGATAGAAGAGATAGCGAGAAAATACATAAAGTTAAGGTATTCGCTTTTTCCTTACATTTACACCGCCTTTTATTTCGCACACAAGGAAGGAATTCCAATAATGAAGCCTTTGTTCATGTTAGATCAAAACAACAAAGATCTTTACTCGATAAATGATGAATACATCTTCGGAGATTCGCTCCTCGTCGCGCCTATAATAAGGCCTAATACAACTTGGAGAACTATCTACATTCCAAAAGATAAATGGATAGACATGAGAAATGGAAATATCTACGAAGGAGATCACGTTTACAAAATAGACGCTCCGTTAGACGAGATCCCTGTATTCGTAAGGGAGGGATCTGCCATCTTCAGAACCGATCCGCTAAACTATTTCTTCGAAAAGGAAAAGATGAACCTTTACGTTGATATCTATGGAAATTCGGCCATAGGGTATCTTTACGAAGATGATGGAGAAACACTCGAATACAAAAATGGAAAGTATAATCTTTACGAATTTGCAATAGGTAGGGCTGTAGATGGGTACACCGTTGGAATCAAGAGATTGCATCATGGATATTCTGGAAGATATGACAAAGTCACAGTAAGATTTTTAAATGCTCCAAGAATGATAACGAAGGTAACACTTAACGGTAGAGAAGTGGAAAATCATTTTGATGGAAAAGACCTTTTAATAGATTTCAGAATTGGAGACGTGATTTAGATGTACATAGGTGCTCACATGACATCGCCACTTTCAACTATTCCGCAAAGAACGATAAAAATAGGCGGAAATACCTTTCAAATATTTTCTCACAGTCCGAGAATGTGGAAAGTAAATATCGATTCAAATGCGAATGAACGTGAAATTTTCAAGCAGGAAATGAGAAAATATGAAATAGAAAATGATAAGGTTATGATCCATGCAAGTTATCTCATAAATCTGGCAAGTCCAAACGAAGAGGTCCTTAACAAATCCATAGAACTCATGAAGAAAGAACTCGAACTTGCAAGTTTGCTTAAAATTAAATACGTCAATGTTCACCCCGGCAGCGGCCTTGGGGAAAGTGAAGAAAAATCGATTCAGAGAATCGCAGATTCAATATCTACAATAATGAAGAATTGCCCTGAAAACGTTAAACTTTTGCTTGAACTTGTTTCTCCCAAGGGCGGAAATATAGGGCACAACTTTTATCAGTTGAAGAAGATCGCGGATCTAAGCGGCTGTGATCTTTATTTCACGTACGATACGTGCCACGGCTTTGATGCGGGTTACGATATCACTTCAAAAGACGGAATAAAAAAACTCATGGATGAAGTCGATAAAACAGTGGGACGAGATCGTCTCATCATGTGTCATTTAAATGATTCAATGTATCCGCTCGGTGTTCATAAAGACAGACATGAAAGGATCGGAAAGGGCTTTATAGGTAAAAAAGGTTTTGAAACATTCTTCTCCGAAGAATTTTTCAGGACTATTCCGATGATACTCGAAACGCCAGGAGATGATCCAGAGCATGAGGAAGATATAAGGGTTGTAAAGGAAATAATAGAAAAAATCATGTAAAAGTCGATTAAGAGCATGGAACCATCATTGAATGGTTCCATGCTTATTTTAAGTTTGAAAATGGGTAGACTTAAAATTCGTAATAGAAGCCGAGATTGGTCCCTATAGCAAATGTTCCGAGGCTTGCAAGAGAAGTTTCTACAGAAAGAGTTTGTCTGAACAAAAGAGGTATATTTTGTACCTTCCAATGCTCAACAAGAGAGCCCCCAATTCCAAATCCAAAAGTTGTGATATAACCGCTTGCAAGATAAAATAAAGATGTCCATCCGTAATTAACATTGAAACTGTTACTGCTGTAGAGTTTTCCAAGTATATTCGTGAAATTCACGTTAATGTCCGTTTCTCCGTAAAAATTCCATAGTGATCCACCTATTATGGCATGAGGAGTATCAAGTCCGCCTCCTATTCCTAAGATTCCAGAACTCGATTCCAGGCCAACGAAGAAATTTTGTGCAAACAAAAAAGAAACTGCAAAGACTAAAATTACCATGAAGATCCAAAATTTCAAACCAAACCACCTCCCCAAAATTGTAAATGAATTGGAAATGATAACAAATTTTGTTTTTCAATTATACCATAAAAACAATTTTCATGTATTTCAAGTACTTAGTTTAATTTCCCGTTGTAAATGACCAAACAGGTCCTATTTTAGACAATCCCGTTGTGTAATCGTAAACATCTATTTGCCAGTAATAAGTTGTATTCGGATTTAAATTAGATATCTGGTAAAATGTTTGGATGAGATTACCTGCCAAAATTGAATTTGGTGTAGGAGAGGTACCAAAGAATATCGTGTATTCTATTGAATCTCCAACAGGTCCTCCTCCAGACCATGAAAGCATCGTGTTCAAAGAAACGCCAACTTGACCATTGTAAGGAGAAGGATTAGAAGGTACATTTGGAGCAGAAATTGTTTCTGTGGTGAAGGACCATATAGGACCTGGCACAGTTGTATTTATCGTTTCATCATGGGCAACTATTTGCCAGTAATAGGTTGTATCTGCTTTGAGTGAAAATGATAAATAGAATGAAGTACCTGTGATGCTATTTGTAGGAGTCATATTTGTCGGGGATGTGCCTATATACACGTAATAGATTATCTTATCTCCCGGTGGATAACTGCATGCAAATGAGAAGATGGGGTTCAAAGAAACGCCAACTTGACCATTGTAAGGAGAAGGATTAGAAGGTATTCCTAAATAATTCGTGGAGATGCACCCTGACAAAATCAAGCTGACGACTAAAATCGATGCCATCAAAATTAAAAATCTGATTTTTTTCATACCGATCCCACCCTTTAATCAAAAAATAAATTAAACTATTTTTGCTATAAATTTATTGTAAAATATATTATATTTCAAAGTCAAATATAATTATCAAAATATTATACAACTTTATCACATTACCAATCCAAATATCATCCTGAAAAGCCTCCCTTTGTGGATAAACAAACACTTGGATTATCAAATTAACTATATAATGCAAAAATATGAACTTGCAATTATTCTTTATTCATTTTGACATTTATAAATTTTATGATATACTTCTTCCAAAATATCAAATGCATATCTTCAACCAAAAGGGGGGTGTTGTATGCGTAAACTTTTGTTTGTAGTGATCGTTTTTTCCTTTGCAACGATGGCTTTTTCTGCATCCATACCCAAAGATACGGTCGTGATAGGTATGAACACGGGGATTTTCATCTCCTTTGATCCTGCCGTTTGTTACGAGGTAGAACCTGCGGTGATGGTCATGAATATCTACAGTGGCCTTTTCAAGTTGCAAGATATCAACGGTACAATCCAAGCAGTTCCTGAACTTGCCGAAAGTTATGATGTCTCACAGGACGGCAAAACATGGACATTTCACATCCGTAAAGGAGTTACTTTTGCAAATGGAGATCCTTTAAATGCCGATGCTGTTGTTTATTCGGTCAAGCGGGTTTTGCAGTTGAAAAAATCTCCGGTCTGGCTTTTTGAATCGCTTGGTCTCAATTCAGGAAACATGAATGAGACTGTAAAAAAGATCGACGATTACACAGTGCAGATAACTATGGACAAATCTTACGCTCCAAATATAGTTATGTCTATTTTTGCCGAAAGTTGGGGAGGAATAGTCGATCCTAAAGTTGCACAGTCTCATGATGTCTCTGGCGATATGGGATCAACTTACCTTGCAGATCACAGCGCCGGTGCCGGTCCATACATTCTCAAATCGTGGCAAAGAAATAACATGATAGTACTCGTTGCAAATGAGAAATACTGGAGAGGTGCTCCGAAGATAAAGACAATAATAATAAGAGATATGCCAGAATCGACAGATCAACAACTCGCTTTAAAGAGAGGAGACATAGACATAGCGTGGAACCTGACACCGGAACAGGTTAATTCCCTAAAAGGGGATCCTAATTTTAACGTTGTAAATGTGCCAGCACAGTCAAATGAATATCTTGCGGTAAATGCCGGTTGGGGGCCATTCAAAGATGTTCGTGTAAGACAGGCCGTTAAATACGCGATAGATTACGATTCTATTGTTAAGAATATAGCCGGCGGATATGCAATAAAAGTTCAGGGCTTTATCCCTTACGGATATCTTGGGTACGTGTCGGACATGCCATTTGATCAGAATATAACAAAGGCGAAGGAACTGCTTGCACAGGCAGGATATGCAAATGGTTTCGAGGTTGAACTCGTTACAAACACAACAGAACGCAGAAGAAATGAGGCAATAGCGATTCAAGCAGATCTTGCCAAAATAGGGATAAAGGCAAATATAACCATAATGCAAGCCTCACAAATGTACACAAAGATGAGAGAACAGGGAATACAAATGATCGTTGCCGGATGGGGAATAGATTTTCCGGATCCAGATGCCCTTGCCAAACCCTTTGCAGATTACAAGGTAAAGCAACTTGCATGGAGAATGATGTGGTACGACGATCATGCGGCTGACCTTGCAGAGGCAGCAGGTTTCGAACTGAACCAGACAAAAAGAGTTGAGATGTACAAAGAATTAACGAATTACTGGTTCGAAAATGGGCCATTCGCAATACTATACCAGCCTTTGAATTACTGGGGAACGAGGTCAGAATTAAAGGGTTTCGATCAAACTGCGAAAGGTTACTCGCTTGCCTTCGATTTAACGAAGATGTACAAATAAGAGGATAGGGAATGAAACTCGGTTCCTACATATTAAAAAGAAGTCTTTTAATGCTTCTTGTAATGTTTGGAGTACTCGCCATCGTTTTTGCCATCGTTCATGTTATACCTGCCGATCCGGTAGGGGCGCTTCTTGGAGGGAACGCCCCTCCGGATGTTGTTGAAAGAATGAAAGCACAATTAGGCCTAAATAAACCTCTTTTCGATCAATTCGTGGATTACTTATGGGGTGCTATTCACGGTAATCTTGGAAATTCTATCCAGTCGGGGCGTCCGGTTATTCAGGACATAGCTGAATACTTTCCAGTGACACTCCAACTTTCTATAGCATCTATAATAATTTCGATCTTTCTTGGGATCTTTCTCGGCATCTTTTCTGCGATTTATAGAAATAAATGGATCGATCATTTCTCGAGGATCTTTTCAATTCTCGGGGTTTCGATGCCGGTATTCTGGACCGGTCTTATTCTTTTACTCGTCTTTTACTACATTCTCGGATGGCTTCCAGGGACCGGACAGTTAAGCCTTTTCGTCATTCCGCCGGAGAAGGTAACGGGGATGATACTTTTCGATTCGCTTTTAGATGGAAACTGGGAGGCTTTCTGGGATGGTTTTAGGCATTTAATACTTCCAGCCGCAGTGCTTGGATATGCTGCAACTGCCTCGATAGCAAGAATAACACGTGCAAGTATGTTAGACGTGCTGAATCAGGACTACATAAGAACTGCGAAGGCCAAGGGCATGCCAAGAAGAATCGTTGTGTACAGACACGCACTTAAAAATGCACTAATTCCTGTTGTAACGATCATAGGCCTGACCTTTGGCGGTTTACTTGAAGGGGCAGTCCTGACTGAGACCGTTTTTGGCTTGCCGGGTCTTGGAAGGTACATAGTAAATGCACTTTTAGTCCTTGATTATCCGGCAATAATGGGAGGAACTCTTTTTATCGCGCTTGTATATTCGCTTGTTAACCTTTCAGTCGATCTAATATATGCCATACTCGATCCGCGAATGAGAGCATGAGGTGATTGAATGACTGTAACCGAAAAGATTTCTGATTTCATAGAAAAAAGAAAACCTATTTTCGAAGATTGGAAACACACATTTTTTCTATGGAGAAGAACGAAACTTGCGGTTATTGGCACAGCCATAGTGATTGCCTTCGTGCTTGTGGCAATAATCGGCCCATTGTTTATTCCTTACGATCCACTTTCGCAAAATATGGCAGAAAGGCTTCAACCTCCAAGTTTAAGACATTTCTTTGGAACGGATCAGTTCGGAAGAGATATCTTCAGTCGTGTAATAAGCGGTGCCATGATAGAAGTCGAAATAATAATAATAGTGTCCGTGATAAGTGGTGGAATAGGATTGATGCTCGGGGTAACAGCGGGATATTTCGGAGGTGTAATAGACGAAATACTCATGAGGGCAACTGATATGTTTCTTGCCTTTCCCAGTTTGATACTCGCAATGGCATTTGCCGCGATGTTAGGACCAAGCCTTATCAACACGATAATAGCGATTTCGCTTGTGGGATGGACGGTCTTTGCACGTCTTGCGAGGGCCGAGGCTATGAGGGTAAAGACTCAGCCTTACATAGAGGCCATAAAGGCGCTCGGAGCGAGCAATACAAGAATAATATCAATCCATGTAACGCCAATGTGTGTCTCTCCCGTCCTTGTTCAACTCACCTTAAGAATGGGAACGGTTATTTTAACTGCGGCAAGTTTAGGCTTTCTCGGCCTCGGAGTCAGACCGCCACTTCCTGAATGGGGTGCTATGGTCAGCGATGGAAGGAGTTTTTTGCTCGATCAATGGTGGATTTCAACCTTTCCCGGCATCGCAATAGCCATAGTTGTACTTGGATTTAACCTGCTTGGCGATGGTTTAAGAGACATAATGGATCCGAGGTTGAGAAGATGAATGATGCGATCTTGGCTGTGAGAAATTTGAAGGTTGTCTTTCACACTTACAGAGGAACGGTTCATGCGCTCGATCGTGTTAGTTTTACGGTTTTAAAGAGTGAAAGATTTGGAATAATAGGGGAGACTGGATGTGGAAAATCTGTTACTTCTCTTGCGATAATGAGACTTATCGAGCAGCCGGGCGAGATCGTGGAAGGTGAGATCATCTTCGATAAAAGGGATCTCGTCAAGGCCCAGGAGAGCACCTTAAACATGATCCGCGGGAGAGAAATATCTATGATCTTTCAGGAACCATTGTCTTCCCTTAATCCTGTGATGAAAGTTGGTTTTCAGATAGGGGAAAGTATCGCAAAAATGAAAAATGCATCGATAAAAGCGTGCCGTCAGGAGGTTTTTGATGCATTAAGAAATGTCGATCTTGATCCGAGAGTTTCAAATCTTTACCCACACGAGTTAAGCGGTGGTATGGCTCAAAGGGTGATGATAGCAATGGCACTGTCATCAAAACCAAAATTGCTGATAGCAGATGAGCCTACCTCTTCGCTTGATGTCACAATTCAGGCTCAGATAATGAATTTACTCGACGAACTTGTGCATAAGATGAATAACACCGTTATCCTCATAACCCATGATCTTGGTATTGCGGCACAATTTTGCGATAGGATCATGATAATGTACGCAGGTACCGTTGTTGAACAGGCGAAAACGGAGGAACTTTTTGAAAATCCGCTTCATCCTTACACCAAAGGATTGCTGAAAGCAATACCGAGATTAGGAAATAGATCCAAACTTTCGGGGATCCCGGGAAGTGTTCCAGATCTTGTCAATCCACCATCAGGTTGCAGATTCCATCCGAGATGTCCTTATGCAATGAAGATATGCAGTGTTGAAAAACCAGTTTTGACGGAATTGGGTTCTGATCATTTAGTGGCCTGCCACCTTTACGGTGATAAAAATGAATGAAAATTTGATTGAAATTCAAAACTTGAAAAAATATTTTCCGCTCAAAAGAGGTGTCTTTTCGAAAGGTCAATACGTTCATGCCGTTGATAACGTGAATTTACGAATACCGCCCAAGAAAATCTTTTCAGTTGTCGGTGAGTCTGGCAGTGGAAAGACGACATTTGGTCGGACGATTCTTAGACTAATAGAACCAACTTCAGGAAAAATAATGTACAAAGGTCAAGATATAATGAATTTGAGCCAAAAAGAGATGATAACTTTCAGAAAAAAGATGCAGATCGTCTTTCAGGATCCTTACAATTCGCTTCATCCAAGAAGACTTGTAAAGGACATAATCGGAGAAGGCCTTTACATTCATGAGAAAATCTCTTCAAATGAGATCTTGGACAGGGTGAAAGAAATTCTAAAAAAGGTTGGCTTAAATGAAGATCATATGTTCCGTTATCCTCACGAATTCAGCGGAGGCCAAAGGCAGAGAATAGCAATGGCAAGGGCTTTAATACTCAATCCTGAATTCATAGTGCTTGATGAACCTACCTCTGCGCTTGACGTCTCCGTTCAGGCGACGATACTCGACCTTTTAATTGAACTCAAGAATACCTTTTCTCTTACCTATCTTTTCATAACGCATAACCTTGCCGTTGTAGATTATATCTCTGATTTTGTTGCCGTTATGTACCTCGGTCAGATAGTCGAGATAGGATCAAAGGATGATATCTTCACCTTTCCATCACATCCTTACACTTACGCGCTTTTGAATGCGATTCCAGATCCAGATCCGAAAAGAAAAAGATCAAGAATAATCCCACAGGGCGAGATACCGAGCGCCGTTAACCCTCCAAAAGGATGTAGATTTCACACGAGATGTCCTTACGCAAAAGAAATTTGTAAAAAGTTAGATCCTGAATCCATCGAAATATCAAAAGGCCATCTTGTAAAATGTCATTTTCCGATGAAGTGATTGTTTTTTACATCCATAATGCCTGCCATTCCCCAAAATCTCGGGAGGAGGTGTTCCAATCCTTCCATCTTTCTTTCTTTGGCCCATAACTTTGAATATGTGTTAAAAAGAGATATGAAATCTGATGATCTGGCCGTGTTATCCATCAAAGCAACGGCAGTTTCGATCATCTGTCTTACGAATTCAAGATCATCGGGAAGGATAATACCTTTTGTCTCATCAAGCACTCTTTTAAATTCATATTTTATCTTTTGATCTTTGATTTTGTACAGAGGATAAAGATCTCCAAAGAGTGCGCGCTTAAGCGTCATGGTTGAAATTTCAGAATTGCCAAAGATCTTTCTGACATTTGTTATCTTTTCATCTTCACCGCTTAAGGCCATCCATTTTTCTTCCCATCTTCCATTTCCTTCAGCGATCTCCATTGTCGCCAAAATCAAGGGATTTAGAAATGAGAAGAGGCATTCCTGGCCATCGTCTCCCCATGAAGTTACCATAAAACCGGAAAGATTTTCATCTCTGGCCGCGCCTATGAAGTTTTTAACATTTGAGATAGCGGTCTTAAAATCAGGATAAAATGTATTCCAATCTGAAAGACCTGGACACGCTATTTGAGAATCTTTTCTTTTATCACCGAAAGAATTTATTTTCTCAGCGAAAAATGATTTTTTGTTTGATGAATAATCCCAGTTTGCGATGATCACTTCATCCCATATCTTACTTTTCAAAACCTCCTGCCATTTTTCACTTTCGACCTTACTCAGATACATCCCGGTCAACATGTCTCCCCACATCATGGGCATCTTTCCATGAGATTTCACAACCCTTATCATACGGTCGTAATGAGATTCGTACAACTTGTGGCCCTGAAATTCCCATCCCTTGTTCAAACTCTTTCCACGTCCCAGAGCCCATGTCTCGTCTCCGCCTATATGGATATGCTTTGACGGGAAAAATTCAACAACCTCCTCGAGCAATTTTATCGCAAAATCAGATGCGGATTTATTTGAAAGATCAAGGCATCCTTCTGAAGTTCTGTGCCATTCGCTGAATTCATGATATTTTGGTAATGACAGAATGTGTTCCATGTGTCCTGTCAATTCCAAAGAGGGGAAGACCTCTATGCCCAAAGATTTACCGTAATCTATGATCTTTTCAACCTCATCCATTGTCAGTCTTCCTCTGTGTTTTCCTATCTTTGAATCTATCTTCCATGGAAATAAATCTTCGAAGTATATCGCAAAATAATTGTATTTCATCAAGAATAGCCACCTTAGCAATGATTTAAAGGTATCAAGGTTTGGTACCCCACCGCGCGCTATGTCGAGATGGTACCCCCTGAATTTGAAATTGAAGGACTCTTCGATCTCTATTTCGGGAAGCACATCCTTGAACTGACGCACGATCTGGATCAAAGTTGCGTAAGATGTGAATTCGTCTCCCCATATTTCTACTTTGCCATCGGTTATCTTCAGGCCATTTCCGGCGCTGTCAATCTTTTCTATCTTCCATTTTCCACTTTTTATTTTGAATTCTTGTTTCAAGAATGGTGGCAGATTCGAAAATCCATCAAATGAATAGTGCCTTTTGCCAATCTTTATCATTTTAGGTTCAGGAGTTATCATCATCTTCATCACATCCTAAACGTAATCCAGACCATAGTCCGGAAGCGGTATTTGCAAAGATTTAGATTTATACTCTGTCGATCCAAAGATGTATTTCGTCATCTCGCTTAAGTCATCCATGATTTTAACATCGTATGGCAATTCTTCAAGATATGGCTTTAACTGATTCAAAAAGAGTTTAGAGTCCAAAATTTTGACTGTCCCCATAAACCTTCTTCTGATACTTTTTTCAGACATAAATATCTCATTCAAGACGCAATCGGCATTTGTCGTGTGAATTACCATGGGACTCATTCGGCTCGCGACAGACTTTACGAGGTTTGCAACATCGATCTGACATCCACCGTGCTCAACGCAATGGTATCTGTTTTCTTTGTCTTTTTCGACGACTCCTTCAGTTACAACGATATAAGCCTCATTCGAGACGAATATTTTGGCCGGCATATTGTCCGCCTTTGACGTTTCTAACATCACCCTGAAAGTTTTTCTATCCCGCACAAATCTAACAGGATCTTGGGCGTGAAAGAGCATCAAATCGCCAAGATCATCAATGGTAGCCTCGTGATATTCAACGGATTTATCTCCATCGACAAAATGTGCGTAATAAATTCCGGCATCAACGGCTCCGAATTTTCTGTATATCGAGTTATCACCGGAGATCATGACAAGAGAAGCACCTTGCTTTATGGAATAAGTCCCAGCCTCATTCATTAAAAGTGTCGAATATCCACGTCCTCTGTATCTTTCATCGGTACAAACGGAGCCGACAAGAGACGCTTTTATCCTCGCCGAAAAGATCTGCACATCCTTAAACAAAAGGCCGAAGATAGAGACTATCTTACCATCTTCTTCAACGCATAAAATATTTTGGGCATTCTCAGGCGAAAAAAGCACAGGATAATCTTTGCCCATATCTCCGCCGTCTTTTCTGAACACCCTGTTTGCGAGGTTGATAGCCTCCGGTATCCTGCTTTCTGTCAATTTCAGAATTTTCACGGAAAAATCTCCTTTCTTTATTTTATATTTTCTTCAAGTACGAATAGGTTTAAGGCAAAGACGATCACAATAAACAACACCAAAAATTTTTTCATACCATTCCCCTCCTCAAAAACTTTTCAAACCCACAAATTTTCGGCAAAAGCGTGAAACATCTCAGGAATCAAAACTTTGAAACCCTCTGCATACTTGCAGCCTATCTTTTCTCCGTAAAATTTTCCTTTGATATCAAAGTATTTTCTGTACAATTTGAAAGTTTCGGGATTGATCTGACTTTTGTGCTCGAAGATGGCTTGAAATTTAGTTTCCCATTGATCATCAACGCAAACGAATTGATTCGGAAAGGCTGTAAAGAAAAACGCTATTGCCCTAAGTGCATATCATAATCTCGAGAATGAAAAAAACGTAAAAAAAACAAACTGATAAAATTAGAATTGAAGACTTTCATAGGCACCAAATTTCAGATTATAAATGCGTAGAATTTGATCATGTTTTTATATCGCAGGTTCGAAGTTTAAAATTGGTTGAGTATACCTATTTTTATTTTTTATGTCATTGCTTTTCTTTCCCTACGATCACTGATCTGTCCTATTTTGGTCTTACAATATAACCGGATACAGAAGTTTCGGCTCCTGCGGTACTTTCCCGGATGGCCTTATCATCGATGTGTAGATTATATCATTTGATTTTTTCAAACATTCTTCGATCTCATCATAATCACTGTCGTTGTGCAGTTTTCCTACAACAGGATCTATTCTAAAACGCGCCTGGGGATTTATCGATTTTAAAAATTTTGCTATTTTTATAATCTCATCACATTCAACAAGCCCTTTGACGTAAACAGTCTCGATAGTCATCTTTTCATCGGCTCCGAAGTGTTTTATCTTTTCAAGCAGATCGACATTTGAAAAACCTGTGATCTTTTTATGAAGATCATCATCGAAGGCTTTCACGCTGACAGTTGCACCCTTTATCATGCCAAAAAGTTCGTCGTCAAGCCCTTCGGCATTTGTAATAATCCAACTTTCTATCCTTTCAACTTTGAGATTGGATACGAGCGATTTTATCTCAGGATCTTCTGTAGGCTCACCACCACCCATGAAAACAAGTTTTACGTCGTTGGCTTTCAATATGTTTAAGATCTCATCTATAGTTAAAAACTTGATCGCCCTTTTGTCCCACAATTCGCTTAATTTTTCCTTTGTTCCGCGTGGCAGGCACAGATTCCATTTCTCGAAAGACCATATACAGTAAGCGCATCTCCAGTTACAACCATAAAATATTATATACGCGCTTCCGTCACGAAACTGAACTATGTGATAGGCGCGCGTCATTTTTTTACCTCTTTCAGGTTGAATTTTAGGTAAAAATATCTATCACTTTCCCCAAAATCGGTACCTTTAATCTCAAAAGATGAATCAAAAAGTGGTGATTCGAGAACAACGGTATGAAATTCACCGCCCTCACCGGCCGGATCTACTCCGGTTTTATATGCGAAATTTTGGAGATCATCTGAATTTATGAATGTATATCCAAGCCAGTCTTTTGAAAGTTTACCTTTATCAACAGCGATTATGGAATATACAAAGCCACGGACGATCATCTCTTTTGTAAGTTGAAAAGAATCCTTCTTCCATAACGGTTCAAGCGCGATTGTGTTGCTTTCTCTCGCAAGATGATTGATCCATTCAAAGTGGGCTTCGAGGTATATATCCCCACCTATGATATGTGATACTCCAAACGATTTTATGAATTTTGCAAGTTCCTTACTTCCATTTTTCATGTCGAAGACGAAAAGTTCCTTTTTCATCGAACGTGCTATCTTTTTAAGTGAATCTATATTTTCATAATGTGGTGAAAGTCCTATTGTCGTTTTGAAAAGCAAAAGATAAGGTACATCAATTCCCTGATTTTCGGCAAGGTATGTCGCGTAAAGACCATCCTTTCCTCCTGAAAAAAATGCCATTCCTTTCAAGTCAGATCTCCTTTCTTATTTGAATATCTCGGTACGTTGGGAAAAACATTCCTGTTTTTAGTTCTTCTTAACTGGCCGTTGAAACTTTCTATTGGGTTTGTTGTGTAGATAAGCCTATTCATTCAGGCGTAAATTGATATCCTCAACCAGGGCCTTGTTAGAGATAGAAAAATTATGATTACTCTGCAAATGCTTTTTAGCAAAGTGAGTGAAGAGAGTGTGAATTTCAAATTCAAGGTTATGGACTCTTATTTCTTTTGATCCAATCATTAACTTGACAAACACCTCTTCCCCATACCTATTTTACACATGCATATTGAGTAGTATTCCATAGGTCTGATGCCACGCCATCAAAGAAAATGGATTTATTTTTGATTTTCCATTATGTGTATGTAAGTATTCGCAGTCCAGACAACGTAAAAGAAAATGGCAAGATAATTGCCGGCGTAGGGAACAAGTGTCAATAGGGCTGTGACAACAATGATTATAAAAGCATAAGCGGCCCTAATCCCTCTAAAAATGAAAGATAAATTCCACTTAAAGCCCCCATAAAGATCACATGCGTTTGATGTTACAAACCAGTTTGGTACGTAAAGTATAAGTAAAAGTATCACAAGACCAAGTATAACGTTTATCTCAAAGCCAATCATAAGGAAGAAAGACATAAAGATGGAGAAGGCGAAAAAGTTAAAAAACATTCTTGAGTCTTCTTTTCCAAATTTTTTATTTTCCATCATCATAGATGTCGTTATCCCAACGGCAAGAAGTGCCAGAGCCCACTCTATAACTCCAAATATGAAAGACAGCATCAAAATGGAAAAAACATTTTCAAATCTCATATCGCCTGTCAAACCATACAGGATCAAATTGAAGATCAAAGTTATCAAGAGCACACCAAAAACAGGTGCCAAAATAAATGGATTTTTCTTAATTCTTTCAAAGATATCTGTGAACCCTTCCAAAAAATACATAAAAAGCCCCCTTTCATTTATACAATAGATCTATTTTTAGAATCGTCAATATTTCCATAAATTTTTTGTCTCTTCTTTATTATATCAACAGGTCCATAATTTTGGGTCATCTAGCAGGCAGTATTCTCAAATAACCAATTAATTTAGATTTTAGTCGATATCCTGCTAACTACCATCTATTCACTCTTCAGAGATATTTTATCATTTCGTTTACCATTTTTAGAGAGATATTTATAATTTCTCCATATACATACTTTTCGATCAATAATAAATGATCTTGTTATTTCAATCAAACTACTTTGTAAAAAAGAAACGCGTAAATATTTAAAGATAATAACCGATTGTGTGAGATTTAATCGATTAAATGATAGTAATCAATCCGAATTTGATATAAATGGCAAATATTAAGGTTTTCAGGTGTTGCATTCCGACGCTATGAAGTGGATAATAAAAATAAATAATAAAGTAAACTTACTTACTAAGGAGCACAACATGAATGCCATAAGTTCAGTCGGATTGAAAAATTCTCTGAGAATCTTCGAAACGCTTATGGTTAAAAATGTCTCGAGAGTCGAAATAGCAAATGAATTAGATCTCACAAAAACCACTGTCGGAGAAATCACCAAGAATTTTATGAATTTAGGACTTATAAGAGAAAAAGAAAAAGATCACGATCATTCCAAAATAGGAAAGCCTCAAACTTTGCTTGAAATTGTACCGGATGCTTTTTATGTTGTCGGAATAGGAATTCTCAGAAAGCAGGTTGAAGGATGCCTTGTTGATGCAAGCGGGAAAATTTTAAGCAGAAAATCTCAACGTTATACTTCATTTGACTACAATTCAATAATGAACGCTGTCTTTGAGATAACAGATAATCTTATGCTCAAAAATTCAAATAAAATAAACGCTATAACCTTCGGAGCACCCGGAACACTTGATTCGGGTAACGGGATTATTCTAAAGCCGGCAAAATTTTTGGAATTTGAAAATGTACCACTTGCAAAGATCTTTTCGGACAAATACAAAGTTAACACGTGGATAGAAAATGACGCCGATGTGGCTGCGATCGCCGAAAAATACTATGGGAAGGGAAAAGATTTGAATTCTTTCATATACATTCATATGGAAGAAGGCATCGGATCCGGCATAATCTTAAATGGGGGAATTCATCACGGAGAGTACGGTTACGCAGGTGAGATAGGGCATTTTCTTGTAAAAGATAATGACAAGTTCAAGTATCTTGAAGATATTTACGGTGCGGATGCGATTCTTGATAGAGTCAAAGCATTTGGAATATCAAACTTTGAGAATTTGAAGAAGGCCGAAAAAAGCAGAGATGAAAAAGTAGTTAAATTTTTGGAAGAGGTCGGAGAAGAGATCGGATCGGTAATAGTTTCGATGATTCACCTTACAGGCATATCTACGATCTTTTTGGGAGGAAAGGCGACCTATCTTGGAAATACTTTCCTGAATTCGGTTAAAAAGACTATAAAGAAATATCTTTTCTACGATCATGAAGTAAAAGTTGAATTATCGACACTGGGAGACGCATTTGTCGTGGCATTGGGTGCATCAGCACATGGAAGAGTAAAATATGTTGAACATAAGATGATAAAACTTTAGGCCAAAGGGCCAATAAGAAAGGAAGGGGTGTATATGAAGAAAGTTGGTTTGGTAGTACTTGTTTTGACACTGGTAATAGGAATAGTTTCACTTGGTGAAACGATCACACTTAATTTCATGCAAGTGTTGACAAGTCCGCAACGAACGGCATGGTGGGAACAAGTCATAAAAGATTTTGAGGTCCTTAACCCAAACATAAAGATAAATCTTATTTCTCCTCCATACGAACAGGCAGATAACAAACTTACAACCATGCTTATGGGAAGACAACCGTTAGATATAATAGAAGTCAGAGATTATACAATAAAGCAACTTGTCGATAATGGCTGGTTAACGAATTTAACGCCTTATATAGCGACATGGAGTGCATCTAAGACTCTTATTCCTCTTGCATGGCAAGCGGCAAAAACTGTAAATAATACACCTTATATGATTCCACAATCTTTCTTTGTCAAAGCGTTATTCGTAAGGACAGATATATTGGCCAAATATGGTATCAACCCAGATGAGCTCAAGACTTGGCAGGATGTTTTAAACGCATGTCAAAAATTGTACAATCCATCGAAAAACCAATTTGGATGGGATAATAGAGGCAAAAATTCACCTTTCATATTTCCGGATACACTTGCAACTTCTTTTGTTGAAAATGCCAATCCAAATAACCTCTACTTCCTTCCAGATGGACAAACGATTTTCACTTCTCCACAGTACAAAGCGGGATGGGAAATGTACATTAAATTGTTTAAAACATCTCCACAGGATTCAATAAACTGGGGTTTCGATTCTCAAGTTAATGCTTTTGTATCAGGAGTTACTCCAATTTTAATGCAAGATCCTGATACCGTTGGCTTGCTTAACACTATGCTCGATAAAGATCAATATACCGTTGTACCTCTTCCAGTAGGACCAACAGGGAAAGCCTATCCAAATTACGGATTTAATGGTCTTGGAATAGTCTCTTATTCACAGCACAAAGAAGCTGCATGGAAATTTATTGCCTATGTTTCAAGCCCAGAAGTTAACGCCTGGTTCAACAAGAATTACGGACCTCTTCCGATCAGTTCTGTAACTTACGAAAATGATCCATATTTCAGCACAGGTGTTTACAGTGCTTGGGCGTACATGATGAAACATCCTGACAAATACATCTTTTCAAGTTACCCATTCAACTCTCCAAAATGGCCTGGATGGACAAGCATTCAACAAACAGATATGCAATCATTGTTACTTGGAAATATTTCCCTCGATGCTGTTCTGTCAAAGTGGAACAATTACTGGTCAGGTAAATAAATAATCCAGGTGTCAAACGACACCTGGACTTTTGGAGGAAATCGATGAGTAGGAATCTTAAATTGTTCATCATGGTCTTACCTACGATTGTACTTTTAACCATCTTTACCTATATTCCTATAGGTCAGGAAATACAAATAGCGTTTGAGAATTATAATTTATACAATCTCTCCAACATATATTTTAATGGTTTTGACAATTTCATAAACATATTCACAAGTGTTGATTTTAATTTTGCCCAAATAATTTTAAATACAATAATATGGGTTGTCATGTCTTTGGTTTTCCAATTTACACTTGGATTTGGATTGGCATTATTACTAAAAAAACCTTTTAAAGGTAGGGGTATTTATTCTGGACTGGTCTTTTATCCATGGGCAGTATCTGGTTTTGCCATAGGATTGGTCTGGGCATGGATTTTCAACGGTCAATTTGGTCTTATCAACGGAATTCTTATGAGGTTAGGAATAATAAATCAAGGTATAGGTTTCTTATCAGATCCGCACATTGCCCTTATGTCCGTTATCATCGTTAACATATGGTATGGAATCCCATTCTTTGCGATAATGCTTTTGGCAGCTTTACAATCTGTACCGGAAGAACTTTACGAAGCAGCAAAAATAGACGGTGCTGGTCGATTTAGAAGACTTGTGAATGTCACGATACCTTATATAAGGCCAACGATAGCAAGTACCGTATTGTTACGTACAATGTGGATTTTGAATTTTCCTGACATAATATATGCAATGACTAATGGAGGGCCTGCTAACAGTACAAATACTTTGGCAAATTACATGATAATAAAAATGTACAGTTTTTATAATTACGGCCAAGCAGCTGCCATAGGTTTTATAATAATGAGCGTTCTTATGATCTACGCCATCATTTATTTGAGTGCCTTTTCAAGATTAGAAAGAGGGGTTATATGAAAAAATTAAAAATCTTCCTTCAATCATTGTTGAAATTCGCCGCTCTTGGAGGGTATTTAATATTCGCTCTTATACCACTCTACTGGGTAATGGTAACATCTTTTAAAGGACCAAAGGAATTATATACTTTTCCGATTACGTTTTTTCCAAAAGGCCTTGATTTTGAAAATTACAGATTTCTTTTTACATTTGCAAACTTTGGAATCTATTTTCGAAATAGTTTA
>CAYSSO010000007.1:0-13428 GCA_964433875.1 uncultured Mesoaciditoga sp.
ACAGATCGAGAAATTGTTAAAAGAAAATCCAGATGTGAAGGTCGTCTTTACCACGTTAAGCGAGACATCAACTGGTGTTGTCAACGATATAAAGTCTATAGCCGAGATCGTTAAAAAGACCAATGCACTTCTCGTTGTTGATGCCGTAAGTGGAATTCTCGCAGAGCCTCTTGAAACCGATCTGTGGGGTGTGGACATAGTCGTTGCCGGGTCTCAAAAGGCCTTCATGATGCCTCCAGGTCTTGCATTTGTCGCCGTGTCTGGTGAGAAAGCATGGAAGAGAATCGAAGAAGTTAAATCTCCAAGATATTATTTCGATCTCAGAGCGTACAAGAAATCTTACACCGATACCCCTTATACAGGAGCGGTAAATCTCGTCTATCAGTTGAACAAAGGCCTTGAAATGATAAAGTCTGAAGGCATTGAAAATGTCTGGACACGTCATGCCATCTTCGGAAATGCCATAAGAAGGGGCGTAAAGGCTTTAGGACTCGAACTTTTCGCAAAGAAGCCAGGAAATGTGGTTACGGCCGTTAAAGTGCCAGAGGGGATAGATGGATCGAAATTTTTGAAATTCTGCCGTGAAGAATATGGAATGGTCTTTTCAGAAGGGCAATCCCAATTAAAGGGAAAGATTTTCAGAGTTTCAAATCTTGGTTACGTCGATAAATTGGATATAATATCCGCAATTTCAACCATAGAGATGGCGATGAACAAGTTCGGAAAGAAGGTACCGATGGGAGCCGGTGTAAAGGCTGCCGAAGAAGTACTTTTGGGAGATGAGAGATCATGAAGTTCAAGGTTCTAATTAACGATCCTCTTGCACCCGATGCGATAAAGATCTTAAAGAATGCGAATTTAGAGATAGAAGAAAGAGAATATTCAAAAGAAGATCTACCAAAGCACATTGGAGAATACGATGGAATAATAGTAAGAAGTGCGACAAAGGTTACAAAAGAGGTTATAGAGGCGGGAAGAAAATTAAAGGTCATAGGACGTGCAGGAGTTGGCCTCGATAATATAGATCTAAACGCGGCTAAAGCGCACAATATAACTGTTTTGAGCACACCTACGGCAAACGCAATAAGCGTCGCAGAACTCGTCTTTGGATTTATGATCTCAATATCGCGCCATCTGGTTGCGGGTACTACGACCTTAAGAGATGGAAAGTGGGAAAAGAAAGCCTTTGAAGGAGTTGAACTTTACGGTAAAGTCCTTGGAATAGTAGGTTTTGGAAATATAGGGGCAGAGGTTGCCAAAAGGGCCTTCGCATTTGGAATGAAGGTTATAACTTACGATGTGATTCAAAATAAACGCGGCCTTGATGTTGAATTTGTTCCATTAAATGATCTCCTTAAAAGTTCAGATTACATAACAGTTCATTTACCACTTTTGGATTCGACAAGACATATAATATCCGACGAACAATTTTCAATGATGAAAAAATCCGCGATCTTTGTTCATGCCGCCCGCGGAGGGATAGTCGATGATAAGGCACTTTTAAATGCGTTAAAAACGGGCAAAATCGCGGGTGCCGGCCTTGATGTTTTTGAATCTGAACCGCTGGATGAGATTGGTCGCCAGATCGTTTCAATGCCGAATGTCGTCGCTACGCCTCACCTTGGTGCTTCAACGATAGAGGCACAAGGCAGAGTTGGGCGTGAGATAGCAGAAAAAATCGCCGATTTTTTCAAAGGAGTGAAATAAATGGCATCTCCACAGGATATATTGAAAAAGGCTAAAGAATACGAGAAAGATATTGCGCAGTTTTTGAGGGACATAGTTGCTATTCCAAGTTATTCTGGTCAGGAAAAGGCCGTCGTAGACAGGATCGCGGAAGAAATGAAAAAAGTTGGTTTTGATGAAATCAAAATAGACGGTCTTGGAAATATCTTTGGAAGGATCGGAAGTGGAAGGACAAAGATCGCAATGGATGCGCACGTCGATGTTGTGGGAGTCGGAGATCCAACCCAGTGGAAGCACGATCCATTCAAAGGCAAGGTAGAAAATGGAATAATTTACGGAAGAGGCGCCGGAGATCAAAAGGCCGGGATGGCCTCGATGGTATACGCCGGAAAAATCATAAAAGATCTTCATCTCGAAGGTGATTATACACTCTACGTCGTCGGATCTGTAATGGAAGAGGAATGCGACGGATTGTGCTGGCAATACATAGTAAAAGAAGATAAGTTCATTCCAGACTACGTTGTGATAACAGAACCTACAAATCTCAATGTCTATAGAGGCCACAGAGGAAGAATAGAGGTTGAGATCAGGACTAAAGGTAAATCTGCCCATGCGGCAATGCCCGAGCGCGGGGAAAACGCCATTTACAAGATGGCAAGGATAATTCTTGGAATCGAAAAGTTAAATGAGAAACTCAAAGTCGATCCATTTCTCGGCAAAGGAACGGTTGTAGTATCTCAGATCTTCTTCAAATCTCCATCAGAAAATGCCGTGGCCGATGAATGTACAATTCACATAGACAGAAGGCTTACAGCGGGAGAAACGAAAGAAAGTGCCATCGAAGAGTTTAAAAGGGTCATAAAGGAAGCCGGAGTTGAGGCGGAGATAATCGAATTAACATATCACGGAAAATCTTACACTGGAAAAGAATACTCTTCGGAGAAATATTTCAGAACGTGGGTTATGGACGAAAAATCCGAAATAATCCAGGCCGCCGTCAACGCTTACAGGGATCTATTTGGTTCCGAGCCAAAGGTAGACAAGTGGAATTTTTCAACAAATGGAGTTGCAACGGCTGGTCTTTTCAAAATACCGACGGTGGGCTTTGGTCCTGCCAATGAGATATACGCACATGGTGTTGACGATCAAGCACCAATCGATCATCTTGTGAAAGCTGCTGCTTTTTACGCATATTTACCTCAAAGAATGATAAAGGAGTGATAAAATGGGTACTTTGTTGCGTGGGAGACATTTCATAACGACTCAGGATTTTACAAAAGAAGAAATTGATCTGATGTTGGACACATCCTTTGATCTGAAGAGAAGATTTGCAAGGGATGAATTAACGCCATGGTTGCTTTACAAGACGGTCTTCATGATCTTCTACGATGAATCGACAAGAACAAGAAATTCCATAGAGGCGGGCATAACTCAATTGGGTGGCCATGCGCATTACCTTGTACCGGAAATGATGCAAGCACACCACGGAGAAACACCTGCAGACACCGCTAAGGTTTTAAGCAGATTCGGTCATGCGATCGCGGTCAGGCACTGCACATTTGGACAGGGAAATAAATTCATAAGAGATCTTGCGGCCAACTCAAATGTACCCGTATTAAATCTTCAGGACGATGTTTACCATCCGATGCAGGTTTTGGCAGATCTGATGACCATCCAGGAAAGATTTGGCAAGAATTTGAAGGGTTTGAAAGTCGGTATAAGTTGGGCTTACGCCGAAAGCCATCTCAAACCACTTTCAGTTCCCCAATCACAGATATTACTCTTTGCAAGGTATGGAATGGATATAACTCTGGCTTACCCGGAGGGATTCGATCTGATGCCAGAGATAGTCAAGCAGGCAAAACTCAACGCTGAGGTCGGGGAAGGCAAACTGACGATAACGCATAATATGGATGAGGCATTCAAAGATGCAGATGTCGTCATTCCAAAATCATGGGGAGGATTTTACACGATACCAAATCCTCTGGAGGCAGACAAATACAAGGACAAAATATGGGCCGAGGCCGCGAAACACAAAGATTGGATATGCGACGAAAGAAGAATGAGCCTTACGAAAAAGCATTCTGTGTACATGCATGCTCTTCCGGCAGATCGTGGAAAAGAAGTCGTTGATTCTGTCATAGATGGTCCACATTCAATTGTCTGGGATGAGGCCGAAAATAGGCTCCATACGGCAAAGGCCGTTATGGCCCTGACAATGGGAGGAAGGCCTTGAATGATTTAGGAATAATAGGCGGAAAGATCTTTGATGGTTTCAGATCATACGTTGCGAATATTTACATCAGAGGCGATCGCATAACAGCGATCACCTCTGATTATCTTGAAGCAAAAGAAAATTACAACGCGACCGGTAAATACGTTATGCCCGGCCTTATAGATCCGCATGTCCATTTTGCACTTTCTTTGGGTAAATACAGATCGGCAGATGATTTTGAATCTGGCTCAATAAGCGCTGCCTTTGGAGGAGTAACGACTTATATCGACTTTTTAGATCCGGTCACTTATGAAAATGAAATAGATGAAAAATTCTTAAAAAGACTCCAAGAGGCCAAAAATTCACACATAGATTATTCATTTCACATGACAATAGCCCATCCGGATATCGATCCGGTTAACCTCGCAAAACGAACGCTTGCCCTGGGTATAAATAGCATAAAAACCTTCACAACCTACAGTACTTCAGACCGCATGACGGACAATGGATATATTTTAGACTTACTTGCGATAACGAAAAAATACGGAATAATTCAAACATTTCACGCTGAAGACGATGCGATTATACTTTACAGATTGAAGATAAAAGAAAAACATTTCCCCCAAGATCTGCCATTCTTACACCCTTCCGAATCAGAAGCATCGGCTGCCGTAAGCATAGCGGCGATGGCAAAGATGGTAGGCGGTCAGGCATACATAGTTCACAACTCAAGCGGGCTTTCGGTAGAAATGGTAGGAAAATTAAATGCCTCTGAAAATGTAAGACTCGAAACGTGCCCTCAATATCTCGTGCTAAATGACGCTTTGTATCAAAAAGATGATGCGTATCTTTACACGTTGGTACCGCCTTTAAGATCACGCTTGGAATCATTTTATTTGTATCAGGCACTTGAAAAAGGAATGATCTCGACGATCGGTACAGATCACTGTCCTTTTAAAAAAGCAGAAAAATTTGAGAACAGATTCAATTACGATTCTATGCCAAATGGAATCGGGGGAGTCGAGACTTCATTCGTTTTACTTTACAACAGGAATCGATCGGAAAAACATATAAATGATCTGGTGAAATTACAAAGCGTCAATGTTGCTGAAACCTTCGGACTTAAAAATAAAGGGAAAATTGTCGTGGGTGCCGATGCGGACATAGCGATTTTCGATCCGTCAATCGAATGGACCATCAGCATATCGAATTTACACACAAAAGCAGATTACACGCCATATGAAGGAACAGATGTGATAGGTAAATTCGTTTCTGTCATATCAAGAGGAAGATTTGTCATCAAAAATGGAGAATTTGTCGGGAAACGGCTAAGAGGAAAATTCGTAAAAAGGAGGAAAGTCTTTTGGCCTTCACGATCGGAAATGTTCTGATTTACACAGGAGATGAAATTATAGAAAATGGTTATGTCTCTTTTGACGATAAGATAATCTCAACCGGTAAAATGGACGATTTGAAATCAAAGATAGATTACGATGCACATGGAATGCTTCTGATGCCGGCATGGGTTAACGCTCATACGCATATTTATTCGGCTCTTGCAAGAGGAATGAACATCCGGTTTAATCCCAAAACATTTACCCAAATACTCGATCAATTGTGGTGGAAACTTGACAGAAATCTGGGTCATGCAGAAATAGAGGCAAGCGCTTACGCGGCAGCGGCCGATCTTATTCATTCCGGTGTAGCGACGATCTTCGATCACCATTCAAGTCAAAACTTCATAAAAGGGTCTTTATCCATTATAAAAAAGGTTATTGTTGATACTGCAAAAATGAGAGGCGTTTTCTGTCATGAAACAAGTGATAGAGATGGAACACAGATCGAGTCCATAGAAGAAAATATCAATTTCTACAACTCAAATAGATCCAATATGGTTGCCGGTATGATGGGACTTCACGCATCGTTCACCTTAAGTGATACTACCCTAAAAGAGGTCTCAAAATTTTGCGATGGAAAGATACCAATCCACATTCATGTTGCAGAAGGAATAGAGGACGAACTTTATTCGATAAACGATTATGGTTTGAGAATAATCGAGAGACTTAACAAATATGGACTGACCATTCCAAATTCTATCTATGCTCACTGCATCCATATAGATGAATCTGAGGCGGAGATAATAGGTAAAAGCGGAGGATTTATAGCGAATACGACCCAGTCGAATATGAATAACGGTGTTGGCATAGCGGACATAGAAATGCTAAGTAGGAAAGCGAGGGTGGTTATCGGTGATGATGGGTTTGGTTTTTCTCCGCCTTTCGATTTGAGAATAACGCCTCTCGGTCAGAGGATCTCAAAAAATTCTCCAACTGCTTTTTCGACTGCCAATTTGAGATCTTTGATAGACAACACTTTTGAACTCGCATCGAATCATCTCAATTCAAAATTCGGAAAGATAAAAACGGGATACGCAGCCGATCTCATGTTAATAGATTACAGATCTCCGACACCTATAAACAAAGAGAACTTTTGGGATCATATATTTTTTGGAATTGGTGCGCCTGTAAGATCTCTTTTTATCAACGGTAAAATAGTAATGATGGATGGGGAAATAAAGACTTTCGACGAAAACGAAGTAAAGAAAGTATCCAGAAGGGTAGCCAGAATTCTTTGGGAAAAAATAAAGTAAGGGGGAAAAATATATGGATCTTTCTACCGAAATATCAGGACTTCATCTCGAAAATCCTTTAATGCCAGCGGCTGGCCCACTGACCGGTGATGATAAAAAAATGAAATACATCGCTTCCCTCGGCGTTGGAGCAATGGTGACAAAGACTATCTCCATCGAAGCGGCAAGGGTTCCAAAGCCGTGCATTGTTGCGACAAAGGACTACGTCGTTAACGCAGAATTATGGTCCGAATATGGTCCGGATAAATGGATAGAAGAGTACTTGCCCGGGATCCAGTCCTTAAAAATTCCGAAGATCATAAGTATAGGATACTCGAAATCCCAAATAGAATATCTTGTGCCTCGTCTGAAGGATTTCGGAGATGCTTTCGAAATCTCAACCCATTACACCGGAAAGGATATAGCACCGATAGTTGAGATAGCGAAAAGTGCGATAAAATTATCTCAAAAGCCAGTATTCATGAAGGTAAGTCCGCATATGCCCGATCCAGTTGAATTTGCCAAAAAAATGAAAGGAATTGGGGTCTCAGGTATAGTCGCCGTTAATTCTTTTGGACCTGTTTATTACGTCGATCCGAAGTTCGGCCATCCAACCTTGGGTTCTGAAAACAGGTACGGATGGATCTCCGGGCCAATAATAAAGCCAATTGCACTCTCAATAGTTTTGAGAATAAAACAAGAGGTAGATATTCCAGTTATAGGAGTTGGCGGGGTAAGAACTGCTGACGATCTTGTCGATTTTTTGGAAGCAGGCGCATCAGCCGTAGGGATGCTTTCTTCTGCTCTGATATACGGTAAAGAACAGTACAAAAGGATCGTTAATGGCCTTGAAACAGCCTTGAAAAAGCGAGGATACGCATCCGTAAAAGACGCAATAGCGAGTAAAATTGAAAAGAAGCCCGCCGAATTTGTAGTAAGAAATCCTCAAATAGATACTGAAAAATGCACGCTTTGCAAAATGTGCGAGTATGTATGCCCTTACTTTGCCATAACTGTCACAGATCATGTCGAAGTTGACAAAAACGCATGTTTTGGATGTGGCCTATGTCAAACAAGGTGCCCAGTTGATGCCATAAGCGGTGTACTCGTATAACTTTGCAAGATTATAACAATAATTCCGGCTATTATGCCGGAATTTGTTTTTGTACTCGACAAATAAAGATAAATTTTGAATTACCGTGAAATTTTATGAAATAAAAAGATTATTTAATATATTGTTTATTTTTGACTATATTCAGTGAAAAAAATCCATATTTAGCGTTTGATTAAGATCAAAAATTATAATATAATTTTTGAAAACGTTTGCAAGGTGAAGGCAATGGTAAATGGAAAGAGTATAAAAGATGTTGCAAAGATAGCCGGTGTTTCGATTTCGACTGTATCGAGGGTCTTAAATGACTCACAAAATGTGAGTTCAGAACTCAAACAAAGAGTTTTAGATGCCGTACAAAACCTTGGGTATCGTTCAAATACAATTGCCCGCGCCTTAAAAGGTATGCCTACAAAGACCTTAGGACTTTTAATACCAACGATTGAAAATCCCTTTTTCCCATCAATGGTAAGAGGAGTTCAGGATGAGGCACATCGAAATGGGTATTCAGTTTTTCTTTGCAACACAGATGGATCAAGAATCATAGAAGAAACACAATTTAAATTGCTTTTTGACAAAAAAGTTGACGGAATAATACTTGTCGCTTCAAAGTACACAACGAGGTATTTGAAAAATGATACGGGATTCCCGATCGTCATGATCGATAGATATATTAACTCGCCGAATTTTTCTTATGTAACTGTCGATCATACTTTAGGAGTAAAACTCGCAATTGAACATTTGTATTCCCTTGGTCATAGAAAAATAGCATTTCTCGGATCAAAACTATTTTCCTCTGGTGCAAGAGAACGTTTTCAATCTTACAAAAGGCATATCGAAGAATTAAATATGAAGTTTGACGATTCACTAATAATTCTCGGAGAATATACCTATGAAAGTGGTATAAAAATGGTTGAGGAATTGTTGAAGAGAAAGGTAAGGTTCGATTCTATTCTGTGCGGAAATGATCTTATAGCATTTGGAGTTATTGAGGGATTAAAAAAATATGGAATAAAGGTTCCAAAGGATGTTTCTGTCGTTGGATACGATGATATAGCCTTTTCTTCTTATCACAATCCTAAATTGACAACGATACACCAGCCAACTTACGAAATTGGGCAGATGGCAACGAGAATAGTCATAGACATGATTTCCGGTGTAGATAGGAGAATTAAACATATAAAAATAGAACCTTCTCTCGTTATCAGAGAAACTACGCGTAAAAGAGGAAGTGAAATTTAGTGGACATATTAAGAGTGGAAGGCATAAGAAAAAGTTTTTCCGGAGTTAATGTTTTAAAAGACATAAATTTATCCATAAAATATGGAGAATTACACGCAATAGTGGGAGAAAATGGGGCGGGAAAATCAACTTTGATGAAGATCATCGCCGGAGAACTTGAGCCAGACTCGGGCAAAATATATCTAAATGAGAAAGAGGTTCAATTTCATTCTCCATTAGATGCCATTAACTATGGAATCGCTTTGATACATCAAGAATTTAGCCTCGTACCTCAATTAACAGTTTATGAGAATATCTTTCTTGGAAGGGAAATGCCAAAGAGTTTTTTAGGAATTAATTGCTTTGTAGACAAGAAAAAAATGAAAAAGGAAGCACAAAATGTTTTAAAAACATTTGAAATTGAAAATATAAACGTAAATTCAAGGGTAAAAGATTTAAGCATTGCCAACAAACAACTGACGGAGATAGCGAAGGCATTGTCAACGAATTCAAAAATTTTGATAATGGATGAACCTACGGCTGCCCTTACTTTGAAAGAAACTGAAAAACTCTTTTCAATACTCGAAAATTTGAAATCAAATGGTGTAACAATAATATTCATCTCTCATCGTCTTGAAGAGATCTTTCAAATTGCTGATTCCGTTACAATTCTCAGAAATGGTGAATTGATAGCGACAAAGGATATAAATAAAGTTTCAATGGAGGAAATAGTTAGCATGATGATAGGAAAGAGCATGACAAATAGATTTCCTCCGAAACCTGACAAAAGGGTTGGTGATGCGTTTTTTGAGGTCAAACATCTATCTTCAGATGCCTTCAAAGACGTAAACTTTTCATTGCGAAAAGGAGAAATACTTGGAATAGCAGGACTTGTTGGATGTGGTAACACGCAGGTCGGAGAAAGTATATATGGCCTGAGAAAATTTGAAGGGGAAATATATCTCGAGGGTAAAAAAGTAAACATTTCAAAGCCAACAGATGCGATACAAAATGGAATTTTTCTTGTTCCAGAAGATAGGCATGATATCGGGCTTGTTTTACAACTTAGCGTTAGAGAAAACCATTCTTTGCCAAATCTCGATTTATTTTCTAAGGTTGGTTTTGTTTCAACTTCGATTGAAAAGAAATCGGTAAAGGATACGATCGCATATCTCAATACTAAGGTAAGTAGTATAAATCAAAGAGTTGATAATTTGAGTGGCGGAAATCAGCAAAAAGTCGTTCTTGGAAAATGGCTTGTAAGGTCTCCAAAGATTTTGATCTTAGATGAGCCTACAAGGGGAATAGATGTCGGAGCAAAGTTCGAAATCTATAAGTTTATATATGAACAATCATCTAAAGGTGTGTCAATAATACTGATCTCCTCAGAACTTGCTGAAGTGCTGAATCTGTCTGATAGAATTCTCGTTATGAGTGAGGGAAGGATAACTAAAGAATTGAATCCTAAGAATGCCACACAAGAAGATATTTTAAAGTTTGCCGTAAAAGGGAAGGAGTCTTGATATGACGTTATCGAATGGTTTTATAAGAAGATATGGGGTTATTTTTGGTTTAGTCGGAATAATAGTATTTTTTGCCATTGAATCTCCAAATTATTTTTTTACACCTTCAAATTTTATACTCATTTCCAAGCAATCTTCTATAAACATATTGCTTGCTTTAGGTGAAATGTTTGTAATTTTAACGGCAGGTATAGACCTCTCTGTTGGAGCAATTGCCGGACTCGTCGGTGCCGTTTCTGCAGGAACGATAGTTGCGACTGGCAATCTTTTCATAGGATTGATTGCTGGAATTAGCATCGGAATCGCGTTTGGACTTATAAATGGAGTCATAGTGGCATTTGCAAAGGTGCCTGCCTTTATAGCGACTCTTGCAACAATGTCCGCGATAACAGGAATAACCCTCATATACACGCAAGGTGAACCGATATGGAATTTGCCATCATCCTTTGATTTTATAGGACAAGGAAATCTTGTGGATATTCCATTTTCAATAATTTTAATGGCTCTTGCCTTTGTCGCCGCCTGGATCGTACTTGAGAAAACAAAGTATGGACGACATGTTTACGCTGTTGGGGGTAATATAAAAGCCTCGAGAGCGGCCGGTATAAAAATATCGGCAGTACTTGTAAGCGTTTACGCAATAAGTGGTCTCTTGTCTGCCATTGGCGGTATTGTACTCGCATCGAGACTTGGAACAGCAGAACCCACAGCAGGCTCCGGTTACGAACTCGATGCCATAGCGGCAGTTGTTTTAGGAGGGACAAGCCTTTTTGGTGGAGAAGGATGGGTTGTCGGAACGATAATAGGAGGATACATAATAGCGGTCTTAAACAACGGAATGACTATAATGAACATTTCCGCATATTATCAAGAAGTTGTAAAGGGATTGGTTATATTGCTCGCCGTTATGCTTACAAGTTTTGGCAAAAAATATTGGAATGAATAGGGCTTAGACCCTAATTTTAGGAGGTGGGTAAAGTGAAAACATTTTTAGTGGTGACGTTGATGATTGCAGGTATTGCCATGTTGTCCATGGCAATGACAATCGGCTTTTGTGTTTCAACGCTTAACAACCCTTACTTCGTTTCTTTTACAAATGGGGCAAAGGCTGAAGCACAGTTGCTTGGCATCAACTTAATAGTCATGAATGCAAATAACAGCAACAGTACACAATTAAATCAGGTCGAAGATCTTATTCAAAGGAAAGTAGACGCAATCATTTTGAACCCAACAGATTCAGATGCCCTTGTCCCGGCGGTAATTGCCGCAAACAAAGCGGGAATTCCGGTTATCACGCTTGACAGGTCTGTCAATGGCGGAAAAGTTGCGATGTACATTGCTTCTGATAACGTTGAATATGGAAGATTAGAAGCCCAGTACGCTGTAAAATTACTCAATGGAAGTGGAAATGTTGTTTTGCTTACCGGCATTCCAGGCGCATCGGCAACGCGTGACAGAACAAAGGGCATAATGGAAGTGCTTTCTCAGTACCCAAATATGAAAATAGTCGCAAACCAAACTGCCCAATTTGATATGGCCAAAGCGATGTCTGTTATGGAATCGATTCTTGTCGCTCATCCGGATGTGAATGTTGTCATAGCCGAAAATGATGAAATGGCACTTGGGGCTATTCAAGCGATAAAAGCAGCAGGTAAGAGCGGAATAATAGTCATAGGAGGAGATGGCATTCCTCAAGGAATCCAGGCTGTTAAGAATGGAACTGAAGCCGTTGATATCGCCCAGCAACCCTACAAAATGGCAGCACTTGGCGTATCAGCCGCCTTCTTTGTCGTAAATGGCATAACTCTTAATCCTGCAAGCCTTTCAATGCCACTCTTCCCTGTGACTAAAGACAACGTTGATCAATGGATAGCAAGCGGTGATTAATAATTTACCCCGTCTGCGCGACGGGGTTTTTCAATACGATTTTACAGAAATCATTTTTTTATGGTTTCAAGGAATTTTTTCAGTCCACTCTGCATCAATTCTGGCGGCATATGACCTTTCGTGTAAAAGTAGAAATCATCGAATCCCCATTTCATCATGTGCGCAATCGGGCCACTTAACGTTATATCTGTTTTTCCGCCATAAAGATAATCGGAGAGAATCAGCGTTGCATCGATTCCGCCCCTGTTCATGATGCAAAATATCTCGGGTTTGAATGGCAAAACCTCTCCAGAACCTTTTATGTCTTTCAAAATCGCGCTTGATGCAATTTGGCCTTCCATAACCGCTATATGACCCAATTTTGGCATCGTGATGGCGTTTATGTCTCCAACCGCAAAGATGTTTTTGTATTCAGTATGTCTCATCTGAGAATCGGTCATTATGAAACCTTTTTCATCTCCAATGCCTGAATTTTTTACAAAAGGTGTGCCGACATACGGAGGTATTATGATCGTCAAATCGCTTTCGAGGGAACTTCCATCCTCGAATTCAACATGGTCTTTTTCTATCTTCTTTATAGACTTCGAAGTCAAAACATTTATTCCCTGTGCCTTTATGACAGGCTCAAGTGATTTATGAACTTTTGGACCGACGTCTTCGAAGAATATCTCCCCTGGCGAAAAAACATTTATAGTGCTTTTCGATCTAATAGCCCTCTGCCTTAAAGCGTAATCAAGCATGAACATGATTTCTCCTATCGGTCCTTCGCAGGGAGCAGACAATTTTTTAACATCGGGATGATCGGCCCATTCCGTTTTAGCCGCTCCTATGGCTATTTTTCCTCCTTCAAAATTCAAAATACGATCGTAAAGTTTTGGCGCCTGGGTATCATCGCAGACTGAATAACCGTAATCGTTAAACCCTTCTATCGCTTCATAATCTTTAACAGCGCCAGTCGCAATCACAAGGTAATCGTAAGCCATCTTGGTTCCATCAGAAAGTTCTATTTCGCTTGATTTTGGATCGACGGTTTTAACCTCAGAATTCAGGTACTTCCCGCCGTTCCTTTCTATGACAGATTTCAAAGGTATCTGGACTTTGTTAAGCGGTTTTCCTATAAATGCTACTTCAGGTAGAGATGGTTTTTCAAGGCTCG
>CAYSSO010000007.1:13438-47214 GCA_964433875.1 uncultured Mesoaciditoga sp.
ACTGTAATATCGACTATTTCCGATCCGTTTTTATGAAGGCTGTAAAATGTGCTTAATCCTCCAAAACCGCCCCCTATTATGAGAATTTTTTTCTTTCCCATTTCAAACCTCCTTTCGGCTTATCAACCTCCACTTTCTCAGTCCTTCCTACCTATCTTTTTGTTTCCGGGTAATTTGTTATCTTTCTTATAACTTTATACAATTTTTTCAATCTTGGATATATGTGCAGATAAACATCCTTGAAAATTTTCTGATATATTTCGTTATTGCCGATGTTCGGAATAAACTCTTTTTGAACCCTTACCATATTTGAAGTTGCGCTTTCGAAGTCGTTGTAAATTCCAATCCCAACACTTGCAACCATAGCCGCTCCCAAACCAGCCGCTTCATTCGTCTCGATTTTTTGAACTGGCCGGCCAAAGATGTCCGCCATAATCTGGCACACATCGTTACTGTTGGCTCCACCGCCGGATACGGAAATGCTCTCGATTTTGATTTTTCCGTTCTTTTCTATATTTTGAAGTCCTTCAAAGAGTGCATATCCTATTCCCTCTATCATCGCCCTGTACATATGAGATCGCGTGTGAATCTCTCCAAAGCCTATAAAAGACCCCTTCGCCTCGGGCATCTTCAGCCCAGGTCCCCAGTAAGGCTGGGCGATAAGTCCCAAAGATCCGGCGGGAACCTTTGAAATCATCTCGTCTAACAACGCCTCTTCAAAGATACCGAGCCTTTCTGCATCCAGTCTTTCTTTAAAACCGAATTCGTTTTTAAACCACGTAACCATCCAAAAGCCTCTGAATACGGAGACAGAAGGATTATATTCGCCAGAGATAACGGCCGGATAAGCAGGCATGAATTTTACAGGCTCGAAGTATTTTTTTGATATGACCTGTATCGAGGCCATTGTGCCAAGACTCACATTGGCTTTTTTTGCGTCTACACAACCGCTTCCGAGCGCTTCGCAACTTTTGTCAGATCCACTGGCGATAACGGGTGTTCCTTCTAAAAGGCCTGTTATTTTGGCTGCTTTGAAACTAATTTTCCCTATCTCTTGAGATGGCTCTACAAGATCCGGCAATTTTTCTGGTTCTACGTAAAAAAGAATAGACGATATATCTTTTTTGTCGGCCCATGTCCTCTTTCTGTAATCAAATGGAATATGACCAACCTGCGATGAAACAGAATCAACGAATTTTCCAGTTAGCATGAAATTAAAGAAGCCAGAGATTTGCAAAAATTTATGGGTCTTTTTCCATATCTCTGGTTGATTATTTCTTATCCAGTCAACCTTACTTTCACTTTGGAGAATCCTAACCGGTTCGTCCATTCTCGCGATGACATGAGAAAGATACATCAAAAGCGGCCTTTTTCTAAGATTTACGAAATTTTTTCTTTGATCAAGCCAAAGAATGGCCGGCCTAAGTGAATTTCCATCTTTGTCCACGTTGACCATCGTATCGCTAAGCGTTGTAACAGTTATTGCTGCCACTCTTTTTTCAAAATCTTTAATTTGATCTCTTAAAGAATTTAAAGCATCCAAAAAAGCCTTCCAATAAACTTTTACATCCTGTTCGGCCCATCCTGGATAAATGCTCACGTAAGGTTCATATTCAACTTTCTCAAAGGCCGAAATCTTGCCGGTAAAATCAAAAAGAAAAGTTCTTAAACTCTGTGTTCCACAGTCTATGGAAAGAATTAGATCTTTCATGAAACCTCTCTATCGATCTGGACAATCTCTGCGAATACCCCCATATTTTTCAATTTTTCAAGAAGATTTTCGTATCCTCTGAATATTATCTCAAACTTATCTATCTCACTTGGACCATCTGCCATTGCGGCCGCAAAGGTTATTGTTGCCGTCTCTCTCAAATCATTTCCAACAAGGATGGCTCCATGCAATTTTGAAGGTCTGATGTCTATTTTATTTCCGCTGACGGATATATCGGCCCCCATCTTTCTCAATTCTTCGACGTGTTTGAATCTGTTTTCAAAGACCTTTTCAACTATCTCAGATGGACCTTTAGCGGAGAAGCCGAGAAGCGCCATCTGAGGCTGGAGGTCTGTTGGAAATTCGGGATAAGGCCCCGTCGTAAAATGAAATCCTTTTACATTTGATGGATAAACCATCAATGAATTTGGAAGTACCTCTATTTTTGAACCGATTTTTTTCAAAAAGTTCACAACGTTGTCTATCTCATTTCCTATGCCGTTTATCTTAAGAGTGCCACCGGTTGAAAGAGCGCCTATCATATAGGTGCCGGCCTCTATTCTGTCTCCTATTATCGAATAGATCGTGCTCTCAAGGCTATCTATTCCTTCAATCTTTATTCTGTTCGTTCCAATACCCGATATTTTTGCTCCCATCGAGATTAGAAATCTCCCAAGGTCGACGACTTCTGGTTCTTTTGCACAGTTTGAAATGTCGACAGTTGTGCCTTTGAGCAAAACAGAGGTAATCATAAGATGTTCAGTCGCTCCAACGCTTGGAAAGCGCATCTCTATCTTTACATCTCGTGGAGACTTCACAAAATTTGCCTCTATGAAATCTCCTTCTTCTTTTATATTGATACCGAGTCTCTTTAATCCTTCAAGATGAATATCTATCGGCCTTTCTCCTATTTGACACCCACCGGGATAAAGTATTCTCGAGTGGCCCGTTCTAACAGCAAGAGGACCGAGCAAAAGGATAGAAGCCCTTATTTTAGATCCAAGGTCTTTTATCTCTCCGTTTAAATTCGACATCTTTGCGGTGACTTTATTTTTTGTGAAGTTAATGCTGACGCCCGCTGCCCGAACCATTGATATCATCTCGGCCACATCGGATATATCCGGTATCTTTTAAAACTTCTTTGGATATAAGAGTCAAAGATGCGAGAACCGGAAGAGCCGAATTTTTGGCCCCTCCCACACTTACCTCTCCTTCGATCTTCGAATTACCCCTGATCTTTGCTTTCACCCTTTTTACCTCTTTTCAGCCCTATTTGTATTGCGACAGATAGTATGGATAAAACAAGAAATATAGCCACAAAAACCGTTAAGATCGCAAGATTCTTCCCGCTCACAAGGACATTGAGAAGATCGGTTGGCTTTACATTAAAGTAATTCGAAAGAGGAACAAGAATTGCAAATGATGTCAAAAGTCCTCCTATTGCCGCCATTGCCGTTCCGACCGTTCTTCTTTCGTTGAATATCGTTACAAGGCCAAAGATCAGTCCAAATACCACGAAAACGCCGATCTTTACCCATTGGCTATTTATGTTCAAAGTAAGCGCCGATACGATCCAATTGTATATATAATATGATATCATCCCTCCAGCGATAAAACCAAGCATAAAGAGCGCGAATTTGTAAAGAGCCACGAACAGAGAGGTCACGAGAAAGGCGACTATCAAGACTAAAATTATATGAAATATCTCTGCGTTGGATGAAGATATCGTGAAATTTTTGATCACATAATTGGTCCACAAATACTGGCCGAGGTACAATCCTGCTATAAGCCCTATAATGGCAAGAGATATTCTCAAAAGATAGTATCCAAAAAAGGTCAAAACAAAGCCCACTATCAAAACGATGGGCCAATAGGTAACTAAAAAGTCAGGCAAAGTCAAATTCATAATCCCCCTCCTTTTATCCATTTACTCACAAGATCGATAACCTCAAAAAAAGGATCATTCCCATTTTTTATTCTTATCTCGGTGTCTTCAAAATCTTCGATCAATTTGTTTATTCTCTCATAATTCCAGATCTGCAAAATATTCTTTCTTTTCTTTCCACCCAAAGAAAAACCGACAAGATCTGCCACCTGTGGCACAGGAATTGAGAAGGTTTTTGAGATCTGCTTGACCTCATCCCATGAATACTCTGTCTTCGCATCGGACAAAAGTTTTCCGATTATTATCGCGGTTTTTTCAAGGCCTCTGAGTATTACCATCGGATGTATGTCTTCAATAAGATCTTTCAAAAATTTCAAAGACGATTGATCTCTTTCAAAAAAAATCCTGTAAAAATCAAAAGCAGAGGGTGCGGCGTAAGAAGGTACTATCATCTCGATATCTCCGTAAGAAGGTGCTTTTGAAAATACGGAGATCTTTTCTATCTCCTTGGCTATCAAATCTAAATTCCATGTCCTGTTTAAAATCAGTTCTTTTCCCTTTTCATCTATTTTAACACCAAAAAATCGGCAGATATTCTCTATTTCTTCCATCCATCCATTTATGTCCCATTGTTTTGGACTGGAGAGATCTTCAAAACCGAATTTTTTTATCAATTCGAGATCTTCAGACGTTATAAAGATATCCCGATCGCAGGAATAAAGGTTTTTCATCAGCCAGTTTCTTTCCTCTTTCTCCCATTTATCTATGGACTTTAAGAGCAAACTTTTTTCCCCGAAAAGCGAGTTCGAAAACAATTCTAACTTTAACCGTTCTATCTTGGAAGGAGTGTCTGGCTTAATCGTAGAAAATTCCTTTCCTTCCAAAAATCGGCCTAGTTTCCACTCAGAATCAACCAATAATGCCTTTATCATTCCTCAATTCCTCAAAACACATCGAGGCCGCGCCATATATACCGGCATCATCGACAAGATTGCTTAAAACGATCTTGTAAGTTCCCCAGAAAGATCTCATAACATTTTCATGGGTCTTCCTTTCTATGCCATCGAGTAAGAATTGGCCTGCCCTTGATACTCCGCCTCCGATCACTATTATTTCCGGGTTGAATATGTGAACAAATGATCCTATCGCTATCCCGAGGGCCTCTGTTACCCTTTCGAAGACCTTCATTCCGAGAGGATCTCCTTTTTTGGCCGCGTCCATGACTTCTTTTGCGCTAAACTCTTTTATGATCGTGGCCGGATATCTTTCCTTCCATTCGCGTGCGAGTCTCGAAATTCCCGTTGCCGATGCTATTGTCTCAAGGCATCCATGATTTCCACAACCGCACAAATATCCATTTGGCTCGACTACGACATGACCGAGTTCCGCTCCTATACCGGTCGATCCTCTGAAAACCTTATCATCACAAATGATTCCTCCGCCAACACCGGTACCGAGGGTAAGGCCAAGAACATTTTTGTATCCCTTTGCGACTCCAAACCATTTTTCCCCAACGGCAAAGGCATTCGCGTCATTTTCAACGACGACCTTCAATCCCACCTTTGAAGAGATGGCAGAAGCGAGAGGAACATTTATCCATCCGGGGAAATTCGGTGAAAACCTTACAACGCCATTTTCATGATCTATAGACCCCGGAGATCCTATTCCTATCATCTTTATCTCTTTGTCATTTATCTCTTTTATCGCCTGGGCTATTCTTTGTGTGACCGATTCAAATCCTTCTTCTGTTCTCGTGTCTATGACTTTTCTTTTTGAGATATTACCATTCTCATCGACAACTCCCATTGCAACCTTTGTACCGCCAAGATCGATTCCAAGTACCTTCACAAGAGCCACCTCTTTATTTTCTATCCTTTATATGTTAAAATCTTTATGAACACCATGCTAAGCGGGGAGTCAGCGGTTCCCTAAACCCGAAATCCGCTTTACGCGGGGCTGAAAGCCGGCCTAAGGCTGGCAGGGGTAGGAGATGGGACTTTCTTCGAGAACGTTGAAGACAAGGTCCTGCGCGACGAAAAACCGCGAACCTGGTCAGGTCCGAGAGGAAGCAGCCATAAGCGGACCTTTTCGGGCGACGCGGGAGTGCTTTGTCGGAGTTCTTCGAAAAAGTAATCCGCCTGTTCCTGTCCAGTCAAAGACGGATGCATGGTGTTCATTCTATACTTCCATTTCCATCATTTCAACGAACTTTTCCGTTAATTCAGGATCGAACATTATGCCTGAATTTTCTTTTATCATTTCTACTGCCTCGTATTTTTCAAGAGGCCTTGTAGAGATTTCCGAAGAAACGGTATTGGTCGCCTCATCGAAAAAATCGCAAATGCCTATTATTCTTGCGTAATAAGGTATCTCTTTCCCCTTAAGTTTGTCTGGATACCCCTTTCCGTCCCATCTTTCATGATGGCTTCGTGCCACGGAAGCCGCGTCCATTAAAATGCCTGTCGTTGCTAAAAATATGGATCCAACGACTGTATGATCCCGTCCGGTGTGAAGCCAATTTCTTATTCTCGTCGGCGAAAAGAGCAAAATCTGCTCAAGGCCTATCTTTCCAACATCGTGAAGCATTGCGTATTCAACGAGTTTATCGAGGTTTTCACCATCTATGCCGAGATATTCTCCAAATCTCTTTGCAAGTTTGGCAACCCTTTCTGAGTGGCTCATGCCATTTATGTCTTCAATCTCTCCGTTTATTATGAAAGACTCAAGCATTCTCACAAAGAGAATTCTAAATCTATTTTTATAAATAAATGAATTTCCAAAACCGTCAAGAAGCGATATGGCCGTACCTATGGCAAGAAAGGCATCGTCACTTTCGACGTGAGAGGTACGACCTTTGTAATGGATATCAAAAGCACCGTCTTTCATAACGCAGACGGGCCTCTCATCATTTAAAATATGATCCGAAAGAATAACAGATGCGCTGTTAAAATCGACAATTTCGACGGAATCTTCGATCGCTGTCTTGTCAAAATCAAGATTATCCACGTAAATCTTTATTTTGTAATCCATCTTCTTCACCACACAAATAATCTGGCAGAGGTTATAACAAGCCAGTTAACCGCTGGATTAAGAATGATATAAACCACGCCCAAAAGTATAAGAACAAAAAGGATTATTGTGCCATATATTTCATATTTCAAGATCCAGTTCATGTACTTTGTAGGCAAAAACGCGTCGAGCACCTTTGAACCATCGAGAGGAGGTATAGGAATAAGGTTGAAAACAAAAAGTACATAACTTATGTAGATGAAAATTCCAAAAGCATCGGAGAAATAAGACATGTATGGATTTGTGACAATAGTCGGCAACGGAAGAATTGGCGCATACCTTGCGTAAAGGAAAAGATCTGATTTTATGTAAATGAATTCGGCTATAAAGCCGGTCACAAGATTCGCGAGTGGTCCCGCGAGAGAAACTATCACCATATCTCTACGAGGGCTTTTCAATTTCCAAAAACTTATGGGCACAGGCCTTGCCCATCCAAAGTGAAAAAATATAAGCGCGATAGTTCCAATAGGATCGAGATGTTTTAACGGATTTAAAGTTAACCTTCCAGCCCTTTTTGCCGTATCATCTCCGAGTATGTAGGCAGCGAGACCATGAAAATATTCGTGAAGTACAATGGCCATCAAAACGGCAGGGACAGTTTCAAGCGCTTCAAAAAGAAAGACTCTTATGTCATTTAGCATTTTTTCCTCCAGACAATTTTATAAGTACCTGCTTGAAATCATCAGGCAGAGGAGCAACAAATCTCATACGTTCTCCGCTGATTGGATGATCTATCTCAAGAACGGCAGCGTGAAGCATCTGCCTTTGACAATCGAAATCGTTATTTTTCTTACCATATATTTTATCACCTAAGACTGGATTTCCCAAATAACTCATGTGAACCCTTATTTGATGGGTTCGTCCTGTCATGATTTTCACCGATATAAGAGAGGCCGTTCCGAATTTCTTTATAACCTTGTAAATAGTATGAGATGGCCTTCCCCAGTTTAAAACATCCATTCTTGTCCTAACCTGCGGGTTTCTCGCTATGGGAGCGAGTATTTCGCCTTCTCTTTGGTGGGGAGCGCCGCTGACTATCGCAAGGTACATCTTTGAAGTTTTTCTCGCTTTGAACTGGGCAGAAAGGATCCTCTGAACGTCAGGATTCTTGGCGACAACGATTACACCCGTTGTATCCTTGTCGAGCCTGTGAACTATGTAAGGGAAAAAAGATCCCCTCGAGTACCATAAAAGCGCATTCACAAGCGTTCCCGTTGTTTTCTTCAAAGTTGGATGCGTGACGAGACCGCTCTGCTTGTTGATGACTATTATCGAACTATCTTCATAAATTACCTTGAGAGGAATTTCTTCCGGATTTATCTGAGGAATTTCCGGAGGAGGGAAGGTCGCCTCGATGATATCTCCTATTTTCAATTTGTATGAAGGCTTCACGATTCTCGAGTTAACCCTTATCTTTCCGATCTTTATGAGATTTTGAATTACAGTTCTTGATGTTTTAGAAGGTGCAAATTCCATCATGGCAAGATCTATCCTATTTCTTGCTTCACGATTTGTAATTGTGATCTTAAGACTTTCTTCCATAACTTCTTCTCAAAAAATATATTCCAAGTCCTATCGCACCAGCAACCACACAGGAATCCGCAACGTTAAAAACGGGCCACCATCCTATCTGTATGAAATCCACAACGTAACCAAAGATGGGTCTACTTATTAAATTATTTGATATGGCTCCTCCTATGAGCAGACCCATCGAAAGACGAAAAAAGATCGATCTATCTTTCCACAAAAATGAGAAAAGCACTATAGCGGCAATGATCGTGATCGTCAAATATTCAACAAACTCACCTTTGAATTCGAAGAGGCTAAATCCAACGCCGGTGTTTTTTACGTAAAATATGTTTATAAAGTGTCCCACCACGGGAATGCTTTCCCAAAGGGACATTCTGGTGGAAACAATGTATTTCGTGAGTTGATCCCCTATTATAACCAATGCCGCTACGATCCATTGAAAAATCATAATTCACACTTTTCTGTAGAAAAAAGGTTCTATTGGCTGGAGGCCAATCTGAAAAGCGTTGAAAATTCTTTCCGTTCCGCCTATGAAAAGTATGCCGCCACTTTTTAAAGATTTGGCAAAGTTGGCATACAATTTGTCCTTGACATCCGTTTCAAAATATATGACGACATTCCTGCATATTATCGCATAAAAATCCTTGTCAAAAGGATCCGAAAGCATGTTGTGCCTTTTGAAATTAACTCTCCGTTTGACTTTGTCGGAAATCTTCCAATGTGAACTGTCTACCTGTGTGAAGTACTTTGCAAGGATGGTTTTTTCAACGTTAACAAGAGATTTTGATTCGTAGATACCTTCCTTTGCGATATCTAAAGCATCATTGTCTATGTCTGTTGCTAAAACGTTAAAATTCAAAGGAGCACCCAACTCTTCGAGTATTATCCCGACTGTGTAGGGTTCCTCTCCGGTTGCGCATCCGGCGCTCCATATCTTTACAGTACTTGATTTTTTTATTTCGGAAGAGATAAAAGATTTGAATTTTTCCCATCTGTCCGGATTTCTAAAAAATTCCGAAACATTTATCGTTATCCTGTCGAAAAATTCTTTTTCCCTTGACGGATCTTCTTTTAAAAGTTTTAAGTAACTATCATAATCATCAAAGCCGTATCTTCTCATCAAAAGATCGACTCTTCTTTTCATCCTTTCTATTTTATAGCCGGACATGTCAAAATTGAGATGCCTTCGTATCTCTTCGGCGAATTTCATGAAAGATTTATCGTCTAACAATTCAAAACCTCCATTTCACTCCAGTCCACAAAACCGAAGAAGATGGCTGGATCCCGATAAGATATCCATTTGAGGCGATATCCACAAAAAGATCGAGATCGTTCGAAAATGGTTTTGTGTAAGATATATATCCTCCCACACCGTAAATCGGCTGGTATTGACTTACATAATATCCTGAAAATGAGATCATCACATCTCCATTCAGAAACTTAAATGGAATCTGCCCTTCGATCTCAAGTTCCCTCTCAGTCATCGCAAAGGATAAAGATAGGTCATTGGCTTTGTACGAAGATATCCACGCATATCGAGACGGCACTTGATGCTCCACGTTCGGGAAAAGATCGACAGAATCAGAAAAAGCCATAAAAGTGTTGGAAAAATTCCCATAGTTTCCGGCAATTCCGAGTCCATAAGCATTTCCACTTTTACCAGCCATCAAAAAAATCGATCCTGCCTTCGTTGTCATCAAAAAAGCATTTTCGTACCAAAAGGTATCAAGATAGATAAAACTTTTTAGCCTTGCAAAATAAGTTCCTCTATCGTAAGCAAATGAAAGTTCGTTATTTCCCGCCCTTCCATTTAAAAAGACACTCCATCCAGTTGGGATGGTCCCTATATCCCACGGTGTTAAAAATGAATTGGAATGCGTCGCGGTCGCTCCATATTCAACTTTGAAAATATCCCAGTCAAAATTCACATACTTGAAAAGTTGTGATGCGTAAGGTGTGAAAAAGATCGTATTGTTTCCAGCGTAAATGGCGGTAGAAAAATAGCCTTCAACCTTCGCAACCCAGAATTCGAGGTTCATTTGGACAGACGCATCTAAGGCTAAATTTGAAGATATCGAAGGGCCCACGGACAAAAAAATGGTACTTCTCGGAGCACCAAAGGCAAAAAATGCTATCAAAAGTGCCATTCCAAACAGTACCATCTTTTTCAAATCTATCACCTTGCGAGTTTTAAAAGTTCGAGAATAACCTCTCTTGGAACATCCATTATCTCTATCGGATACGTTCCCTCATGGTAATCAGTTCCTACAGTTATTCTCAAGCCGTGAATTCTTCCAATTTCGTGATAAAACTTTGATTGCGCCGTTGTATGCTGAGAGTGGTAAGCCTCTATTCCATCGAGACCCCATTCTATCATCCTCATTATATCCATCTCTTCGAGACCAACCTTCACGTTGTTTTTGTAAAGGCCGGGGTGAGCAAGGACTGCCCATCCATTTGCAAGGTGGATCCTGCGAATAGCTTCGCGCGGATCGAGCCCTTTTGGTGGAACATAGGCTTTTCCCTTGTCTCCTATTAATTCGGGGGTAAAGGCGTCTTTAAAAGCCTTTATATATCCCTTCTGCAAGAGCGCCCTCGCCACATTGGGCCTTCCAACAAATGGGCCGGGCGATTGCTCCATCACGTCGTCAAAGGTTATTGAATAACCTAAGTCATTCAATTTTTTGACAGTCTGACGAACTTTTTCAACTCTTTCTTCAAATCTAACACGCAAGAATTCGTTGAAATCTTTATCATCAGGATCGAAACCGTACCCGAGTATATGCACCTCTCCGTCTTCATACATCGTCGAAATTTCGACGCCGGGGATCAATTTTATTCCGAAGCGCGGGGCTACTTCAAGGGCTTCTTTTACGCCGTTTATCGAATCGTGATCGGTCAGAGAAGCGAAGACGACATTCCCACCGCTAACGATCTCAAGGACATCTTTTACTGGAAAAACGCCGTCAGAATGATTGCTGTGAAAATGAAGGTCTACACGCTGGAGCATTTTATCAACCGATTCTCGACATTATTTCTTCGAGTTCCTTGTCATCAATATCGAAATTAGAATAGACCTCCTGAACGTCATCGAGTTCCTCAAGGGCATTTATGAGTTGAAGAACTTTTTCGGCATCCTTTCCGGTTACATGAACGTTCATCTTTGACACGAAGGTGGGCTCGTAAGAATCTATTTTGTATTCACCCTTTAGAGCATCCACAACCTTGTAAAGTGCTTCTGGTGGTGTCATGATAGTGTACGTATCTTCATCCTCTTTTATATCTTCGGCTCCGGCATCTATCGCTTTCATCATGAATTCATCGGGATCGGAAACATTTTCCTTAGAAACGGTTATAACACCCTTTCTTTCAAACTGCCATGATACGCTACCGCCTTCGGCAATACTTCCGCCGTATTTCGTAAGCACATGCCTGATATCCGCGATAGTTCTATTTTTGTTATCCGTCAATGTGCTTATGTAAAGGGCAACGCCTGCCGGGGCATAACCTTCATACATTATTTCTTCATAATTGACACCTTCAAGTTCACCGGTGCCCCTCTTTATTGCCCTTTCGACGGTATCTTTGGGCATATTAGCCTCTCTTGCCTTCTCAACTGCTACCCTAAGGCGTGGATTCATATCTGGATCTCCACCACCTGCACGTGCCGCAACCGTCAATTCTCTTATTATCTTTGTGAATTCGGCTGACTTTTTGCTATCCTGCGCTTCTTTTCTGTGTTTTATATTCGCCCACTTATTGTGACCGGACATTAAAATCCCTCCTGATTTTTTAACTTTTCAAAATATTTTACCATAATCAAATTCTATAGCAAAATCTCATCTTAACGCTATGCCAACAGTTTGAAGTTCATATTTCCTGCTTCCAAGCCCTATCTTTTCAGCGTGCGTAAGTTGAGCCTCCCACGAGACATCTGGATGAACCTCTTTGAATGGATCCTTTCCAACGTTCTTTATTACAAGATCTATACACGCCTGATCGAGCGCTACGGGATCTGTACTCGCGGCAATTCCTATGTCTGGAGCAACAGGAGGGCGGTTAATCGACCAGCAATCGCAGTCGGGCGAAACATTCGTTATAAAGGAGATAAACAATCCCTTTTTATCTTTAAGAACGGCCTTCGTGTACTCGGCTATCTTCATACTCAAAAGTTCGGATGAGGCATTCCACTGTGGAACCATGGCCCCGTAATTGCACATCGCAACACACTGGCCGCACCCTATGCATGTGTCGTAATCTATGACGGCATATCTTTTCCCATTTTCGAATTTGACAACCTTGACGGCACCGGTTGGACAGTACCTTTCACACATCCCGCAGGCCGTGCAGTTATCGACATTGACAACTGGCTTGGATGTGGAATGTTGCTCGAGTTTGCCCGCTCTCGAAGCCGATCCCATCCCAAGATTTTTCAAAGTGCCACCAAAACCTGTTTGCTCATGACCTTTGAAATGTGTAATGGCTATGATGACATCTGCAAGCGCTATTGCAGAACCTATCTTTGCATTTTTCACGTATTCGCCATCGATTGGAACTTCTGTCTCATCATTTCCCCTAAGGCCGTCGGCTATTATCACCGGCATCCCCGTAACTTCCTGGGCAAAGCCGTTAACCGTTGCAGTCCAGAGATGATCCACGGCATTTGTCCTGCTACCCTTGTAGAGTGTGTTCGCGTCCGTAAGAAATGGTTTTCCACCGAGTGCCTTGATCCTGTCTGCTATAACGCGCGTGTAATTGGGCCTTACATAGGCCATATTCCCGTACTCTCCAAAATGAATCTTTACCGCGACGAGATCGTCTTTTTTAACTACGTGAGAAATGCCGGCTTTCTCCACAAGGATTCTCAATTTGTCAAGAAGTCCCATTCCCGGCGTTGTCGTCATATCCGTAAAATAGACAACAGACATAGTAAGTCCTCCTTTTGCAAAATTTAACAAGTCATCGATCCGAGTAAGTGTTTAGCCTAAATCAAGAGATGAATAAACATTCATGTAAACCTCCTTGATGGGCACATCATAATCCAATGATATCTTCTTGCAATCTTCGTACTCAGGAGAAAAATTTACAATCCTCCCGTTAAGCAACCCTACCTTTACCCTTACCGTTGCCCACTTTGTCTTTACCTCTCTTATCTCTCTTTCGAGTATTTCCCTTTCGACTTCAAAAATTCTAACACCAAGCGTTGTTGTTTCCGTCAAAAGTATAGTATTTATCTTTTCCACATTTTCCTCTTCGGCTATAACGCTTATCTTGATGGCCGGTCGGTTCTTTTTCATTTGAATGGGTGTAAAATAGACATCTAAAGCGCCTTCATGAAATAATTTCTCCATTATCGATTCGTAAAACTGTGGATTCATATCGTCTATATTTGTCTCTATGACCTTTATTCTTTTAGAAATGCTTTCTACCCTTCCAAGACTTATCCTTAAAAGATTCGGTATCTCTATTTCATAGGTACCGGCACCATATCCGATCTTCTCGACACTCATAAGCGGTCTCGGTCCAAAATAAGAGGTCAACGTCGTTATTATTGCAGCCCCCGTCGGTGTTGTAAGTTCTCTTTCTGTACCGCTTGAGTATATCGGGACATTTTTCAGCAATTCGGCAGTGGCAGGCGCCGGAACTGGCAATTTCCCGTGTGCGGCCACAACATACCCCTGACCGGTATTTATGGCAGAAGCGTATATTCTGTCAATTCCCAAGATTTCAAATCCTATGACGGAGCCTACTATGTCGACGATGGCATCAACCGCACCAACTTCATGAAAATGAATCTCGTTTATATCCGTTCTATGAACTTTCGCTTCGGCCTTTGCAAGATTCATAAAGATTGCTTTGCTCTTTTCCTTCACATTCTTTGAAAGTGTGCTCGAGTCTATTATTTTATTTATATCTTCCAAGTTTCTTCCATGATGTTCATGATCATGGTGCTCATCATGGTGGCGCAATTTAACATCAACGTAGGTTCCTCCTATGTGAGATCTTGAAACTTTCTGGGCCGTTATTTCATACTCGTCTTCCAAATTCAACTTCCCAAGTTCAGATTTCAAAAGTTCAAGGTCAAGGCCAAGGTCTATCAAAGCGCCGAGAGTCATATTGCCACTTATACCAGAAAAGATCTCGAAATATGCGTCCGTAAAGATCACTCCTCTCCGATTTTGTTTATGAGATTTGCAAGGTAAGCAGCACCAAAACCATTGTCTATGTTAACAACGCCAATTCCACCGGAACAGTTGTTTAGCATCGTCAAAAGCGGTGCAAGGCCATTGAAATTGGCGCCATAGCCCACACTTGTGGGAACGGCTATGACAGGTTTTTTGACAAGTCCCGCGACAACGCTCGGCAATGCCCCGTCCATTCCCGCTATAACGATTATAACCTTTGCGCTATCGAGAAGATCCACATTGTAAAGGATTCTGTGAATTCCGGCAACTCCCACATCCACAAGTTTAGATACTTTATTTCCCATTATGCGTGCCGTTTCAAAACATTCTTCCAAAACTGGAAGATCGGATGTTCCGGCGCTGATTACCAGTATGGATCCCTTCTCAGAAGGTTTTTCTCTTTCTATCGTTATGGTCCTTCCGATTGGGTTGTATTGGGCCTGCGGAAAGATTTTTTTGACCATTTCAAATGTAGAATGATTTGCCCTTGTGCCAAGCAAATTTGGGGAATATTTTCCCAATTTTTCAAAGATCTTTACGATTTGATCATCGCTTTTACCATCGCAAAAGATCACCTCAGGAAAATCCCTTCTTCTCGATCTGTCAACATCTACCCGCGCAAAATCTATATCGTCATAGCCGGGATCCAAGATGAGTTCGATTGCCTTTTCGACACTTATCTTTCCCGATTTGAGATTTTCAAGTATGACTTTTAAATCCCTTCCTATCATTTTAGCACCTCATTCAAACTCCCGCTTCTATATCCTTCAAGATCGAGGGTAACGTAATTGAATCCCATCTCTTTTGCCATCCTTACGATTTGTTCTTTATTTTCCATTAACTTCGAAAACTCTTCAGGAAGTACCTCAATTCTCAAAGTCTTATCGTCGTGATACCTTGCCCTGTGTACTTTGAGATTCAACCCTTCAAGGTACGACTCAATCTTCGAGATCTTTCCAAGTTTCTCCACGGTTATCCTTGTTCCGTAAGGGAAGCGCGTCGCAAGGCATGTCTGAGGAAATTTATCCCATGTTGGAAGATTCATCTGCCTCGAAAGTTCTCTTATCTCTTCCTTTGTCAATTGAGCGTCTTTGAGAGGACTGACGATATCAAGTTCTGAAAGAGCCTTAAGTCCGGGCCTGTAATCTTTGGATATATCATCGTAATTTGTACCATCGACCACGAATTCGAATCCTTCTCTTTGCGCGATCTCTTTTAACTTAAAAAAGGTCAGGTACTTGCAATAATAACACCTTAGGGGATCATTTTTGACAAAATTTTCGTCCTCTGTCTCATCGAGATCTATTATCAAATGTCTTACATTCAATTTTTTCGCGATTTTGATGGCCTGAGAATTTTCACTTTGAAACCTTATTGGGGATGAGACGGTCACGGCCATAACGTTGTCTTTGCCGAGAAGATCAAACGCAAATTTAAGAAGGAAAGTGCTGTCTACGCCTCCAGAAAAGGCAACGACAACTCTTTTCATTTCCAAAAGTGCGGATCTCAAATGCTCGATCTTTTCTTGCTTTTTCATCTTAACACATCCTTCAGATCATATTTTAAAGCCCCGTTTTTACGGGGCTTTGTTTTTATGAATTGTCCTTTACTTTCCTACACTCGTTTTTTCAAGATTTTTGACTTCTTTTATCGCGGCCTGAAGGAAATCGTAATCCAGAATGAATGGATACTTTTTCGCCCATTCGAAGATCTTATCGGGATTATTCTGGAACCACAATCTGTCAAGTCCTTCTCCGTGCGAGGTGCCCTTTTGCTTTATCTCTTCTATATTTTTTGTAAATTCTTTTTCCCAGACGGGATCAAGTTCTTTGTGAATGTTTTTTGAATATTCATCAAGTGCCGGGATAAGTTTTGTAACAACCAGTTCAGATGCGCCCTTGTCCGTAGATTTCGCGTGATGTTTGGCGACAACTTCTCTTAAGATCCATGGATTGTCTATTATCATACAAGGCGTAAGAAGGTTATCTGAATGTGGCTGGTGGAACCTTATATCCGCAAGGAATGGAGATTGCAAAATTTCAACAAGAGATTTTTCTTTTATGTTGTCAGTTGCAAAATGGGTGAATATACAAGGCTCGGCATATCCTTCGCTGTTTATGTGTAAGTATCTTCTTCCTCCGGCTATACATCCACCAACGGAAGGAGCGTCATTCCAAAAGTCCATGAGGAAGTACGGTTTTCTTGCCCTTAGCGATCTTACAAAATCTCCCATCGCTTTTCTCTGAGATGGCAGAGGCATAAGATCAACTTCAGGATTCCTTCCAACTGGCATAAAGAGGAAAAGCCAGGAGAAGAATGCGCCTTTCTCTATCCAGAAATCGTAAAGTTCGTCAGACGTTAATTGCTCAAAATTAGTCCTCATGAAGACAAATGAATTTCCAAAAATGATTCCTCTCTCTCTTAGCCTGTCGGCTGCGGCAAGGACTTTAGCGTAGACGCCCTTTCCTCTTATGTAATCGGTCTCCTCTTCCCATCCGTTCACACTAAGAACAGGATAGACATTTCCGAGTTCTCTAATCTGATCTGCAACCTTATCCGTTATAAAGGTTGAATTGGTGAAGATCATGAAAAGCGCATCGTTATGCTTTTTTATGAGAGGATAAAGTTCTGCCCACCTGACAAATGGTTCTCCGCCAAGAATCGTATAAAAGTACGTTCCTATGGCCTTTCCCTGCGTTATTATGCTGTCCACAAGTTCAATTGGCATATCATCTTGCCTCGAATATTCGCTTGCATAGCATCCTATACAATTGAGATTGCATCTCATTGTAGGACTTATGAGGATCGTGTAGGGAGCGGCAAATCCATTTTTGGCTATAGTCTCTTCTTTGTTGTATTTGAGCCAGCCAAGATTTACGTTTACAAGAAAGTTTGTAAAGAAGGTCTTGACCACATGCTTGTCTTTCTTGAAAAGGTTTATAAGCCACTGCCTAGAACCGGGATTCTTCTGAACCCAGTCCGCAAATTTAGAAAGGTTGTCCGTCCCTCCTATAGTATGCTCTAATTTTTTTAGAGACTCAATGGCCTTATCAAAATTCTCTTCCGGATCTTTGACTATATAATCTATATACCCTCCAAGAACCGCATTGATAGCCATCTTTGTAGCCTTATCTTTGATCTCACTGCCTATTCCCATCCAGATCATACTCCTTTCCTTGTCCGCCAAAAATTTTACCGAGCGGTCAAAATAAATCTCAAGTTCATTGTACAAAAATTTTTCCCTTTTGTCAATAGGTCGATCAAAAGTCGGATAGCCACTTTCAACTGTCAATTTTCAATTCATTTCGCCTGCCACAATCCACATCCTACCCGCCGCGAGAGTTAGAGATTTATACACACCCTTCACTTTTTGTCGACTTAATTTGTGATATAATTTTGTTGAGGTGATCATTTGAATGCTTGATTTATCTACCAAAAGTTCTTACGCAACACGCGCAGTTTATGAACTTGCGAGGGCGTGGAATAAGGGGCTTGAAAAATTGACCCTAAAAGAGATAGTGTCAAAGCAAGATGTTCCAACAGATTACATGGAGAAATTACTTTTCCAGTTAAAAAAAGCAGGCATAGTCGTTACAATCAGAGGTAAAAATGGGGGTTATGCGCTTGCAAAAAAACCTTCGGAAATAAGAATTTCCGATATCGTTACTTTGATGGAGAATCCAACCAAGAGACTTAACTGCCTTGAAAAAGACAACCAAAAGCAACGGTGCGATATATTCGATTACTGCATGATAAAATATGTCTGGAATGACGCTTATATGGCCATGACAAGGGCTCTTTCCAAGTACACTTTTCAAGACCTAATCGACATGGAAAACAAATATGCGACAAGATCATGAAGGAACTTTTAATAGACAGAAGCCAGGATTTTTTTCTCGTACTTGAAAGGGACAAATCAAATTGGCCGGATTTTTATTTTGAATATGTTAAAAATGCACCCTACATCTTTTCAAGGTATCACCATATTTTCGGACTCGACAGTGAAAGAATATCCGAGTGTATAAAGCATTTCGAAAGAAGATTCGTTGATAGAGTCTTTCAAAATCTTTCCTATTTAGGACCTTACAAATATGAAGTAGCAAGGTCTTTTGTGGCGAGATCAAATGAATTTGGACTTGATCCCGCTGATTTTCATTTATACATCGTCGGCGCTCTCGATATTGAGCCGGTCATTAAGATAGACGAAAATAACATGATGATAGATGTGCTTTCACTATTTAGAGAGGGCTTCGAGAATTTAGAGAGTTTGGTTTTTGAAAAAATAAGAGGGAGATGATCTTAATGGCAGAAGATATGAGAAGTTATGTCTGTACAGTTTGCGGGTACGTTTACGATCCAAAAAAAGGAGATCCGGATAATGGCGTCAAACCGGGAACACCTTTTTCCAAACTGCCGGACGATTGGGTCTGTCCGGACTGCGGCGCTCCCAAAGATGCCTTTGAGCCGATAGATTGACGAAACAAAATAACTCCACTTTCGTGGAGTTATTTTTTAGGGGGAGGGATTGGAAGATCACTTTCCAAATATCGCAAGCATTTCCATGCCTTGAGAATAAACAACCATTGTTACGGTTCCACCCGATGGGATGCTTTGGTAAACACTTGAAAAGTCCTGAACAGAAGTGATCTTATGGTTGTTCACAGAGGTTATAACGTCTCCCACTTCGAGCCCGGCCATGGCCGCGTTGCTGTTTGGATCGACAGAAGTGACTACAACACCGCTAATTCCGGATGGGATTGAGTATTGAGCCGCGTAGGCTGGCGTTATATTTGCAACTGTGAAACCATTCGCATTGTAGACATTTGTATTTTCGAATACACTCTGAGATGAAAGCGTAACGCTAAGATTTATGTACTTTCCATCTCTGTAGACCTTCAGATTAACTGTGTCTCCCGGTGCGTATTCGCTTATAACGCTTACAAGTTTATCTGCGCCGGTTATTTTAACTCCGTTAACCTCTACTATGACATCCTTTATTTTCAAACCGGCCTTTGCCGCTCCCGAATTTGGATAAACGCTAACAACAAGGGCTCCCGAATCTATATTTATCCCGAGGTTTTGAGCAAGTGCCGGCGTCAGATCGGTAACCTGAATTCCGAGATAACCTGGGCCTTTACCCTGGATTAGTCTGTTTATAAGGGTCTTAACGGTATTTATAGGTATGGCAAATCCAACGCCCTGTCCCTGTGAGGGGGAGATTATGGCCGTATTTATACCTATAACTCTGCCGTGAATATCAACAAGAGGACCTCCACTGTTACCTGGATTTATGGGCGCGTCGGTCTGTATCATGTTGTAATAGTAACCACTGTAACCGTTACCAGAAGGATTGGGTTTTGGAACCTTTCTGTTTATCGCGCTTACTATACCCGATGTCACCGTATAATCGAGACCGAAGGGATTACCAATTGCGACCACGTATTCACCAACCTGAATGTCATTAGAATTGCCGAGTACCGCTGTTGGAAAAATAGTGCCCGCAGGTGCCTCTATCTTTACAACAGCGAGGTCATTTGTCGGATCTCCACCGATTACTTTACCAGTGTAAGTTTTTCCACTAAGCAATGTTACCTGGACTGTCTGGGCATTTCCGACCACATGGTAATTGGTCACGACATAACCTTCAGAGTTGAATATTATTCCAGATCCAAGATCGCTTTCCTGTTGCTGTTGCTGTGGCTGGGGAGTTATACCAAAGAATTGTCTGAAGAAAGGATCAAGAGGATTCGAAATGGCCACCGTTTGTGTGGCAACTATTCTCACAACTGCAGGTGATACCGCCTTTGCCACCACTATTACCGGGCTTACAACGTCCGGGTTCAAATAACCGTAAGGCTGCGTTGAAGTTGCACTCGATGTGTCTGCCGCATAAGCAAAGGCACTTACAATTGCAACCATTAGGAACATCACAACTAAAACTTTAAACTTTTTCACATCTACGCACCTCCTAAAGCTTTTTCAATTTTTAGACGAAAAATGATCTTACTTGTTCAAAGTTTGCAAGGCGAACAAGTAGAAAAACGGATTTGAAGATTTAAGTACGTATTTTTCAGCGCTTGATATATAATATTTAAAAATTCAGAAAACAAAATTTTAAACAAGAGGAGGAGATTGCGGTGCGCTTTTTAAATGTCGAAAAGGCCGTCAAAATGATTCCCGATGGCGCTGTTTTGATGGTCGGAGGATTTTTGGGGGTTGGTTCTCCGAATTTAATAATAGACGAAATCGTAAAACAAAAAAGATCGAATCTTACCATCATAGCCAATGACACGGCCTTCCCGGATAAAGGAGTGGGAAAGATCATCATCAACAAACTCGCAAAAAAGGTTATTGTTTCTCACATAGGAACGAATCCAGAAACGCAAAAGCAAATGATAGATGGTTCAATCGAGGTAGAACTTGTTCCGCAGGGAACTCTTGTCGAAAAGATAAGGGCCGGTGGACTTGGCCTTGGAGGAATTTTGACGCCAACAGGAGTTGGCACGATAGTCGCACAAGGGAAGCAGATTATGAATATAGAAGGAATGGATTACATACTCGAATTTCCGCTTAAGGCCGATTTTGCCATTGTAAAGGCAAAGAGGGCCGATTGTAATGGAAATCTTGTCTATTCTTTGACGGCAAGAAATTTCAATCCCATAATGGCAACGGCCGCTTCAACCGTGATCGCAGAGGTAGAGGAAATCCTGCCCGTTGGCACTATACCGCCGGATGAGGTTCACACGCCGGGCATATTCATAGATTACATGGTAAAGGGCAGGTGAGAATGATGGATCCGAAATTCGTAATAGCAAAAAGAGTCGCAAAAGAATTGAAGGATGGTCAACTTGTCAATCTCGGAATAGGAATCCCAACCCTTGTGGTAGATTATATTCCAAAAAACGTAAAGGTACTTTTTCAATCCGAAAATGGAATAATAGGGATGAGCCCTTTATCAGAAGGAGTCGAACATCCCGATCTCACGAATGCCGGCGCAAATTACGTAAGTGCGATTCCGGGCGCAGCCTGTTTCGACAGTGCCATTTCTTTTGGGATAATAAGAGGAGGTCATCTCGATCTTACGGTTCTTGGAGGCTTGCAGGTCGACGAGGAAGGTCATCTTGCGAATTGGATGATCCCGGGCAAGATGATTCCGGGAATGGGTGGGGCGATGGACCTTGTAACAGGTGCAAAACGTGTCATTGTGGCCATGACTCACACATCAAAGGGAGAGCCAAAGATAGTCAAAAAATGCACACTGCCTTTAACGTCTATAAGAAGGGTCGATCTTGTCGTTACCGAAATGGCCGTCATAGAGCCAACGGACAAGGGCCTTCTTTTGAAAGAGATCTCACCGGAGGTAACGCTCGAGGATGTTTTAAAGTCAACAGAGGCATCTTTGATAATACCAGAAGATCTTAAGGTAATGGAGATATGATTATGTTTTTGACTGTATTTGTTATAAAATAAAGTAAATCTGAAAGGAGTGAGCCGATTTGAAAATAAGTCCTGAAAACTTAAAAAAATTCAGAGAAAACTTTGAATCTTCTGAAAAGAACATAGTTGCAATGAATGCAGTTTCGAATTGTGCCATCGGTACCGCAGCGCTTAACAGACTTCATGCTCAGAGCATGAATAGAGTTTTTTCGAATGAGATAAAGACAAGGGGCGTTACAAATCAAAAGAAGAGTGGAAGATGCTGGATGTTTGCGGGCCTTAATTTGCTAAGGGAGGGCATAGCGGACAAATTGAACCTTGAAAATTTTGAACTTTCGCAGAGTTATCAAATGTTTTACGATAAACTCGAAAAGGCAAATTACTTTCTCGAAAGTATAATCGAGACAGGAAAGGAAGATCTTCATGGCAGACTCGTTATGTGGCTTCTCTCAAAGCCTGTAGAGGATGGTGGTCAGTGGGGAATGTTCGTTGACCTTGTCGAGAAGTATGGAATTCTTCCAAAAGAATTGATGGACGAGAGTTTTCAAACGAGCGATTCCGCTGTCATGAACAAATTGCTGAACACAAAGTTAAGAGAGGATGCCATGATCTTGAGAAAGATGGTTGAAAGAAAGGAACCTGAAAAGCATATTCAGTCAAAAAAGGTTGAAATGCTCGATGAGATACACAGGATTCTTTCTATAAATATGGGCTTACCTCCCCAAACCTTTGATTATGAGTATAAAGACAGAGATGGAAATTTCCACAGAATAGAGAATATAACGCCGTTAGAATTTTACAAAGAATTTGGTTCTCCTCTCGAAGATACTGTAAGTATAATAAACTGTCCAACGCCAGACAAACAATTCATGAAGACCTATACCGTTCAGTACCTTGGCAATGTGATCGGAGGCAAGGGCATAACGTATCTAAACCTTGATCTCAAGGATTTCAAAGAGATGACAAAAAAGGCCATCTTGGATGGAAATCTCACATGGTTCACAGCCGATGTGGGAAAGATGATGGAAAGAGAAAAGGGAATTCTCGACACAGAGATATACGACTTTGAAAAACTCTACGGAACGAAATTCATATTTGACAAATCAAGCCGCCTCGATTACGGAGACAGCCTCATGACTCACGCGATGGTCTTTACGGGAATAGACATAAATGGTGAAGGCGAAATCACAAAATGGAAGGTTGAAAACAGTTGGGGCGATCAGATAGGAGACAAGGGATATTTCATAATGAGCGATTCTTGGTTTGATCAGTATGTTTATGAGATTGTCGTGGACAAAAAATACCTATCTAAGGAAATGAAGCAGGCTCTAAAGGAAAAACCCGTTGTTCTTCCTCCGTGGGATCCGATGGGATCTGTCGCATTTGCAAGATGAAGGAAAAAAGAAATTTTCTTATTTTTTCGATCTTAATTCTTAATGTTTTTTACGTCCTTCTTTTGCTTAACGGCTCAATAAGCAAAAAGGACAATCTTTTAATTTTTTTCGTTTTGCTTGTGGCCTCTTATCTAAGCCATTCTTTTGGCGTGATAAGGTTTGGGAAATTTTCTATATCCATAGGTTTTTTCTTTCTCTTTCCAATGCTTATCCTTTTTGGTCCTCTCATTACATCGATCGTGATTTATCTGATAGTGCTTTTCGAGTATTCAAAGATCGATATTCCAAGAAGACTCTATGGTGGGGTTCAGTACGCTCTCTCATATGCGACTGCCGGCTTCGCGCTGAGTTATGTCGGCATTAACATATGGGGAATAATATTGGCATTTTTTGTCTTCAAGATAATGAATTTCATCCTTGTAGACCTCTTTCTTTACTATTATTACGGCAGATACAAAAATTTTACAACATCGCTTAAGTATCTTTCTTTGGAAAGCGGCGTCTTCGCACTCACCATTCCAATGGCATACTTTCTCTACTTCTCAAGCGGTTATATGACGTATTTCATTCTCTATACGTTAATTTTTCCAATCCTTCTCACATATTTGCTTTCTGTCGAGAGCAACGCGAGGATAGAACTCGAAAAAGAAAGAGATGCGCTTTCTAAAAATGTGAATCAACTCAAGCGTGTGCTTGAAGTTTCTGAAATGCTAAAATCAAATGTTCCTCTTGTCGATCTTATGATGAAGGTCGCATCGATAATTCAAAAAGATCTTGGATGGGAATATGCACTTGTAAGTCTTGTCAAACCTGACGGGAGTATTGACAGGATAGCCTATGCAGGCATTTCAGAAGAAGATTTTCAGCGGCTGCGTCAAAATCCACCAACACTTTCATTTGTCAAAAGTCTCATGAGAGATGAATTCAAGGTCTCAAACTCATATTTCATTCCCGAAGAGGCAAATGTAAATCTTCCGGACGAGATGGTCTACATTGGAAAATACGAAGTAAAGGACGCCAACAGTTGGAAAGATAGAGACCTTTTATGGGTACCTATATACGACAAATCTGGAAGGATGATAGCCTATATCTCTCCTGATAAACCCACAAGCGGCAAAAGGCCAAAGATCGAGGACATAACAATTCTCGAGATCTTTGCCAATCAGGTGTTAATAGCGCTTGAAAATTCGAGCGAATTTGAAACTCTTCAGGAAAAAGCCATTCGTGATCAGCAAACGGGCCTTTACAACCACACCGAATTTTACAATAGACTTGATAAATTCGTCAAAGACAATGAAAAATTCGCACTTCTTATGATGGACATAGACGATTTCAAACTTGTAAATGATTCTTACGGCCACCAGATGGGAGATTTAATCATAGAATATCTCGCCGACAAGATAAAAAATTCGATAAGACATGGAGACATTGCGGCAAGATATGGAGGAGATGAATTTTCCGTTATACTGAAAGGCATAGACAAAATAACTGCAAGATCGATAGCCGAGCGTTTGCGTATCTCCGTTGCCCAGGGAAATCCTCCGGTCAAGATAACAATAAGCATAGGAATCGCATCATATCCAATGGATTCATTGAGTTCCAACGGCATAGTCGCATCGGCAGACAGAGCGCTTTATCTGGCAAAGATGAGAGGAAAAAATCAGGTCTCCTTCTCAAACTAATTCGGACAGAACAAGGGCCGAGAATTTCATCCCATCTTTTGTGAATCTCAAAAAGCCATCTTTGTTTTCGAGAAAGTATCCTTTGAATTTATCGAACTTTCTAAGATATATCTCCGCAAGTTCATGCCCAAATTTGACCTTTAGATCATCCTCATTTACTCCACGTGCAAGTCTTAGATTCATGAAGATGGTCTCGGCTATCTCTTCTTCTGGAGTGTTGTTCTTATGGTATTCTCGCGGCAGTAGATTCATTTTTATCTTTGAGAAATAATCACTTATATTCGAAAAATTCACAGATCTCTCCATTCCAATGTGGCTTCCAGCGGAGACCCCTATTCCGAGATACTGACCATTTTCCCAGTAGTTGATATTGTGGATCGACGGCCTTTCCAATGTCCACGAACTCAACTCGTACCTTTTGTAGCCAAAATTCTCAAGGCCACCAACTATGGTATCGTACATCCTCTCCGACACTTCTTCAGATGGCAATTTTACGATGCCGGCATTTACCATGGAATAAAGTGGAGTTTCTTCGTGCAATTCAAGTTCATAGAAAGAAATGTGATCCGGCTTTATTTTCTCTATTACCCGTAGATCTGATTCAACATCTGAAAGATTTTCAAATGGGAGATTGTACATAAGATCGACGTTGACATTGTCAAAATACTTTCTGACAATATCATATCTTTTTAAAAATTTCTCGAGGGTATAAGGCCTTCCTATGACCCTCAAAATTTCATCCGAACTACTCTGAAGGCCAAGGCTTAACCTGTTAACGCCGAGGATTTTTAACAGGTGACACTTTTCATCTGTGATATCTTGGGGATTCATCTCTAAGGTTATCTCTTTGGCATTTACTTCAAAGATCGATTCTATTTTTTTCATCAATTTCGAAATGTAGGCAACATTGACATAACTTGGAGTCCCCCCTCCGAAATACACGGTAAAAACCTCGACATTTTTTATGTAGGAGGAAAGAAGATCTATCTCCATCTCCATTGCTTCGAAGTATGAAGAAATGAGTTTATCATTTACAACTGATGTGAAATCACAATACACGCATTTTCTCGAACAAAAAGGTACATGGACATACAAAGAGATCTTAGTTTTCAAGTGATAGATATACCGCCCCCTGATTGTATCCAAAGTTCAATTGCTCTTCTCCATTCACAAAGATCGTGTAAATCGAAGGACCGTATTGAGAAAGAGAGGCTCTCACAAACCAGTTATTTCCCATCGTTGAAGAGGAAGAGGATAGACCTATCGCAGGAGCGAAACCTTTCTCGTTGTAAGCGACCCCTGCGTCGAGAGATATTCCAAGGTTTTTGAATTCAAGGCCACCGGTCAGAAAGTAAAGATTTCCAACCTCATTCGTTGTCAAAAAAGAAGTTTTCCATGGATTGTACGAAAGATCAATATTTGCCATACCTTGAAAATCAGATTGAAAGACAAGGTAAAAGTGGGTTTGGGCGTAAAATGAAAAATTCGAAAAGACAAATTGAGTCCTTCCCGTAAGATCCATGCCAAAATTTCCGAGAGCGTAATTTCCAAGTTCCAAATTGAGATCGTAAAATACAGGTGCCATCGTTCTCATCGTCTCGTATTGAAAATATCCTACAGGCTCAAGAGGGCTAAGATCAAATCCGAGAGCGGCAACATATTTAGTTTTGCCAACCATTAAATCTATGAATCCAACTCTTTGCCTGTCTATAAAGGTCTTTGAAAATCCAACTGCCCCGAAAAGACCCGTTGTCCCTACCGACTCGAGAAAGACAAAATTTCCGATCTCTTGAGAATACGAGGTTGTCCATTGTGTACCGGAAAACGGAAAGATTTTAAAAGCATTGGATGCAAAGATCGTAACTCCGATTAATCCAAAGATCAAAACCATCATAATCTTTTTCATCTTTCCTTATCCCACCTGCCTTTCCTCCAAATAAAGCCACACCATGAATTTTCACAGTCTTTATCTACCATCTTGAAACCCTTTTGAATGTAAAAATCCTCGAGCACATTCTCATGGGATCTGTCTATTCCCGAAACCACAAAATATGTACCGGGCGGGATGAAATCTGCCATTTTTATGACGAGATCGTAATAAAGGTTTGCAACAATGACATCGAATTTCTCATCAATGCCATTTAAAAGATCGTTCTGCCTAACCTCGTAATTAACGTTGTTTATTCGCGCAGTCTCGAGTGCCTGAGAAATCGCAAATCTGTCAACGTCCAAGGCCAAGACCCTCGAGGCTCCAAACTTCACTGAGAAGGCCGAAAGAATTCCGCTTCCACATCCAACATCACATACACTTGATCCCTGCTTTACAACTTTTTTAAGAAACCTTATCGCTATCTTTGTGCTCTCGTGCTCTCCCGTTCCAAAGGCCATTCCGGGTATTACCCTCACCGTTATGCCACCTGGATCCTTGAATCTATCCGGATTCGGATTAACATAAAGGCCCTCTCCAACATCCACTATTTTCAAACTGTCGGCCCATTTCTTTATCCAGTCCTCATCTTTTATTATCTCTGTCTCGTACTCTATGCCTATCTTAGGCAGATCTTCTTCATCACAAAAGAGATGAAAATATTCCTCATCTCCGTCTGGAAACGACTCGGAGTAAAAGTCACAACATCCCTTTGCACACAGATATTCCATTATTTGGTCTGATTCACTTTTCTTTACTTTGAACTTAAAAGCCTTTCTTTCCAATTTAAACTCCTTACCAGTTGAATTTTTACAATAAATATGATATCATTTTTTTGACTAGAAGGTCAAAGTCAGGAAGAGGTTGTGAATATGACTGTAAGGCAAAATGGGGTCAGAGAAAGTATATTAGAAGCTGCAAAGGTGGCCTTTTCTTCAAAGTCTTACGCCGATGTTTCAATGGAAGATATAGCAAAACTTGCAAATGTCAAGAAACCTTTGATATATTATTACTTCCCGAGCAAGGAAGAACTTTTTAAGGCCACATGGGATGAGGCCTTTCGCAAACTCGAAGATAAGGTTTTTGGAATATCCGAAGATGACAATAAATATGTCAGAAAGGCAAAGGCCTTCCTAAGAGCGTATATAGACTTCCTAAGAAATGATAGACAATCTCTTAGACTTATAGAAAGAGAAAAAACGCGCTTTTATTCTGAGACCGGATCGAGTTGGGAACATATCAAAACCGAGTACGATGGCTTTGTGAACAGGGTGGCCGATGTGCTTTCCACCGAGATCGACACCAATTCAAAGGAATATGCGCGTGCCATAACGGATATAGTCGGATCCTCTGCTCTTCTGCCGGAAGGACAGATGTCTCCGGATACCATCGAACTTATAATAATAAAAGGACTTGCAAAGTAATCTAAACAAAATCAAAAGAATTAGCTATAGGTAAGACATAAAAGTCTGCCCTGTTTGGCATACGTTCTAAATATCATGTAAAAGTTGTATAATAACTGTGAGGTGAAAATATGATTTTGTGGTTTGCTTCAATGGTACTTTTGATTCCAGCCATAATTCTCGCTGTGTGGGCACAGGTTAAGGTTACATCAACGTTCAGAAAATATTCTCAGGTGAGATCCTCTGCAAATGTAACAGGATCAAAACTTGCACGTATGTTACTTGATGCCAATGGCCTTTACGATATAAAAATTGAAAGAACGCCGGGCCAACTTACGGATCATTACGATCCGAGATCCAAGGTTATAAGGTTGTCCGACGTAACTTATTCGAGCGATTCAATCGCGGCACTTGGCGTTGTAGCGCATGAAACGGGCCACGCTGTCCAGCATGCCCATCATTACGTACCGTTGATACTTAGAGACGCAATAGTACCAACAGCGAATATAGGATCAAGCCTTTCGTGGATAATATTTTTTCTTGGTCTTATATTCTACAGTCAGTTTTTGATGCAGATAGGAATCATTCTGTTCAGTTTCTTTGTGATATTCACGCTTGTAACGCTTCCGGTTGAACTCGACGCCTCGCACAGGGCTCTTGTCATGCTAAAAAACGTTATGGCAATTCCCGAAGGAGAGGTATCGATGGCAAGGAAGGTTCTTAATGCCGCCGCCATGACATACGTTGCGAGCGTTGCTATGGCCGCATTGCAATTGCTCAGACTTATACTCATATCGAATATGGTAAGAAGATGAATTCTCGAATTGTAGCGCTTGAGATCCTGAAAGAAGGGATCTCGAATTTTTTTATCTCAAGAACTTCATGGGAAAAGACTGTAAAATTCAAGGACAAGGACAGAGCATTCATAAGGAAGATCGTATATGGCACTCTAAGATATTACTTTGAGTTAAACAAACAGATCGATCTTTTCCTGAAGAATCCCAAAAGCACCCCACAGTACGTTAAAACCATACTCATAATGGGCACTTACGAATTGATAGAGATGAAGACGCCATCTTACGCCGTTGTCAACGAATACACAAAGATTTCACCTCCTAAATTCAAAGGCCTTGTCAACGCAATTCTAAGGAAGGTATCCGAGGTGGCGAATGAAATCGATCTTGGCACGGGACTTCCTCAATGGCTTTATGACAGGTTAAAATCTCAGTTTGGCAAAAATTTCGATATGTTCTTGAAGAGCATAGAATCGCACGAGATCTCCTTGAGGGCTGTCAATGAAGGGCGGGAGGAGATAATAAGAGATCTTAGTTCAAACGGTATGGAAGCATATCCGATGAATTTTTCCCCGTGGGGGATCAAATGTCCGGACGGAGTTGATCTTAACACCTTTAAACAATTCGAAAATGGTGATTTCACATTTCAAGATGAGTCCTCGCAACTCGTTGGTATAGCGGTCAATCCTCAAAAAAAGGAAAGGATTCTCGATGCTTTTGGAGGAGTGGGGACGAAGACAACTCACCTTATTCAAATAGAGCCCGATTCTTTGATCTTTTACAACGATCTGAGTAGATCCAAGACTTCGATCGCGATGGATAATTTCAAAAGATTGCGAAAGATTCCTTCAAAAATAATGAGTTTAGACATTTTAAATGATGAGATAGACGAAAAATTTGATAAAATACTTGTTGATGCACCGTGCACGGCACTTGGAACGATAGGGAAACATCCAGATTTGCTTTTGAGGATAACAGAAAGGGACATAGAAACAAAATCAGAAATGCAGTTAAAGATGATAGACAGATTGTGGGACAACCTTTCGAGCGGTGGAACTTTGGTTTATTCGGTCTGTACTGTAACGAAAGAGGAAACAGATGGTGTGATCGAAAAGTTTCTGTCCACACATAAGGGAAGATGTGTAGATCCTTTTGATGGAATTTTTGATTTTGACTTTAACGGCTTTGGAGTCCAACTTTTGAAATGGATGGAAGGTTTTTATATTTCAAAGATAATCAAGGAAGGTTAAAAGATGGAAAATATCCTCGATTACGATTTTAACGGATTAAAAAACAAATTGGAATCTGAAGGCCTTGAATCTTACAGGGCCACCCAGATCTTTGATTGGATATATCAAAAGCACATTATCTCATTTGCGGCGATGACGAATATCTCAAAATCATTAAGAGAATCTTTGAGTTTGAAATTTTCGATAGATCTGCCCGAACTTGTAAAAAAATCAAAGTCTGCAGACGGAACTGTCAAATTTTTGTGGAAGTATAGAGATGGAAATACAGTCGAATCCGTTATTTTGAGGTATCCCGATAGGACAAGCGGATGTATATCTTCTCAGGTAGGGTGTCCTTTGAACTGCGCCTTTTGCGCCACCGGTATGTCTGGATATATCAGAAATCTTACATCTGGAGAGATAATCGGCCAGATCCTCGGAATGGAAATCGAGGAGAATGAAAAGATAAACAACATAGTTTTCATGGGCATGGGAGAGCCTATGCTCAATTACGATGAAGTTATGAGGGTCATAAGGGTTATAACTGATCCAAAGGCTTTCAAAATAAGCCAAAGAAGGGTTTCGGTCTCGACTGCTGGGATAGTCGATGGAATAATAAAGATATCAAATGAACCTCTCGATATAGTGCTCTCGATCTCTTTGCATGCTCCCACAGACGAGAAAAGATCTTCAATCATGCCCATAAATAAAAAGTACAACCTCAAATCACTCATCGATAGCGTAAAGGAATACCAGCGGATAAAAAATAGACGTGTAACCTTTGAATACATACTTTTTGACCACTTCAATGACACAATAGAAGATGCTAAGAATCTCGTAAAACTTCTCGAAGATATAAAATGCAACGTTAATCTTATAAGATACAATGACACGGGATCGGGCTTTTTAAAATCGACAGAGCAGAGGGCGAGCGAATTTGAAAAATTTCTCAAAGAAAATGGAGTTGAGGCAGTCTTAAGAGCAGAAAAAGGTTCAGACATAGATGCGGCGTGCGGCCAGTTAAGGAGAAGGACGCTTTGAAACATGGAATTATAATATCATTCAATTCTGGCTTTGTTACCGTTGTCGATGAATCAGATGGAAAAGAAATCCTTTGTTCTCTGAGAGGGAGGTTTAAAATAACCGGTACCAAGCCTCTCGTTGGAGACAGAGTTGAATACATAATGGAAGGAGATAGGGGAAGGGTCGAGTCGATCTTGCCAAGGCGCAGTGTGCTCGAAAGGCCCAGAGTTTCAAATGTTGATCAGGCTGTTGCCGTATTTTCGATCTCGACGCCGATGGTACCCTTATCCATTGTAGATAGAACGGTGGCAAATATATCCAAAACACTTACGGATATTCTGATCGTTTTGAATAAAATAGACATAACTGAAAGATCAAAGATAGAAGAGTTCAAAAAAATTTACGAAGTATATAGGGTATTTACCGTTAGCGCATACCTTGGGACCGGCATAGAAGATCTCAGAGAAAATTTAAAAAACAAGATCTCGGTCTTTGCGGGTCCTTCTGGAGTTGGAAAATCTTCGATAATAAACTCACTTTTGAGTTCAAATTTGAAAACCGGCAGTCTTTCTAAAACAAACTTTGGAAAGCATACCACAACGGCCGTTTCTTTGCTAAAAATAGATGGTGGAGGTTTCGTGCTCGATACGCCTGGCTTTACAACGGTTGAGTTCGATGATTTAAAGGTCGAAGAGGTTCAAAGGCTCTTTCCTGAGATATTCAAAGCCTCAAATAAATGCCTTTTTGATGATTGCGTTCACGATCTCGAACCGGGCTGTCATGTCAAAGAGTTGGTTGATAACAGTATGATACCAAAGAGCCGTTACGAAAATTACCTTTCGATACTTCCCGAAGTAAGAGACAAAAAGGAGGATAAATTTGAAAAGAAACGTTAAATTATCTCCATCTGTACTTTCTGCGGATTTCACGAAACTCGGCGAAGAGATAAAAAAAGTAGAACCTTTATCTGATTACATACATTTAGATGTTATGGACGGACATTTCGTGCCAAACATAACCTATGGTCTGATAATTGGGGAGGCCATAAAAAGAGCCACAAAAGTACCTATAGACACGCATTTGATGATCGAAAATCCAGAGATGTTCGTCGATGATTTTTGCGAGATATCCGAGATCGTCTCGGTGCATTACGAATCAACCCGCCATCTTAACAGGTTGATAAATAAAATCAAAGATCATGACAGAAAAGCCTTTGTGGCGATAAATCCCCATACGATCGTTGAACTGATCAAAGACGTAATAATGGATATAGACGGCGTGCTCGTAATGAGCGTCAATCCGGGCTTTGGAGGCCAGAAATTCATTCCAAACACTCTTAACAAAATAAGGTCTCTCGATGAGATGAGAAAAGAATTGGGATTGACTTTTGAGATAGAGGTCGACGGTGGAATAAACGAAGAGACATTCAAGTCTGTCATAAAATCCGGAGTCGATATAATCGTGACGGGAAATTACGCTTTTTCAGCCGAAGATCCACTCGAGGCATTAAAAAGAATAAAAGAATTCGTTCCGGATTAGTTTGACTTTTACTTAAACTTTGCCGATTCGTGGGATAGAAGCCATCTTTTCTTCCATACTCCTCCCGAATAACTGCCGATCCCGTCGGTACGGACGACTCTGTGGCACGGTATTACGAGTATCAAAGGGTTTACGCTTAGCGCATTTCCAACGCTTCTCGACAAATATTTGTTTCCGATCATCTTTGCAATATCCGAATAAGTCATAACCTGACCAAATGGGATCTGCGATACGATTTTGTATACTCTCTTTTGAAAATCGCTGCCGCGCAGATCGTACTTGACCGAAAAATCTTTCCTATTTCCATAAAAATATTCGTCAAGTTGAGATGTGAAGTATTCAAGATCCGGATCTGTAATTAGATCTGAGTCTGTGAAATCAATTTCAAAGATCCTCCCATTCGATGCGGATATTTTGATTCTGCCTATGGGAGAATCGTACACTGCGATCGCCAAGTCTTTAAAATTGCTGTGAGTTTTCAATAAAATCTACCTCCGACGGCTTAACTCTTTCTTTTATCCCATTTCTTTCAACGACGAGGTAATCTGAAAAGACGTTGACAACAGTGCCTATCTGTATTCCAGAAGGATATGTCAACTTAACCTTTGTGCCTTTTTTGAAAATGATGTAATTTCTCCAGAGATTAGTTATCAAATTCCTTTGACCCTTAGTTATGTAATTGTGAAGGATTATCGATTCAGAATAAATTCTTTTGAGCAAACGAGAAAGTTCCCATTCTTTGCCTGTAATTTGCCTCAAAGAGACCGCATTCTCGACCTCGGCTGGAGGATCGTTGTTGACATTCATCCCAACTCCCACTATGACCATTCTTTTTGATCCGTGATGGATCATTTCTGTCAAAATTCCACCGAGTTTTTTATGATTGTAATAAATATCATTTGGCCATTTTATTCCTATACCCTCAACCTTTGATTTTCCAAGTACCCTTATGACTGAGACGGCCATCA